>JBBQTB010000016.1:0-120543 GCA_038213375.1 Bacteroidales bacterium | reverse complement strand
GAAGCCAAACGGCAAAATCCGGTACTGACGGACAGGAACGGGATATGAGGCATGAATGTCTGGGTAAGCAAGCACATCTTTGTGAAGCCCAACGAACACCAAAAGGACAGTTATGTAGATCCCGCAGGCATTGGAGGTACCGAGCGCAGCGAGATCGTGAATACCATAAAAAATAATTAATAATGAACAACGAAAAAGCTATTACCGGGGGAGGTCTCTCCGTCCACGTGTTGGCAATGGTGAGAAGTCAGCAGAGGCCATAGTAGCTAGTAAAACGAGCCGTCATAGAGAGACGGAGGTCTCAATGAGCCAGTGAAGGGCTGAACATTAGGTTGTCCACAATTCGATAAGGAAGTCCAAACTTCGAGTTTGCTAGCCTAATCATAAACAAAGACAAAGGTATGTTGGTGTAAAGAGCAATAGTACTGATAGCTGACGAACCGCGCAGTACGAGACCCGTATGCTGCGGGGTGGGAGAGGCTCTCCTCGTCAGTTACTGACGGGGTAGTCTACTTGATTATGGGCTGGCCATATTTATTTTCAAATTCTTCAGATTTTTTCCGGAAATACTCCTTAATTTGAGCAGAATCCATTTTTACAATCTCAGAATTCACTTTATCCCGGATTTCACGCATCATTTTTACACAATCAAAATCTTTAGTCGTTTTCATAATCAATCAAATCTTTAGGTGAACGAATCTCAATTGAAGGATAGCCATTTTTAATGTTAATCCCGTTATAACCTCGAATCCTTTTGATATTTACAATATGTTTAAAATTCCAACTCACTAATAAATCAAGCTTTGAAATGGTTGCAATGGCTATATGTAAACAATCATCATAACTTGTTTGGCCTACAACATTTTCCTTTATGTATTCTAAGGCTAAATTAATCGCATCGTCAGTCAATGTAAGAATTTCGTAATCAATGTTCAAGTTATTCAGTAAAGTACTTACACGTTCAGGGGCATTAAGTAATTCTCCTTCCGTTACACTTGAAATTACAATTTTGTATTCTCCTTTTAGTACCTCATCAAAAAGCCTTTTCGTTGCAATATCAAATTCTTTGTCAAAAAAACCTCCGAGTACTGAAGTGTCAATGTAAATCCTTAGAATCCTCATATTTAGACTTTAAAATTTATACAAATTTAATCATTATTTCGATTATCTGTCAAAAGTGCAGTTTGCTTGGCTTGCCGGTAACGGCGGTTGTATAAAATGTTGGGGATTTCGTGGACGATTCCCTGTCAACCGATAAGAACCATACCAGCGAGCGATGCACTTGCCTTACCCCTTATACCCCAATAGGCCATAGTACCAGGTAAAACGATCCCTTATAGAGAAACGGAGGTCTCAATGAGCTAATGAAGGGCTGAGCATTAAGATGTTCCAAATGCAACAGGGAGGTTTATCCAGCCCTGCTATAAGCGGAACAGGGCAAACAAAGTAAACAATACCGGATGATTGAACAGGTACTAAACCGTAGAAACGTGATGCGGGCATATCGCCAAGTGGTGTCGAACAAAGGCTCGGCTGGCGTGGACGGTATGCCCGTGAAGGAACTGTATGCACACCTGCTTAAAAACAGGGAACAAATTGAATCCGACATTCGTTTGGGAAAGTATTTGTCACAACCTGTTTATATGCTGCCAAGCGGGCATAGCAAGATAGGGCTTGCTTTTACCAATTCATAAAACACACTTCTTTGAAACAGCTCTATGAGACGGGCAAAAAGCACCAACAACCGACTTGTTACTTGCTAACTGCCATCGGTGCAAAGGTAAACAAGTTTTCTTACATTTATAAAAAAGGCATCATTTCCGGGGACTGTGAGAGGCTCTCCGTGAGGCTTTTGGCTCCACGGCAGCCTACTCGATTGCCAGCTGGTGTTGTTGTCGTTGTAGTACTTTTTAATTGTTTGCAGATATATTTATTTTCTCCGAAAGCAATTCAATGAACTTTTCAAAATCATTACCACCTTGCACAACGTCCTGCGGAATTATACCACGGTAGTCAATTAAATGTATTGATTCATTCTGATTTTTTTCTGCTTCCAAATTGTCTTCTATTAAAGGTTTAATAATTCCACCAATATTTGCTACGAATCTTGTCAGCGGTAAAATTTCATCAGTTGAAAGTTTGTATCTATCATTTGTACCCGTGTAACGTGTAATATCCACTGCACACAAGGCATAGCGTTCGGTTTCTTCAACAGCACGTTGAAGTTGTAGTTTGCTCATAGATATTGAATTCTGTGAATTCCACCTTGATTTTACTTCTATGAAATATACTGGATTTTCGTCAAGAAATACAACAATGTCTTGCCCACCTTGTATGTCGGATGTCTCAATAGATTCTTTATTTCCAAAAGAAACTCTGTCTTGCAATTCGCGCGACAACTTTTGTCTAATTAAACTTTCAATGTATGTTCCTATTTCGTGTTTATGATGAAAATCCGAATCATTTTCTCTTTGTTGTTGAAGTAAAATAGTCGCTGCAATTAAAATTGCTGCAAAATTGTCTTGTTGCACAAGTTTGCCAAGCTTCTTTAATTCAGATTCCTTTAAAGTTACAATAGCGAAAATTTCGTCTTTCGTGTTTTCATTTGTAACTACCTCTAACATTAAATTTGCTTTTTTATCGTCAAGTCGGGGAAATAGTTCAGCATATTTTTTGTCACGTAACGATGATATAATTCTCAGTATTTCCTCTTTAAAAGGGTGTTCATTTACGTTATGAATGTCAGAATTGAAAAAAACATCTTCAATGTGATTAGTTAAATATTTGCTGTTTATAAATCTATCCTCAGCAACAAAATCATTGAATTCTATGTAAACTAAATCTTTCCTGATTTCGTCCTTTGTTACCTTGTTGTAGAGGTCTTTGATTTCAGGAATTATGTCAATATCTCTTTTTAATTCACTATTACTTTTTAATTGATTCAATTGATTAGGGTAAATTTTTGAAGTTGAATAAACTTCTTTAAGACTGTCTTCATTGCAATTTGCTATTTCAAGCAACAACTCAACGTTTGGTTTTACCCATTCTTCATTATGATGTTGAAGTAAATTAAAGAAAATTTGAACCAAAATTTTTCTTGCCGGACGAATGTCTAAATTTTCTTCTTGATTTTCAAGATTAGATAATTGAATTAAGCTCTCATCTAAAAAATAATACTTGCTAATTATTTTGACTAATGTAGAAGGCTTGCTTTGAGAATTTACATTGTTATTTAGCTTACAATACTTTAATAGGTTGTCAAAAAAAACAGGGTCAAGTTTTTGCATTTTCTCAAAAGATTGAAAGATGAAATTTACTGCATTGATTGCTTCAGGGAAATAAATGCAAGTTGAAGCCTGCATTTCATCTAATTTAGTTTTAACGCTATTGGAAAATTCTTTTCTGTTAAATTTTTCAAAGTGAAAATCGAAACAAAAATCCTTGTGAATTAGTCGTTCAAAGGAGTTCGGGATTAAAGATTTTCCTATATCAATAAGCGTATCGTTTAAATTTTGAGGCGTAAGAAGCGAAGAAAGGAAACAGAATTTACCATCTAAATTTGGTAATAATGTATGTTCCGAAAAATAATTAATTTTTTCTTCTACAATTAGATTCTTGTAGTAATTGATTAAGCTTTTTTTATCGAACTTGGTTAAATTCTCTTTTGATATTTTCTCAACCAAATCTTGATGTTCAATAAAAACAGTGTTTTCATTAGCCCATTCACTGGCAAATTTGCTCCATAAAATAACTTTCTCTTTTGTTGGAATATTGCTGTAAAAGATGGATACTAATGTATAAATATCATCAAAATATTCTGTATTATTTAGAAGTTCTTCGCCAAGAAAATAAACTTCATTAATAGGCTTAAAACCTTCAATGGTCTCGACAATGGGCAATAATTTATACTCTTTTATCCAAGTGTTTTGTAGTCTTTCAAAATACTTGTTCAATAAATTATTGTCTGTGTTTCTTTTGAAATTTATTTGAGCATATAATAACGGATTAGACACGCTTATTACGTTGCTTTTTAGAAAGTCAAAAATGAGTTGTGAAGCCTTTTCTATTATTCTTTGGTTCTCTTCTTCTTGCTCTTTTACTTGGTCTTTGTTGCTTTCTAAATGAATTCCGTCTCTTTGTTCTGTTGGCAGGAATTGATTACAGTTAATAACGAAGTTTATACCAAAATTTTCTGAACCAATTAACGGATAATATAAAAATAGTCGGGCAACTCTTTCG
Organism: Bacteroidales bacterium; assembly: GCA_038213375.1. Classification (GTDB taxonomy): domain Bacteria; phylum Bacteroidota; class Bacteroidia; order Bacteroidales; family JAAUTT01; genus JAAUTT01. Next base: position 116,304 of record JBBQTB010000016.1, on the reverse strand, counting down.
TGAAATTGAAACAATTCAAGTTTCTCATTTATAGGAAGAATGATTTCAATTTGGTCATTTGGTTCAATGATAGAATATAATATTTTGCTTTTACCATTTCTTGAAATCGATGTTTTGTATAATTCTATTCCTTTGACATTTGCTGCTTTTTCTTTTGTGATTCGTTCAAAAGAAATTTCTGCATCACTTAAAATGACATTTACTTTTTTGAGTCGGTCATTAATCGTCAAAACAATAGGAATGTAATCTTCTAAATCTTTACTTGATTCAGCTATGTAAGTTAATTCTTGTGCACTTTCAGGTAAAAATGTGTATGTTGTTTTTGTTTCTGGATTGGAAAGAATCGCACCCTCTTGTATAAGTTGATAAACATTTTCCTTTTGCGTTCTAATATTTTCACTTAACGGTTTCCATTCCTTAGGGCTACGGTCAATTAAAAAGTCTTTGATTTCGAAATAAGTATTGTTGGCTTCAAGAATTGAATTTAAACGAAATTTCCGTCCAAATGTATGAGTCGTCAAAAAGCCTGTCCCATATTTTCCAACCTCTGGAACTTCAGATTCTTCTCCATATTTTCCGCTTACTTGCTTTATCAAAGAAATAAACGATTTTGTGGTAAATGGTTTTCCGTTGTGAGTAAATGAAAAGCCTTTATTTCTATAATCTAAATTAACTTCACAGTTTGTAGTCAAATCACAAGCATTTTGAACTAATTCCCACACTGCTCGATTAGACGAATAATTGTTGAAATTCTCAAACCCTCTTATCATCTTGTCTGCGTGTTGCTTCAAGTCTGATAATTCAGATTCCTTTTTTGCATTATTTAATATTTCGTCACGATTTATTGTTGGTATTTCGTTCATCTTGGTCTATAAATGTTTTCAATTTGTATTGCAATGTACAGTGTGTCGAGATCTTTTTTTACACTTGCTTCCAACGGCTGCGGTATGAAATGTAAAGGATTTCGTGGCTACTTTCCTTTCAACTTGGAAGAGCCTTGCCAGCGGGCGATGCGCTCGGCAAACCACCTAAGCCCCAATATTTTATACACCGTGTGTGTGCCCTGCATGAGCAGCGCGCACACTTGTTGTAAGCTCTGGGAAAAGTTTAAATATGCAAATTTATTTCCAAAGAGCAAGCAGCAAGTGTGTATTTTTCTAGAGGTTGAAAATCCCTTACTCACGGGGGGTCGTGCCCGAAGAGTTAGCAAGTGGCAAGGTGGTTTGGGCGATCCATGCACTCAAGGAAGACAAACGGTAAAATCCGGTACTGACGAACAGAAACGGTATATCTTTGAAACAAGACTATGAGACGGGCAAAAAGCACCAACAACCGACCTGTCACTTGCTAACTGCTATCCATGCAAAGGTATACACGTTCTCTTACATTTATAAAAAAGGAATCATTTCCGGGGACTGTGAGAGGCTCTCCCCGTCAGTTACTGACGGGGAGAGCCTACTCGATTGGGTACAGGTAGTTTATTTCCATATGACTTTCTTCAATGGAGTGTCATTCAGTTTTTTCCCCAACTTATCTTTCAAGTTGTAAATATCATCTTCATCTGTACTTACGAAAAAGAATTGGGAATTCTCTGCACATAATTTTTTATATTCTTTCTCTTTATTTTCTCTTTTCAGTTTATAAACATTATCATCCATTCCAAAATGTTCCAAAATAATTGTATTTCCTTTCATATCGTCAATAACAAAGTCTGGCCTTATTTCTTTATCAAGCGTCATCAATGGTTCATATTGAAAATTAATACCGTTTGCTGTCAGAAAGTAGCAAATCAAAAGTTCACTTTTAGATTTGACTTTCTGAGAATTGAAATAATATTTCCCTTCAAACTTTTCTTTAAACTCAATTTCTTTTTTACTCTTAACAAATTCAATACTTTGTAACTTCTTCTTCTCATCAAATTTCTCTTTCCAATGATCTTTGCACAAAGTGTGTCCTTCTGGCACTTCTTTATTGCAAATTTCACAACGAGGCGTTTGTTTTTCCTTCTCTGTGCAGTCCCAACATAAAGGGAACCAGGTCTTTTTTGTCTTGCCACATTTTGGGCAAATTGCTTTATCCATTAGTTGTCAATTTTTGATGAGCTTGTTATTTTTTCTACTTGTGCCTAACGGGAAGTGTAGCATTATTCGCGGATTGTGGGCGAATATCCTTTCAAAACGTTAAGTGGCTGATGCGGGGAACGAACCTTGCGGAACATGCTTCACCCGCCATTAATGCTAAACATTGTTAGGCGTTCGTTGTTTTTTACCATTAGTCTTTTTGCTCTAATTTCAATCTACAAGTCAGTAAATCTCACTATAGGGTAATACAACTAATCAATTTTTTATTTAAGATTTAAGAGCGGAAATAATCTTTTCATAATCTTCTTCCCATAACCCTTTCTCCTTTTCTTTATAAGTTGTAATCATATATTTATTTTCTGAACCTTCTTCGTTTTTATTAAGTTCGGTTACTTCAATATAATATCTTTCATCTTCATTCTCAAACAATCCAAATTCACCCTTTTTAATATTTGAAAATGAATTAAGATTTATATGTTGGTCTGCAATTTTAATCCAGTTGCTTTTTAAACTTGTTATTTTCCCCATTTTGTTTTGTTTTAGATTGTTACTCTTTATTTAAATTCGATTCATTGTTTAAATGTTTTTATCACGTTTTTTTTTCTTACAATGACGCCTTACATCTCTATAACCCCAATAGCGGTTATCTTACTATTATCTGGACCTTGTCTTTCGATGTTATTCATTCTTTTGGTTGAAAATTATTTCGAAAACACATTTCATAGTCAGGCCATTTTCTGTGCAATTTAGTAAACTATTCTGTTCTACAATGTTTTTGTTTAAATGTCTATTCCATCCAATGGATTTTTTATCTGGTCAATCCTCTATTCGTGACGTGGGTGTAAACCTTGGTGGTTTTGCTGTTTATGTGTCCTAATAAACTTTGTATATACCTTATGGATTGTATGCTGCTTGGCGAATAATCTTCGCCCGACATTCCTCCAAAAAGCCATTGTTTGGGCTTATACTATTTATAATATTCCCGTAATATCAATACCATTTTTTTCGACAATACGCCGGAGGTTTTGCAGTGGCCATGTTTGCCGGAGGATAGGCGGTTGAGCTTGTAATAATTGAAACCGTAGGCTTACTATTCGAAGCCGGTTTCGCTTGTGCCTTGTTCTTCCAATTTATTGCGCTGATATTGCCATTGTATTGCGGCACTCCCTGTAATAATTTTCTTCTTTGATGGGTAATACTTAAAAATTGCAAATAATCCTCGACCCTATTCCACATTCCAAGCATCGTCTTTTGCTGCAGTAACTTGACTTGAGTTGTAATAATGCCTGACTGTCAAATGCATTTTTAGGAAGAATGCCAACCTTTTTCCAGTTTCTTATTTCAGAATTTTCTTCGGGTTCTATCAGTTCCAAAAATTGCATGGCTCTATCCTGAATATCAGTATTACCCATCATCTTCCCATAAACAAAAAAGAAAGGGACAACAGTATTAATAGCAATTGTTTTAGCAGATTCGACCCCCAACGATTTTCTGCTAAATTTGCAATCTTTATAAAAAGTAAAATGAGTGTTCCAATAGTCGGAAAGATCACCAATTAAAATTTGGTATACTGATGATAGTTTTTTTGAATCAAATAATAACGAAAATAGTGTCGGGTAACGATTGATTAATGCTGCTAACTGAGCTATTCTAACTGTGGGAAAGTTAACAGGTCGTAACCTCATAAATTTCCACAGATGAATATCCATTGAATGAAGCGCGTATTTTGTTTTTAGAAATTCGTATTCAATTTTAAGCTTATTGTAATAGACGTCATCGCTATAATCATTACCTAAAAATCCTGCTTGTCCGAACAAAAGCGCTTCGAGTTGTAAGATATCGTGGGCATGTTTTTTTATAATAATATATGGTGTGGATTTCGCCAATGCCTCAAAAGGGTATGAATTTACATGAAAGCCAAAACTACGAGTCAATTGCCGATAAAATGCTTCCTCCCAATTATTGGTTGTTTCGACTAAATTTTCCTTAATGGGTTCTATTCTGGACTCTAGCCTTTCCACACCTACTTTACTTAACCAGGATGAAACAATGAACGGATCTATCTTTTTTAACCGATAACCACAGGGAATCCATTGCTGATCAGTCATTAAAAAATTATAATTTTCGAGATAATGTTGATTAAACCTCAGTTCAATTGTAGGTACTTTAAGACCTTTAGAGGTATAAATCTGAATATCATTATTATATGTTATATGAAGAATAACATTGTCAAAGGCTGAATTTTGGTCATGGTTGTGTTGGTTCCAATCCGAAGCTTTAACATGAATTTCAGCATTTCCTACCCAAATGGTGTTTCCGATTTTTATTTTGGCATTAAAAAAATCAGGACCTGAATCTCTGTTATGGTCACCGGGATGAATAATTTCAATTTTTTCTCCTTCCGAATAAAAATCTCCAGATTCATAAAGACCATATTTCCAGATAAAAGAGAGAAACTCTTCGTTCATTCGTGGCTACCTAAGTTTTTCGAGTAATTTTCTTTCAGGCACTATTTATTAGTACTTAGTGCACAATTTTATATTGTTTCAACAATGATTTCATTTCATTTTGAACTTCATGGGCTTTTATGCGGGCAATTTTCGCGAAATCGTTGGTGCAATCAGCATAAATAATGGCTCTTGATGAATTAACAATCAATCCACATTGTTTATTAAGTCCATATTTGGCAACATCGGCCAGACTTCCTCCCTGCGCTCCCACACCGGGAATAAGAAGAAAATGGTTTGGAACAATTTCCCTGATGCGAGTGAGCATTTCTGCACGTGTAGCGCCAACAACATACATGAGGTTATTTTCTGTTCCCCAGGTTTTCGATTTCATCATTACATTTTCGAATAACCGAATTCCATTATCATCGACAAGTTGCTGAAAATCATCTGCACCTGCATTAGAAGTAAGAGCAAGTAGTATAACCCACTTGTTTTGATATTCAAAAAAAGGGGTCACTGAATCAATACCCATGTAAGGCGAAACAGTTATCGCATCGAAAGCAATCTTTTCAAAAAAAGCAGACGCATACATTTTAGATGTGTTGCCAATATCGCCACGTTTAGCATCGGCAATAATAAATATGTCGGGATACCTTTCGCGAATATAATTTACAGTCATTTCTAAACTAATCCATCCGGCTGCGCCCAGAATTTCGTAAAAGGCCAGATTGGGTTTGTAAGCAATGGTAAAATCGGCCGTAGCGTCAATAATCTGTCTGTTAAACTCATAAATCGGAAACTCGTAATCCAGAATAATTTTCGGGATTTTGGTAATATCGGTATCAAGTCCAACACACAAAAAACTTTTCTTTTGTTGTATCTGTTTAAATAGTTGATCTGCAGTCATAGGTTTTGTTTAAAGCTGTTTAAGCTGAAGGCTAAATACCGTTATGCCTGATTATAAAACACTTTCTTTCAATCGTTCAGCATTTTCTGCCATTTGAAGTTTATCAATAAACTCCTGAATACCGCCATCTAAAATGGATGGAAGATTATATACGGTAAGAGTAATGCGATGATCAGATACCCGGCCCTGGGGATAATTATAAGTGCGAATCTTAGCTGACCTATCACCTGTAGAAACCATTGTTTTACGCTTGGAAGCAATCTCATCAATATATTTCTGATATTCTAAATTATACAACCGTGTACGAAGCTCTGCAAGCGCTTTTTCGTAATTTTTTATTTGCGACTTTTCATCCTGACATTGTACTACAATACCTGAAGGATTATGAGTTAACCGGATAGCAGAATAGGTTGTATTTACCGATTGACCACCTGGTCCTGAAGAACAGAAAGTATCTTTGCGAATATCGCTGATATTTAGTTCAATATCAAATTCACCGGCCTCAGGTAAAACAGCAACGGTAGCTGCGGAAGTATGAATGCGACCCTGAGTTTCGGTTTTTGGAACCCGCTGCACCCGGTGCACGCCCGACTCGTATTTTAAAGTGCCATATACTTTATTGCCTGAAACTTTCATAATAATTTCTTTAAAACCGCCTGCTGTTCCTTCCGAAGTACTGGTAACTTCAACCTTCCATCCTTTCGACTCACAATATTTGGTGTACATTCGAAAGAGGTCGCCGGCAAAAATACTGGCTTCATCACCACCTGTTCCGGCTCGTATTTCCATCACTGCATTTTTATCGTCTTCCGGATCGGACGGTAAAAGCAAAAGTTTAATATTCTCCTGAAAAGATACTTCATTAGTAACAAGCTCATCAAGTTCAATTTTGGCCATTTCGCGCATCTCTTCATCCTTTTCGTTGGCCAGAAGAGTTTTGGTACTATCGATATTGTTAAGAATATTTTTATATTCGTCAAAGGCTTTTATCAAGGGCTCCAGTTCGCGATATTCTTTATTTAATTTGATATAACGCTTTACATCTCCAATAACTTCGGGATCGGTAATCTGTTGCGTAACCTCTTCAAATCTGATCTTTACTATTTCTAACCGGTCGAATATTATATTACTCATATGTTTGTTTGCTTTCCATCTAATTTTTCGGATGCAAAGTTAATTAAATGTAACGATTAAAATGAACTGAGTTCAGAGCGCTTGGTAATGAGCAATTAGAAAGTGTTCTCTGGATTGCAACTAAGGCTTTTATTACCGAAATCAAATATTGAATCCCGAAAATATCAATAAACAAATTCTCCAAACTCACTTATAATAGTTAGTTTATTCTTTTCAGCTCCTTCGCAACGGCCAACAATGCGGGCGTGTACACCAAATGATTCAGAAATAGCGATCAGGTGTTTGGCTATATCGGAAGAGGTGTAAATTTCGAACCGATGACCCATATTAAATACCTTGTACATTTCCTTCCACGATGTATTTGATTGTTCCTGAATTACACGGAATAGAGGTGGTAACGGAAAAAGATTATCTTTAATGACATGCAAATTATCCACAAAATTCATCACTTTTGTTTGGGCACCGCCTGAACAATGAACCATGCCATGAATAAAAGGACGAAATTCCTGAAGAATTTTAAGTATCACTGGTGCATATGTTCGAGTGGGCGACAACACAAGTTTCCCCGCATCAATACCTAAACCCGTAATTGGGTCAGTTAACCGATAGTTCCCCGAATAAACAAGATCTGAGGAGATGGAATTCTCATAACTCTCGGGATACTTCGAAGCCAGATAATGAGCAAACACATCATGCCGGGCCGATGTCAAACCATTGCTTCCCATACCTCCGTTATATTCGCTTTCGTAAGTTGCCTGCCCAAATGATGAAAGTCCAACGATGACATCTCCATTGGTAATTTTATCATTTGAAATAATTTCAGACCGAAGCATCCGGCAGGTAACCGTTGAATCAACGATAATTGTTCTCACCAGATCACCAACATCCGCTGTTTCCCCTCCGGCAGAATAAATTGAAATACCAAATGATCGCAATTGTTCTAATAATTCCTCGGTTCCATTAATAATAGCTGAAATAATTTCTCCGGGAATCAATAACTTATTACGGCCAATTGTAGACGAGACTAAAATATTATTTATTGCTCCAACACAAAGTAAATCATCAATATTCATGATAAGTGCATCTTGAGCGATGCCTTTCCAAATGCTTAAATCGCCAGTTTCACGCCAATAAATATAAGCCAGTGATGATTTGGTTCCGGCTCCATCAGCATGCATAATATTGCAATAATCGGGATTGCCGGTTAAAATATCAGGCAATATTTTACAAAAAGCTTTGGGATATAGTCCTTTGTCAACATTTTTTATGGCATTATGCACATCCTCCTTCGAAGCAGATACGCCACGTTGCATGTATCTTGAGTCAGAATTCATTTACTAATTTTAAAATATTATCACGTGTGCAAAATTAGGAAAATGAATCGATGAAATGAAACTTGCTGTGGTTAAAACTAAAAAAGGCTTATCAAATTGATTGATAAGCCTTTTTTAAAAATAGTGAGGAGTTTAGTTTTTGGGCTTATAATCATTGCTCAAAACCCTAAATTCTGTTCTACGGTTTACTCCATGAGCAATTTCCTGCAAATCAGAATCTGACAATGAATTAATATAAGCCTCTGTTAGAGTGGCTCCTTCCTTTAAGAAAGTATACTGAGCAGCCATTTTTTTATCTACAACCTTAGGTGTTGATTCGCCATATCCTTTTGGTATTAAACGATCTGATACAACTCCTTTTTCAATAAGATAATTTACAACAGATTGTGCTCTTTTTTGAGAAAGGTTGATATTATCTAGATCACTACCTCTTGAGTCGGTATGCGAACCCAACTCAATGGTAATATTTGGATTTTCACTTAATGTTTCAATCAGTTTATCAAGAGCAACCATCGATTCAGGCCGTAAATCCCATTTAGCAAAATCGTAGAAGATATTTGGCAACTCAATTGGTTTAGCTGTAGATGCCAACAATATAATCGTTTTAAAATCGCGGCTCCGATCAAGACCTTTGGTTGTTTCGCGTTCTTTTCCATTCAAATAACCTTCTTTGGAACCAATAAAAACATAATCAGTGTTTGCTTTTAGTGCAAACCGAAAAACCCCATTTTTGTCGGCCTTGTTATCAATAGTTATACCGTCACTGCTGATGGATTTAATAGTCGCATCCGCAATGGGTTGTTCCGTTTTTTCATCTTTAACTACTCCAATAACATTGAATTTAAGAGGAGGCAATGAAAATGCATAAATATCGGCGTCACCTTTGATTGTGCGGCATGATGAGAAAAAACCTTTCTCCTGATCTTTTTGAAAAGTTATTCCAAAATCATCTGCATTGGAGTTAATAGGAGATTCGAGGTTTTCAACTTTCCAGTTACCATCAGGCTTAATAGTAGCTTTAAAAATATCAAGTCCGCCCAAACCAATATGCCCATTTGATGAAAAGTAAAGTGTTCCATCGGGATGAATATAAGGGAAACGTTCATCACCGGGTGTATTTATCTGTGCCCCCAGATTGATTGGTTTACTCCACTCATCACCTTTATTGCTTCGAGTAACTTTCCAAAGATCTTTACCACCCTGTCCGCCACCCATGTCTGATGTAAAATACAGTGTGAGTTCATCTACCGAAATTGCAGGATCAGCAACAACAATACTATCACCAGCAATTTGAATTAATTTATCCTTTCCCCACTCTTCTCCCTGAATTTCAGAATAATATATCTGACAACCTGAGTTTTTATTTTTAGCATATTTGCAGCGTGAAAAATATAATGTTTTAAAATCTTTTGACAAGCAAGGAGACCCTTCCTCAAATTCGGTATTAATATTTTCGCTCAATGGAACTGGTTGACTCCATGATCCTTTACGATCAACCCGAGAGATAAAAATATCAGCGCTATTTTGCCCGGTAACCCCGCTTATGGCATTTCCGGTAGAACCATCTCTGGATGAAGTGTATATAACTATGCTATTATCGGAATTTGCATATGCAGGAGCAAAGTCTTCTTGTTTCGAATTGAAAAATTTCATACTTTCAACCTGATAACCACTTGGATTATCCATCCATTTTTGGGCCTGATCGCATGAACGAACTCCATCATCAGCTCTGGCATCTTTTGGAACTATTTCCTTATATTTTTTAAAACTTTCTTTCGCTTCTTCATATTTTAAATTCATTTTCTGCATTTCGGCCAGATAATAGATAGCCAATGGATTAGGCATTCCCTTGCCAATGGATTTAGTGTACCAAAGTTCTGCTTTCAATGGTTCGTTCACCAAACGATAGCATTCTGCAATTTTATATAACATTTCGGCCTTGTTGCTTTTGTCGGTAATGCTATTGTATGCAGTTTTAAACAAATCGATGGCCACATAATATTCTCCTGCCTTATATGCCGATTCTGCTTTCGCTGATTTATCACGCTGAGCGAACAAGGGCTCAGCAAAAAAAGCTACTGCAAATAAAATGAATACGAAATGACGGATTTTCATGAATCAAAATTTGCTGGGTTTAACCAATAGAGCGTAAATTTAGTTATTTTATTTTCTAAGTTATCAAAAAACAAACAAAAAAGGGAAGGCATTATGATAAGCCTTCCCTTCATTAAATCTTAATTTTCAGAAATTAGCGAACAAAGAGCAATTCTCTGTATTTAGGTAACGTCCACATCTCATTGTCAACAATAAGCTCAAGTTTGTCGATATGATGGCGGATATCTTCAAAATAAGGGAAAATCTTTTCTGAGTAAGCCAGAGCTTTTTCGCGTCCATCCTCAAGTTTATTTGTAATCTTACGAGCATCAACCATCGCACGAACTTTGGCTTTAATCGCCGAAATATGTCCGCCAACTTCCTTTATCAGTTCCAAACGGGCGCTTGCCAGATCTTTATATTCAGCTTCCGAAAATAATTCCTTTAGTCCCTGAACATTCTTGATAAGAGAAGTTTGATATTCTACTGCTACCGGAACAATATGATTAAGAGCAAGATCTCCAAGTACTCTGGCTTCAATTTGAATCTTCTTAACATACGTTTCCCATTTAATCTCGGTGCGGGCATGAAGTTCCTTTTCGCTTAATACGCCTGTTTTCTTAAACAAGTTGATAGATCTTTCCGAAAGATATGCATCAAACATTTTTACCGGATTGCTCTCATCATCCAAACCACGTTTTTTAGCTTCAACTTTCCATTCATCGCTATATCCATTTCCATCAAAGCGGACATTTTTCGATTCCTTGATATATTTTCTGAGCACTTGAAAAATTGCTTCGTCTTTTTTTACACCTTTGGCAATAATGGCATCAACATCTTTCCTGAACTCTAATAATTGTGCAGCAATAGCAGTATTAAGGGCAGCCATTGCTTCAGAACAGTTTGCTGATGAACCTACAGCTCGAAACTCAAAACGATTTCCTGTAAAAGCAAAAGGAGATGTACGGTTACGATCGGTATTATCAAGAAGGATTTCAGGAATACGGCCAATATCAAGTTTAATTTCTGTCTTCTCATCGGGAGTCATTTTTTGATCTGTCACTTTTTCTTCAATCTGATCAAGCATTTTGGTCAAATAGGTACCAAGGAATGCCGATATAATGGCAGGTGGCGCTTCATTAGCTCCAAGGCGATGAGCATTGTTTGCAGAAGCAATAGAAGCTTTAAGTAATGAGCTGTTTTTATACACAGCCATTAAAGTATTTACCAGAAAGGTAAGAAACTGCAAGTTGCTTTTTGGATTTTTCCCTGGTGACAGCAAATTTACACCGGTATCGGTGGATAATGACCAGTTATTATGCTTACCTGAACCATTAATTCCTCCAAATGGTTTTTCGTGCAATAAGCATGCAAAATTGTGTTTGCGGGCAATATTGCGCATCAATGTCATTATAAGTAAATTATGATCAACAGCAAGGTTAGCTTCTTCATAAACAGGAGCAAGCTCATATTGATTAGGCGCAACTTCATTGTGGCGGGTTTTTACAGGGATACCAAGCTTCCATGATTCGAATTCCAGTTCTTTCATAAATTCCTGAACTCGGGGAGGAATTGCTCCAAAATATTGGTCTTCCAATTGCTGGTTTTTTGCCGAATCGTGTCCCATTAATGTACGTTCGGTAAGTTTGAGATCCGGACGTGCCTCATAAAGAGCCTCATCTATCAAAAAGTATTCTTGTTCCCAGCCTAAATTTGCTGTAACCTTCTGCACGTCCTTATCAAAATAATGACATACTTCTACTGCAGCCTTATCAAGTGCACTTAACGCCTTAATAAGCGGTGTTTTATTATCGAGTACCTCTCCGGTGTATGAAATAAAGATGGTAGGAATACATAGGGTATCATCCAAAACAAAAGCAGGCGATGAGGGATCCCATGCTGTATACCCGCGAGCTTCAAAAGTAGCACGGATACCGCCACTTGGAAAACTTGAAGCATCTGGTTCCTGCTGCACCAATAATTTACCCGAAAAACTTTCAACAACTGTGCCGCTCCCTGTAGGTTCAGCAAAAGCATCATGTTTTTCAGCAGTGCCCCCGGTTAATGGTTGGAACCAGTGAGTGTAATGCGTAGCTCCCAATTCCATAGCCCATGATTTCATTCCGGCTGCAACCTGATCTGCAATTTTACGGTCAATTCTTACACCTCGGTCAATTGCGCTAATAACTGCCTGATAGGCTTCTTTTGAAAGATACTTTTGCATCTTGTTTCTATCAAAAACTTTTTTGCCAAAATACTCAGAGGTCTTTTCTGTTGGAGCTTCAGCAACAACAGGCTTCCTGCTTATTGCATCTTGTAATGCCTTAAATCTCAATGATGCCATATTCGTTTATTTAAATTGTGAATTATTGTTTGTCGTTACAAAAATATGCATTTATTTAAAAACACCCCTATAAAATTTAAATAATTTATCAACTTTTATCCATTTTTTATCAAAATAAATTGAAAAATAAGGGTTCGATCGTAATTTTTAAATTTGAGCTTTATAAAACGAATAATTCACTTTTAAATCCAAAAATTTTCATGCTGCTATAGGAACTACTTGGTTTGATTTTTCATAAATTTAACTAGTTCCTCAGAAGCTATCTTAAGTTGCTCGTACCAAGCCTCTCCATATTTTCGAATTAAAGGTTGGGCAAGAAATATATATAAAGGGGTTTTCAATTTTTCACCAAGTTTAATAGCCGGATTACAAATATCCCACTGATGATAATTTAGAGCGTCGAAATCTTTATACCTTTTAACGCGAATTGGGTATAAGTTACAAGATATTGGTTTTTGAAAATTAATACTTTTTGCTTCATAAGCCTTTTCAATGGCACATTTGGCAATATTTTTCTCAAAAACCACATACGCGCATTCCTTACCATCAATTAAAGGTGTTACCAGGTCTCCATCACTATCTATTACATGAGTGCCTTGATCTTCAATTGCTTTGATTCCCTCTGATCGCATATAAGATTTAATAATCGAAAAATCCCGTTTTAGTATTTCAACTTCATTAAGTTCCAACGGAGCTCCCGAATCACCAAAAATGCAACAAGCTCCTTTACATTTGCTTACATCGCACACAAATTTCTTTTCAAGAATATCCAATCCCAATACGACATCATCAATTTGCAACATGTCTTAATTTTTAAAAATAATATGCAAAATTAAGGCATTAGTAAGAATAATTTGAAAATATTTTGATTTGTCTAATTGCTTTTGAAATTTAAATTTAATTGGTATCTTAACCTAAAATTTAGCTACTCATGAAAGAAATATTGCTTTCCAGGAACAAAATTAAGAATCACCTATCCGAAAATCTTACAAATCAAGTACTTCAGATGGACGAAGAACGAATTTTCAGTTTAATTCGCTATGAAGGTATTGGAGGTTTCAGCAAGATCTCAGATAACGATCTATTTGTTAGGTTAGTTGAAATAATTCCCGAATTTCAATTAGTGAAACTAGTAGCTGCAGATCAAAATCAGATTATAGTTAGTGTAAAAGATGAATTTGTAGAAACAGAAGATGAGATTCTGATTGACATTACCAGAATTATTCAAATGAAATTAACTTAATAGATTAAGAGTTTACATAAATAAATAATAATATTATGATGTATAAATCGGTTAGTATACACTCACGGTCAACATATTGGACTAATAAGGAAGCGGTTGAAGAATTAATTGTAGATTCTGACGATCTAGCTCAGGAAATTGAAAAAGTATCCAATGAACTTTACAATATTGGATATGAGATATTGTCGATTTTATCGATAAATTCAGGCTCAACTAGCCATGGAAATGGGTACTACCAGACTGAAAGTATTATAATTACAGGTAAAAAGATTGCCAAAGAATAAAAAAAGCCGGAATTCCGGCTTTTTTTATTCATAATCCTTTAATGCATCCATAAGCTTTTTTCGAGTAAAGAAAATTCTGCTTTTTACAGTACCTATCTTCAGATCGAGTTTTTGAGCAATTTCTTTATATTTATAACCCTCGGTATGCATTTTAAATGGTATTCTAAACTCATCATCTAAACTGTCTATAACAAGGTGTATCTCCTGAGTGCTATATGCTGAATCAGGTGTAACATTTTGAGTATCCTTGTTTTGATTGAGAAAGTAAAGATCCTTGGTATTATCAAAAGTGGTATTTTGACGTACGTTTCTACGATAATTATTAATAAATGTGTTTTTCATTATAGTATACGTCCACGCCTTTAAATTAGTGTATTGCACAAATTGATCCCGATAAGCAATTGCTTTTAGCAATGTTTCTTGCAATAAATCTTTTGCATCCTCCCGATTAGAAGTTAAACTTAGAGCAAAACGAGACAATTTATCTTCGAGACTTATGAGTTGGTGATTAAATTCCAGTGCTGTCATAGTCGTATTTTTTTATTGGGTTTATTTATAACAAATCTAAATTAAAATTAGAAAATAAAAAAATATATAGATAAAATTTAACATTAAACCAAGTAATTTCTAAATAGTAATAATCACGTATTATGTAGTAATATAAATAGTTATATCTGTTATTGTAGTAATAATATAAATTATTTCTATTTTAATTTTGTTCACTTTGCAGTAATGGCTCTTGAACGGAACTATATTTTATTTATTTGTATGTCAATATTTAAACACCTAAACATCTTTATATCTTATTTTATTTTACCTAAAATTGTATAAATATACTCAAGTTGTTGAATAATTGATCTTTGATATAAAATTAATGAAAATGGGATTCTTATTTTAGTTTGATAAAACAAAAAAGCCATAAACCAAATTTTGGTTTATGGCTTTTTTGACTTCCCAAAATCTTATTTCAACTTCATCAAAATTTCTTTGAAATGATCGGGAGATTTTACTTTAGTTACATTTGTTACTCGCTTTAATTCCACTTTGAAAATTTGACTTCCTGTAATAAATATTTTAAGTTTTCGGTATGTCTTCGAAAGAGTAACGATGTATTCCCTAAAGGAAAAATCATGCATTGCTGTTATAAATGAAGTAATTATATATTCCGCTTGATAGGCTGCCTGAATATAGGCTAAATCACTAAATGGAACAGACTGGCCAAGATATATTGGTTGAAATCCGTTTTGCTTCAAAAGGTAACAATAAAAAAGCATACCTATTTCATGATATTCACCTTCCGGCAAGTACATAATAAACTTAGGACCTGTATTTTTGTTCCCAAGAGCATCGATAGCCACAAAAAATTTACGCCGGATAATGTTTGTAACAAAGTGTTCCTGAGCAGGATTGATATTTCCTGTTTGCCATAATATACCAGTTTTAATCAAAAACGGATAAACTATTTGTATAACAGTTTCTTCAAAACCAAGTTCCTTAATAAGTTTGTTAAAAAGATCATCGAAATTTTTCTCACTTAGCTCCACCATAGCAACCACTAAACTATCTATCTGATTATTGGTGTTATAAGTATCAGCAGTAACATCAAGGACACCTAAATTAATCTCCTTATCGTTGAGTTTTGCAATCTTTGATATTTTTAAACCATTATGGTTTAAAAGTGCAACATTCAACAACCGTTTGACATCTTCGTCACTATATACCCTAATATTAGTTAACGTGCGCTGGGGACGTACCAATTGGTATCTTTTTTCCCATATTCTAATTGTATGGGCTTGAATCCCTGTCAGCTTTTCCAGATCTTTTATAGAATATTGTGCCATGGATTTTGTTTAAAAATTTAGACTATCTAAACAACCTTAAATCTTTAATGTTTAACAAAGTTAATTTTAAATTAAAAAATTAAAAAATTAATTTAACATGAAGCATGTGCCGTTCATAATTTGCGAAGTATCATTAAACCATCACGAATAGGCAGGATAAGCTTTTCAACGCGTTCGTCAGTTTTTACGAATTCGTTGAACTCTTTAATCCCTTTAGTAAAATAATCGTTTGTCCTCTCTTCATCCAGAACTTTTCCACTCCATAGAACATTATCGGCAAAAATATAGCCACCGGTTTTCACCTTATCAAAAACCAATTGATAGTAATTCAAATATTCGCTTTTTTCTCCATCAAGGAATACTAAATCAAAAGAATCATCGAGGGTTGGTATAATCACTTTCGCATCTCCAAAATGAAGTCGTATTTTATCTTGCAAACCACATTTCGTAATAAACTTAATTGGAATATCTCCAAGCTCATCATTAATTTCAATAGTATGAAGTATTCCACCCTCACTTAGTCCTTTAGCCAGGCAAATGGCCGAATAACCGGTATAGGTTCCTATCTCAAGTATTTTGCCAGGCTTAATCATAAAGCATAACATTTGTAAAATTTGCCCTTGCAGATGCCCTGATAACATCCGTGGATGCATTATTTTAAGATGCGTATATCTGTTAAGTTCTTGTAATACTTCATCTTCAGGCCCTGTGATGTTTAATATATATTGTTCAATACGAAAATCCAATTCAGTCATTTATTTTTCTATTTAAAGATAAGCAATGATATCATATCCTTGTTTAATACCTCATTTGCTACCTCTGCCAGTTCAATAGCAGTTATTGATTCAATTTTGGCATTAATTTCAGTTAAGGTGTCAACCCGATCATAAACCAGGTAACTTTTTCCTATCGAAAGCATCTGATTTTCGTTGCTTTCAAATGATATAGCCAACTGTCCGATGATTTGCTGTTTTGCTTTCTTTAGTTGTTGGTTTCCTAAAAGTTTTGTTTTAAGTGAAGTAAATTCTTTATAAATAATCTCTAAACATTTATCAAGATACTCTTTATCAGTGCTAAAATAGATATTGAACAAGCCTGTATCGGAGTATGGAGTGTAAGATGATTCGATATTATAGGAGTATCCTTTTCGTTCACGCAAAGCTAAATTTAATCTGGAAATCATTCCCGGTCCGCCAATAATATTAGATAGCAAATGCAGAGTCATTCTTCGGGAATCTTTTAAATCGTATCCCAGATTCCCTAAAATTGCATGAATCTGAAACGTGTTTTTTTTCTTAATTTGGTTAAAAGGTTGGTAGTTTTTAAAAGGTATCCGCTGGTTTTCCCTGTAATTTGGGGCTATGTGCTTAAAATATTTTTCAAATAAATAGATTATCCTTGATGCAGGAATGTCACCTACCGAAGTAAAAACCATTTGGTTTGTGTTGTACTTGTTCTCTAGGAAAGAAAAAATATCATTGCGGGTGAATTTCTTCAGGTATTTAGCCTTTCCAAGAATATTTCGCGATAACGAATGATTAGAGAAAAACAACTCTTCGAAATCGTCAAAAATCAATTCTGAAGGACTGTCTTTATAAGAATTTATTTCATCAAGTATCACATCCTTTTCACTTTCCAATGCTTTTTCCGGAAAATTTGAATTAAAAACAACATCACTAATCAGCTCTATTGTTCTTTCATAATACTCTTTCAGAAATGAGGCATGAATACAGGTTTCCTCTTTGGTTGTATACGCATTTAGTTCACCTCCAACATCCTCGAGTCGGGAAAGCACATGGAAAGCTTTACGTTTGGCTGTTCCTTTAAAAAAAAGATGCTCAATAAAATGAGCCATGCCTTGTTCGTCCGTATCTTCATCACGTGACCCTGTGTGAATAATAAAGCCACAATGGGCAACCGGAGAAGGAACCTGAATATGAATAAGTTTTATACCATTAAATAAAACGTGTGTTATAAAATCCATGCTTAACAAATTGAATCACAAAAGTAATAAAGATTAGATAAGTCCGGCATTTCAGGTTTTTGAATTTATTTTCAAAAAAAATCAAATTCATTTTCGTAAGTTATTTTTTTGTTTACCTTTGCCCCGCATTTCTAAAGGTACCATAGCTCAGTCGGTAGAGCAACGGACTGAAAATCCGTGTGTCCCCGGTTCGATTCCTGGTGGTACCACCAAAAAAAGGCCAAGTTAATCTTGGCCTTTTTACTTTTATTGTTTTAATCTCAATTCCTTATTTTTGAACTGTCGAAATAGCTTTTAAAGCCTCTTCATAATTTGGTTCCTGGGTAATTTCAGGCACTTGTTCGGAATAAACTATCTTACCCGATTCATTAATCACAACTACGGCGCGAGAGTGCAACCCGGCCATAGGGCCATCAGTTATTGTAACTCCATATGATTTACCAAAATTATGGTCGCGCAATTCCGAAAGAGAAATAACATTTTTTAATCCTTCGGTTGTACAAAATCGATTGTGAGCAAATGGTAAATCTCTGGAAATACAAAGAACAACAGTATTTTTAAGTTTATCTAGTTCGGAATTAAATTTTCGCACTGAAGATGCACAAACACTGGTATCGAGACTTGGAAAAATATTCAGTACAACTTTTTTTCCGGTAAAATCTTTTAGCGATGTTTCTGACAGATCAGTTTTTGTTAATTTAAAATCTGGTGCCGTTGAACCAACAGCAGGAAGATTTCCAATAGTTAAAATCGAATTTCCTTTTAATTTAATGGTTGCCATAGTTTTTAATTTTCAATTAATTCATTTTAGTTTTATCATATTTAAACAAAGTAAATAGGGAATGGTTTTCAACACTGTTGAATAAATAATAATTACCGATGAATATTTATTTTAATTCACTAAATAAAACATCTTTGCCATATCTTGCAACCAAAGTGATTTAAAAAACTTCAGAATTGCACCTGAACTTTTTTCGTTTAATTTTGTACTACCCTTGAAAATACTGAACAATGGAAAGTAACAACAGAGAATATTCTAACGGAAAAATCACCGTATATTGGCAGCCAAAAAAATGTATTCACGCCACCACATGTTATACGCAGCTAACGGAAGTGTTTAACCCACGCAACCGACCATGGATAAATATAAACGGGGCATCATCTGAAAAAATTATTGAAATGGTGAATAAATGTCCAACGGATGCACTCACCTTTAAATGGAACGATGATAAAAGCATTGATCCCTCTACAATAACTAAACAAGTGGAGGCTACCATTCTTCATCCGGTTGAAATTCAGATAATGAAAGATGGACCTTTAGTTGTAACAGGGAAGATTAAACTTACCGATAATGATGGGAAAGAGTATAAAACGTATTCAATTACTTCGTTTTGTAGATGTGGCGCATCGAATAATATGCCATTTTGTGATGGTACACATAGGAAAATTGCGTTTGAAGGTTAATGAAAAAAATAATGGAAGACACATCAAAATTATTTGTAGCCGAATTTACTTTTAAGCCAGGAGCATCGTTAAAGGTAAAAGGAAATTTTATTTTAAAAGATCCCCAGGGAAACATCATTCCTACTGGCGATTCGATAAAGCTTTGCCGTTGTGGCAAAAGCAAAATACAACCCTTTTGTGATCATTCGCATCGATCAATATAGCAAATTTGCAGGTACAAGCGGAAACTTAACGTGGGTTGATTTTCTATATTGATAAATTTTCTACTTTGAAACTCGTTTTATGATTGCGATCTTTGTAGAAGGTTTTACCAAAAAACAGACGTGATTTTATTGCATAAAGATATCCTGTGGACATGATTAGGCAGCTTTTTTTCATATTTTTAGGGCTAACATGTTCGATAGCTTCATTAAGGGGTCAAATAAGCACCGATACCTCAGGAAGAATTAAAGTACATGCCAAAATTGAAAATGGAGATACCATTATTATCTCCTATATGAATGATATTGACATATTTGCGGATACAACCAATAAACCTAAACCTGTTTTTCAAACCAAACGTGAAGAACGTAAATTTAATCGTTTGGTTTATAATCTCAAAAAAGTATATCCTTATGCCAAGATGGCAAAATCCAAACTTAACTTAATGAACCAACGCTTTCTCACATTAAAAACTGAGAAAGAACGGAAAGAATTTACGAAACAAACTGAAAAAGAAATAAGAGCCCAGTTTGAAGAAGAATTAAAAAATCTTACCATCAATCAAGGGCGACTTCTTATAAAACTTATAGATCGCGAAACGGGACAAACATCATATGAACTTGTAAAAGAATTGCGTGGAACTTTTTCGGCGGTTTTCTGGCAAACGATGGCACGTCTTTTCGGATCGAATCTTAAAACCAAATACGATGCCTCGGGAGAAGATCAGGTTATTGAAGATATTCTTATAGCCATTGACGCAGGCCTTATCTGACTAGTTACACTCCTTTTCCCTGAAATACTATTATAATAGTTCGCGCTAGTATTTGGATATCAACATAAATAGAAATGTTTTCTATATAAAGCAAATCATAACGCATACGCCGGATCATCTCATTTACATTTTCGGCATATCCATATTTAACTTGGCCCCAAGATGTTACTCCAGGTTTAACCTTAAGTAATTGTTTATACTCAGGAGCCAGTTCTACTATTTGATCAATATAAAACCTCCTTTCGGGTCTAGGACCTACGAGAGACATATCTCCTTTTAAAACATTAATTAAATTAGGAATTTCATCGAGCCTTAACCTTCTCATAAATTTCCCTATGGATGTAATTCTGAGATCATTTTTAGTGGCTAACTGAGGCCCATTATCTTCAGCATTACTATACATCGATCGAAATTTATAAAGATAAAAAGGCTTTCCAAACCTTCCAACTCTTTCGTGCGAATATAGAATGGATCCCTTGGAAGAAAATTTTATAAGTATACACAAAACAACACAGATGGGCATAGATAATACAATTCCTACAATGGATATGAAAATGTCAAGGGCTTTTTTAACAGCAACCTGCCAAGGGGATAATAGGTAATTATTTATCTGAATAAGAGGATATTGAAAGAGAGAAGAAATATTAATATTCCCTTTGACCAATGAATAAAGTTCAGGGTTTACCTTCACTATTACGTTGGACGAGTTTATTGATTTCATAACCATTTTTAAGGTATTACCATCGCTTTCATTTAATACAATGATAACATCATCTATATTTTGCTCAATAATAATTTGATGTAAATCGTTGATTGTGCCTAATTCAGGCATCTCTGAAAATTCAATTTTCTCTCCGTTATTAACAGGAACGTATCCTAACACAATATGTCCATGTCCAATAGGTTTTGTATTTAATTCTTTCCATAGCTGAAAAACCATTTCTGCCCGGCCAACAAAAAGAGTACGAAACCAAATTTTCCCTTTTATTTTCTGATGTATCACTGAGGAGGTAACCAAGAGTCGAAATGCAAGAACTATAAAGAACTGAAGCAAAAACAAAACAAATAGCGATTGATAATAAGTCTTGTATGAAGCAATTGTATCATCAAGGATTACAATAAAAAAAAGCAATGACACTCCAATAACTGAATGTATCAATGTATTAACAGCGTCCTCAAGTCGGGTTTTTCGTGGAATATTGTTATAATACCCAGTAAAATAATAAATAAGCAACCAGAAAATAGGGATTAGTAAAATGCTAATCAAAAACTTTATCCCAAAGTGCAAGGGTATTGGGGATCCAAATACATAGAATTCGACAAAAACCTTCCGGTAGATATAAAATAGCGTCCACACAATAGCAGCAGCTATTATATCTGAAAATACGTAAAGTTTTTTAAAAGCTAAAATTTTCCTCAACATTAAGAAAAGAATATATGCAAAGAAAGCAAAATGGACTATACGAAAAAATATTATTCCAGCAGAACAAATATTTTATTGATAATGTTAGTTTTGCAGTCGAAAAAAAATGGCGATATTTCGGCAATGAACATTGATGATACATTTAGGCATAAAGGTCTCAGACGTAAATTGATTGAAGAGCTTCGCAGCAAAGGAATTACTAATGACTCGGTTTTGGAGGCGATCAGTCGTATTCCCCGGCATGTTTTCATGGATAGTGGATTTATTAATTTCGCTTATAAAGACCAGGCTTTTCCTATTGGAGCCGGTCAGACCATATCACAACCCTACACTGTAGCTTTCCAAACCCAATTGCTGGATATAAAAAAAATGGACAAAGTGCTTGAAGTAGGAACTGGTTCTGGTTATCAATGTGCTGTATTACTTGAACTAGGAGCCATAGTTTATACAGTTGAACGCCAGCGTGAATTGTTTTTAAAAACGCAACCCATTCTATCAAAACTTGGATACACACCCAAATTTTTCTTTGGCGATGGTTACGAAGGAATTCCAGCCTATGCCCCTTTTGATAAAATTATAGTAACAGCCGGTGGACCGGAGATTCCACAAAAACTTTTGAATCAGTTGAAAATTCAAGGAAGACTTGTGATGCCTGTTGGTAGCTCTACTTCTCAAAAAATGACTCTTATCGAAAAGGTTTCTGACGAGGAATACCGAAAAACTGAACATGGATCATTCATATTTGTTCCATTTCTTAAAGGAAGAATTTATTAAAACTTACATATGATAAACATTAAATCTTTTGTATTCAACGCATTTCAGGAAAATACATACATTTTAAGCGATGAAACCAGCGAATGCATTATTATCGATGCCGGATGTTATTCGCCTGAAGAAAAATCGATAGTTGACAACTATATATCAAGCAATAAATTAAATCTGGTTAAAATTGTAAACACTCACTGTCATGTAGATCATGTGCTTGGAAACGCTTATCTGAGTGAGAAATACAAACCCGAAATCTGGGCTAACAGCGGTGATTTTAAATTATTATCGGAAGCCAAAAAACACGGTATTATCTTTGGGTTTGATTTGGAAGAACCACCGGTAGTAACTAATTTTTTGGAAGAAGGGAAAGATCTTGTTTTTGGTAATTCAACATTAAAAGTTTTACTTGTTCCGGGTCATTCTATTGGCAGCGTTGCTTTATACAGTCCGGAACAAAGTTTTGTAATTGTTGGGGATGTACTGTTTAAAGGAAGTATAGGACGAACCGATCTTCCGGGAGGAAGTTATGACCAACTTATGACCAGCATTTTTTCCAAACTAATGTCATTGCCTCCCGATACGGTTGTTTATCCAGGTCATGGACCTTTCACCACCGTTCATGAGGAGGCATTATCGAATCCTTTTCTTGCCTAAAGTCATGTATTTACAATCGAAAAAACTATATTTTTGCCTGACTTTTTTTGTTATATATCTATGAAATAATATATGTTTAATTCTAATTTTAGTTCAAGGCACATTGGTCCCCGCGATCAGGAAATAGCGCAAATGTTACAAAAAATCGGAGTAAAAACTCTGGATGAGTTAATTGATAAGACAGTCCCCGAGAAAATAAGGTTACCCAAACCTCTCGATTTACCTGATCCACTGAATGAATACGAATATCTGAAAGAGCTTAAAATAATTGCTTCAAAAAATAAAATTTTCCGCACATTCATTGGTCTGGGATATTATAACACCATATTCCCATCGGTGATTAAGCGAAATATCCTGGAGAATCCAAGCTGGTATACTTCATACACCCCTTACCAGGCTGAAATTTCGCAAGGCAGATTGGAAGCTTTGCTAAATTACCAAACCGTGATAGTTGAGTTAACAAGGATGGACATTGCCAATGCCTCATTGCTTGATGAAGCCACTGCTGCTGCCGAAGCTATGATCATGATGTTCAATTCCCGCTCACGTAAGGCGGTAAAAAATGGAGCTAATCGCATTGTTGTCGATAAAAAAATGTTTCCACAAACATTAGATGTGTTAATTTCCAGAGCCAAAGCATTGGAAATAGAATTGATATTTACGGATATTTTCAATTATACTTTTGACGATAAAACCTGTGGTATTTTAATTCAATATCCGGATGTTAATGGTGAGATACGCGATTATAAAAGTCTTGCAGAAAAGGCTCACCAGTCCGAAATAATGATTGGTGTGGCTGCCGATTTGCTTTCGTTAACTCTTTTAACCCCTCCCGGAGAATGGGGCGCCGACATAGTTTTCGGCACTTCCCAGCGCTTTGGTATACCAATGGGTTTTGGAGGTCCACATGCGGCCTATTTTGCTACCAGAGAAGAGTTTAAACGTAATCTACCAGGTCGAATTATCGGTGTTTCAGTTGATATCAGAGGGAAAAGGGCTTTACGTATGGCTCTTCAAACCCGCGAACAACACATAAAACGTGAACGGGCTACTTCCAATATATGCACTGCTCAGGCACTTCTGGCAACAATGGCTGGAATGTATGCCGTATATCATGGACCCGAGGGTTTAAAAAATATTGCCACCAATATTCACCTGAAAGCCTCAATTTTGGCAAAGGCTATTCAAAAAATTGGCTATATACAGCTAAACAAGAGTTTTTTCGATACTTTACTGATTAAATTACCAACGGATATCGACAGCGCCAAAATTGATAAACTTGCTGTAAAGAAAGAAATCAATGTGCGACTTGTTGATTCGTCGCATGTTGGAATAAGCATTGACGAGACCACTAGTATTGAGGATATTAACGATATGGTTTCAATATTTGCTGAGGCAGCAGGTAAAAGTACAATAACAGTTTCGGACTCAGAAAATCAACTTTCTTTCGAGCCAAAATATAATCGTCATAGTGAGTTTCTAAAAATGGATGTGTTCCAGAAATACCATTGCGAAACTGAAATGATGAGGTATATAAAAAAACTTGAGCGTAAAGATATCTCTCTCACACATTCAATGATTTCACTTGGGTCGTGCACGATGAAACTGAATGCAGCCACTGAATTGTTCGCGATGAGCTGGCCTGAATTTGGTGATATTCATCCCTTTGTACCCTCCAATCAGGCAGAAGGTTACTACCAATTGGTATCAGAACTTGAAAATTATTTAAAAGTAATCACAGGCTTCGATGCCGTTTCATTTCAACCAAATTCGGGTGCAGCAGGTGAATTTACCGGACTGATAGTAATTATGGAATATCATCAGCAGAATAATCAGGGTCATCGCAACGTGGTATTAATTCCATCATCGGCACATGGAACTAACCCGGCCAGTGCCGCAATGGCCGGCATGAAAATAGAAGTGGTGGCATGTGATGATCGGGGCAATATACGTATTGATCTCTTGAAAGAATTAGCCGAAAAACATAAGGAAAATCTAGCGGGTTTTATGGTAACTTACCCTTCAACCCATGGAGTTTTCGAACCGGACATTAAGGAAATGACCGAAATTATTCATCAACATGGTGGTTTGGTGTACATGGATGGAGCCAATATGAATGCTCAGGTTGGTGTAACTAATCCAGCCACTATTGGAGCCGATGTGTGCCATCTAAATCTGCATAAAACTTTTGCTATTCCTCATGGAGGCGGCGGCCCTGGTATGGGACCTATTGCCGTAACCAAACAATTAGCACCATACCTTCCAAATCATCCACTTATTAAGACCGGAGGAACAAAAGGCGTGCATGCTGTTTCAGCTGCACCATTTGGAAGTGCAAGCGTTTTATCAATTTCTCATTCTTACTGTAAAATGCTTGGAAGCGAAGGGCTTACCAATGCAACGAAATATGCCATACTCAATGCTAATTATCTTGCAGCCTGTCTTAAAGATTATTATAATCTACTATATACCGGAACTAATGGATTTGTTGCCCATGAAATGATTCTTGATTGCAGGTCGTTTAAATCAATCTCGGAAATTACAGAAACTGATATTTCCAAACGGCTTATAGACTATGGCTTTCATGCTCCTACGCTTTCATTTCCAGTGCATGGCACACTTATGATTGAGCCAACTGAAAGTGAGTCATTACAAGAGCTTGACCGGTTCGTTGAAGCAATGATTTCCATTCATGGAGAAATTCAGGATATTTCTCAAAATAAGGCAGACCGGAAAGATAATATGCTGAAAAATGCCCCTCATCCTAACGATGTACTGCTAGAAAGTGATTGGAACCACGAATATAGTAGGGAACAAGCGGCATTTCCACTCGAATGGATCAGAGAAAATAAGTTTTGGCCAACAGTAAGTAGAATTGACGACGCTTTTGGTGACCGTAACCTTATCTGTACATGTGCGCCTATTGCATTGTATGAGAATAAGTAACGTGAGTTTTTATGTTTAAAAACTTAAAATATAACGAATCGATTAAAATTGCCTTAAACATGCAGTAACCAAGTATTAAGAGTTAATGTGCAAGGGAATGTTTGTAAAATAGTAAGGTCATGTCGTCACGACATAACCTTACTTAAACTACTAACTACCTAAACACTACTATTTATCTTATATGTTTTTTAAAGGTATTAAGTTCCGGAAGTTAAAAAGGGGTTGGTTCCAGTAAATCCATTAATTTTTTTCTGGAAAAGAAAATACGACTCTTAACTGTACCTATTTTCAAGTCAAGCTTTTCAGCTATTTCTTTATATTTAAATCCTTCAATATGCATTTTGAAAGGAATCTTCAAATCATCATCCAGCTTATCAATTTCTTTTTTAATCTCTTTTTCCGAACAAGCCGATTCGGCGGAAATGTCTCCCGCTTCCTTCGTATAACTAAGATAAAATAAGTTAGGGGTATTATCGAAAATGGTCTTGTGTCGGCTATTTTTTCTGTAATTATTTATAAAAGTATTCTTCATAATGGTATAAGCCCATGCTTTCAAGTTGGTATCAATTCGAAACTGCTCCCTGTATGTAATAGCTTTTAACATGGTATCCTGTACTAAATCTTTTGCAACCTCTTTGTTATAAGTTAAAGTATATGCAAAACGCTTTAATTTATCTTCGAGGGATAGCAGTTGGTGATTAAATTCAATGGCTGTCATAATTTTGAATTTTAAATGGGTTTGTACTTCTCAAAGACTTTTGGTAATTGTTTGGGCAGCGTCTTTGAACAACTTAATTTTATCCAAAAATAGACAAGCGAATGAAGAATTTAATTAATTTTGAATTAAGATGATATTAAGATGGGATTAAGAAATTTATGACCTTTTTGCAACTTTTACCTGAGTTCGGAATTGTGTTATTTTACGCGTTAATATACTAATGCCTTACCTTCTTTATAAACGCATACGTTATTTTAAATAAAAGCCACGAATGCACGAATAATTTATTGTGTGGATGCAATAAATATGGTCATTCAAAAAAAACTTTAAAAAACTTTCATGTCGCATCAGGGTACTTTATATTTTCTGTGTGATATTGGTGAAAACGGTTCATAAGAACAGAAATTTAATAACCATAAAAAATAAAAGTATCATGAAAAATTTACGTATCATTTTCTCAGTATCACTTATCGTAGTAACTTTATTTATTCAAAGTTGCCAAAAGAACGAACCTAATAGTACCCAATCCGACACCGGAATCCTTCCTGCACGTTTTAAAGTAGAAATCCCGGCTTCGTTAAGCAGCACCTCTACAACAACAAAATCAGCTTTAGCAACCAATGCCGATACAATAAAAGGCAATGCCATTTACCAAAACCTTAAAACCTTTATTGCTGTTGGCAAAGGAGCAGGCGACATTGTTGAAAAAATTATCGGAGCCATTGCATTGTATCATATCGACCGCCCCATGGTGCTTAGCTACCAAAGCAACGACGACAATCGCGTTAAAAATCTGGTAGTAAAAGAAAACATTGAATACAACGGCCGTACCTGGAGATACATGTTAACCATTACCGATGCAGCATCTGAAGGCGAAGTTGATGGAGGCAAGGCCATGCAGATACTCTGGAACCCAACACCAATTGAGGGTATTGCAATAATTCGTCCTTACCATATCGACAGGGACAAAAACAAAGCATCACTCGATGCCACATTCCGCATCGAATACTCAGAAATAGCTACTAATGATTATGATTCGCACATGATTGTTGACATAGCCAACTTACCATTGCCCGATGCCCGTATCGACCAGTTTGCCCTTCATTCCCTTAAGATGTTTGTAGGTAAAAAAGGGAATAACGTGGATGTACTTGGAAATTCAGATCATCCAAACGCTAAATTCTTCACCGAAAGCACTGGGTTCGACTGGGCCTTTACCGCTTCAGGATTAAGTACCGAAAACATTGGTGTTGCTGAGGTTGGACTTCCTCCAAGCACATTGGATAACAGTACCCGTAAGGTTTTGCTCGACGATTATTCTATTAAGAATGTTCTCACCATACAGATTAACAAATGGTATTTCGATGTTACAAAATTTCACATTGATTCCACCGAACTTTCAAAATATCTGCAGAATGCTGATGCACCTGGTTATTTCGACAATGCTGGATTTATCCAGGCAGGCAAATCGCCTGATGCAAAATACGATGCTCTTGCAAGCCGCATCAAACTGCTTACTCCGTTTAATCCTAAATCGGTTAACGAATTGACAATCGATTTTAAATAGATATTTGAAAACAAAAACACGAAGTTTAGTTATTACTAAAACTTCGTGTTTTTGTGTCTATTTCACTTTGTTTAAAGCCCTATCAACAGCTTCGAGCAGCGGTTTGTCGGATAGTTCCTGACCCAGATTTTCCTTCAGCCACACCTGCGGAATAATACGTCCATGGCTATAGATACGCATTACCTCGTCGGCAAAATTCTTTCCTTCAATAGCTTTTTCAATCTGGAAATCGATGAGGTGTCCAATCGGATACGCCGAAAGATATAGCGGGTTATCGATCATGTGCGAGTATACTGCTAGTATCGATTGATCTTTTACTCCAAAAATTTCTGCATAATATTTGTTCCAAATGTCTTTAGCAATTATAATCACAGCTTCTTTCAGCTGTTCTTTGGTAGCATCCTGATGTTGATAGAGCCATTTCCAAACATTCATGTCAACCATTGAAACACCCATAATCTCGTAGTTCGACCAGAATATATCCAATGCCATAAGATCGGATTTTAGTGGATTGTTGTCTTTTATGCCTAAAAGTTCCAAATCGCGTTTCTGAAAGATAAAGGCCAGGGCTTCGGTAAATGCGGTGTTCGGCACTCCGTTAAGCAAGTAATAATCTATATCGTACAGCGTAAGAGTTTGCTCCACACAATGGCCAAATTCGTGTACGGCAATATTAAAGCCCTTATAATCCATCCCATCCTTACCAATTCGTGTACGAAGATGTGCTTTGTCGCCCTTCATTTGTGAGCCCCAGGCATGTCCGGATCCACGAGCCGCATCTACCTGAATCTTTGAGGCTATGAACGAAGCTTTATCTGCTTTAAAGCCAAGATTTAAAAGTAGGTTAGGTATGTCGCGTTCAAATGCTTCAGCATTAGGGTATTTCTTTCGTGTGGTTTTGTCAAGTTCAGCTGTATTCACGTTACCGCGAGCCTTGAAACCATCATACCAGATATCGAATGGCTCCAGCTTGCGTCCCAAACGTTTTTCAATGAGGGAAGCTACTTTTTTTACCTCAGGGGAACTGACCAATTCCACGAAAAGTTTCTCAACATCGGGTTGAGGAATTTCCATATTGCTCTCGAATTGAGCTTTGATATAGGTGGGAAAAAATGGATTGTAAGCATCCATTGCCTTTAACGCTTTAAAGTTGTTGAGCAACCATTCGTAACGTGTATTTGGTTCCGGGTTAATTGCCACTTCCTTTTGATTGTCATATATTTTATTGATAAACGGATTCCACTGGTATTTTCCCGAATTAATAACCTCACTGGGAATATCCTGGTTGATGATATGATTCATCACGGCATAAATTATCCGTTGCTTTTCCAATCCACGATCAGCTTTGTAGTTTGACTTTAGCTCGTCGCGCAGACCCCAATGGGTAATTAGTTTCATATCGGCAGGGAATAGCTTTTCGTGCTTCGCGTTGATAAGATTTCCCATAAAAATATTGTATTCCGAAATATAGGTATCAGCCTTGGTAACCACATCTCCATAAGTAAGAAGTAGCTCTCCCGGAATACGCGATTTGCATAGCTCGCCCAGACGCGCTAATGCCCATTGTTGCCGTGTCCACTTCGAACTCAACTCTGTTTTCTCAGGCAAACTATAAAATTTGTAATTCAAAAGAACAAAAAAGGCGATCTTATTCTTGATGAAATCATCACCTAAATGACTCGACGGCTCGTAACCGCCAAACATCTGATCAACAGTAGTTATATCGCCACCGGTAAGGTGAAGTGGTTCTTTAAGAGACAATGATATTTTATTATAATATCCATTCAGAACCTCCATGTTACGTGAAATTTTTTCGAAAGTAACAAGTTTTTCAGCTTCTGTTGCTAAATAATTTCCGGTGCAGAATTTCACAAACTCAATGGTTGTTCCGTCGGTCGACATCCAAAAGCGGGCAACTTGTTTTACCCCGGCAGTAATATCGTTTGTGTTGGCATTGGGATACTTCGCCCTTAGTGAATCTGAGGCCGCTTTTACGGTTAGAGAATCAATGATATTCATTTGCAGTGATGATGTTAAGTTGGAAGTATTTGTTTTCGGTTTGCACGAAAAAAGAGCAAGGACTAAAATAATTATCAGGGCGGAAGCGTTTCTATTCATAAAATTCAATTTTAGGAAATGATTCAAATCTATTTTGTGTAATTTATTAATCACTTAGTCGTCGAAATAATATTTGATGCCGAAAATTAAGCATTAATATTGCAGTTGCAAATTAAAAAAATTGAGTACTGAGTGCCAAGTATTAAATGTCTTATAACAAACTTATTTTTACGACTTTAAAAATAATACATAAAATGAAGACTTTCAAAATTATTAGCATTGTTGTTGCATTTCTGATGGCAATTTCAATGATGGGTTGTGTAAAACTTGAGGAATTGAAGATAGGAGAGATCAAAAACGTTCAAATGAAAGGTTTGAATAATAACCTGATTACCCTTCAAATTACTGTGCCTATCGAAAATCCTAATCCGTACAGGTTAAAAATTAAGAGTGGCGATCTGAAAGTTTTTGTTAACAATAATGAGGTTGGCAAAATTAAGCAGATGGAAAATTTGGTTATTTCAGCGAAATCTGCAAAAGATTACAATGTTAAAATAGTGGTGGAAATAACGAATTTAACAGGTGGATTGGCTTCGGCCTATCAATTGGTGCAGGGAAATAATGCGGACATCCGTTTATCGGGAAAAATAAAAGTTCAATCTTTTTTGTATTTTAAAACTATTGAAATAGAAGACTATAAATTGACACGATAAGGGAAAGTTTGGGAATATCCCATTCGTTTAAAATTTTGATTAATTTTGCACCGGAAAAACGAAGATATTCTTGCGCGATGAACCGTCTCTTAACCTTCTGTATTTTATTGATTTTTGCTACTTCATATCTCTTTTCGCAAACCACATCGTCATATAACCAGCATCTTATTATCAAATCGCTACAACAATCCGAGAGTGGAAAGGGTCAAGTTCAGATTGTTCAGGATAAAAAAATTGACAATCTTATTGCCCGATATATCGATAATAATCCGCATAAAAGAACTATTCCCGGGTATCGTATCTGGATTTTTTCAGATGCTAAGCAAGGAGCAGATAAACGGACGCGCGAAGTAAAATCGAAATTCATGAGTAATTTCCCTGACATTGAACCTTATCCAAAATACGAGGCTCCTTACTGGAAAATTTATGTAGGGGATTTCCGAACAATACCTGATGCCTTCCGCATGAAAAAGCAAATTGAGATATTTTTCCCCAATGCTTTTATCGTTTCAGCAAATATTGATTATTCAAAACTTTAAAATAAGAAGGAATACATGAGTGATGAGTTGCAGCATGATTGTGGTATCGCAATGGTAAGGCTATTAAAGCCGCTGGAATATTATCAATTAAAATACGGAACATGGATGTATGGCTTGCAAAAGCTTTACCTGTTGATGGAAAAACAACGTAATCGAGGTCAGGATGGAGCTGGCGTGGCTTGCTTGAAATTAGATTCAGAACCAGGCAGAGAATTCATCCATCGGCATCGATCCATTGAAGATAATTCCATCGATCATGTTTTTCGTAAGATTAACAAGGACTTTGATGATATCAAAAAGGATCATCCGGGGATTATTGATGATCCATATGCATCCAAACAATATCTGCCCTTTGCAGGCGAAATTTATCTTGGACATTTACGGTACGGAACATTTGGTAATAACACCATCAATAATGTTCATCCCGTTTTACGGGTCAATAACTGGAAAACCCGTAATCTTATAATGGCAGGGAATTTCAACCTAACCAATGTTGACGAACTTTTCGAAATTCTTATAAACCTCGGACAACACCCCAAAGATTTTTCTGATACAGTTACCATACTTGAAAATGTTGGCCATTTTCTTGATAGGGAGGTTCAAAAACTGTTTGACAAGTTTAAAGTTGAAAACAAGGAAAATATTGAGATCACCAAGTTGATTGCCGAAAACATGGACGTTAAGTCTATATTGAAAGAATCGAGCAAACGGTGGGATGGGGGATATGCTATTGCCGGAGTTATTGGGCATGGCGATTCTTTTGTATGCCGCGATCCATGGGGAATTCGTCCCGCGTTTTATTATTTTGATGATGAAGTAGCCGTGGTGGCTTCCGAACGTCCGGTTATACAGACCGCATTCAACTTAAAATCTTCTGATATTAAGGAATTAAAACCGGGACATGCCTTTATTGTTAAAAAAAACGGTCAAGTGTCGGAAGAACAGGTTCGCGAATCGCAGCAACGCAAGTCGTGTTCGTTCGAACGCATTTATTTTTCGCGTGGTAGTGATTGTGATATTTATCGTGAACGTAAAAAGCTCGGTGAACTTCTGATTCCCGACATTCTGAAGGCTGTGAATTATGATTTGGAAAATACGGTTTTTTCATTCATTCCTAATACTGCCGAAACGGCTTTTTATGGCATGATAAAGGGCATGGAAGATTACATGAATGAACGAAAGAAGAAACGAATTCTTGAGGCAGGCCCTAATCTTACACCCGGGTTACTTGATACAATTATGAACGATAATTTCAGGGTTGAGAAAGTAGCCATCAAGGATGCCAAGCTCCGCACGTTTATTTCGCAGGACAAAGGTCGCAATAACATGGTAGGTCACGTGTATGATATCACCTACGATACGGTTAAAAAAGATACTGACAATCTGGTGGTTATTGACGACTCCATTGTGCGTGGCACAACCTTAAAGCATAGCATCATAAAAATTCTTGACCGGCTTAATCCACGGAAAATTATCATTGTTTCTTCATCACCGCAAATTCGTTACCCCGATTGCTACGGTATCGATATGGCTAAACTTAGCGATTTTATTGCTTTTCAGGCAGCAATTTCACTTTTAAAAGAAACCGGAAAATTGCATGTTATTAACGAAGTTTATAAGCGTTGCAAGGAAAATATGGAACTTCCTAAAAGCCAGATAAAGAACCAGGTAAAAGCTATTTATGCTCCTTTCACCCCCGAAGAGATATCGAAAAAAATTGCTGCAATGCTTCGCACACCTGAGACCAAAGCAGAAGTTGAGGTAATTTATCAAACTGTTGAAAACCTGCACCAAGCTATTCCAAACGATTTGGGTGATTGGTATTTTACCGGCGACTATCCAACTCCAGGTGGTAATAAGGTATCTAACACCTCATTTATAAATTACGTAGAAGGTAAGGATCGACGGGCATATTGATAATGAAACTAAGAAATTCAATGCCCGCCTCTGTCATCACCACCTCTGAAACCTCCCGGGCCTGGACCTTGTCCCGGGCCATGATCGTGATTATCCGTAGGTGGTTTCATGCCGTTATAGCTTCGTAAATTATAGGTGAATACAACCAGAAAATACCTTGGAAATGTGTTGGTTCGTGTATCAGTAATATTAATGGCAGTGACTGTGCGGCTAATGTTTTTATTTTGCTTAAGGATATCAAAAACACTCATTTTAAGCTCTCCTGCTTGATTTTTAAAGAGCTTTTTTCCGAAGCTTCCGTTCCAAACAATATAGTTTTGATTGTAGCTGTCGGCTAATCCACGGTTAAACTGCCCCACCACATCGCTCTGTAATAAAAATCCTTTCCAAAAAATCCAATTAACTTTTGCGCTGGTGGATTGATACCAATATTTAGTATTGCTGATGGTGGGAGCCATCACTGAATTGTTCACAATACTGTAATTGGATGTATATGAAACTGAAAAATCTATTTTTTCGCTGATGTTGCTGCTAAGTACTAATCCGTTAGTAATGGTGTAGGAATTTGATCGGTTTAATAAGGTATCAATATATCCGGGCGATTGAGAAAAATTAAAGCCCGTTAGGATATTCACGTTGCATTTAATGGGTTTTATAAGGATACCATACGAAAAAAACGAGCGCATATTCCATGCATAATCCATGTTTACCGGCACAGAAAGTTGGGCTCCCGGATTGAGCTTAACATTATATTGCGGAAGATTCAGAGTGTCTTTCTGTGCATAAATGGTTTTATAGCCAATATTATCCATGGTATAACCAGCAGACACAAAGGAAAAAAAGTTAGTACCTTTTGTTGGATTGGCAAATGAATACCGTGTAACCAGATTATGATTATACTCCTGTTTAAGAGAGGGGTTGCCAGTGCTTAATGATAAGCGATTGGAATTATCAGTTACATTTTGCAATTGAGAAATAGAAGGGGCATTTGTTGATGTTCGATAAAAAACACGAATCGAGTTGGTTGACGAAAATTTATAGTTCAGCATTAAATTGGGTAGGTAGTTATCGAAGGTTTTCCTAATAACGTCTCCAACAGGGACGAACAGGTTGCCCTTAAGATCGGCTCTTTGGTAATCAACACCTACGGATGCATTCAGGCTGCCTTTGGAGTTTTTAATCAGATAAGCTAAACCTCCACGATTGGTAATATAATCGTTGTTGTAGACATTCGAAAGGGAATCAAGGCGTTTAGGGATTATATCAGAAACTGCGGTACGGAAGGTTTCCCTGTCAATATCATTAAATGAATAGGAAGTATTATAATTAATCTGAAGCAGATTCAATTTGCCCATGGGTTCAGTATACGAAATATTTGATGAAAGGGAATAGCCATTGGAAAGGCCGCTTGTCAATTGATTGTCAGGAATTAAATTGGTGGTTGCCTCTGATGTATTTTTAGAATCCCTGTTATTAGCAGAAGTAGTGATACCGACAGAAAATGTACGACCAGGTTTTATAAACTTGTGTCTGAAAACCAAATCGTTTGAAAAGTTATAGGCATTTGCGTCTGTTAAGTTTAAATTACGCATAAACGTTGAGGTGTTATCATTTACAGTTCTGAGTTCGTTTAAAAGATTGCTCGAATTATTGGTTTGAAAACTTAATCGTGGGGTGATTATTAACGAATTCAACGAATCGATAGCATATTCAAATCTGACATTAAATCGATGATTGTAGTTTTTTGTAACGGAATTCGTGCTATCATAAACGTATTTATATAGCGACTGAAAGTTTTCTGTGTTGGAAACCTGATCCAATATGTTTTTGCTGGTATTGTAAAAATAACTTGCGTTGATATTGATTTTTTTACCCCAGGTATCGGTATAGTTTGCGCCTAATGACTTTGTGGTAGTAATACCCGAAGTGGCTCCTGAAAAGCCACCGCCACCGCGTCCACCACGCCCACCACCACCACCGGTTGATCCAATTAAATCCTGAGCAGAGAAGTTCTGTTGGTTTATATCGTTGTCAAGGCCAATAAGGGTGATGCGACGTTGTCCTTTAAAAAGGTTAAGCGTCCCGGCAAGGAGGTTTTTGTCCTGAAAATCGGTACCACCGGTAAACTTACCAAATTTGCCGGTTCTTCGATTTTGTTTGGTTATGATGTTTATGGTTTTGGACGAATTTCCATCGTCAAAACCTGTGAGCTCGGCTTGATCACTTAGTTTATTAAAAACCTGAACTTTTTCAATAACATCGGCCGGAAGATTCTTTAATGCAACTGATGGATCGTCACCAAAGAACTGCTTACCATCAATTAATACCTTTTTAACATCCTCTCCATGAGCTTTTACAGTCCCATTTTCTATTGTGATACCAGGCATTTTTTTTACCAAATCTTCGGCGCTGGCATCGCGATTGGTTTTGTAAGCGTTGGAGCTCATTTCGGTTGTATCTCCTTTTTGAACTGCTGGCGGAGCGTCTCTTATAACAACCACTTCATTAATTTCTTTTGCTTTTTCTTCCATCGAAATAGCGCCTATATCTAAAGTTTTGCCTTTTAATTCAATAAGTTGTGCTAGCCCCACATAGCCAAGGTAAATAGTTTTTAATTTGTATGATTGTACTTTTAAACCTGTAAATGCAAAACCACCTGTTTTATCGGTTACAGCGAAAACCTTTTTTGTTGAATCCTTAACTTCACTTAAAACAACATTAACTCCTGTCATCGGTTGTTGGCTTATTTTTTCAACAACCTTGCCGGTTATTTTAGCATTTTGTGCTTTTATTGAGCCAATTGATCCAAATAAAAGAAATGTAAGCAACAATAGAAATACGGGTCTTTTCATCTGTGTAATAGTTTGTTTAAATTACTGTTTCCAATGTTTTTTATAAGACAACGATTGTTTAAAAAACTTGCGTTGCATGTTTGGTTTTTATGAACCTTTTTATTTTTTGGTGTACTGATAAGGAAAAAACACACATGAAAAAACCAATAAACTTCAAACTCTGGAACAATCTGGCTGGTATATTGACCTTTCTGTTGTCGGCATTTATTTATTTGTCCACTCTTGAACCAAGCGTGAGTTTTTGGGACTGTGGTGAGTTTCTCTCGTGTGCCACAAATCTTGAGGTAAGCCATCCTCCGGGAGCTCCTGTTTTTATGCTTTTGGGTCGTATGGCAGCATTGCTTGCCGGATCCGATCATAGCAAAATTGCAATTATGGTCAACGGTATGGCCGGAATTGCCAGTGCCTTAACCATCATGTTTATGTTCTGGACCATCACATGGTTTGGTCGTAAGTTATTGCAGATGTCCTGGTTGGAATCGAACTCACAAAAAATACTTATTCTATGCTCGGCATTTATCGGAGCTATGGCTTATGCCGTGTCCGATTCTTTTTGGTTTTCGGCGGTTGAAGCCGAAGTATACGCTTATTCATCACTATTTATTGCTCTGGTTTTCTGGTGTATCCTTAAATGGGAAGAGGCGTCGAATAAACCTAATGGCGATCGTTGGCTGATGTTTATTGCTTACCTGATTGGTCTTGCTGCAGGTTTGCATTTATTAAATTTGTTGGCTCTGCCTTCCATTATTGTTCTTTATTACCTTAAAAACTTTTCCATTACCTGGAAAAACACCATCAAAGCCATTGCAATTTCAATTGTTATTTTGGCCTCAATTCTCTTTGGAATCATTCCTGGTATTCCAAAATTCATTTCATGGATTGAATTCCTGATGGTTAACAGTTTAGGATTTCCATATAATTCTGGATATCTGGTTGGAGGTACTTTAATTATTATTGTCATCGTACTTGGTCTGTATTTTTCATATCAAAGAAAAAAGGTATGGATATACAATACCCTGGTATATGTATCGCTTATTATTATTGGGCTCTCAACCTATGGCGTAATTGTTATCCGGTCTAACGACAATCCACCGGTGGACATGTCAAACCCCGAAGATCCATTTGCTTTGGGTAACTACCTGAACCGCGAACAATACGGAAGCCGGCCTCTATTTTACGGACCATCATTTGCCTCACCGCTTGTTGATACAAAAGACAGGTTGAGTTATGAGCGATCCAACGGAAAATATGTGTCTTTCCCTTTGAATACTCCCGAGATGTATTATGACAACAATACATTGATGCTTTTCCCAAGGATGCCCGACAACAATCCCGAACTTGTGAAAGCTTACAAACAATGGTGTGATTTTAAAGGAAAGCTCTATTTGCGGCAAACGCCCGATGGAAAACAGGAGCAGATTTTATTACCGACATTTGCTGAAAACCTCACATATTTCTTTCGGTATCAGCTTGGCTTTATGTACTTTCGCTATTTTATGTGGAATTTTGTGGGTCGACAGAACGACATCCAGGGTCATGGAAATGTGATGAACGGTAACTGGATTAGCGGTATTCCAATTGTGGACAATGCCCGACTTGGGCCCCAGGAAAAGTTGCCGACCTCACTAAAAAACAACCGTGGACGAAACGTATATTATTTTCTTCCTTTACTTCTGGGGCTGATAGGATTATATTATCACTATAAAAACGATCTCAGAAACTTTATTGTGTTGGCTTTACTGTTCTTCTTTACAGGAATTGCTATTACCATTTTTCTTAACGAAATACCATCAACTCCGCGTGAACGCGATTATGTATCGGTGGCATCGTTTTATGTTTTTAGCATTTGGATCGGAATTGGAGTAATAGCCTTATCACAATTGCTAGAACGATGGGTGAAGAATAAATCGGTGGCAATAACCATGGCTGTTGTCGCATCCATTAGTGTACCTGTGCTTATGGGATTACAAAATTGGGATAATCACGACCGCTCGGGGCGATACCATGCGCTCGAATATTCGAAAAATTATCTCGAATCATGCGAGCCCAATGCCATTCTTTTTACCAATGCCGACAACGATACCTACCCACTTTGGTATGCCCAGGAAGTGGAAGGTATCAGGCGCGATATTCAGATTGTACTTCTCCCGTATTTATCGGCCAACTGGTATGTTCATCAGATGCATAGCCAAAAATACTTTAATCAGGGATTGAAGATGAGTCTCACTGACAATAAATTTGTAGGAGGAAAACGGACTTATCTTCCAATTGTTGAGCGAATCGATTCGACCATCGATTTGTTGGCCATGCTTGATTTTGTTGGGAGCGAGGATCCCCGGTCAAAGATAGAGCTGAATGGTCGTTTATCAGATGTTTCCAATTTTATACCCTCACGGAGACTGGTGTTATCATCTAATCCTAAAGACGCTCAGCCTGCCGACTCAGTAATAAATATAAATTTAAAAGGATCATACCTGCGAATGGATCAGTTGGTGATGCTCGATATCATTGCCACTAACCGTTGGGAACGTCCGGTGTATTTTGCCTCAGTGCAGGAGCCAATGAGCCTTGGATTGGACAAATACCTTCAACTCGACGGATATGCCTATAAACTGATCTCTAAAAAAACTGATTCTCAGGATTATTCCGATGTTGGGTATATCGATACAGAATCTCTTTTTAACAAACTGATGAATAAGTTTACTTATACATCGTTGGCAAACTTAAAGGTATATCTTGATTGGACGCATATAACCACGGTATCTGTTGTCGGGTTAAGGGGCAAGTTTGTTCGTTTAGCCGGGGCCTTGTTATTGGAAGGAAAAAAGGAAAAAGCTATTGCTGTTTTGGATAAAATCACTAATATGTTGCCAAACGAACGGATTGCATTTGATTACAATGTGATAGGCATAGCAGATTTATACCTTCGTGCCGGAGAA
Organism: Bacteroidales bacterium; assembly: GCA_038213375.1. Lineage (GTDB taxonomy): Bacteria > Bacteroidota > Bacteroidia > Bacteroidales > JAAUTT01 > JAAUTT01. The sequence continues at coordinate 77,077 of JBBQTB010000016.1, read as the reverse complement.
ACAAGCAAGGGGAGAGAATTATTGAAAAAACTAAAGGTGGTAACGACCGAAAACATTACCTATTACCAATCGATGCCAAAAAATTTAACAGGTGGGGTAGAATATGACTATCGGGTGAGTATGTATCTGATGCAGGAAATAGAAAGGCTGGATGGAAGTGTAAAGTGATGTTTATAAGAGATATTTTTCATCATATTCCATTCCATGATTGATTAACTATATTTATTTACAGCATGTTTTCTGCGTTTTATAAGATTGTTTGCATTTCGTATAATAATTTCTTGTCTATGTTAGCTATGATTTTTTTATCTAAAGTCCATATCAGGCATTTACTAGAAATGGTTGATTTGATTAAAATTGAATGCATTAAGCCAATACCTAAATGATGATAATTACTTTTATTAGCAAAGTCGGCAGCTTCGAGAAGAGAACCTTCGTTAAACTTTATTTTTGGTAAAACTTTCCAATAAGACAAAATTATATTTTTCTCTTTGTCGCTTCTTGTACCATACAAAAGTTCTGAAAAAATTGGTTCTATAGTTATTACCTGTTTACTTTCTAGTAAAAGTTCTACCTCTTTTATAAAATTAGGCTTAGACTTTAAGAATTCTATCCATATATTTGAATCAATTAAAACCATATTTATCTTAAATTACGTAACGATTCAACATTAAAACCATCTACAAATTGTAAAGGGTCTTTCCTTACAATATGATTAAGTTTCTGAATTCGTTTTATATAAAGCCAGTCTTCAAGGGCTTTAATAAGACTATCAGTAACATTTTTCCCTTCCGTGTATTCCTGAATGTCATGTACTATTTCATCAGGAATTATAGCTGTCACTTTCATAACATGTGATTTTAAAATACGATGCTAATATATGATATTAAAAGCCTATTTACAACTACGATTACTTTCTTTTTTATACTTCCTTTGCTTTCAATCAAATCATTTAAATAAGTTTTTGCAAAATTCAGATAACTGTCATATATTGACCGGCTTATTTTAAATATTCTAATTATAGCCGGTATAGAAAGTTTTTGTTCTTCGGTTTCTTTTTGTTTTCTTCTGTTAAATGAAAAGCCGCATAAGCTGTTTTTTTGCATCGTTAGTAAGTCCTATTTCTGAGTGTATTGCACAGCAATAAAGGCCGGAGCTACTTCGAACATTGCGCTGAGCAAGGGATAAGTGTAAATTACAGGCCGGAAGCCTGCATTATAGAGGCAATAGAAAACGCAGGGTTTAAAAAAGAAAGCTAACAAATATGGCACTTTGCGGCAGATAAACAAAACCAGCGTAGGTTTTGATAAAATGAGTGCAGTTTATTGCTAAATTTTTTGTTGGTGTATTCGGATGAGTTAATTTTACTTTTTTTCTGAAAACTTATAAATTACTCAAACGAATTTTATAAATGCTTGAAATATATAGCTATAACGATATAAAACCAGGAAAAGTCCGAAAACAATTTGACAAAACGCTGGAGCAGCTTTCCAGGGGCGATTTTGCATCGTCCGAGGTAAAAAAAATGTCAGGTACTGGTTACTTCAGGGCAAAACTCGACTACGAGAACCGTTTGTTGTTTAAGATGTGTCGATACAATAATCAAACCTGTTTGCTGGTACTCGAAATCATTTTTAACCACGAGTACGACAAGTCACGCTTTCTTCGAGGTGTTGAAATAGACGAAGCCAAATTGGTTCCGGTTAAAGCCCCTTTAGAAATACCTTCCGAAGAATTAATGCCATTACTATATTTGAACAAGCGTTCCCGTTATTTCCATTTATTGGACAAAGTATTATCGTTCGATGATGATCAGAACGAAATACTCGGATTATCGCTACCTCAAATAATTATTGGGTCGGCCGGGAGCGGAAAAACAGCTCTTACGCTCGAAAAAATAAAATTGCTTACCGGAAAAATACTATACATTACCCTCTCGCCATACCTTGCCGAAAACTCAGCCCGGCTGTTTTATTCCAATAACTACGAAAACGATAATCTCGAAATTGATTTCCTTTCGTACAGGGAATATATCGAAACATTGCATATGCCCAACGGAAAAGAGCTTGACTTTAAAACCTTTGAAACATGGTTTACAAGATACAAACAGGCTTCCAAATTAAAAGAGGCTCATAAAGTTTTCGAGGAATTCCGGGGGGTAATAACCGGGCCGGACATTAACAAGGAATATCTTTCCTATGAGGATTATATGGCGTTGGGAGTAAAACAATCCATTTTTCTTGCCGCCGAACGTGAAGTGGTATATCAATTGTTCGAAAAATATCTGAGTTACCTTCGTGAAAATAATTATTACGATATAAACATACTTTCCCACCAATGGCTGGCTCATTCTTTGCCCGTTTACGATTTTATTGTTGTTGATGAGGTACAAGACCTTACCAATATTCAGTTGCATATTGTCCTCAAATCACTGAAAAAGCCAACCAATTTTATGCTTTGTGGCGATTCCAACCAGGTTGTGTACCCCAACTTTTTTTCCTGGTCGCACCTCAAAACCATGCTCTACCAGAGCGATATGAAAGGTAATGAAATTAAAATATTGCATACCAATTACCGAAATAGCCAAAACATTTCCAATCTGGCCAATCGTTTACTGAAAATTAAATATGCACGTTTCGGGTCTATCGACAAGGAGAGCAATTATCTTGTGCAAACAGTTTCCGAAACTACAGGCGATGTGCTTTTTATTGAAGACAAGGGCAATGCTGTGGCCGACCTTGCACGAAAAACTCGCCTTTCGGTTAAATACGCTATATTGGTACTACGAAATGAGGATAAGGCTAAAGCCAAAAACTTTTTTCAATCGCCGCTTATATTTTCGGTACAGGAGTCGAAAGGACTGGAATACGAAAATATTATCCTGTACAACTTTATTTCTGATAACAAGGCCGAATATAATGCCATTTGCGAAGGTGTAACGCCTAACGATTTGTTGGTTGATGAGCTTGCTTATGCACGTGGCAGGGATAAAACCGATAAGTCGCTGGATGTGTATAAGTTTTACATCAACTCGCTTTATGTGGCTGTAACACGCGCTGTGACAAACGTGTACATTATTGAACAGGCTAAAGGGCATAAGCTTGTAAAATTATCAGGTATTTCCGAAGATGCCGCTACCAGCGACATTAAGGAGGAAGTTTCCTCGGCCGATGATTGGAAACGCGAAGCCAGGCGACTGGAAATGCAGGGCAAAACCGAGCAGGCCGAAGCTATCCGTAAGAACATCCTTACTGTGGAAAAGCCAAACTGGGAATCTATGACTTTGGAATTGTACCAAGCCGTTAAAAAAGAGGCTCTCGATCCTCAAAACTTTAATAAAAAGGCTAAAGACAAGCTTTTCGATTTTGCACTTATACATAATCAGTATATTGTTATGGAACAGCTTGCCAATTTAAATTACAAACGTGCAGCAAACATTCAGGTCGAACGGGGATCGATTTTTCGTAAGTACTACCAGTTTTTTAAGGACGACAATGTGAAAATGATTATTCCACTCATTAACAAATATGGTATCGATTACCGCGATGTACATAATTTTACCCCATTGCATGCATCTGCTTTTTCGGGATCATGTAACATTGCACAAACACTTCTCAACAATGGAGCTAACCCTGCTTTATTTGACACATTCAGCAAAACACCTATTCAAATTGCACTTGAACAGGCATTTGTGTTACCTGACTATGCAAAGAACAAGCTGGGCAAAATGTATCCGCTTTTACTTTCCGATTCTTTGAAAATACAGGCAGATGGGCATTTAATAAAAGTAGATTCCTATAAAATTGAATACCTGCTCATTAATTTATTTATTGCTGTTCAGAATATCATTCTCCAGAAAAAAATTGTTTACCAAGCGTTGGGAATTAGAATTGATGATATTATTGAAAATATTCAACATTTTTCGGAAGCAGTCATTCCAAAATACCGCAAAAAACGCGATTATTTATTATCGTTGCTTGCAAAACATGAGGTGAATAGTAATAATCCATACAACAAAAAAATATTCAAAAGAATAGACAGGGGACATTACCTGCTTAATCCGGATTTACTTATACTGTGCGGCGAGGAATGGAAACCTGTAAGCAACATTTTTAGCAGCCAGGATATCACCGAAAGCGAAATTAAAAGCCATGCTAAAGAAAAACAAAAAAAGGTATGGGAAGAATATAAAAGAAAAATTGAAAAAGACAAGAAAAAAAGAGAAAAGGGGGGATGGAGATATTGAGGTGACCTCGTGAATTTGCGCTAAATTATCGCCTGTTAAAATTCTGAATTTATTATAAAAGTAATAAACATGTAAAAAAAGCCTACACCGTTGCTCAGCTTAATGCTTTAAAAATTTGTTTTCCATTTTAATCCTATAAGTAGCAAAAAAGGTATTTGTATTTGCAGTGAGGAGACCGCAACTTAGCTCGACGAAGTCAAAGACATTCGCCGAGTAGCTCGGTCTTTCATTATTGCTAAACACTTCGGTTAGCGGGGGGCTGACTCTTTATATTCTGATTATAGGTAAGTTAAAGAATTGATAGTATTTACAAATCAATGACAGGTATAAAAGCTAAAAATTATTAAATTTTTAAACTGTCCAATTAAAATTGGATTAACAAGCGTATTAATTTCTTGCCGGTTAGAATTTTAAACGAATATTTCCAAATAATTCCCTTCCTGGTCCCGGTTGGTAGGCATTACCATCGGGATCTGGCTCGGTAAAGGCCATATATTTTGCCGCGCTGAAATTACGCGCAAATATACTACACTCTCCTTTCAACCCCCAGATATTCAAATGATATGCAATGCGGGCATGATATAATTTAATACCTTTTTGCCAATTCTGATAAATTGTTGGGTCCAATTCACCCTTATATGCTTTTGCATCAGTATAAATAGCCCAATTCGACTGGTATTCGGAACTTATACTTATCGTAAAATTTTTGTTTATTGAATAAACAATCTCTGAATAAAGCTGGTGTTTTGGTGAGTTAGGTAACCACTGTCCTTTGGCAGGAGGTAAGGTTAAAACATAAGTAGGATCGCTAAAGACTGGGTCAATAGTTGCTGAAGAATATTTGTAATCAGCAAATGTGTACGCGAGTTGCAAACTAAGGTTTTTTGTTAACTTATAAGAAACAGACGTTTCAATACCATTCCGGTTGCTATTTCCTGCATTTCCATAAAATACTTCCTGATTTCCTCTGCCGCTTTGTTTAAAACGGAAGAAATCATTTTTTGTATTCATTTTAAAACCTGTTATCTCGTAATATAATTTATCATTAAAAAACCCACGGATGCCAATTTCATAACAATTAGATGTAGCAGGGATTAAATGGGTATTAAACCCGGAATAGCCTATTGGGTTACTGGCTAATTCTTCAGTTGATGGGGGTGTAAAACCCTGACTCCAATTTGCATAGGTAGTGATGGCATCTGCAATGCTATAACTTAATCCTAATCTGAAAGATGTTTGTGAAAAGCTTTTTATTGTTTTAGCGGAATCAATACCTAACATTTTATCTGTTAATTGATTTTTTATATCATCATACCTAACATTTCCTATTAAGCTAAATTTACCTAAATCAAATTTGTATAATGCAAATAATCCCATACTTTTTTGATAAATGATTTGGTTTGCCAGCAAAGTGCCGGTCTCAATATTGAACTCATCAATACTTTCAATTCTATTAGGATTACTGGCACTTTGCAGTTTATACATGTTAATATTTTGCCATTTAAGATCGGTGCCAATACTAAAGTGGTTTTTAACCTTTTTAGAGCCTAAATGCAAGTTGTATTGAGCGCTTAATCCCGGATTATTAATAGTTCTATACTCAGCGTATGTATTGCTGGTTTCTTTGTAATCCCAGTTACGAAGAAATGACATAGCTTCGAAATCTTGTTTTTCACTAATTTTATAGGTTCCATGTATACCTAAAGTTAAACGGTTTGTTTTTTGATATTCGTTAAACGGGCGAGCATCCGGATTGGCCTGTCTGGGGTTAATTAATTGTTCAAGGTTTAACCCTTCAGGGTTTTGTTGAAAATAGCCGGTATATGAGATAATTTGGGTGATAGATAGTTTTTGAGAAAGATTAAAATTAATTTTTTCATATAACTTGTTGCCCCAAAAAGCCTGATGGTTACGATAGCCATCACCACCTGTTCTCGAATAACTCAGCCGGTAATCGGTAACACCTTTGGAGCCATCCATTTGCATTAATGTTTTTCCAAAACCATTTGATCCTATTGTCTGGCTTATTTCACCTCCTACTGGTTTTGGACCTCCATCCATTGTAGTCATATTTAATATCCCTGCAGCACCTCCACCCCCATATAATCCGGTAGCTGGGCCTCGTAAAACCTCAATTTTTTTTATGGTACCCCAATCCACATCATACAAATCCGGAGCAAAACCGGAAGGATCGTTAACGGGTATACCGTCAATCATTACGCCTATACCCCGCAGCCCACGTTCTGTTAGAATGCCTTGTCCGCGAATTGAAACATGTACACGCTCGCCATCATGCTGGTTATCTACACGAACTCCGGGAACCAATCGCAATGCTTCATCGACACCTATTGTTTTAGGCATTGATAAAAGCATTTCATTTGTAACTAGTGAAATTGCTCCCGGGTTACTTTTCAACGCAACGGGCATTCTGTTACCGGTAATAATTACCTCTTGTAATTTGATCGTATCTGATGTTCGGGAGTTATTATTTTGTCCAAATAAAAAGCTATTGCTGTAAATTAATATTGAAACAAAATATATTATAAATTTCATATTATGAAACTGTTAAAATTTTAGGTAAATATAACTTTAAGGAAGACTTCTCACATTATTATTTTAGAAAGAACCCTCAATCAGTCAAAGAAATAATAAAAGCTGAAAAATTAGTGGGTTTTGATGAATATAGCAAAACTTTCACAACATCAGTTAATTATTTATATCAGGACATTAACATATACGACAACACTATTGCCTTACTTCCCGATACTCTGACTTTTGCTGTCGCTTTCTACTTCAATCTTACGGTCGAGCTTTTTCACATTCTTTCCCCTGTTAAATTTAAAGGAATACATAACTTGTATATAATAGGAAACATCGAATCCGAGAATAGTCTGGACATGATAAGCCGGTGTTTCGGTCTCAGTTCTTCTCAACTTTATATCAGTTGAAAAAGGTAGTAAAAAGAACACTCCGAGACTATGATCTTTGATTTGTTTCTGTAATCCGCATCCGTAAAATGGAATGCTGTATGTTTTAGTGTAAGAATCGATGTTTACACCATTATAACTCAGAAATACATATGCAGTGGTTTTTTTTGCCTTGTCAAGCGGCGCAAAGGCATAACTGGTTATGCTGTATGAGAAATAATCCCGCGCGGGGATGGCAAAGGATTGCCCCGTATATTCGTCGAAATGCCCTTTAAATATACGTGCATTGATATTTACGAACCAAAGCATAGCGTTTAAACCACCCCCGTATTCATACCCGCTTAGCAGGTTATATGGTTTGGCAAATGTGGTTATGGCACTGTCGATGGGTGATTTAATTACCTGATACCGTTGCCCAACTTTATTGGTTAGATATTCGTAATAAATATTCGGTGAAAAATAATTACTGCCAAAATTCCAGGTATAGGTTAGCTGAAGGTGGTCGCGATAGTCCGGTTTTAGATTGGGATTGCCCTGGGTAACAGCATTATTCTGCGATATTTTCCAAAATGGATACATATCATAAATACCAGGTCGGTTAATACGTCGGTTATAGGTAAACTTTAAATTATGCGTTGCCGAAAATTTATATTGAAGATTAAGGGAAGGCAATACGCAAAAGTACTTCGGTGAAGTAACCGAATCAGCTGTAATATTGCTGTTTTCAATCCTTACCATGGTTTGGAAACCGATTTTTTTCTTATTAAAGGTGAATCCTGCATAAATGGAATTACGAAACTCTGCATAATCAAATAGATTATTTGATTCAATGGTATTGATTTGAAAGTTATAACTCAGATTCTGGTAATACAATTGATACCCTGTTTCAATTTTCGCTGATAGCCCAATTGGATGGACATAATTCAATTTTGCGGAGAAATAATTACGATTATTTTTATTTTCTTCCAGCCGGTTTAGGGAATTGATTTTTATATCCGTATTGTAAATGTATCTGGTATTCGTAAAGTTATTTCCCTCATTTGAGCTAAATGAATAATAATTGACATCGGCCGTAAATTCCTGGATTGCCTTTTTGAAGGTCTTTTTATAAAACAACGATGCCGTCGTTTCATCACTGCGCAATCCATTATTTGTGAGTGAAGTAATCTTATTCTCGGGATTATTGTTTTTATAAAGAAATGATTCACTTAGCACATCTACATCCTGATGTATGGGCTTGTAACTGATATTAAAGCTCAAATTATTTTTATCGTTTATATAATAATCAAATCCGGTGTTTACCGATGAATTGGTTACTTTAATCCCGCCATTGCCTGCCATGTTACTGGTGGAATCAATAGCCTTAAAATAGTTATTAGTGGATGAGGCGATATTGAGATTCTGTGAAAAAGTGAATGCCGTTAAATATAATGTTATTTTACCAAGGGAATAGTCGAGACTCCCGGTGGCGCTCGTAGTAAGCTTTTTAATCGGTTTGATAGTGATGCCAATATTCCCGTTCATTCCATATCGTGCTTCTTTTTTAAGAATAATATTGATCACACCATCAATGTTACCTTCGTATTTACCGGAAGGATTGCTGACAATTTCAATGCTTTCAATATCTCCGGGAAGAAGTTTTGCGAGAAATTCCTTGTCGCGTTGTTTTCCGTCAACCTGGATAATAAAATTATTACTACCGTTAAGAGTTATATTATTTTGAAAATCAACGTTTACCTGTGGTATTTTTTTTAGAATATCATACCCATTGTTTGACGTTCTGGCAACAAGTGGAGGAATAGCGTAAACCGTACGATCAACCAGTTCCTTACCTTTCAGACGCTCACCTAGTACGGTTACTTCATTTAGGTTAGTTGATGTTTCGGATAAATAAATAGTATCCACAAGCAAATCATCATTTCCAGTATTAACGGTCACATTTTTTCCTGCGGATGTACATCCCAGAAAATTGACTTTTATGTGATAATTACCGGGTTTTACTTTTTCAAACAGGTAACCACCATCGGTCAGAGTTATAACCCCGGTAACCAAAGATGAATCGGGCAATTGAACCAATCCCACAGACGCAAATTGTGCAGGCGATTTATCTTTCTCCATAAACACTTTACCTCTTATATTTTGTGCCTGCACACTAACGGAGGCTAAGAATATCAATAAAAATAACAATTTTCTCATATGATATATTTATCCAGTTACGGTAACGCAACAAATTTTGTTTCTCCATCCATTTCCATGGGTATTGTCAAATTCATACCCTGTACGCTAACGCTTAAATTACCGGCTATATGGGTCTTTGAGGTATTTTCAGTTAACAATCCGGTATGGGTATCCATTAGTATGTTTGATTTTCCTGAACCTTTTAAATCTCCATAGTTAATTTTGGCCGGGCCATAAACTAAGGGTTCGGCATTCTCCGTTGCTTTAATAGTTGATTCTGCCGTCATTTTTGCTGCATTGCCTTTGATTCCGTCGAGGTTATAGTTGGTTAATATGTCAAGCGACATTCCACCGGAATTCATTGTAGCGGTAACATCCCATTTATCGCCTGAGGCAACCTGTTTACCTGGCAAATTGTTGGTAAACATTTCAACCATCGATCGTAAGGCTTTATCATTAACCGTATTTTTTATCTGCATTTTTGTTATAGAAGCCGTTTCACCAGTAATAACAGCTGTATCTTTCAGAATTACCTCAGACAACATTTTCGAATTCACAATTTCAATCACCTTACCTGAATAGTTCATTTTTACAAACAGCGCACTTTTGCTTAACCGGTTCATGATGCATGACATGACATCTTCCATTTCTGTTGATTTAATATTTCCTTCGCGGGTGGAGTTAATATTGACTTTTTTCCCCATTGCATTTGTATTGGTTACAATGGTATCAAAACGTACCTCAGCAACAAGAAAATCAGCCGAAGCGTCAACCATTTTTATCGCTATGGTAGAATTGGTTTTTATATTCGTGGTTTGCAGCATTCCATTCACAGTTTGCGAAAGCGTGCTCTCCGATGTAGATTTAATTCTGTACACTTTGTTTTTCTCCAAATTCATTTTCAGGTTAGCGGTGCTTTGTGCCATCGCTGCTATACCCAACAAGACCGAAATGCATGTTAACAAAATCTTTTTCATAAGTTTAGTTTTATAAGTAAGAATTACAAAATTAGAATTAGGTCAGAATTTTCAGCATACATTATCGGTAAATGGTTGAAATTTCCGGTTAAAATATGCCAATTAATAGGTAAATGCCAAATAATGGGATATGCCTCAATAAATTATTTTATTTTTTAGAAAACGTTTACCAACCAATTATGTTGAGTTTGAATTAAATGTAATTAAAAAAAGCCACAAATAGATTTTACCTACGATTATCAGGGGTAAATGGCTAATAAATCCGCTAAAAACATGTCTTTATGGCAAAATATCCTTGCCAAATGTCTTTTTCATGCTATTTTCCAGCCAATTTCAAATTTAACATCACTATGTAGAATTATTCTAAATAATGCTCTTTTTAAAAAATCATAATTATTGGAGTATACTCAATTTTCATTCAATGATAAGTTTTTCAAATTCTATCCACTTGAATAATTGAAAGTAAACCAATTCTAACAGTATATTTTGTTGCACTCAAATACTATACTAATTTTGACTTGACAAATCACATTAAGAAACAATTTGAAATTGAGTATCTTTAAACCCTTGGATCTTAATGAAAAAGGGGCAAATAAAGGTCGAAACTAATTTTAACTTTTTAAGGAATGTACAAAAAAGCTTTATTTTTTTTACTTCTTTTTATTCCAGAAATTACTTTTTGTCAAATCTATAAAAGCGTCAATGCTTCGGTTGAAGATCGTGTTGAAAACTTACTTTCATATATGACTTTGGATGAAAAGCTGAACTACATTGGGGGCATCAACGGGTTTTATGTAAGAGACATCCCTCGGTTAGGTGTACCCGCTCTTAAAATGTCAGACGGCCCGGTGGGAGTGCGAAACGATGGACCAACAACAGCCTATCCTGCAGGTATTCTGTCGGCTTCCACATGGAATATTGGTTTGGTAAATCAATTGGGTATTGCTTTAGGAAAAGATGCACGAGCCAGAGGAGATCATTTGCTTTTAGGTCCCGGTGTCAATATTTACAGAGCGCCAATGTGCGGACGTAATTTTGAATATTTTGGTGAAGATCCATTTTTATCTGCTCAAAACGCAGTTTCCTATGTAAATGGAGTCCAAAGCCAAGGTGTTGTCGCAACCATAAAACATTTTGCCTGTAACAATCAGGAGTGGAACAGGTATGACGTAAGTTCGGATGTTGACGAGCGTACCCTTCAGGAAATTTACCTTCCAGCTTTTAAAGCTGCCGTTATGGATGGAAAGGTAGGTGCTGTTATGAACAGTTATAATTTAATTAATGGCGTTCATGCTACTCAAAATAAACATTTGAATTTAGACATTTTAAAAGGAGATTGGAGATTTGACGGAATATTAATGTCAGACTGGGGTTCTACCCACAGCGGAATAGATGCTGCCAACGGAGGTCTGGACCTCGAAATGCCAAGTGCCGAGTATATGAGTAGTGCAGTTATGGCTTCGAACCTAAATAATGGCACTCTGTCTCAAAGTATTATTGATGATAAAGTTAGAAGAATTCTGCGGATCTTGTTCCGGTTTGGGTTTTTTGATCATGCACAGTTGGATAACACTATTCCGGCAAATAACCCGGCAAATGGTGCTATTGCTTTAAAATTAGCTGAAGAGGGAATTGTACTATTAAAAAATCAGGATAGTATTCTGCCATTGAATATCAACAAAATTAAAAAGCTAGCTGTGATTGGACCAAATGCGAATCAATATGTAGCCGGAGGAGGAAGTTCATATACAACGCCTTATAATGTAATACCCGTTTTACAAGGCCTTCAACAACTTGCCGGGTCATCGGTTAATATTGTTTATAGTGCCGGAATGCCAACCTATTATGAGGCTGCAGCAAGTTCATTATTTTTTTCAGCCGCCGCATCAAACGTTAAAGGATTAACAGGGCAATATTACCAAAATACCCAATCCCTTTCCGGAAATCCATCATTCACAAGAATAGATACCATCATTGATTTTCATTGGATGAATGGCACCCCCAATATTTCGGGATGGCCGGCAACGAATTATTCGATTAAATGGACAGGAGTTGTTCGTCCTAAACAAACAGGTAATTACCAATTTATTGCCAGAGGCGATGACGGATTTCGCTTATCGGTTAATAATGCGTTAATCATTAATCAATGGAAGGATCAGGCAGCTACCATTTCAACAGGTACAGCTTATTTGGTTGCAGGGAATGAATATCCGGTTGAGTTGGATTTTTATCAGAACGGCGGGGCCTCTGAAATATCACTTGGGTGGTATTATGGTACAAATGCCAACGCAGAAGCCATTAATATTGCAAAATCGTCTGATGCGGTTGTAGTTTGTGTTGGGTTTAACAGCAGTATTGAGGGTGAAGGTTTTGACAGACCATTTGCACTTCCATTGGGTCAGGACAGTTTAATTAATGCAATTGCAAAGGTTAATCCCAACACAATTGTGATCGTTAACGCTGGTGGAAATGTCAACATGCAAAATTGGATCTCAAATGTAAGGGGCTTACTATATGCTTGGTATCCTGGTCAGGAAGGTGGAAAAGCAATAGCAGAAATACTTTTTGGAAACGTCAATCCAAGCGGTAAATTACCGGTTTCATTTGAAAAAAAATGGGAAGATAATCCAACGTATCCTAATTATTATCAAAACAATGGTTCTAACTCAGTAAAATACAACGAAGGTATTTTTGTTGGATACCGTTACTACGACTCAAAAAATGTAGAACCTATGTTTCCATTTGGGTTTGGGTTATCGTATACATCTTTTGAATATAGCAAACTGAAGGTTACTGCTGATACTGCTGGTGGTAAAATTAATTATTCGATCAGCTATGATATTAAAAATACAGGAAGTCATGAAGGTTCTGAGGTGTCTCAGGTATATGTTGGTGCGCTGAACAGTTCGGTTTCGCGGCCATTAAAAGAATTAAAAGGGTTTTCAAAAGAGTCCATTGCCCCGGGAGCTACAAAATCTGTAAATATCAGTTTAAATTCCACCTCATTTGCCTACTATGACATTAGCCAGAAATCATTTGTTGTAGAAAAGGGGAAATATAAAATTTCAGTTGGCTCGGCTTCAAACAATATTAAGCTAAACGATACCATATCAATTAAAAACAATTTGATAATCACCGAAGTTTCCAATTTTAAAGCAAACAATTCCGAGTTGTTCAGTTTTTTCCCCAATCCGGCAAAAGAGGGAATAACGTTCACCTCCAATGCCGATTCAAAAAAAGTAAAAATTACCATCTATAATGTAAATGGTCAATGTGTTGATTCGTTTAATTTATTTAACAATGAGTATAAATATGATTCTTCAAAGCTTACACCGGGACTTTATATCTGTAGGTTTAACTCGGGGAATACCATCATAACGAAAAAGATGATCATCGATTAAAAACCCCTGCTGGTGCGGATTTGCAATCCGTGCCAATATTGTCCGTCGTTTCCGAACGACATACAAGTAGCGTGAACCAATTATCTATACGTTTTCCATTGAGGTGAAATTAAACAAACTTCCAAAACATTTGGTAATTCTGCGTAATTTCTTGCAGAACTGAATTGGTAATCTTCGGCTTTATAAACTATCATATCTTCTACCGGATTCTGATGGATGTAATCTAACTTTTCGCCCATAAACTTGTTGCCATAGATTTCTTTGGCTTGGTTACCATCTTGCCAAAATTTGTAATCTTTAATTTTCTTTAGTGGTTCGCCTGCTTTAGCGAATAGTTCTAACATCCATTCAAGGCGGCTTTCCCGCTCTTCCCTTATTTGTTTTACTTTGGCTTTTGAGGTGTATTTCTTGAAGTCGCGTAAAATATCGGATAACGAATTGTCTCCTTCTGCTCTAGCAATCATGTGTATATAGCTTGGCATTAAACACCAACCAAAAATAACTAACCCCCTTGTTCAGCCTAATGTTCGAAACTGCTCGGTGAATGTCTTCGACTTAGCCGTTTTAAGTAGCAATCTGATGCGAGGTAAAATAACTTTACTTTTTCTTTCCATTTTTACACTTTTTAGTGTAAACTTATTTTAGACAAGACAATGTTTTAGTAGACCTAAAAATAAAAAAGGGTTTCAGAAAATATCTGAAACCCTTGTCTTTGTTGGGTGGGAGCAGAGGGATTCGAACCCCCGACCCCCTGCTTGTAAGGCAGGTGCTCTGAACCAGCTGAGCTATGCTCCCCAATTTGCCTAGGCTTGTTTTCAAAGGCGGTGCAAAGATAACCGCGTTTTTTAGATCTGCAAAAATATTTTCACTTTTTGCTGCAAATAATATTTTCATATTTCCCATAGTATTGTTCCAGTCTGGTATCTAACTCAATTACTAACCTTATTCTTGAATTAGGAAACACCCTAACGATTAAAGCATATTTCATAAATACGGCTCAAACTCGAACAATTACTGCGAAGGCGGGAAACCCTTAGTTGAAAGGTTCTCGCCAACACAGCAATAAAAAATGAAACTTAACTACTTCGTACTAACTACAATCTATATTAACTACAAACCTTATTATTAAAGAGATAAAGCTGATCCTTTGTAAAAATCCAAAACCTTTATCTTGAAAATGAACTGATACTTAGCTTGAATCAAATCTGACTTTGACTTTGTCAGGTTGTTCTTAGCCAAGTTATAATCAACGGCGCTGATCATTCCAACATCAAATTTCTGCTGTGAATATTTAAATGATTCTTCTGATGAAACAACTGCTTCTTTTCTTGATATATAATTATCAAATGATGCCAAAGCATCCGCATGTGCCTGTTGGATTTCTTTATATAATATTTTTTTTGTTTGAAGCAGGGTTATTTCAGCATCACTAACTTGGATTTTAGAGGTACTTATAGTTGTACGTGTCTGAAATTTAGAAAAAAGTGGTATCTGCAAATTTAATGATAATTGCTTGTACTGATTATCTTTCAACTGATTTAAATAGGAGTATTTGGAATTTGGATTTAGAAGATCAGTGGCTAACTCACTATAGCGCGAATAGTATAATCCAGACATTGACAGACGCGGACTGTATTTACCTTTAGATACTGCTAAATTCGCTTTTTGAACCTCAAGATTTAGTTCTGAACTTTTTATTTGGGGCATTCTGGCAACAGCAATATTATAAATTTCCATCACCGATTCTAATATTTTATTTTCTTCAACGGTAAGTAATTCTGGCTTTGTAATTTGAAAATTTCCCACGGAATCAAGCTCTAATAATTGAGTGAGATTTAGATAGGATATATCAAGGTTGTTTTTTGCATTGGTCACATTTACTTTTTCACGCGATGCCTGCGATTGTATTTCTAGCAATGTACCTCGTGCCACATTACCAACTTCTACCAATTTTTTGTTTCTTTCAACCTGAAGCTGAGTTACTTCAATCTGACTTTTTGCAATATCCAGCAATTCTGTGTTATACAATATATCAAGATAGCCAAGAGCAATATTCAGTGAAATATCGTTTTTGGCTTTTTCCAGATCTGCCAGGCTTTTCTGCATAGAAAGTTTGAAATACTTTATGTTATTTTGATTTTGAAGCCCATTAAAAAGTAAAACGTTTGCCTGAATTCCCATTGATCCATCCTGAAAATTTTTGTTTTCCCATTTATACTGATCGGTATTGAGAGCTCTTCCTGAATTCAGATTATGGCTAAACTGCACTCCAACATCAGGAAGCATGTTGTATTTCGATTGATTGAAATTTTGTTCGTTTATTTCATGCGTCAATTGCTGTCTTTTAATTTGGATATTTTTATCCAACGCATATTTAATGCATTCTTCCAAAGTCCAGGATTTTTGAGCATGGCTTGTGGAGTAAGAAATGCAGAAAACTAAAATGAGATACAAAAATCTTTTCATTGCTATGGTTTAATTAAGTATTTATTTATAAGTGATTTATTATTATCTTTTGTGGTGTAGAACCTGAATATTTATTTTATTTACGAATATTCTCGGTGATCACATGTCCATCGAACAATTGCACAATTCGCGAAGCTTTTTCAGCATCGGTGGGGGAGTGAGTAACCATCACAATGGTGGTTCCTTCCTGGTTAAGTTCACTAAGCAGGTTCATTACTTCCTCACCATTCGCAGAGTCGAGGTTTCCGGTTGGCTCATCGGCGAGTATCAGTCTGGGTTTGGTTACTACCGCACGGGCAATTGCCACTCGCTGCTGCTGGCCACCTGAAAGTTGTTGTGGAAAATGGTTTCGCCGATGTGCTATTTTCATTCGCTCTAATACGCCTTCAACTTTTTTCCTCCTGTCGGAACCCGACACTTTCATGTACAATAAAGGTAATTCTACATTTTCATAAACCGTAAGCTCATCAATAAGGTTGAAGCTTTGGAACACAAAACCGATATTGGACTTACGCAAATTAGTCCGTTTTTTCTCTGTATACTTTGATACCTCTTCGCTATTAAAATACATAAGCCCAGTGGACGGGTTATCGAGTAAACCAAGAATATTTAACAAGGTGGACTTTCCGCATCCCGAAGGGCCCATGATAGCTACGAATTCGCCGGGAACAATTTGAATGTTCACTTTATTTAATGCAGTAGTTTCAACTTCGTCGGTTCTAAAAACTTTAGTTAAATCAATTGTTTTAAGCATATATTATTTTTTACATTGAAATATTTTTAAATTGAGATGCATTGAAATAAGTAGAATTAAGTTAAAATACATAGATAAATGCAGAATTAAGTTGGTCCATTCCATCCATTTACTCAAAACAATCATTTTTTCGATTTTTATCTTACAAATCTTATGCCTAAATGGTTATTAGGTTATATGTTAGTAACATAAACAATATGTCGCAATAATATTTGTAATATTTAGTGTACAATTATGAAACATAAACAGTACGATTTCGGACATTTTGTATTTTTTATTACATTTAAGCCAAATAAAAAAACCTTATTTTATGACTGCAAAAATAGGTAGAATCCTTGCTGTTGATGACAACGAAGATATTTTGTTTGCTTTAAAACTGCTATTAAAAAACCATGTTGAATCAATTACTGCTGTAAACAATCCCGAACGCATTCCCGAGGCAATGAAAAAGGAGGATTTTGATGTGGTTCTTTTGGATATGAATTTTACCAAAGATGCCATTAGCGGACAGGAAGGTTTCGAGTGGATGGAAAAAATAATTGAAATAGATAATGATGCTGTGGTAGTTTTCATTACTGCTTATGGTGATGCTGAAAAAGCGGTTCGTGCTATAAAAGCAGGAGCAACTGATTTTGTATTGAAGCCATGGCAAAACGAGAAACTTTTGGCAACCATTTCTTCGTCTATAAAACTGAGACGTTCCAGATGGGAAACAGACAGTCTGCGAAATAAACAAAAAGAATTAAGTGCGGTAATGGATCAACCTTTTGCCGATTTTATCGGGAATTCGCCCGAAATGCAAAAGGTTTTCGCCACCATACAGAAAGTGGCTGCAACAGATGCCAACGTGTTGATATTAGGTGAAAATGGTACTGGAAAAGAACTGGTAGCCCGTGCCCTGCACCGGAATTCTCATCGGAAAGATGAGGTTTTTATGAGTGTTGACTTAGGGTCGATAAGCGAGAGTTTGTTTGAAAGCGAACTATTCGGCCATGAAAAAGGAGCATTTACTGACGCGAAAAAGGAAAAACCCGGGCGATTTGAAGTTGCGTCGGGCGGTAGTTTGTTTCTCGATGAAATTGGTAACCTTTCTAATACTTTACAAACGAAATTACTCACAGTTCTTGAACGCCGTGAAGTTGTTCGGGTTGGAGCTACTCGTCCGAAAGCAATTGATGTTCGGTTGATATGTGCTACCAATAACAATATTTTGCAAATGGTTTCGGATAATCAATTTCGTCAGGACTTGTTATATAGGGTAAATACTGTAGAAATACACCTCCCTCCATTGCGCGAGCGAGCCGGTGACATCCCTCTTTTAGCTAATCATTATATAAAAATTTATACCAAGAAGTACAAAAAGAATATCAAAGGTATTAGTACATCATCCATCAAAAAGCTAAATCTTTACCCTTGGCCCGGAAATGTGCGCGAATTGCAGCATGCCATTGAACGTGCTATCATTATGGCCGATTCAAATATTCTGGAACCGGACGATTTTATATTGTCCACTCAGCCAAGCAAAGTGGGAGATTTTGAGCTTTCAACCTTTAATCTTGACGATGTAGAAAAACAAATCATTGTTAAGGTATTGAAACAATTTCAGGGTAATATAAGCCAGGCTGCACAGGAACTTGGAATTACCCGAACTTCACTATACCGGAGAATGGAAAAATATGACCTATAAAAATTTCTATGTAAATAGTATTTTCCGAATTATCATTTTAACAATTTCCATCGGCACATTTTTCTTTTCCGTGGTGGAGGAAAAATGGTTGTTACCTTCGTTTATTCTTTGTGGCATAATTATATACCAGGTGTTCTCGTTAATTAGGTATGTGAATAAAACCAATCGTGATTTGGCAAGTTTTCTTGAATCGATACGTTTTTCAGAATTTTCGCGGTCGTTTCAAATTGAAGGGATGGGTTCGTCGTTTGATGAACTTAATAAAGCTTTTAACGATGTTATTCGCGACTTTCAACAAGTTCGTTCCGAAAAGGAAGAACACTTTCATTACCTGCAAAGTATAGTTCAAAATATAGATGTAAGTATTATCGCCTATCAAAAGGATGGAGAGGTTGAAATGGTTAACAAAGCTGCAAAAAAGCTATTTCAGGTTAATAGTTTGAAGAATATCCACGCCCTAAATCTGCTTAGCCCGGAACTTGTGGTTACGCTTTTGAATATAAAAGCCGGACAGAACGCTTTAGTAAAAGTGCAGGACGAAGATGATATTTTACAACTTGCTATTTTCGCAACTGAACTAAAAATCAGGAGTAAAAATATCACACTGGCTACAATTAAAAATATTCAGAGTGTACTTGAGGAACAGGAAACAGAGGCCTGGCAAAAACTTATCCGAGTGCTTACACACGAAATAATGAATTCAATTACTCCAATTGCTTCATTATCGTCAACCATCGAGCTAATGCTGAAAGCCCAAAGTGATTTGGATCAAACGGGCGGAGTTTGTTTGCAAATTGAACGGGAAAGTCTTGATGAAATTCAACAGGCAATTCAAACCATAAACAGGCGAAGTACAGGCTTATTGCATTTTGTGAACACGTATCGGAACCTTACAAAGATACCCACACCAAATTTTAAAATATCGTCCATCAATAACCTGTTCAAAAATATTGAGAAGTTTTTGGAGGAAGAGATGAAACGCAACAATATATTGTTTGCTATTAGCATTCTGCCCGAAAACATTGAATTATCTATTGACGAGCAACTAATTGAACAAGTTCTGATAAATCTGATAAAAAATTCGATTCACGCTTTGGAAGGCCGTTCGGAGTCTCACATTGAAATGAAAGCTTTTTATAATAAACGAGGTCATGCGACCATTCAGGTAATTGATAATGGAATGGGTATTTTGCAAGAAGTTTTGGATAAGATATTTATCCCATTTTTTACAACCAAACCATCCGGATCAGGAATTGGACTAAGTCTTTCCAAGCAAATTATCAGGCTGCACAATGGCTCAATAACAGCAAGTTCAGTGCCCGAGAAGGAAACCATATTTACAATTACTTTTTAATATACCTTAATATTAAATGGTACACTCAATTCACTTTTGTAATTGTGGCCTTCATCGCGACTTTCATCATCATCATAGTCGTATAACCAAACAATTTCAACTTCACACTTTTTTGAAGTAAAAATTTCATCAAGTATTTTAAATATATCCAATATCAATTTGCTGGAACTGGTATTAATATATTCTAACTTTACTGTTAATGTAATAGATGAAGGGATACTTTCTTTTAATGTTTCCACCCAATTAACGATGGGTTTGTAAAAATCATATGTATTTTCAGGAATAGAACGGCCTTCAATTTTCAACTCACCGTTTATTTTAAAATCGATCGATGGGGTCTTGTTAGTTCCTTGAATTATTAAATCCTGCATTTTTATTATTATTTTTCGTTGTAAATTGAATAAAAAATTAAATGGATAAGGACTCTGATACTATTTTTACCTTCTAAAAACAAAATTAATATTATTTGTTCAATTTTTTATTATCAGGGAAAAGTATAAAAGCAAATTACCGTTTGGCATTTTGATTAGAGCCAAACGGTAATAACTAACGATTTAAATTTATCGTTTACACTTTCAGAAAAAATTTCTTCTTATACAAAAAGTATAAAAATATCCATCCTGTAGCAACGAAGGCTGTTGCACCCAGAAATGGAAACCATGTTTCGGGAAATAGCTTAATTAATCCGCCAAATAAAAAACGGGTGGTATATTCAAAATCGAACAGGCGGTGAGCCAGATAAATGGTAATGGAATTCACTCCAATCACAACAAAAAAAGTAGTCCATTTTTTATAGTTCCAAATATCTATTACTAAATAAAACAGGGTAAATAATAATAAACTTATACCACCTACAAAGCAAACAAACGAGCTAGTCCACAGGTTTTTGTTGATAGGAAATGTTAAATTCCATAATTTACCAATAACCATCAGTGCTATACCTGCTATTGCCATGAAAAGTACTTTTTTAAGAGGTTTTTTACTAAGATAATCCGACAAAACAAATTGGCCGGTTAGCATGCCCAATAAAGCAGTTGAAATTGCAGGCAACAAACTCAGAATACCTTCCGGATCATGGATTTTCAGGTATAAAACTCCTGGCATAATCATGCGGTCAACGAGACCGGTTAGACTGCCTTCCATCGAAAAAGGGTCGATTGAACCCAAATCATGCGCTGGAAATATTACCAATAATAACCAATATGCAAGTAAAATACCGCCGCACCAAATGACTCTAAAAGTTAATCTGGTATTCATAAAAATGAATGCAGCAAACATCCATGCCAATCCAATTCTTCCTAAAACGCTACCATAACGAAGATTTGTAAAATCAAAATTAATGGCATTATTGTAAATAATTCCTAAAAGAACCAGGATAATCCCCCGTTTAACAACATGAATATAAAGGGATTTACGGTTTTCAGGGCCATTATACCGTTTTGCCATAGAAAAAGGGAACGAAATACCGGCAATGAAAAGAAATAGAGGAAAAATCATGTCGTAAAATACAAATCCATGCCATGCAACGTGTTGTAATTCACCAGCCCACCACTGTAAAACGGGCCAGCCGGTAAGCGCTCCTAAAGCAATAAACATGCTTTCACCACCCATAATCCAGAACATGTCGAATCCACGAAGAGCATCCAGTGATAGTAGCCGTTTGACTTCAGGTGTATTATTTTTTTCCATTTAAGTTGTGTTTAGTAGTTATGTAGGTTCAAAAATAATAATTAATAACAGTTTACACCGCCATCCCAGAGAAAATAATTTTAAAGCGGGTTTTTGTTCGTTCCGATTTTCTCATGTACTTTCACTTGTTCGTAAAAAAATTATCTATGCATTCCAATTCTCAATCACATCCTTCACATATATTTAGTTATTGTCCAAAATGCGGTTATAAGGGTTTTGTTTACGATGGTGTAAAAGCATTTAATTGTGAGAATTGTAAATTTTGTTTTTTTATCAATGCGTCTACAGCTGTGGCAGTTATTGTTCAATTGCCCGATAACCGTATCATCCTTACTAAACGGAAATTTGAACCACGTGCCGGAACATTTGATCTGCCCGGAGGATTTGTGGACACCATGGAAAGTGCAGAAGATGCCGTAAGAAGAGAGATTTTTGAAGAACTTGGAATTAAGGTAGTAACCCTCGAATTCCTATCTTCGTTCCCCAACGAATATGTGTACCGAAATATAAGTTATTTTACCTGTGACCTGGCTTTTATATGCCCTATAGAAGATATATCCAACCTAAAGGCAGCTGATGATGTTGCCGAAGCAAGGTTGGTTCATCCAAGCAACATCGATTTTGCAACCATTAGTTTCCCATCTATTGTAAGTATTTTGAAAACCTATTTGGAAAAGAAGAATTAGTCATGATAAGAATAACTGATAAAAATTCTCATAAATCCTCCAATAGGATTTGAAGCTCTTGGTATAGCTACTTATTTATGGTTAGTATATTAACATATTTAATCGGAATGTTAACAGTTATCTTTTTGGTAGGAAAAGCGGTAAAAAAAACCAATGAAGGCCTTACGATATGAATAGTCAATACATTAATCCTGCACCTCAACTACCAATTTCCAATTAGCACCGTCTTCCTTCTTCCAAACACGAAGGTAATTTGATTTTTTTGTAGAAGTTTTGTCATCGATTTGTTTAGTGGCTTTACCGAATACTATCCCCATATCGCCCGAAATGGCTATAAAGCCATCGATGCAAGAGTAAGTAGTTGGCTCTTTCGTTTTGGATAAGTGGTTGGCCACTTTATATTTACCAATGAAAGGTCGGAAATTGGAGTGATAAAACCTTACTTGGGATGATAAAACAGAATTGTATGCGCTTAATGTTCCGGTAGATTGTTTTGCTATAAATTCTTTTTCAAACTTTAAGAGATCTTCTTTGGTGGAAATTTGGGAAATTTGGAGTGGGAGTGATGTTGTCGTCATTTTCACCCTTTTTATTGTTTGATTGTATTGAATGCCCATATCGATGAGTACTTTCCATGATCCGCCGGAATCCTTTCTCCAAATAGAAAAAAAATGACCCTGTGCGGCAACTTTTGGATCATGCTTATTTATACGGTATTCCCATGGACCGGAAGTAAAACCAAATTCGCCGGAAGTAGCGATATCAGCAAAATCTGGTTCCCACCAAAGCCATGATGAATCTGCCTTTCGTTGTTCCCATTCCTTTTTTAGTGATATTGGGCCATTTTTAAATCCAAGCGATTCGTCGTTGGTGAATGATAAGAATGCCTGACGTGTACTATATTCTTTAGCCATATGACTGAAATCACGTTCCGTTTTAACCATTGAACTTAGGTTTGGATTCGAAAATTCCTGACTTTTTAGCGGCGAAACACATGCTATTGTGGCAATTAAGAATAATAGTCGGTTCATATAATGTATGATAAAAAGAATAAAAATTCCTTTATTCCCAACCCAATGATAATAAGAACAATTGAAAAAAGGATGATCTTATAATATTTAATTTTTCGATATCCGATAACCAACATTACCATTAATTTAATAGTAGCCACGATCGATTCGCGCAAAACAAGATCTGGAATGGAGAAAATATATACAGGGAATGCTGCAATATTTGCTGCCAAAACCATAAATACCAATAAATGAGACCATCCAAATAATCGTGATATGATTAAGGCAAGAAACATTTCAATGGCGGTATTAATTAAAAGAACCAAACCATTTAAGGAATTTCTGCGCTTAAAATCATCTCCAACTGGTTTATGTTTTACTATCAAACTGCTGTCGAGGACGGAGACTTCCCATTTTTTTATTTGAGAATCATAATGAAAAATATTGCTACTTCGTGTTAAATCGGTAAACGTTAAAATTAATTTTAGGTAAACCGGATACTTCCATGGTTCATTAAAAAATATCGTGTCAATATCCGAAGAAATTGTTGAATAATAAAAACATAATGAATCCTTTCTAACTAAAAATCTTGAAGCCGAATAATATATAACAGCTTTTTTAAGTTCTAATGGTTTAAGAGTTTCATGTAGTAAAATTAACTGACAACTGTCATCATTATTTACATTGCTTGTTGAAAATAAATTTAGCGAATTTGTACAAAATAGGATCATTAAAATACAAAGCCTAGTATTAATTGAGCGAAACTTATTTAGTAATGAAGATAAGAAAATTAAAAAAAAATTCATGAAAATAAACTTTCAGATAAAAAGACCGTATAAATTGATAAAAATCAGAAGCCTAAAATTATATTTAGTATATTAGCTAAGTTTTTTAATGTATTCTCTGACAATAAATATGAAATTTTATTTAAAATCATAATAATATGGACACTTCAACCAGATATATATTGGTACCGTTGGATTTTACTGCCACTTCGGGTTATGCATTGGAACATGCTATCAATATTGCGAAGGTAATGAATTTAAATATATCCTTGCTGCATATTATCAACCAACAAAATGAAGAAGCAGCTTCCGTATCGAAATTAAATGAAATTGCAGACTCCACACTGCGGCAGCATGGAATTAATGTTACCAAAATTACTATGATTGGCAATATTTTTACTACTATTAGTGATATTGCCTCACAAACTGATTGCGCCCTTGTAGTTATGAAGACTGACGGTGTAAAAGGAGTTCAAAAATATACCGGAAGCAGAGCGATTAAAATAATTGCAGGATCTAAGTCTCCTTTTGTAGTTGTTCAGAAACCTCCTACTAAGGATAAATTTATTGACATTGTGTATCCAATTGATTATCGCGTTGAAAACAAAGAAATTCTGAGCTATGTTTTGCATTTCAGTAAATTTTACGACTTTAAATTGCATCTCATTAAAATGTATACCACTGATAGGGTATTTCTGAAAAATATCACTAACAATCTGAATTTTGCCAAAAGTATGCTTGAAACTAAACGAATTAGCTTTGAAGTGTTTGTTTCGAATGGCAAGCTGAACTTTGGTACGGAAATCAATGAATATGCACATTCTATTAATGCAGATCTGATAATAACTCAATTGCAACGAAATCTTACTTTAAGCAAATTCATTTTTGGAGTAAGAGAGCAAAAAATCATTGCTAATCCTTATAAAGTTCCTGTAATGTGCGTAAATCCTAAGGATTTGTGGGTATTTGGAGGTTTTAGGTAACAAAGTCAGCTAACTTACTGAATTAGCTTAAGTGTTATTTAAATAACAACAATATCTCCAATTTTCACCCAACCTTTATTTCCATCGGCAATACTTACAAAACGCCAGTCTCCCACGTTATCCAATATTTCAACTTTCGTACCTTCGTGTAAAATAAACAGATTAGTTCCACTTTCAGCTGGTGAACTTTTTAGTGTCACTGCCGGGGTATAAATTATGGCGGTATTTTGAGCGCTTTGCATTTTTTGTAATTGAAATCCAAAGACAAAAGACATGAGTGAAATGGCCAGGCAAACACTTCCAATCCAAAAGCCAATTTTCTTTAAGCCAATTTTATACGTCAATAGGTAAAGAAGTGATGAGCAGAGAGTAATAATAAAGGTAAATACACTTAGAACAGCCCAGTCATTCGTTGAGAGTTGATTTCGAAGCCATTTATACCACGAAACAAAAAATAAATCAGGCAAAGGTTCAATTTTATCAATGGCAAAACTTCTAGATAATTCCAGGTTAAAATCAATCGATTTGTCGCCAGGATTGAGGAGTTTGGCTCGTTCGTAATTTAAAATGGCAGACTTGATATTATGAAGTTTAAAAAAGGTATTTCCAAGATTATAATATAGTTCAGAAGAAACGTATCCTGAATTTATTACAGCCTGATATTTTTTTGAAGCCTGTTCAAATTCATTTTTGGAATATAAATCGTTACCTTGTTTGATTAATTCTTTAGTATCTAATGCGTTTATATTCATCGCCCAACTAAGAAATCCTATAAAAAATAATAATTGTTTCATCTTAATTTCAATTGAAGTTTTAACATTAAATCAATCGCTTTGTCGTAATCATTTTGCATCGATATGCTTTCTGAAGGTGGTGCATAACGTTCATATTCGCAATTATCAACTAGTTGCACAAAGTCTTGTATAATTTCCGGTGTAAGATTATGTTTTTCAAGCATTTCACGGGCATTTTCTCTTGATAGTTCTGACAATGGGATATTAAGTTTGTCACTTAAATAGCCCCAGATACCCTTAAGTAATTCTTCGTAGAATTTTTCGTTTTCCTTAGCATCAAGATGGATTTTTGCCTGCTTTAAACGCTTTGTGGCAAATTTATCGGCTCTTCTGTTTTTAACCAGGGCAACATTGGAATTTATCATGATGTTACGACGGCGAAACCAAACAATAGTGATAAATGATAATAAACCAACAATATAAATTGAATACCACAAAATGCTGGTATAAAGAGATTCATATTTAGTGGAAACTGCAAAATTGTTGGTTTTTATAAAAAAGATATCTTTTCCAATATACTTCACATCTTCTTTAGAAAGTCCACTAACTACTGTAGTTGCCTGAGAATTTTCTCCTTTTTCAATATTAAAAACAAATTCTTTCGATGTAATTGTCTTGTATTGATTTGAACTTACATCGAAATATGTAAAGGAGAGGGGAGCAATGCGAAATTCTCCCGGATTTCGTGGAACAATGAGATATTCAAATGTTTTGGAGCCGCTCACTCCGCCATCGGCAACACTGGTATTTAAATTTACTTTAGGATCGTACGAATCAAAATCGGGAGGAAAGTTAATTTTGGGAGCATCAATAAGTTTAATATTTCCAGTTCCTGAAATGGTAACTTTAAGAGTAATTGCATCATTTGTCTTTGCTGAAGTCTTATCAGCTTTTGCATCCATATTAAATTTACCTACGGCTCCATTAAATGAATCGGGCTTGCCACCTAGCAATTGTTTTACATTTACCGATATAGTTTTGCTTTTTAATTTTTGAGAAACCGTTTGTACACTTGGTCCAAAAAAATCATCAAAAACACCACGTCGCCGGTTTTTTACCTGCTGTTGAATAGAACAATCCATTGTCATTGGGTCTATTTTTAACTCGCCGGTTTTTTGCGGGATCAAAATAAATTTTTTAATGATTCCGGTACCATATATTTCTCCATTAACAGTTTCACGTTCGAGACTTCGAAGAGGAGGGGTTTCTATATCCTGTTTAAAAAAACCATCAAAAGCAGGAAACTGAACATTGTCGATGGACGAAATGTTGGCTTTTGAATAAAGTTTTACCGAAGCTACAAGGTATTCACCAAGAAACACATTCTTTTTATCTACAATTACTCTGATAAAGATGTCTCCTTCAGTTGACACTTGCCCGGATGGTGTATTTTCCTGATTTGAATTGGTTGATGCATTACCCGTTTGCTTATTTCCTGAAGCGCTCGCAATAACTTCAATATTTAAAGGATTTGACTTGTATTTTTTACTATTTACCGTTATCTCGGCAGATCCAATCAGGTATTTTCCCGGTTTAGTGCCAATCATAATGTAACTATATGAATAAGTGGAGGAACTTGTTACCTTCCCATTTACCCACTGAGTACTTGTGCTTTGCGATGTACTTGGACCAAACAATATTCTGAAATCTGTTATTTTAGGAATAAGGAAATCAGATGGATCCCCGTTTATCGAAAATACAAGTTCAAACTGTTCTCCAGCTTCTACCACTTTAGGAGCCTGAGCAGTAAATTGCACATTTTGTGCTGATGTCCAGCCTAACCATACTAAAAAATAACACAATACAAGAAGTTTCTTCATGCCATATTGTTTATTACCAATTCTTTAAAACTTTTACTTTTTCCCCGCTGGCTTTTTGTTCCTCCAGCTTTTTTTGCAATTTCTTCTCATCATTCTGAACAGCATCAAGCATTCGCTGTGCATCTTGTGGGGAGATCTTTTTTTCCTGCTGTTGTTGATCCTTCTGTTTCTGTTGATCCTGTTTCTGTTGATCCTGTTTTTGTTGATCCTTCTGTTTCTGTTGATCTTGTTTTTTTTGATCCTTATTATCTTTATTTTCCTTCTTCTTTTCTTTCGGATCTTTTTTTTGATCCTGTTTATCCTTTTCTTTCTGTTCTTGCTGTTGTTTTAATAGTTTCTGAACGTATGCTAAATTAAATTTAGTATCCTTGTCGGAAGGGTTTTGAATCAATGACTTTTTATAGGAGTCAATGCCTTCCTGAAGTTTTTTGGCTTTTACGTATGAATTGCCGAGGTTATGATAAACCTTTGCTAGTTTATCCTTATCATTTGTAGCATCAGTAAGATTGCTAAACTGATTAGCAGCTTCAGGAAATTTACCCTCTTTATACAGCGAATTTCCTATGTTAAATGACGATTCAAACGAATTCGCTTTTTTATCGAGCGCTTTTCGGTAGGATAATTCCGCATCAGTGTATTTTTTTTCATCATAAAGTTTATTACCACTCCGGATATATTTTCGTTCGGTTTGCCCGAAAATCGAAAGAGATATAAACGAAATCGTTATTAATATTATAGCCCTCATAATCATTACTTTTTAACCTGAAACAAATGGAATTTATGGAAAAATTTTGTTCTGCGCTCAAGTACAACCATCTCAATGATCAGCAATAGAATGGCTATGCCAATTGGCCATTGAAACTGATCCTCGTATTCAGAATACCTTTTAGCTTTATACTCAGTCTTATTCATTTTACTAATTTCATCAAAAATGGTATTCAGACCTATCTGAGTATTCGTTGCTCTAATATAAATGCCGTTTCCAGCAGTGGCAATTTGTTGTAACAATACTTCATTTAATTTACTGATTACTGTATTTCCATCGTTGTCTTTTAAATAGTTTTTCTGATTGTTGCCTGATTCGATGGGTATAGGAGCGCCCTTAGGTAAGCCAATACCGATGGTATGAACAAAAATTCCTTTTTCTCTGGCAGCTGTAGCAGCGCCCACTGCATCGTCTTCATGATTTTCGCCATCGGTGATGATAATGATTGCTTTATCACTCTTTCCCTCCGGCGTAAACGATTTTGTTGCCAGATTTATAGCTGAGCCAATCGCTGTGCCCGGCACCGAAACAATGTTTGGCGTTATATTGGAAAGAAACATTTTTGCCGATACATAATCGGTGGTAATTGGCAGTTGAGTAAAGGCTTCACCTGCAAATACAATCAATCCGATTTTGTCGTTTCGTAACTGATCAACAAGCTTAGAAATAGACTGTTTAGCCCTTTCCAACCGATTGGGTTGTATGTCTTCGGCCAGCATGCTATTGGAAACGTCGAGAGCAATTATTATCTCAACCCCTTTACGTTTGGTCTCACGTAACTTGGTTCCAAACTGGGGACCAGCTAATCCGAAAATAAAAAAGAATAGTGCGGATAAAAAAAGAATTAATTTCACAACAGGCCTGGATTGAGAACGATCAGGCATTAATTGTTCTATAATTTCTAAATCTCCGAAATCCTGTAAAAGTTTTTTTCTTCGTTTGTTCGAAAACCAATAGAACAATACAATCAGAGGAATGACTGACAAAAGAAACAATAATTCGCTATGGTCAAACTGAAACATAAATCTCAGTGTTTTAATTAAATATTAATAATTTTCTTAATTTGTGGTACTTTAAAAGGTTGTATTTAGTCATACGACTTTATACTTACGACTCTTTTAAGGTATCGTTCTCACAATAGTAAAACGTAAAATCAGTTCAATTGCCAGTAGCAATCCGGCGATAATCGCAAACCATAAATACTCTTCTGTTCGTTTACTGTATTCACTTATTTCGATTTTCGATTTCTCAAGTGTGTCAATTTCTTTGTAAATATCCCGAAGCTTTTCGTTATCAGTCGCACGGAAATATTTGCCATCGGTCATTTTTGCAATCTCGGTAAGTACGGCCTCATCAATTTCAACAGCCATATTTTGAAATTGAATACCAAATGGAGTTTCTATCGGATATGGGGCCGTACCCCGTGTACCAACACCTACAGTATAAACCCGTATTCCGAAGGTTTTAGCGATTTCAGCCGCTGTAACCGGGGCAATGGAACCGCGGTTATTAACCCCATCAGTAAGAAGAATGATCACTTTGCTTTTCCCTTCACTTTCTTTGAGCCGGCTAATTGCAGTAGCTAAACCAACACCTATTGCCGTACCGTCTTCTATCATACCGCTTTTTATATCTTTCAAAAGGTTAATTAAAACTGCATGATCGATGGTTAAAGGGCATTGCGTAAAACTTTCGGCGCTAAATACGGTTAATCCAATCCTGTCAGATGGCCTCCCTGATATAAATTCAATGGCAACGTCCTTAGCAGCCTCAAGACGATCAGGATGGAAATCTCTGGCAAGCATACTACTTGATAAATCCAGAGCTAGCATGATATCGATACCTTCCGAAGTTTCAGAGCGCAAATTATTGATAGACTGTGGACGGGCCAAAACAAGAATTAGAAATATAAGCGCAAGAACACGCAAAATAAAGGTGCTGTGCCTCATTTTTACCTTCCAGGTATTACCGAGTTGGCTTAGGTGTTCTGTTGATGATACCTGAATAGATGGTTTGATTTTGTTATGCTTCAATATATACCATACCACTATTGGGATTACCAAAAAAAGTAAAAAAAGAAAACTGCTATTTGCAAAAGTTAGATTACTCATCATCATACTGTTCACATTTTTAACTTACACCTTATCATTTAAAAATTTTCGGATAAAGACTATTTCGGGAACAAATGACGCAATAAACCAAAAGCCAATTAGTAACCCTATTATTATAATTAGTATGCATATTAGTAATGGCCATGGTTCTGAATTTCTTTCCAGAATAATAGCATCCGACTCAATTTGTATACCCTTGTCATTAAATAACTTTCTAATTTCGCTGGTAATTCGATCACCTGAAAATTTACCCTCAATTTTAAAAGAGCCCGATTTAAAATACTGATTATAATTAAGTTCACTATCAGTTACATGGTTGTCCTTTACGATAACATAAGCCTTGGAAAATTTTAAACTATCTCCTAAACCCGAAGAAAAAACAGGATAGTATATGAATTTCAATGATTCCAGGCCACTACGGTTTTTCTTAGTAATTTTTACAAACGATGTGCTTGGTACCATTGCTTCCGAAATGCTAAAATATCTGGGGATATCGCCATAGGCCAGTTTTTTTAATTCCGAAAAACTGATGGAGGGAGCTGTGTCCCTTTTAATATTGAAAATGAGATCAGGAACAACTTGATATGATAAAATGCCCAAAATAAATAATAGAATTATTATGCGATATGTGAATGGGATTTTTTTCGGCCAAAGAATAACGGACAATACATAGTTTTTCTTTTTGACGGTCAATTTAGTAGCTTGGGTGATGACATTAGCCGGGCTTCCCGTATTAGCCGCGCTAATAGATTTAACAGAATTAACAGGTTGTTCTGCATCTGGTTCGTTTAGATGTATATCAATAACCAGAGTGTTATTCACAAACTGATAAGTATTTAATAGATTGATTTCGTTTTCATCTGGCAATGGCTCTGATTTTGCGAATTTCACTAAATCGGCTGAATAAAACATGACCCGAAGTAATTCTATTGACTTTTCATCCTCAAAATGAACTTTTTTGAGCGCTTCAACAATTTCATCACTGGTCATTTCCAAAGCATAAATGCCAAATTGCTTCTCAATATAAACACGGATAATCTCGGTTAATCGTGTATAATATTCCTTTATCTTGTTGGTTTGCCAGAGTTTTTCAGCTCTTAGCTTGTCCAATTCCCTTATAGCTATAATATGAGGAGGTTCTATCGTCTTTTTTGTTGTTAGAAACGGTTCTTTTTTGATTTTTTTTATAAAATACCAAATTGTAAATCCAATCAAAATAAGGCCAAACGCAATAAGAATATATTGCCAGATTTCGATAAGTGAAAATGGAGCTTTTAATGGGGGTTTAATATCACGAACATCTTTTGCTGTATCCAATGGCATGGAATATACTCTCAAAAAAACAGGTTCGGATTTTAAGGTGTCTTTGAGTTGTGACATCTCAAAAGGAAATGAGAGAGGCGCTACCTTATAGTATCCACTGTCAAAACTGGTTATCAAATATTCCTTACGAATATGCAGGGTTTGATCTTTTTTAGATGTATCCGCTGGAAAAACTTTTAATATCTCGATTTTACCAACAAGGGTGTCAGCCAGAACCGGCAATTGAACTTTAGCATTTTTCGGTTGATCAATTTCTATTCGAAATTTTATCTGATCACCAATCACTATTGCGGAAGAATCAAATAAAGCTTTAATCTTTATCGATTGTGCTGTTGCAACAGTTGGTAATAAGAATAATAACAATAGAAATCCAATATTTTTTATCTTGTGTTTCATAAATATAAACCCGGTCATCGGTGCTTAAACAGTTTGATTAATGGTTTAACGTAATCTTCATCGGTTCGTATCATTACATTATCAACTCCCGATCTTAAAAATATGTCATTTAATGAATTTTGCTTAAATTCCCACCATAACGAATATTTATCGCGTACCATTTTATCGGAGGTGTCTACCCAAGCAAAATGTCCTGTTTCTGAATCTTTTACCTGAATCAAACCAATTGCAGGAATTTCCTTTTCTCTGCGGTCGAATATTCGAAGGGCTACAAGATCGTGTTTCCGGTTGGCAATTTTAAGTGCATCGGAAAAATCGGGACTTAAAAAATCGGAAATAACAAAAGCGATACTTCTCTTTTTTATTGCATTAGTAAGGTATCGCAGTGCTTCAGCAACATTTGTGCCCTTATTTTGGGGTTCAAATTCAATCAATTCACGAATAACCCTTAAAATATGCTGACGGCCTTTTTTGGGAGGAATAAATTTCTCAACCTTATCTGTAAAAAGTATTGCTCCAATTTTATCGTTATTTTGTGTTGCTGAAAATGAAATTACAGCAGCCAGTTCAGCATAAAGTGCTTTTTTAAGCCGTTGACTTGAACCGAAATCGCGCGATCCACTCACATCAATTAACATCATTACAGTCAATTCGCGTTCCTCTTCAAACACTTTTATATAAGGATGATTGAATCTTGCAGTTACATTCCAATCAATATTTCTAATATCGTCACCATATTGATATTCACGAACTTCGCTAAAAGCCATTCCTCTGCCTTTAAAGGCACTATGATACTCGCCTGCAAATATCTGGTTTGACAATCCGCGGGTTTTTATCTCAATCTTACGTACATGTCTTAATAACTCCGTTGTATCCAATTCTCTAATATTTTAATGAAGTCATTCTTTTTTACTGGTGAAAATGGAAAAAAACCATTCTTCACGTTTCAATTTAACTAAATAGGCAGTTCCGCCTTTATTGTATGTCCATTTGTCCTGGCCAACTTTTTTATATTTCCTGTTGAGATCCTTATTCAAAATATCCAGATTTGAATAATCACTCATTAACTTGGTGGATGTACAAATGTCATTTTCCGACAAAAAAACGAGAAAGGTCTGTTCACTAATTTTATCGATGTATTTCAGGTATTTATAGGTGTGATTTACCGAAGAATTATCGATTATAAAGTTCCTGTTATTTGTTTTTACTTCTTTTATCACTTCCTCTTTATGTAATCCAATTAAATGCTGGGATAGAAGCGGCGAAACAAAAACCATCGATAATAAAACTATAAATACTTTTCTCATCGGGTGAATATTAACAGCCATAAGAGCCAAGAACCAAAAGCCAAGAAACTCATTTTATAGGTAATAATACCAGCTATTGCTTACTCCTTCTATGACTTTTATACTATGGCACTTCTACCGTGTTTAGTATTTCAGTAATGATATCTACAGAAGTGATATTTTCTGCTTCAGCTTCGTAAGATAAACCAATACGGTGGCGAAGTACATCATGACAAACAGCCCGAACATCTTCAGGAATAACATATCCTCTTCGTTTTATAAATGCATAAGCTTTTGAAGCCATAGCCATACTTATACTGGCACGAGGCGATCCTCCATAGTTGATCATATTTGTGAACTTTGGCAGATTATATTCCGATGGAAACCTTGTTGCGAATACAATATCCAGAATATATCGTTCAATTTTTTCGTCCATATAAACATCCTTCACAATATCACGAGCCCGCATAATGTCTGCCGGACTTAGTATTCGGTTTGGTGTGGGAAAGGATTTGCCTAAATTTTGACGGATGATCATCCGCTCTTCTTCTTTTTTGGGATAATCGAGTACTACCTTGAGCATGAAGCGATCTACCTGAGCTTCAGGTAGTGGATATGTACCTTCTTGTTCTATAGGGTTTTGTGTTGCGAGAACGAGGAACGGCTTTTCTAGCGGATATGTGTGTATACCAATGGTTACTTGTTTTTCCTGCATTGCTTCGAGTAAAGCACTTTGTACTTTTGCAGGAGAACGGTTAATTTCATCTGCCAAAATAAAATTGGCGAAAATCGGACCTTTTTTCACGCTAAATTCTTCGTTTTTAGGACTATAAATCATAGTTCCAATAAGGTCGGCAGGCAATAAATCGGGAGTAAATTGTATGCGACTGAAACGAGCATCAATTGTATCTGCCAATGTTTTAATAGCCAATGTTTTTGCGAGACCGGGAACGCCTTCAAGTAAAACGTGACCATCTGATAATAATCCAATAAGCAGGCTTTCAACAAGGTGTTTCTGTCCCACAATTACTTTTCCCATTTCAATGTTTAGCAGGTCAACAAATGAACTTTCCTGCTGAATACGTTCGTTTAACTCTTTAATATTTACTATTTCGCTCATTTTAATTGAATTTTGTAGTATCTAGATATTAATATTTGTCATCATTTTTCATTCGATAACTTGTTCTCCATTTGAATGCCGAAATTAATTCTTTCTTTATTTATTGGATGTTAAAAAAAGTTAAAGATATGACAATTAAAGCGATTTCGTGGAACATCATTTGGCAGGCATGTGCTAATTGACAAAAAAATATGACAAAATTTCAGTATCATCGCCAGAAAATGATAATTTTACAGCCTTGACACAATCTGAAAAAAGACATTGCTAAATAGGTATTTTATTCATCTGGGTTATAAGGGTACTCAGTTTCATGGATGGCAAATACAGCCGAACTCAATTACTGTTCAGGAGATTGTAAATAAATCACTTTCTTTGTTAATAGGTGAAAATATAGAGACGATCGGAGCGGGCAGAACAGATACAGGTGTTCATGCATTTTCGTTTTATGCTCATTTTGATTGTATTCAGGATAATATACACATTAATCCTACTTTCGTATATAAACTAAACTGCATTTTCCCTAAAGACATAGTTGCACATCAGATTTATTTAATGCACCCATCTGCTCATGCCCGATTTGATGCAATTTCCAGAACTTACCTCTATCGTATAAATCAATTTAAAGATCCATTTAATCAGGATTTGAGCATGCATTTCATAAAGCCACTAAATATTGAATTATTGAACGATGCCTCAACTTTATTAAAGGAATACACTGATTTTACCAGTTTTAGCAAGCTCCACACAGATGTAAAAACTAACAATTGCCATATTTATCAGGCAATTTGGAATAAAGTAGGGTACGAACTTCATTTTACTATTTGTGCCGATAGGTTTTTGAGAAATATGGTAAGGGCTATAGTGGGAACTCTAATTCAGGTTGGATTAGGAAAAATTTCCCTCCAAAATTTCAGGTCAATTATAGAACTAAAAAATAGATCCAATGCCGGCGCATCAGTTGATCCAAAGGGGTTACATCTTATCAATATAGAATACTCAAAATCTTATTTCCACAATTTAGAAGGATAATAGTTAATTTGCAAAAGAATTTTTCTGTATTTTAGAATTTTTATAATTAAATTCAGAAAAAAATAAATTATATCAGAAAAAGGAATCTTAAATTCGTAACCAAAAATAATTACAGTCGTAAAACTTCAAATAAAGACTTTATTTTAATAATTCTTATGAAAAAACTAACATTAGCATTTTTAAGTATTTTCTTAGTTTTGTTTAGCATGCAAACTGTAAAAGCTCAAAGTTCAATAGGTCAAGCGCAGGCAGTATTTATTTATAATTTTACCCGGTTAATTGAATGGCCAGCTGATTATAAATCAGGAGATTTTATTATTGGAGTTTATGGATCATCTGATGTATTTAATGAAGTTAAAGGTTTTTGTAATGGTAAAATGGTAGGGGCACAACCCATTACGGTTATGAAATATGCTAAATTTGAAGAAATTGGGAAATGTCATATCGTTTTTGTATCCTATAGTAAAAGCAAGGAAATTGCGACTATTTCAGCAAAAATTAGTGCAAATAAAACGTTAATAATTTCAGAAAAAAAAGGCACATTAGAAGAAGGATCAACTATTAATTTTGTTGTTATTGAAGATAAGCTTAAATTTGAATTAAAAGCGGGCAATGGTACTAAAAATGGCTTGAAAATACATTCAAATCTTGAAAACATGGCAGTAGCCAAGTATTAAACTTTAACTATTTTAACATATGTTTGAAAACTTAAAGCTCACTATTGGGCAAAAATTGAGTATTGGTTTTGGTATTTTGACCTTCGCAATACTAATAAATATGATACTTACCATAGTTACAACAAGCAAAAATGCCAGTTTAAACAGAGAGGTTTCAGAAATATACGGACCTTCTCAAACAAATTTAAATGAGCTTTCAAACATGGTTGTAAATTCAAAGATGTTAATTAAAAACTGGGTGTTTATTGATAAAAAGGCGGACACTCCGGATAAAATTAAACTAAAGGACTTGCATGATAAAATTTTCTTAGAAGTAAAATCAAAGCTTGATGAGTTGTCTAAGTCAAATAAATGGAGCGATGAGGATAAGGCAACCTATCAAAAAGTTGTGGTTGCTATAAATGATTCTCTTTTTACCAAGCATAAAGAAATAATGGCTAAGCTAAAAGACTTTGCTAGTTATGATGACCCATTGGTAATTTTCGATATAATTCCTTTGGTTGAAGAGGGCGGCACTGTAATGAAACTTACTGATAATATTTTGGCTTCACTTGATTTACTTATCAAAGGTCAAACAATAAAGGTTGATGAAGCACGGCAGCAAATGACTTCCTCTTTTAATAGTTTTAGACTTCTCGTTTCTATTTCAGGTATTATACTAATATTTATTGCATTAGCTGCGGCATTTTTTACCATTATATCCATTGTACGTCCATTGCGCAAGGGTGTTGTATTTGCTAAATCACTTGGCGCAGGCGATTTGATGGCGACAGTAGATATAACCCAAAGAGATGAAATTGGGGAATTGGCAGAGTCTCTTCGCGAAATGGGAACAAAACTACGGGATATTATTACAAAAATATTTGATAGCGCTGAAAATATTGGAGCAACAGGCCAGGAAGTTAACAATAGGGCTCTGCAGCTATC
The DNA here is from genome assembly GCA_038213375.1 of Bacteroidales bacterium. Classification (GTDB taxonomy): domain Bacteria; phylum Bacteroidota; class Bacteroidia; order Bacteroidales; family JAAUTT01; genus JAAUTT01. The sequence continues at coordinate 39,685 of JBBQTB010000016.1, read as the reverse complement.
TCAGGGGGCATCAGATCAGGCCTCTTCTACTGAAGAAGTATCATCTTCGATGGAGGAAATGGTGTCAAATATTCAACAAAACACCGAGAATGCACAACAAACCGAGAAGATAGCCCTTAAAGCATCCAGCGGTATCAATAAAGTAAGAGAGGCCTCTGTGGAGAGCGTCAAATCAATTAAAACAATTGCCGAAAAAATCTCTATTGTAAACGATATAGCTTTTCAAACTAATATATTAGCATTAAATGCTGCTGTGGAAGCAGCGCGGGCAGGAGAACATGGAAGAGGATTCGCTGTGGTGGCCGCCGAAGTTCGTAAACTAGCCGAAAGAAGCAAGCTTGCTGCTGATGAGATTCAGGTTCTTGCTAAAAGGAGTGTTTTAACCACTGAAGAAGCTGGACAATTACTGATAGAGATTGCTCCCGAAATTGAACGTACTGCAAAATTGGTTCAGGAGATTACTGCCGCTAGTGTTGAGCAAAATGCAGGAGTGGATCAGATTAATAATGCAATCCAGCAGCTCAATCAGGTAACACAGCAAAATGCAGTCGTTTCTGACGAGATGTCGAAAAATTCGAAAGCGTTAAAAGATTATGCGGAGGAGCTGAAAAGTATCATATCATTTTTTAATATTGAGCATGGTAAGCATTCGGTCAAATCTGCATTCTCACCTAGATCAACCGTAAGAGTGAATCCTGTAAAAGCCGAAACAAAGACGTTCAGTCAGCCTGTTACAAAAAAGATAATCAAAAAAGTAGAAAAGGGGAAAACAGGAGGCATAAACCTGAATATGTTTGGGGAAGAGCCAGCCGATTCCGACTACGAGAAATTCTAAACTTTAAATCGAAATGCTTTATGCAATCATTTAAAAAAACAGTATTATTAAGATAAAATATATGCCATTACTGCACGAATAATTATTCACACATTAGTGGCATATTTAAATTTTCATAAAAACAACATTCTTCAGATTTTTGCTAACTATTCCAAATCTCCCAAGCTTTTAGTGCTTGTAGATGGAGCATTTCAAGTCCGTTTATTGTTTTAGCACCTCTTTTTTTCCCTTCAGATAAGAAAGCCGTCTCCAAAGGATTATAGATTAAATCGAATAATAAATGTTGAGAAGTAATGTTGTTATATGGAATTGCGGGTAATTGATCCAACTTTGGATACATTCCAAGAGGAGTTGTATTAATTATCACTTTGTGATCAATAATGTCATCGATAGTCAATTCATCGTATGTTTTGTAAATTCCAGGAATGGAATTCCGTGAAACAATATCAGTTTTAATATTAAGTTTTTGCAATACGTAAATCACCGCTTTTGAAGCGCCACCGGTGCCGAGTATCAATGCCTTTATATGAGTTGATTCTAAATGTGGTTTGATAGACTCCTCAAATCCAAATACGTCCGTATTATAGCCTGTTAGGCTGAGTATGCCTTTTTTACGTTGAAATTTAATTGTATTTACAGCTCCAACTTTTTGTGCAGTCTCGTCAAGTTCTGAAAGAAATGGAATAACTTTTTCTTTAAAAGGAATGGTTACATTTAAACCTATCAGTTTAGGATTTGCAGTTAACAATTCAGTTAACTGGTCGATAGATTCTAGTGGATAATTCTGATAGATTGCATCAATGATATGGTCTTCTGAAAATTTCTTTGCAAAGAATCCGGCTGAAAAGGAATGGGATAAAGGATAACCGATTAAGCCAAACTTCCTCATAGTGAAGGATATTATGTGAAAAACGTTAAAATTAAATGCTTTTCAAGAAAGCTTTTAGTCAGTCAAACCGGACTGTAATATATCAAACCGGATATATACAACATTATTACTTTAGTTTATGGCTGAGTAATTCTTCCGGAAGAAAATCGAAGAAAGTGTCGCCTCGTAAACCAAGACGGAGAGTTTCAAGAGCAATAACTTCGTTTGCAGCGATGTTTCCCAGATTTACATTGGCTCCCAAAAGCTTGATAAAATAGGTCTGTTGGCTTTTGTTTGGAGCTTCCCATAGAATCTTATCCTTATCTATCATATGGATAATATCGCATATTAATGTTGCATTAGCGGATCCATCAGGATTGTAAATGCCAACATTTCCGCTTTCACGTGCCTCGGCAATTACTTTCCATGCACCAGCTTCAAGTTCCGATTTCATCATGTCAACCCATTTTTCAATAGGGATAGAAATGCCCGATATTTTATAGCCAACTTCTGATAATACAGTAACTTGTTTTGAAAGAATGCGAATGTATTCCAATTTCTCGTCATGCGGAATGTTCATAGATCCATCTGAAATTTCGATAGTATCTAATTTGTATTCGTCAATAATTTTTCGGTAAATATCAAGTTCGCCACGAATAGCAAAAAGTTCAAAAAGGGTACCTCCAAAATAGATCCGGATGTCGGCTTGCCTGTATATATTGATTTTTTCTTTCAGATTATTTGAAATAACGGCGGTTCCAAATCCGAATTTAACAATATCAGTAAATTCAGCAGATGAATCACAGAAATTCTCAACTTCTTTTGTACTAAGGCCCTTATCCATCATCATAGTCAACCCTTTTTGTCTGGGTTTTGAATCGCGTTGGGGAAGATAGGATAATGAAAAATTCATGATTCTTCTAAGGTTTTTGATTAAAATATTTCGAAATAATTTCTTTTATTGATTCATTAAGTATTGCCTCGGGGTAAAACTCATATAATTCTTCAACAGATTCTGTTTCGATCGTTAACGCTTTATCGAGATATTCGTAACCTTCCTCCATAACACCTTGCAAAAATAAGTAGGAGGCCAGACGAACATTGATATAGGCATTGTCGAAATGATAATCGTATGCTTCCTGTAACGAAATTACGGCATCATCAATTCTGTCGGATAATAACAAAAGCTCAGAGTAGTTCAGCCATGCCTCATAATCTGAAGGGTCGATATCAATAAGTCGTTTAAATGTATCAATGCCACTTTTGGTATCGTTGGTACGCATGTAAACTAAGCCAAGAGCGTAAAGATATTCAGTATTATCGATACTTAATTGAAGTGCCTTTTGAATATACAAGGCGCTATCGCTATACATCTCAAGATGCATCTTAACAATGCCTTTCCCAAACCAGGCATCTGCACAATCGGAATCGAAGGTTACTGCTTTTTGAAAATAGAATAACGACTCGTCAAACTGGCGCAGCTTTTCGTAACATTCGCCAATGTAACAGTTCGCCATTATATGGTCTTCCTCAAGTTTTATAAACTCAAGATATTCCGGTAAAGCATCTTCGTAACGTTCGAGATTTGAAAGAATATTGGCTTTATTGTAATAGGCAGATCCGTAATATTCGTTAATTGCAATAGCAAAATCATAGGCCTCTATTGCCTTTTGGTTTTGATTTAATTTATTATAAACAGTTCCCAAATTGAACCATGCATTATCGGAAAAAGGATCCTCGTCGAGAAATTTTTCGTAATATTCAATACTTAATTTGTATTTCCCCGCATGGTCATAGCAATAACCCAGATCGTAAAGAATTGAAATATTGTCTTTATCGAGTTCATAAGCAGCGTGAAAATAATTAATAGCTGTTTCGTACCGAAGTTGTTGTTCAAAGGAAACACCAATATTGTAAAGTACCTCGTGTCGGTTTTCTTCAGTAAGCGACACCGCTTTGTCAAAATGTTCCTGAGCTTCGGAAACCTTCCCAAGCATATTAAAGGCGGTTCCTTTCAGAATAAATACTTCATAATTTGATCCTTCAATCTTTTCTAACTTATTAAGTATTGAGATTGATTCATTAGCTTTACCTCTGTCAATTAGAAGATGCGCAATTATAAGCTGAATGGCTGTTGATGACGGGTACATGCGATATGCATATTCAGCCGCAGTAGCAGCTTTGTGAAAATTATTAGTATCGATATAAAAATTGATAATTTCCTCAAACTCATGTACATCAAAAAAGAACTGTGTGCGTTTTTTCATCATGTCCTCGTAGCGGCGAATAACCTCCATGACATCATTTTCATCAAACAACCAGTCTCTTTCTTCTCCCATTGTATGGTTTTAGATTCGCCGTAAAAATACTAATTATTTGAGCTATTACAATTGATTTAACTTATAATTACTAACTGTAGTTATAAGTTATTAACAACAAATTAAATGCATAAAAATGCTATTGAAGAATAAACCCTAAACGGATATTAAACCGGTTCATTTTTTCAATTCGCATGTAGTCAGGAAGCTGAGAATTGTCACGGGCAAATTTTAATTCCTGATACCGGTAGGAAAGACTAATGGATAAAGCTAAATTTTCGTTCATAGGGAATAAGAAACCTATGCCGGAGTTGAACATAAACCCTGGTTTTGCTTTAAAGATATAACCGCTTTCATCTGTTGCTTTCGTGCTTATTGGAATCATGCCTCCACCTTGAAGAAAACAAAATGGCGCATAGTATTTTCGGTTAAAATAGTGGCGTAAATCGACAAATATAGGTGTCTGATTTGTATGAAAAAATTCTAATCCAATTCCTAACCCAATGGATGAGGATGTAGTTATATGATACGAATTTAGTATTTGTATAGTTAGCGGAGCATTGTTTTGGTTATCTCCAGATCCCACTAAAAAACCAGCATCAATACCAAACCTATACCCTTTTACTTTTGTGAGTATTGTTTTATTTTTTTCTTCCTTGTCAATCATGTCAATTTCTTTCATCGAAAACACCCAAACGGTTCCTCCAACTTGTTCGAAGCGAACAATTGAATCGGGAAATAACTGGAGGATAACGCCTTTTACTTTACTCCCATTTTTAAGATAAATTACGTCATCCATGTTTTTTTTTTGGGCATGAGTGCTTAAACTAATGCTAATCATTGCAAGAAATAGAAAGATAGTTCTCATCTGTTCAGATTTTATTTCTATGATGAAAAAGAGATGAAATGGTTGCGTAAATTATCCATAATAAGCACGCAACCTTTGTTTGATATTTGCATCTAGTGGTAAAATATAATTTCCGGGTTATGAAAAATGCTACAATTGCTCCTTTATCGTTTATGCTTCTGTTTATTGTTTTTATTAGCTGTCAGGATAAACTATACGAAAAATACCAAGAGAGTGTACCTGTTTATATGTCGTATAATGATTTGCGCGATGCAGTTAAAAATATAGAACCTCAGGCATTGGTAAACCCCGGGAAGATATATTTTAAAGATAAGTACATTTTCATTAACGAGTATTTTAAAGGAATTCATGTAATCAATAATCAGGATCCGGCAAACCCGGTGGAAAAAGTGTTTATCGATATTCCGGGAAATGTTGATATGGCCATTAAGGAGAATACATTGTATGTAGATAGTTATATCGATTTAGTTGCTATTGATATAGCCGATTTAAACAACATAAAAGAAATCTATCGAATTAAAGATGTTTTTCCATATACCGTCCCTACTAAAAAGGTTGACTTAACCGATGAGGTTATTGACCAAACCAAGGGTGTTGTTGTGCGCTGGGAGGTAAAGGAAATTGAAAAGGAAATTAACCGCCATCCACAGCCTTACCCATATCCGGGCCCATATTATTATTATGAAAGCTACTCTTTTGCGGATAAGGCTCTTACAAATTCGTCCTCATCAGGTTTACAAAGCGGGGTCAGCTCGGGAGTTGCATCTTCCTCTGGTATTGGGGGTTCTATGGCTCGGTTTGCAATCCAAAACCAGGCGCTGTATGTGCTGGCGGGTTATTCTATAAAAGTACTTGATATTACTAACGTAAAGCAACCGGTGACACTTGATCCCGTAAACAATACATGGGGTATTGAAACTATATTTTTGAATGGTAATTATATGTATGTCGGCGCACAAAATGGAATGACTATTTATGATGTTACCGATGCTCTTAAGCCCAAATGGGTTTCAAATTATAGCCATTTTACTTCGTGCGATCCGGTTGTAGTGGACGGTGATTATGCATACGTAACGTTGCGATCTGGACGCACTTGCCGAAACGCTCTAACCAATCAACTCGATGTAATTGATATTAAGGATAAAAAGACACCAACGCTTATTAAATCGTATGGTTTTACCTCACCAAATGGACTTGGAATAGATAATAAAACGCTGTTTATTTGCGATGGTAATGATGGTTTGAAGATATTTAATGCTACCGATATTTACCATATAACCACCAATCCTATTGCTCAATTCAAAGATATTCAGGCTACGGATGTAATTCCGGTAAACGGATTGTTGTTTATGATTGGAAAAGATGGGTTTTATCAATATGATTATTCGAACCTTACTAATGTTAAGCTGATTAGCAAAATTGAAATAAAAAAGTAATAATTTCTATTTTTTTCAATGAACAAAAAGCCAAAAGGTAAGTTTTAATGTGATATGTTTTTACAACCCGATTTTACTGACAAGTCAACACTTGAGAAATACTCTTCAGCATTTTCTCTGTCCGACATGGAAATATTTGTTTTCCCTGAATTACTTTTTCCATTAGTCATTTCAAATATCATGAGCCCTATTCTTTGGGCATGGCGCGACGATCCATGGTTTAGAGATGTTCATAAGAAATCATATAACTTTAAGGTAAACAGAATAAAGCAATACATAATGGATCATTATGTATTTAATCTCGATCTGGAAACCTGGGGTCTTACCCAAAAAAATACAGAAATAAGCAGGTTTAAAGATTTTATTGACATGGATATCTTAAAGCAATCAAACGCTTTATTCGGATACGAAGGTGATAAATACTATTTTGATATTGATATCCGAAGACATTTTGGATTGGATAAATACACTACCGATACTATCCCTTATTGGAAAACCGAAACTATTGAAGCCATGGATGCATTTCGCTTTAAGGAATCCTTTACAGCTGGTGCAGGAGAGTGTGTTTCATTGTCGGCTTTGTATGCTGCTGCGCTTTTTGTAGTGGGTCGAATTCCCCTGGACAATATATATGTTATTGGAACACCTTTGCATTCGCAGAATTTCATTGATTTCAACGAAGGGATGCTTACCAATAACCGCAGAATAGTAACAAAAAAAATGTGGTTTAATGGTACTTCCATTTCGGCAAAAGCGCGAAGAGCCCTTGAAAATGAAAAAGTGACGATTGTTTCGCATGTTACAGGTTACATTCATTATATCTATAAAAAAGCAACCATAAATATCGATTCATACCATCATTTTTCTGAAAGACTCCAAACATTTCTTACAAGCAAACTATCATCGGAAATATTTATAAATTTTCTGCGGTATCATATGAGTTTTAAAAAGTGTTTTCAATACAGACACACCAAAAATGCCCATGATTATTATATTGGCCTTGAGACCATATTTGAATATGAGCACCATACCAAACATAACTTTTCGGAAATTTCACGCGAAGTGTTACTAAATGAGATTGATGAGGAGGAATTTAGGTTCACTCCTCTTGAAGACCGCATCGTGATACAAAATGTGGAAGTTTATCTGGAAAAAAGCAACGGTTTATCGTTAGAGGAAATCATGAATTATTTTCTTGATCATGCAAAGTCCACAAAATGCAATAACGAAGAGAGTATTAGATTGCTTTTTAACGATCTTGCCATATTTTTGGAGGTTCAACCTAAACTTCCTTCTATTGAGAAAAAATTCGAAGAAACTGCAACATTAAATATCAATGTGAATCAAAACCGAGAGGAGATTATGCAATTGATTTCTGAAAAAGCCAATAGTAATGAAGTGGCTTTATTGTCGTTATATGCATTTCGACAAATGGATAACATCGATTGGAAGCCTTTTGTAAAAGCAGCGTTGCATCGAAATCCGGTTTCGTTGATCGCATTAATGGACAAAACCTTTGATGCAACCTACCAATTGATTTTTGATATGCCCAACGATTCGATTTACGACGCAAACCGTATTGCTCAACCCGATGAGGTATGGAATTTTGGTCGTGGGGATGGGGTTGAAAAAGCATTTTTAATGGCAAATTATCTTTACAATGAAATGAAGCAAACTAATTTGAAACTGATTGTTGATAAATCGAAAGTTATTTTGGAATCTAATCAAGTCAGTTATACATTTGTTTCTACAAAAAATATTGTGAAACAATTGAGTAATACTGAATTTTCAAATAGTCTGAAAATTTAAAGCCTTTGTATTTAACTTGGTTTCAATTCGGCTTCAAAGATTGGATAGTCGGTATAACCCTTTTCATCTGCTGAGTAAAATAAATCCATTTGGAGATTTTGTGATAGAGGCCAATCATGTTTAAGCCTTTCAACAAAGTCCGGATTGTTAATAAAGGGGCGACCGAACGCCACAAGGTCGCCATTACCACTCACATCAGCTTCGGCTCTTTCCTTGTTGTAACCTCCTGAGAGGATGATTGTGTTATGGAAATTATTTTGAATTATTTTTTTCATTTCCTTCGGAACCAATGGGGCTCCCATTGCAGAATGATCAACAATATGGATATATATAATTCCAAGCTTATTGAGCTGTTCCGACAGATAGCTGTAAGTGGCTTCAATTTCGGGATAGTGAGGCATGTCGCTTGCTACTCCGTAAGGCGAAATACGTATAGCCGTTCTTTCCTTTCCAATGGCCTTGGAAACGGCTTCGGCCACCTCAAGTACAAATCTGCTTCGATTTTCAATATTGCCTCCATAAGTATCAGTACGGATATTGCTTATGGGTGAGAGGAACTCCTCAAGCAGGTAACCGTTAGCTGAATGTAATTCAACTCCATTAAACCCAGCCTCAATCGCATTCTTTGCCGCAGTAACATATTCGGCTTTTGTCATTAATATATCATCAGATGTCATTTCTTTAGGTATCGTAAAATCCTGCAACTGTTTTGAGTCGGTCCACATCTTTCCGGCAGGCCTTACTGCCGAAGGCGCAATTATCTGGGCTCCTTCCGGCATATTTAGTGGGTGGCTTATTCTTCCGCTGTGCATCAATTGTACAAATATTTTTCCTTCATTTTTGTGGACAGCAGCGGTTGTCTTCTTCCAGCCATCCACCTGCTGCTTATTAAATATTCCGGGTATGCGTGCATATCCCAATCCATTGGGTGATGGGGATGTACCCTCGGTTATAATTAAACCGGCGCCCGAACGTTGTTTGTAATATTCTGCCATTAGCTCATTCGGCATATTTCCTATTGCTCTACACCTTGTCATTGGGGACATTACAATACGATTTTTCAAAGTAACGGATGCAAGATAATATGGGGTGAATAATTTTCTTTCTGTCATTATATATTTCTTCAATTTATATAAGTCAATAACAAAAACAATTATGAAAAGTTGTTACCTGAATTTTAAGAAGTTCAGGATTTTAATCAAAAAACCAGCCTGTATAAGTAGTTTTAGTTGATTTTATCTTAACTTAAAAAATTATTAAAAAGCTTATTAAGCCAATAGCTTTTATTGCATGTTACTGTATTTCAAAATAATACAAATTTATATTTTTTATGATTGATTCTACGCTCAGCACTATTTTGTATGTTGATGATGAAGAATACAACCTGATAATTTTTAAAGGTTTACTCAAAAACATATATCATATTCTTACCGAAACTTCAACTGGCAGGGCGGTTGAATTGCTTAAATCACACCATGTAAAAGTTATCTTGTCAGATCAGCGAATGCCAGAGGAATCTGGTTTATCCTTCTTAGAAAGGATAAACCCAATGTTTCCTGATGCAATTAAAATTATTTTCACTGCCTATCTCGATCACGATGCAGCATTAAAGGCTATTAATCAGGGGAATATTTTCAAGTATTTATTGAAGCCATGGAATGTCAAAGAAATTGTTTCTACTATTGATAATGCAATTCGGGAATATGATTTAAGGCTTGAAAACAAACAGTTATTATTCGAATTACAGAAAAAAAACTTTGAACTGGAAGAAGCGTTGACCCTTGTTAAAGAAAGCGAGAAAAAATTTTATGGGATATTTGCAAACAGTAACGATGGTATAATTTTACAAAAGGATAGGAATGTTTTAGAGGCAAATCCGGCATTTAGGAAAATAATTGGGATAGGAAAAAATTGTAGTGAAGATGAAATAAACGATTACATTCAAAAAAAAATTCCAGAGTTGCTGTATAAACCCGAATCATCTATTGTTGAAATTGATTTTCATTCATACGCAAACGAAAAAAGAAGCCTAGAACTTAATAGCTGCGAAATTAATTACAAGGGGAAACCGGCTATTCTTACTGTTATTCGCGATATCACTGAACGGAAACAGGGTGAAAAAAAAATTATGGAAGCAATCTTTCGTACTCAGGAAGAGGAGCAAAGCCGTTATGCCCGCGAATTACATGATGGCATTGGCCCTATTTTGTCAACTTTGAAAATGTATATCGAATGGCTTGCCGATAGTGCTAATATAATTAACAAAGAAAAAATAAGTCAACAATCAATACTTGCAATAAATGAAGCTATTAATTTGGTGAAGGATATTGCCAATAATCTAAGTCCTCATGTATTACAACGTTTTGGTCTTGTGGATGCCATAAAATCGTATTTGGATAGGATTAAAGAGACAAATTTTATTGAATTTAAGATTTCGACAAATTTAACTGGCAGATTACCAGATAATATAGAAATATCTCTTTACAGAATTATGCTTGAATGTATAAATAATTCCCTTAAACATGCAGATGGGAAATTTTTTATCCTTAAATTTAAAAAACAGGAAAAAAACTTCGCTATAAATTATTCGGATAATGGCAATGGTTTTGATGTTAATCATGTAATAGCAACCCAAAAAGGCATGGGTCTCTTTAATATAAAGAATAGGATTAAACTAATGGGTGGAGAGATTCGAATCACTTCTAATGCAGATATAGGAACTTATATTGAAATTAATATACCATTGTATGGGCAATAAAATAAGAGTGCTTTTAGTTGATGATCACGATATGTTTCGCGATGGGGTAAAATTACTCTTATCAAGCGGGAATATGGCTGAAGTTGTGGCAGAAGCCAGAAACGGGCAGGAATTTTTAAACATTATTGGTGATGTTAAGCCTGATGTGGTGCTAATGGACATTTCAATGCCGGTAATGGATGGTATAGAAGCATCAAAAATTGCGCACGAGAAATATCCCGATCTAAAAATACTGGCTCTCACTATGTTTGGTGATGAAAAATATTACTACCAGTTAATTCAATATAACATCAAAGGGTTTATTCTGAAATCATCGGGAATAAGTGAGCTTTTAAATGGGATTATTCAAGTAGCAAACGGGGCAAATTATTTTTCGAACGAACTTTTATGCAAACTGCTAGCCAGCATAAGTAATGAAAAATCAAAAAATTCCGAACAAACCAACGGTGATAAACTTTCCAAACGAGAAATCGAAATTTTGAATGAGATTACCACAGGTCTTTCTAATGAAAAAATAGCTGAAAAGTTACATATCAGTATTACTACAGTTCGTTCCCATCGTGCCAACCTTTTATTAAAAACAGGGAGCAATAATACTGCCAGCCTTGTAATGTATGCGATTAAAAATAAATTAATTGAAATGAATTAGCATTAGAGCTTATTAAAAAAAGTTCACAAGGTATCTTTAGTTTTTAGGAGTTTATTAATCATAGTTAACAATAATTTTCGTTTCACAGGCTTGCTTATATAATCGGAGCATCCGGCCTCGATAGCTTTTTTATGGTCTTCTTGTGATGCATAGGCAGTTTGTGCAATAATCTTTATTGTTGGTTTATGCTGTTTTATAAGGCGTGTAGCTTCAAAGCCATCGATGTCGGGTAAGCGAATGTCCATCAATATAATGTCTATTGTTTGGGTTAATGCAATTTGAACAGCTTTGTTGCCATATTCCACACATAGGATAGTGAATCCGGTATTTGCCAGCACTTCCTTTAGATATTCGGCATTATACTCATCGTCTTCAACAATAAGGATAGTTTTTCCTGAGGAATATGTTGTTTCGGATTCTTCAGCTAATGATGGGCTTTGGTAAGATGGTAGCGATGGTTTATACGGAAGGGAAAAGTAAAACGTTGTTCCAATGCCATGTTCAGATTCGAGCCATATTTTGCCACCTAATAAACTTACCAGACCTTTTACAATGGACAGTCCCAAACCGGTGCCACCGAATACCCTGCCATTACCTTCGTTTAACTGAGTGAAGCGTTCGAAAATCGCTTCCTGTTTGTCACGGGGGATGCCTATACCTGTATCTGATACATAAAATAGCAGGGTTTGATCCTTATCGATTTTACACCCACTTTCAATTCTCCCCTTTTCAGTAAATTTAAATGCATTGCCGATAAGGTTGATGAATATTTGTTTCAATTTAATTTTGTCGGTCAAAAATACAAAATCGGAAGAGCCATAATTAGATTTAAAACCGAATTCAATTTCCTCTTTACCAATACTGTTTTTATGCTCTCTGAAAAAAAGTGTAAGCTCATTAAATAATGAGTTCAGGTTGCACTCTTCCATATTGACAGGTAATTGACCCGACTCAATTTTGGCTATGTCGAGAATGTCATTGATAATTTCGAGCAGATCGTTGCATCGCTGATTGATAATTTTGGAATATTTTTCGAGTTTTGGTCGATTATTGTATTGATCTATTAATAATTCGGAGAAGCCCATAATAGCATTCATGGGAGTACGAATTTCGTGGCTCATATTCTGCAGAAAAGCAGTTTTCAGTCTGTCGCTTTCTTCGGCTCGTTCTTTGGCGATGTTCAATTCGTCGTTGCTTTGAATAAGCTCCTCATTTATTTGCTGGTATTCTTCGTTTTGGATTGCTATTTCATTATTTTTCTCAAGAAGCGCAAGTTCTGCTTGTTTTCGGTCGGTAATGTCAATTCGTACACCAACAAAACGTATTGGTTTATTATTATCGGTCCACTCGGTGGCATGTCCAATTACACTAATCCATCTGTATGAGCCATTAGCGTGCTTCATACGCGCTTCATATTGATATTCACTACTTTCGTAATTAAGAATTCTATTAACCTTTTCAGAAATTGCATCTCTGTCTTCAGGATGAATTCGTTCTATCCAAATATTTCTGGCACTGGTTTCAAATTCAGAATCATAACCAAGCATGGTATAATAAATCGGCGAGGCATTCCAGGTATTACTTTTTATATTCCAATTCCATATTCCGATTTGGGAAACCTCTAAGGTTAATTGTAAGCGTTCTTCGCTTAAATAAAGGGCATTCTCGGCTCGTTTACGCTCAGTGATGTCGTTTACCATCACATGCCTGGCTTTGCTTCCCTTAAATGTAATGGAATGGGATACAATTTCAACATTGATAATTTCGCCGTTTTTTTTCAGATGACGCCATTCACCGGCCTGATTATAAGAGTTTTGTGGCAGTTCTAAATCCTTGAGCAAGGAATCAATATCTTCCTTAGGGCGAATATCCGATATAGTCATCGAAAGAAATTCTTTTCTTGTATAACCGTAATGATGGATAGCGGCATTGTTTAATTCGAGAAAAGCCAGTGTTTCCAAATTGTAAATCCACATAGGCTGCGGATTGTTAAAAAATAGATAACGATATTTTTCTTCACTTTCCCGTAAGGCTTCTTCTGCCTCCCTGTGTTCTGTGACATCCATCACTGTTCCAAGCATTCGCAAGGGCTTGCCATCGATGGTCTTTTCAACAACAGCTGCACGGCCATTTGTCCAAATCCATTGCCTATTTTTAGTTCGCTGACGCCATTGGGTTTTAAATACGTCCTTTTGTCCACTGGCACATTCCCGAAAGGCTTTTAGTACATTTCCCAGATCGTTAGGATGCAGACAGTTGGTAACTTTTAATTTCGCAAATTCGTCTATGCTATACCCAAATCTGTGCGCCCATTCGGGAGATGTTATAAATTTTAAATTAACAATGTCTATTTCAAAAATGGATTGGTTCGAAACCGTAAGAGCCATTCTTAGTTTTGCTTCGCTTTCGTGAAGTTCTCTCGTGCGATCCTTAACCTCCGATTCCAGTAACTCGTAAAACTGACCATTTCTCAATTCAATGGCCAATAGGTCAGCCATAGATTCCATCGAATCAAGTACGGATGAAATATTTTGTGTGTCAACAATATCAATCATCATAATTACGGCTATGCGTTTGGAAGCATATTCGAGAGGGATAATAATAGAAGTATTACCACCAAAAGATAAAAGCAGACGTTCCATTTCGCCAGCGTTGTCGTTATGTTGTATGATGGTGGGAGCATGAAGGTTATGGCTTAAAACGGCTATTCGTTGAACATGTTTCAAATCAACATTGATGCTTTTTCGTTCAGGACAAATACCCAGAAGAAGGTGATCTTCAAAATCGTGCTTTTCGGTATGTCTAATAAAAAGCACCAATTTGGCTCCTACTAATTCGCGCAATCGTGTAGTGATGTATTTGCCTAACTCGCTTGGTTTCTCGGCTAAACTGAGAATGTTTTTCAGCAAGTCAAAAATCATGTAATTAGTTGCAGCGTCTACCTTCATGGTTACAAAAGTTTTAAGCCTTCCGCAATAGCATTTTTCAAATGTACTAAATCAATATCGATAATTTCGACAGGCAACGAAAAATATTGACAGATGGCTTCAAGCGTATCCGACGGTATAGGAGAAATTCCCGTATTTATGTAGATAAATTTTGTATGCATTTCGGTCATAAATTGCGAGGCCAGCACAGAATCGAAAAAGCCAAGTAGTTCCTTAAAGATGTGTTCCCATTTCATAGTCCATTCGGGAAGTAGAAAAAATGCTCCTTCGGCTCTTAGTTTTTGGTAAGTTTCGCTACCCAAAAAAATTTCACAGCAGTTTAGACCTTTTACATGGTGAATGAAGCCCTTATTTTGCTGTTCCGTCATCTGGGAATGACAGGAACCATAGCACAGCAGACAATTTGGAGTAATTAGCTTTTCCAACACTTTGTCCAATTGCTGCGGAACCATATGCAAATCTGAAGTAACAAAGGTAAAGGATCCTGTTAATTGGCCACTCTCAATAAGGCTCTTAATTTCCTTTTTGAAAATGCTACATGCAATTATTGATATGGAAGATTTTTTGCTCATAATTAATACGTTGAAATAGAAAATAGATTGAAATACAACCAATAGATGAAAGAATTAGTGGAAATGCAATTGATATTTTTTTATTTTTATCTATTTCCATTAATTTCATATTTTTTTATTGTTTCCGTAATTATTTTCAGATTTTTCAAAGGGGTATCGTAAGGGATGTCTGCATTTGAAGTGGTCATTATATATTTGCTGTCGTTTTTACGGTTTTCCAAGAGTTTTAGTACCCAACCTTCGATAGTTTTGGGGTTTGCTCTTAACAAAAGAGGTCCATTAATATTGCCCATGATGGCGAGGTCGTTTCCCATAATTGCTCTGGATTCGTCGAAACTATCACGTGGATCCAGCACAAAACCAACCACGTTTGGTAAATTGTGCAGAAGCTCAAGAAATGGCAATAATCGTGCACCTCCATGATGAAAAACAATAGGGCCATTAATTTTTGCATATTGTTTACGCAATTCAGGAACAATTATGTTTTTGGCAATGTTATGTGTAATAACGGTAGGGTTTGAAAAACTGGCAGGGGTGAAGATAAACGAAGCGCCTATAGAAAGTAAGGAGTTGGCGAACTTTACAAAAAATGAAGATATTAATTCCATCATCTGCCGGGTTTCCTCGGGATGAAACAAAAGTGTGTCAATCCAGTTTTCAATTCCCATAATCAGGGCAGGCAGTTCAGTGGGAGAACTTACAATAGCAGCTATGGGAATCTGGTTTTTATATTGTTCCACTAGCAGTTGGGTGCTTTCGAGCAAATACATCAGGCAAGGGTGGTTTTCTAAATCCGGAACTGACAGATTGGCAATATCGGCCAAGCTTGCAATTGCAGGGACTTTAAGGTTAGGAGGGTTCTTTTCAAAATATATAGCCTTGCTGCCAAATGCTTCAGCTTCCATCACCAAAGCAAAAGGAGTAAACAAAATATCGGGTTCAAGAGCATCCACAATGGCCATTTGTCCCTCAAGGTACTTTTGAGGGCTGGCATAGTATTCGTTGAGAGGGCATGAAATTAATCTGGCGCCATATAACGGAGCTAGCGGTGCGAAGGGAGCCCGGTCTGTTGGTTTGCCTTGCAAACGGAGGGATACTCTATCGGTTGGCAACACGTCAGATGATTTTTATTGTTTTTAATAATTCCGAGAAAAGTTGTGGAGCTTGGGTGGCACTTGCACAAGTGCCGTCGCCACCAACTTCGTGGACTAGTTCGGGACGGACTTTGAAAATGGCTCCTCCAACTGCTAGTTTTATTTTGTGCTGCAACTTACGTTTGTCAATTTCCTGCCTTACTTTTTTTATGTTCAACGCTGAAGTGTACATCATCGCCGAAACACCTATAACCGGAGAATGTAATTCAATGGCTTTATCTACAATTTCTTGGGCAGTAACGTCGTTTCCCATATCGTTCACTTCCCATCCGGAGGCTTGCAGAAATGTGCTCACCATTTTACGCCCCAGCGAATGAAAATCATCCTCAATATTTGCCAAAACAACCGGAGTGTGTTTTTCGGCAGTTATCGCCTGCCACTCTTTGGTTTCAACCGCATTAAGAAGTACGTCTTCTGTAATTTTTGCAGCTACATAGCCCTGGGCTAAAGAAAGTTTTTCCGCCGACCACATTTCACCAATCTCAATAAGCACTGGTTCAAGCACCTGATTAATAGCATTGAAATATCCAACCTTTTCAGCAATGTTCCTAATAAAATCAACAGCCTCGGCTCTGCGAGCTTCAATTATTTTGTTGATTAGGATGATACGATTTTGTGTAATTTCTATGTAATCCATTATAAAAAACCATAATATTAATTCATAAAAATAAGAGCTGAATATCAATTAATTTGTAATTGTAATTCCTCATAAATTATTTAGTAAATTAGAATATAGTCTAGTAAATTTAATAGTTTTGAGGGATATTAATCATGTAAAGAGTATTATAAATTTAATTTTTTTAACTTTAAAAATTGAATCGATAAATTAAAAATAATATGAACAGTATTTTGGTTGTTGAAGATAATGATTTGAATTTTTTTTTGATAAAAGAAATATTGCGTGATTATGATATTACTTTAGCTCGTGCATCAAATGGTAAAGAGTTTTTTTCAATTATTTCAATGTCGAAAAATTTCGATTTAGTTCTAATGGATTTAATGCTTCCGGACACCGATGGAATTGAACTTACTAAATATCTAATTGATAATAAGATATTTATCCCAATTGTATTTATTAGTGCGTATAGCGAGCGTTGCGAAGAAATATTTGAATTGGGCGTCGAATATTTTTTGCAAAAACCTGTTATGACCGAATTATTTTTGAGTGTTATCAGCAAGTATTTTAGTTTAACAGCCAGATAAGTTGCTTCTTAATTTTTACATCTATTTTCTTTCTCGTACAAAAGTATGATTCCTGATCGTTATTTTGTAGGAGGTAAAAATCATCCTTTTTATATTTAAAAATCATCCTTTTGTATTACACCATAACGGTTTGGTTTGGAGTATATTTATGTTATAAAACAACACTCCAAAATTACCAAATATGGATCCTTCATTGAATAAATTCCGTGATAAATTTTACGAAGAAGCAAATCAACTGTTAGACAAAGTTGAAAAGGACCTGTTGGAATTAGAGAAGATGCCCAACGAAAATGAACTGATCGAATCGGCCTTTCGTGCCATGCATACTATTAAAGGTGTAAGCGGCATGTTTGGTTTCGATTTTGTATGTGAGTTCACACATTGCATGGAAAGCGTTTTTCAGCTCATTAAGGATAAGGAAATAGCTTTTAACAGGGAGATTTTTGATCTTACTTTTGCATCTCTTGATCATATTCGAAAACTTATTGCAGACGAACACTTGGCTGATAAACATAATCAGGAAGCACACAGTAAATTAATTCAAGAGATTACCGACATATTAAAGCAAACAAAAACAGGAATTGTAACATCTTCCTCTGCCGAATATGAAATTATAGAACCAACAAATGCTCTACAAATCAACACATGGCATATTCTGCTCCGCACCGACGAGAAGCTATATTTTAGAGGCATAAGTCTGGTAGGGATTTTTGATGAACTATCGCAAATTGGCAATTATCAAATTGCACGTCTTGGTTATTTAAGCGACAATCTTACTGATGCCTGGAGTATTATATTGTCGTCTAATGCAAGTAAAAATAATATTTCAGATATATTCCTTTTTATTGAAGATAATGTTTCTATCACACAAATATCGAACAAGGATATATTCGAAGATGCATTGAAAAATGGCAATGAAACAGTGATAAGTGAATATGAATCCGAACAATCGATACTCGATTACGTCGAAAAAGGAGGAAAACCAAAAGAAATAAACAAAGAAGATGAATTTAAACTACGGTTGTTTAATAAAAAATCCGATTCTGTTCTATCGTCTGCCAAACAAACTATAAAACGAATTTCTGTTGATTCAGTAAAACTCGACAACCTGATGTTTTTAGTGAGCGAACTCATTACGGTAAATTCGCAACTACTTCTGGCAACGCATGGCGAGCAATTCGTCTCTTTAAAACCATTAGTAGAAAGAGTTGATGCCCTTTCCAAGCTATTTCGCAACAACGCTTTTGAAATACGATTAGTTCCATTAAGTGACACCGTTTTGCGATTTCAACGCTTAATACGCGATTTATCGCGACAGTTGGGTAAAAAAATTGAGCTTGTTACACAGGGTACCGATACCGAACTCGATAAAAACACTATCGACCAGTTGAACGAACCCCTCATGCATATTATACGCAACTGCATCGACCATGGGATTGAAGAACCGGAAAATCGTGTAAAATCGGGCAAACCCGAAACCGGAATCATTAAAATTTCAGCAAATCAATCGGGCAACTATGTTATTATTGTTGTTGAGGACGATGGTTCGGGAATCGATACCGAAAAAGTCCGGTTAAAAGCAGTTGATAAAGGTCTGATTAAAGCAACTGATAAACCGTCGTGTGAGGAGATTATTGACTTCATTTTTCTTCCGGGGTTTTCAACAGCCGAAAACCTTTCCGAAGTGTCGGGCAGGGGAGTGGGCATGGATGTGGTGCGGAAAAAGTTGATAGATCTTCGTGGCGACATTATGATTAACTCAAAGGAAGGTGTGGGTACTTCATTTACCTTAAAACTGCAGCAATCTGTGGCTATTATCGACTCGTTACTTTTTACCGTCGAAGATTCTTTTTTTACCGTACCGTTGTCAGATATTATGATTTGCAGTCAGATAGGTGCCGAAGAGATCGCAAAACGAAGCCATACCGCTACACTTCATTTTAATGATCAATTAATACCGTTTGTTAACCTGCGCAAAAAATTACATATCGAAGGTTCATATGGCAACAAAATAAAAGTGGTAGTTATAAAAAACAACGACCATATCATAGCGCTGCTAACTGATAAAATTGTTGGCGAACACCAGGCCGTGCTCAAACCTCTTGGCCGCTCTTTCCGAAACCAGGAATATATCACCTCAGCTAGTCAGCTTGGAGACGGAAATCTGGCTTTTATGATTGATACAAATAAGTTGTTTAAAACAAACGAAATGACTAAAAAGAAAACGGCGGTTTGAAAAAAAAAATTCAAAATCCGGAATCTTTAAATCAATAGAGTTTATATAAGTTACCACTTTTTTACCCCAACCCCTTAAAAACGGGCAATAACCTGCGTATTACAACACACAAGTTTAATAGGGTTGAGAGGTTTAAAAAAAGCAAGAGAGTTCTAACTTATATAAAGCTTATTTAATATCGATAATTTGAAATTTATGAGCATAACTAAATATATATCAAAATGACCAACATTTATCTATCGTTTATTGTTTGCGACGAGCTCTTTGCCGTAAATGTGGCCAATGTACTTGAGGTTTTGCAGAAACAACGCATTACTCATGTGCCTAACGCTCCCTCCTACATTAGGGGGATCATCAATTTCCGGGGCGAAGTGGTGCCGGTATTCGAGTCGCGATCCAAATTCAATTTACCGCACCGCACCGACGAATCTTCATTTGTGGTGATCGTGTTCGACCTCTCCAAAGGTGCCGAAGTAATCCGCATTGGGACTATCGTAGACCGTGTAAAAGACGTGATCACCATCGGTGACACCGACATCAAGCCGGTACCGCCCATGAGCAAGGACTTCAATACCGAATTCCTGCAAGGCATATTTAAGCTCCAAAACGAGTTTATTATGCTGCTTAACGTGGAAAAAGTGTTTTCCAATGACGAACTGAATACGATTAAAGAATCAACGGTACAAACAGAGAAATCAATCAATTAACGATTTAAAATCAAACACATAACGAAATGAAAAACAACAACGGGTTGGCCAAGAGGCCGGGATTTATGCATTTTTTCAGAAAATCTATTGGGAATAAAATATATACCATCGTTGGTTCCATGGCCATCGTGGTTTTATTAATGGTAGTTTTAGCTTCTTATACAAGCACCACACTTACCATGGTTACTTCATTTTCGCGATTGGAACGAGAACATTCGGTTGCCCTTAGCAATGCCCAAACCAACTTGTACAAATATTTGGTTTTTAACGACACCGTATATTTTAGCAGTTATAAAAAATACATCCAAAAGGCGCATTCGTATTCCCTTATATTTGCGAAAATCCCCGACTTGATTAAAAATAAGCCTCATGACGAGGCCGTTGACATCATCTCTGTTGTTTTTAAGGAAATTGACCGCAAGGAGGCCGATAGGATTATCACACGCGTAAACTTATTGCTGTGGAACCCTATTGTTAAAAAGCTTATTGGCATAGCGGCCGAAGCCGATCAGGTTACCAATACATATGAGGCCCAGGTAGTGGCGCTTACACAAGCAGCGAGCAAAAAGGAACGGGGCGAAATATTAACTTCTCTCAATGAAACTGAAAAAAAACTTGAAAGTATACCCAAGCAATTTACTGATGCCGTAGGCGAATTATCTTATTACGCTTCTCATCTCGTTGGCATTTCTTTATGGGTGGTATATATATTGCTTACGATGTTGAGCCTTATCTTTGCCATTAGGGTAATACGGTCCATTTCGTCAGCAGTAAAAATCCTAAATACTGCTTTTAAAGAAATTGCAAAAGGCAACCTAGAGGTCGACCTGAATGTTCAGAGTAAGGATGAATTAGCCAGTTTGGCAAAATCGTCACAGGAAGTAAAGGAAGCCTTGCAATTAATGATTGTGGACGTTAATACCCTTTCACAAGCTGCCCTTCAAGGGAAATTAGCTGCACGTGCCGATGCCACTAAACATGAGGGCGAATTCAGGAATATTGTGGATGGTGTAAACAATACCCTCGATGCAGTAATTGGCCCGTTAAACGTGGCTGCCGAGTATGTCGAGATGATATCAAAAGGCAACATACCTTCAATTATTACTGATAATTACAACGGTGATTTTAACACCATCAGGAACAATTTGAATAACCTGATTCAATCGCTTAACGAAATTACAGAAAAGGCAAAAGCCATAGCCAATGGCGATTTGACTGTGTCGCTTGTTAAACGGTCCGAAAGTGATGAGTTAATGGGGGCGCTCGATGAAATGGTAAAATCTATTTCGTCAATGATCGGCGAATTTAAAACCGCTACTGAAAACATAGTATCGGCAAGCATGCAGTTGCAATCGGTGGCCATGCAGATTTCGCAAGGCTCAACAGAACAGGCATCGAATACCGAAGAGGTATCTACCAGTATGGAACAAATGTCGTCGAACATTAGTCAAAACACCGAAAATGCCAGGCAAACAGAAAAGATTGCTATCCAAGCTTCATCGGACATCATTGAGGGAAATAAGGCCGTAGCCATTACCGTGGAAGCCATGAAAAAAATAGCCGATAAAATTACTATTATTGGCGAAATAGCCGAAAAAACCGACTTGCTGGCTATCAATGCAGCCATTGAAGCAGCCCGTGCTGGTGAACAGGGAAAAGGGTTTGCAGTGGTAGCTGCCGAAGTTCGTAAACTGGCCGAAAACAGCCAGTCGGCAGCCAAGGAAATTAGTGAACTTTCGAGAAGCAGCGTTCGCATTGCCGACGATTCCGGACGATTGCTGCAAAAACTTGTTCCCGATATTCAAAAAACAGCAGTGCTTGTGCAGGAAATAGCAGCAGCCAGTCTAGAACAAAACTCGGGTGCAAACCAGGTAAATACTGCTATTATGCAATTGAATACGGTTACCCAAAAAAATGCGGCCGCAGCCGAGGAAATGTCATCGAGTGCCGAAGAGCTTTCAAGCCAGGCCGATCAGTTAAAAAGTGTCCTCTCTTTTTATAAAACAGAACAGGAACTTTCGGGCATCTCAAAAATGCGGAAGACTCAGGAACAACACCTGAAAAATTTTCATCCAGGTCACCAATTTTCGAACACGGTTTTATCAAAACAACCTGTCAAACAAGATCATAAACCAGCTGTTTTTCCGACCGGGGTCGATTTAAACCTGAATGCGAATGGTTACGCTGATAATCAGGAGTTTGAGAAATATTAAAGGCCTTGCAAGGCAAAATGCTTATGGGTTGTACTTAAGGACCTTTTTAGAATGTTTAATTCACAAACTTCTCATTGACCTCACCTCCAGCCCCTCTCCTACAAGGCGAGGGGAGTTAGTTTCGAAGTGCGCACCAAGTCCTTCTCCTCTCAGGAGAAGGATTTAGGATGAGGTCATAAAAACTTGTGAATTATGCTGGTTAGAGTATTTAATCAAAAATTGAAAATAATAAATAATAAATTAAACTTGCCATGACAAATACTTATCTATCTTTTATCGTTTGCGACGAGCTTTTTGCCGTAAATGTAGCAAAGGTACTTGAGGTTTTGCAGAAACAACGCATTACCCATGTTCCTAATGCACCATCGTACATCAAGGGGATCATCAATTTCAGAGGGGAAGTGGTGCCGGTGTTCGAGTCGCGCACCAAATTTAACTTACCGCCTCGACCTGAAGATGCCTCATATGTGGTAATCGTTTACGATCTCTCGAAAGGGGCCGATGTGTTTCGTATAGGCACCATTGTAGACAAGGTGAAAGACGTAATATCAATTGACGACACTGAAATTAAACCGGTGCCCCCTATGAGTAAGGAATTTAATACTGAATTTTTAAACGGAATATTTAAGCAGCAAAACGAATTTATAATGCTGTTAAATGTAGAAAAGGTGTTTACCGGTGATGAAATGAGCGCCATTAAAGAAACAAACACACAATCGGAGAATATTATTAACAATTAACAATAACTTTTATGAACTGGTTTAAAAACATGAGAATCCGAATTAAGCTATTAGGCAGCTTTATTATCCTAGCCATTATTTCCGGGATAATAGGTTATGTGGGCATTACTAAAATACACGAAATTAATACTAAGGATAAAGATTTATATGAGTTAATTACTAAGCCTTTAGGCGAGTTAAATCAGGCTGTTTCCGATTTTCAGCAAGTCAGGGTTATTTATCTAAATTATGTCAGAGAAAATGATGTAAAAGAAATAAACAAATTGATTAATAAACGCAAAGAATTAAGCGTTGAAATCGGAAAGTCATTGGCAGATTACGAGAAGTCGGTAAGAACAGTAGAAGGCAAAAAGTTGGTAAAAAACTTTTATGTTACCAGAAAAGATTTTTTAAAAGATCTTGAACTGCTTGAAAAATTGGCAATTAAAAATAAAGATGTTGAAGCTTTTGAATTTATCGATCGTGGTAATATTAGCAATACGGTGAAAGCATACGAAATTGCTATAATGAAACTTGTTGAACAAAAAATAAAACATGGACAACAGACATCAGAGAGTAATACAATAACAACCAATGCCGCAACAGCACTAATGCTTATTTTTATCATTATAGGTATTCTTATTGCAATAATTTTTGGTTTTGTTATTGCCGCCAACATTCAGAATATTATTAAATCAGTTATCAAGCAAACAAAAGACCTTGAAGCGGCTGCTGTTGCAGGGAAACTCGCCACTCGTGCCAAGCCGGAAGAAACAAATGTAGAATTCAGGGAAATTGTAATCGGGATAAACAATACCCTCGATGCAGTAATTGGCCCGTTAAACGTGGCTGCCGAATATGTCGATCGTATTTCTAAAGGGAATATCCCCGAGAAAATCTCCGATAATTACAATGGCGATTTCAACGAGATAAAGAATAACCTGAACGTATGTATTGATGCAGTGAATGCACTCGTAACTGATGCCGGAATGCTGGCAAAGGCTGCTGTGGATGGCAAATTGGCTACACGTGCCGATGCCTCTAAACATGGTGGTGATTTTGGTAAAATTGTTGATGGTGTTAATAAAGCCCTTGATGCAGTAATAGGACCATTAAATGTAGCAGCCGAATATGTCGATCGTATTTCGAAAGGGAATATCCCCGAAAAAATCACCGATAATTACAATGGCGATTTCAACGAGATAAAAAACAACCTGAATTCCTGTATTGATGGATTAGGAGGGCTGGTTGAAGCTTCAAAGGTTCTGGAAAAAATGTCTTTAAATGATTACAGTCATCGCGTTGAAGGCAATTATCAGGGTATTTTTTTACAAACCGGAACATCAGTGAACGAGGTAAGGGAAAGGATTTTGCATACTATAAATATTGTGAATAATATAAGTAATGGAGATTTGAGTGACCTTGATAGTTTGAAGAAAATAGGTAAAAGAAGCGAAAACGACACCCTTATGCCATCTGTAATTATAATGATGGATGCTATTAATTTGTTGGTTGCTGATACTGGTATGCTGGCAAAAGCTGCTATTGAAGGAAAACTTGCCACACGTGCCGATGCCTCGAAACATCAGGGTGATTATAAAACCATTGTAGATGGTGTAAACAAAACCCTCGATGCTGTTATTGGTCCTTTAAATGTAGCTGCTGAATACGTGGAGAATATTTCAAAGGGGAATATGCCATCTGTCATTACCGAAAATTACAATGGTGATTTTAATGGTATCAAAAACAACCTTAATAGATTAATTAAATCGCTGAACGAAGTTACGGATAAAGCAAAAGCTGTATCAGGCGGCGATTTAACCATTTCGCTTGTAAAACGTTCGGAAAATGATGAATTAATGGGCGCACTTGATGAAATGGTAAAATCTACGGCTTCAATGATTGGCGAATTTAAAACTGCTGTTGAGAATATCGTTTTAGCGGGTATGCAAATGCAATCTGTAGCCATGCAAATTTCGCAAGGGTCAACAGAGCAAGCATCCAACACGGAGGAAGTGTCGTCGAGCATGGAAGAGATGGCATCAAATATCTCGCAAAATACCGAAAATGCCAAACAAACTGAAAAGATTGCGATTCAGGCCTCATCTGATATTACCGAAGGCAATAAAGCAGTGGCAATTACGGTAGATGCGATGAAAAAGATTGCCGATAAAATAACTGTCATTGGAGAAATTGCCGAAAAAACGGACCTTCTGGCTATCAATGCGGCTATTGAGGCTGCCAGGGCAGGAGAGCAAGGTAAAGGGTTTGCCGTAGTAGCAGCTGAAGTACGTAAATTAGCCGAAAACAGCCAGGCGGCCGCCAAGGAAATTAATGATCTTTCCAAATCCAGTGTGCGTATAGCCGATGACTCAGGCAAATTATTGCAGAAAATTGTTCCCGATATTCAAAAAACAGCAGTACTGGTGCAGGAAATTGCTGCTGCAAGTTTGGAACAGAATGCAGGTGCAAGTCAGGTAAATAGTGCCATTATGCAGTTAAATATAGTTACACAAAAAAATGCTGCTGCAGCCGAAGAAATGTCGTCGAGTGCCGAAGAACTTTCGAGTCAGGCCGATCAGTTAAAAAGCATCCTTTCGTTTTACAAAACAGATCAGGATATCGCCGGTATCTCGAGAATGCGTCGCACAAAGGAGCAACAGTTGAAAGGTATACCATCAAACCAGTATTTATCTAATACGGCACCTACAAAACGTTTTTCCAACCCGGTATCTAAACATATCAATTCTTCCGGCGGTATCGATATTAATTTGAATTCCAATGGTCATTCCGACACTGAGGAATTTGAGAAATATTAACTATCAGTATAACTATTCGCTAGTATTGATTTAATGGCCAAATTGCTAAATTTTGTGTACTAAGCAGATCTAAGGTTTAGGCTAAGGTTTTTACCTTAGCCTAAACTATTTATGCTGGCTATAGCATCGATATAAAAGTGGTAAGAGTAAGATCATCTCCTGACAAACGAAAAATTTGTTTTGGCTCATAGATCTATTTTTATTGACTTTAATACACAAAATAGCTTAATCTAAAATGAACCTAATAATATGGCATTTACTTTTTTTTTCAGGGATGAACAGATCTTAACACTAGCTGTGCAAAAGCTTGTACCAATAACAATGGGTAGAAGTAGTGTACAGATTTTAAATGCCGGTTGTGCTATGGGTATGGAAACATATACCTTTGCCATATTACTTGCTGAAAACATGGGGAAATTTGCTTTACGAAATGTGAAAATTCATGCTGTAGATATAGATAATGAGAACGTAGATTTTGGGAAAACACTTATTAATGGAATTTACCATGGTGAGCATTTGCAGAGAATACCTCCAGATTTGTTCACTAAATATTTTAGTCCTGCGGAAAAAACAGGTCATTTTATTATTAAAGAGGAATTGAGAAATCTCATTACATTTCAAAAATATGACTTATTAACACTTAAGCCTTTACGAAGCGATTATAGTTTAATAATATGTAAGAATGTTCTTTTACATTTTAACTATCAGCAGCGGATTGAAGTTTTAACCATGTTTAATGATATGTTGCTCAAAGGTGGCTTATTAGTGATGGAAAATACCCAAAACATGCCCGAAGAATTAACACCTCTGTATAAAAAAGTTGTCAATTATGCGCAATTACATGAAAAAATTTAATTTTTGCGATTGCTTTAACACCAGATATTTATGGTTTCACCCCGATCTTTCAGCAGTTTTGCCAATAATAAAGCAGTTTTTAACCCGAAAATATATCCTTTTGATTCTCATCTGAAGGAGGTAAATCAGGGTCTAAGTATGAATTGTATTTTGTAAAAACAATTTACTTGGGACATGGTAATGTAATGCAAAATTGATGATTCTTTATTAAATTTGTGTTCATAGCAGGAATTTGTATTCGAGATTATTAAAGAGTGAGAAGTTAAAAAGTTGAGAATTATTTTATGGATCAGATCGTTAATAAAGAAGATATTGATCAACTCTTTAGGTTGGACAATATTTTTGAGGAAATACACACGCAATTTGGCGCACCTCCCAACTGGTCAAGGGTACAAGGATTTATTACATTGTCTAGAATAATTCTGGAACAACAAGTGAGTCTGCAATCCGCAAAAGGACATTTCAATAAACTCAATAATTACCTATCGGAATTTACACCACAGGAAATCATAAAGCTTTCAGGCGAGGAAATGAAAAAATGCCAGATAAGCCGGCAAAAATCCACATACCTTCAGGCACTCTCATCTTCTATACTTGATGGATCAATAGATTTAAACAAATTGTCGGAAATGACGGTTACTGAAGTAAGAACAACACTTAAAACAATGAAGGGAATTGGTGATTGGACAGCTGATATTTACCTGATCTTTGCATTGCAGTCAAAAGATATTTTCCCAATTGGAGATTTAGCTGTTATCAAAGCAATTAAAGAACTTACTAATTTAATTACTAAAGATGAAATATTGAGTTGCTCTGAAAAATGGAAACCTTATCGTTCTCTTGCCACCTTTTACTTTTGGCATTATTACCTTAAAAAACGTAATAGAAGTTCAATAGCTTAACAACACGTTAGATTCGAATACTACACTTATTTATTATTATGTATTTCAATCGATTACAATTTAAGTAAATAACCTGAAATGAAATTTTACAAACTATTGAGTTTTAACTTACATTAAATTTAATACCTATTATTGACATAAAAAACCATAAAATAATAATCTAATGAAGGTAATAGCAATAAACGGAAGCCCAAACAACGAAGGAAACACTTTTCATGCTTTGAGAATGGTTGGCTATGAGCTCATCGCCGCTGGCATTGACTTTGAAATTCTGCATATCGGACATAAATTGATTCATGGATGCATAACCTGTGGCAAATGTGTTGTTAATAAAGATGAGAAATGCGTTATTAAAACCGATGATATGAATATCTGGATACAGCAGATAAAAGTAGCACAGGGCATAATCATAGGCTCGCCTGTACATTATTCCGGTATTGCAGGCACGATGAAAAGCTTTTTAGACCGTATGTTTTATGTTGCAGGAGTAAACGGAGGCTTGTTCCGTCATAAAGTTGCCGCTGCCGTTGTAGCGGTTCGACGAACAGGTGGGTCAGTTACCTTTGATAGTTTGAATCATTATCTCAATTATTCGGAAATGATTGTTGCCACATCCAATTATTGGAATGTGATACATGGCAGAAGTGCAGGTGAAGTTACCCAAGATGCGGAAGGAAAACAAATTATGCGTGTATTAGGTAAAAACATGGCATGGCTGCTAAAAATGAAGGAAGCGACTTCAATTTCAATTGAACCACCAAAAGTTGAAAAAAAAGAAGTTACAAATTTTATCAGATAACAGAAACCTTGTTTAACAGAAACCTCTTTAACAGGAATCGTTTTCCTTGGCAATCGTTGAAATTCTGAAAATTGCGATGCTACAAACTGGCTTTTTTAATTAAATTATACTCTTCTTTAAGTTCTGCGCAAGATTGAGAACAAACGTTTTCAAGTTGTAAAATCAAATCCTGTAATTCATCAAGATTTATCCGATTTTTCGCGTATTCCTGAATTTTTTTTGCCATATTTTCAAAATCTTTATGAATGCCCATTATAAAAAATGAAGGAATCATTTTATGCACTATTGTGTACAATTCATCCCAATCTTTATCCATAAAGCTTATTTTCATATGGTTAATCATGGGGAGAGTATCTTCCAGATAATTTTCAATAATTTTCAGCTTCATTTCCGGGTTAGCTTTTGTAAGATTAGTCAGATATGTTAAATCAGCATATTTCGACCTGCCTTGCGGCACAAAAGATTGGATATTGTCTTTCTCTATATTCGCTGCATTTTTTAGTAAAACAGGTCTCTTCAGCAAATCAATCATTTTATTATACAAAAGTCTTTCGTTAATTGGTTTTGAGAGATAGTCATTCATGCCAACCATTTTGCATTTTTGCAAATCAACCGTGGTTACATCGGCAGTCAAAGCGATGATAGGAATTTGCGATTTTAATATATTACGTATGTATTCAGTAGCTTGAAAACCATTCATTTCTGGCATCTGTAAGTCCATTAAAATAATATCATACGGTTTATTTTTCAGTTTTTCGATGGCTATTTTTCCGTTCCCCGCGATATCATGATCGAATCCAAAATCGTCCAGTAATGTTTCCATTAATAACTGGTTGAGCGTTACATCTTCAACTACTAATACTTTTATATTTTTAACTTCTACATCCAATATCTTTAGCTCAGTTTCTAATTCGGCTTCAGCTTTTGTTTTTTGAAACGATAGAATAAAACTAAAAGTAGATCCTTCACCAAGTTTGCTTTTTACGATAATTGTCCCATTCTGCCTTTCAACTAATTGTTTAGCAATGGCAAGTCCCAAACCTGTTCCTCCATAAAGCCTTGAAGTTTCGTTTGTAGCCTGTTGAAAATTATCAAAAATATGTTCTATTTTGTCTTCTGCTATTCCAATTCCGGTATCAGTAATTGCAAATTTAATAGTGGCTTTTTCTTCATCCTCATTGATTAATTGAACACTAACAGTAATTATTCCTTCTGTTGTAAACTTTATTGCATTGCTAACAAGGTTTAAGATAATCTGATGCAATCGAACAGGGTCTCCAGCCAATACCAAAGGGATTCTATTATCATATTCTTTTATCAACTGTAAGTTTTTTTCTTGAATTTTTGTTTCAAACACATGGATCATGGCCGATATTGATGTTGCAATTTTGAAGGGTGTTTTCTCAAATATCATTTTTCCTGAATCCACTTTTGCCAGATCGAGTATATCGTTAATTAACACTGTCAACGTATCGCCGCTCATTTTTATAGCGGTTAAATATTCTTTTTGTTTTGCTGACAAATCTGTTTTCAACAATACTTTTGTAAATCCGATAATTGCATTCATTGGAGTGCGAATTTCATGACTCATATTTGACAAAAATTGTTGTTTTGCTTTCACCGTATCTTCAGCAATTTGAGTGGCTCTTTCAGCTTTGCTTTTTGCTTCTTCAACTATGATTAATTCAACTGCCAGTTTTTCTTTCTCCTCATTTTGAATGGCGAGTTCCACGTTTGCAATGCCTAACTCTTCAGCCCTTTTACCTTTTTCTTCATTTTGAAAAGCGAGTTCCACATTTGCAATGCCTAGCTCTTGGGCCCGTTTACCCTTTTCTGCATTTTGAAAGGCAAGTTCCTTATTTGCAATGATTAATTCAGCCGCCCTTTTTTCTTTCTCCTCATCCTGAAATACCAGTTCTTTGTTAGCAACGCCTAGCTCTTGTGCCCGTTTACCTTTTTCTTCATTTTGAAAAGCGAGTTCCTTGTCAGCTATAATTAATTCTGCTGCTCGTTTCTCTTTCTCTTCATTTTGAAATATAAGTTCTTTGTTTGCAATACCTAATTCATTGGCGCGTTTTTCTTTCTCCTCGTTTTGAAAGGCAAGCTCTTTGTTAGCAACGATTAACTCATCGGCGCGTTTTTCTTTCTCCTCATTTTGAAAGGCAAGCTCTTTGTTAGCAACGATTAACTCATCGGCCCGTTTTTCTTTCTCCTCGTTTTGAAAGGCAAGCTCCTTGTTGGCAATGATTAACTCATCGGCGCGTTTTTCTTTCTCCTCATTTTGAAAGGCAAGTTCTTTGTTAGCAATGATTAATTCATCGGCGCGTTTTTCTTTCTCCTCATTTTGAAAGGCAAGCTCCTTGTTAGCAATGATTAACTCATCAGCCCGTTTTTCTTTCTCCTCATTTTGAAAGGCAAGTTCTTTATTTGCAACTATTAATTCTTCTGCCCGTTTATTTTTTTCTTCATTTTGAAAGGTAAGCTCTTTATATTTTCTTTCGCTTTCGCGGAGAATCATTTCTGCCTGCTTACTCTCAATATCAAGGTCATGCTCGTTAACCGCTCTTCTAATTGCCGGCGCCAACCGCTCTAGTTTGTTTTTTAACACGTAATTCGTGGCCCCGTTTAACATCGCTTTAATAACAGCATCTTCTCCCAAGGCATTTGAAACAAATATAAAAGGCATATGAGGATGTTTTTCTCTGGCAACCTTTAATGCATCGTTTCCATTGTATTTAGGCAAAATGCAATCGGATAATATGATGTCAATATTTTCAGTTTCTATGATATTTATGAAATCTTTTTCGTTGTTAGCCAAAAAATATTCATGACCAATTCCTTCATTTTCAATAAGAGAACGTACTAATTTAGAATCGCTTAAAGAATTTTCAAGGTGCAGAATCTTTATTCGTTTTTTCATAAATTATGTTTCAAATGTTCTTTGTTGGCACAACTTAAATCATCCGATCTTACTCTAAATATACAAAATTGTTTCAAGTATTCGTTTTAAATTCAAGAATGATTATTTGAGACACTTTTGAAATTTATAAATAAGAAACTTCGCAATGCAATATTAACCGTTGTCAAAGCGATTTTAAGCACAAGTCTTCAAGTCGGTTGGAGAAAAAGGCACATTTCCATCTTACACAGGAAAATTATAAAAAGCTAAGATGAAAGAAGAAGTTCAGTAAAGGAATGAAAGGAATGAAAGAATTAATAATGGACAAAATATTTTAGCGAGATATGATAATGTAATTTACAAATCCGACTAAACAGTACTGAATTATTTATTAAAAATCTAAATCTCAATAGATAAAAATAATCTTTTAGAAACAGCCCGATAATTAAAACAAGTAAGTATTACATCTGCTGATGAGTATCACCAAAAGGGCGAACAACTAATTTCAAAAATGAATACGCTGATGTCTGAAAGACCTGATATAGAAAGTCTTGTTGGCGCAAATAATATCGACATGATGAAAGATAACCATGCAAATCATGTCCGGTTTATTGCATCGCTATTAAAAAACCATGACCCGGAATATTTGTTGAAACCGTTTTGTGGTTATTCAGAGCATATCGTAGTCACGGATTTACAACTAACTATTAGGCTGCCCAATTAAACTCCTGGATAATAATTTTAAAAGATATTTTGACGAAAGAATGCTTGGCTGAGGTTTATCAATATTATTAATGGATGCAAATAATTATTCCGATATTCGTAAAAGTTTCTGATGAAAAACTGGAAGTGCCAAATTCTTTGCTTTAAACTATGCCCAAAATTTCAATTTTATCGCTGTTATCTGAATGGACAGATGAATTTAATGCTACATTAATAAAAAGCGAATCACATTGTGTAGCATTATTTTCGACGGATAAAGAATTGCTTTTTGCGAACAGTTCAATGTCTGCACTTTTCAAAGGTGAGCCATGCGATAGTTTAATGAATCCTACTTTTGACAATATTCTGTTATTTGATAATTCTACCTCACTTATTTTTAACGGCTTTTTGACTTTAGGCGATTATTCTTCAGTTAATACTTCTCTTTCGGCACAAATATATAGAAAAGGAAAAAAGTTATTGGTGGTGGGTGGTGTAAATGCAACCCAACTTCTTGAGCAGAATGTAACTATGCATCAGTTAAACCAGGAACTAGGCAATCTTCAACGTGAATTACTAAAAGGGAAACAGGTACTTGAAAATACTTTAAACATGTTAAATAATGCAAATACCGATTTAAAAAAACTCAATGCCACAAAAGATAAGTTTTTCTCAATCATGTCCCACGACCTAAGGAGTCCGTTCTCTAGCATCATAGGTTACAGTGAGATTTTGTTAGACGAGGTGCAAAATCAAAACTATTCAGCAATCGGGGAATATGCCACAGTTATCCAAACGTCTTCATGGAAAGCTATGAATTTACTTACAAATTTGATAGAATGGTCACGTTCACAAAGCGGACGAATGTTGTTTAGCCCCACGTATTTTGAAATCGTTGCAATTATCAATGAAGTAACCGAATTATTAAATGGCTCAGCCCAAAAAAAATCAATAACCATTTTAAGTGAAGTATCTCCCGGAGTCACTGTTTTTGCCGATAAGGCCATGATTAGCACTATCTTGAGAAACCTGGTTTCAAATTCTATTAAATATACAAATCAAGGTGGTTTAATTATTATTTCAGCTGCACAAAAACAAAACGAATTGATGGTGACTATACACGATAACGGAGTCGGAATAAAAAAAGAGACCATTGAAAAATTATTCCGGATTGAGGAATGCAGATCAACAAATGGTACCCATAATGAGGTAGGAACCGGATTAGGATTGCTGCTTTGCAAGGAATTTGTAGAAAAACATAGTGGTAAAATCTGGGTGGAAAGTCTGCTGAACAAAGGAAGTGAGTTTCACTTTACGATTCCAAATCAAAGTTGCATAAGTCATTGAAAATCAGAAAATAAATTTTGTTTTTTTCATTTTACTCAATTTTTAATTGTTGAGTCAACTCTAAAAAGTTTTTTTGCCACGAATTGCAAGAATTACAAGAATTTAACATGTTATTATTCAGCAGTATATGAAACTATAAATACTACGAATTACCAAAAACATCGTTTTTGGAGTGGACTCATTGTTATAATTTTTTGTGTAGTTAAGTAATCGATTTCCAAATTTGTCTGTAAGTCCACCGAATAAAGCTCAGCTATGAATTTTTGAATTCGCAATTTGTATTCACTTAGTTTTGGGGCTGAATTTTATTAATGTTAATTAAATAGAAAAAAACGAAACAAGTATTTACAAAAATAAGTATAATGAAAAAACTGGAATTAATTAACCAATTATACATTACAAATTCAAACTAAAACAACTAAAATGAAAAATTTCTTTCTAATTATTTATTTATTTATTTCGTTACAAGTTATTAAATCTCAGGACGTTGATCGGGAGGATGTGAAAATTTCCTATACCCGCTATCCAATGGTACTTTTAGTTTCCGACACTAGTAATATGTACTATAACGGTCAAGTTAAAGAAAATTATATTAGTCGGGTTGAATCGGAAAAAGCAGATTATGATAAAACTGTTCTTGATGAAAAATCTGCTCAAACTGAAAAACAGAAAGAATATGATAAAAAGAAGACCGGAGAGAAATTATTAGGATCCGTGCTTGGTATTGAGCAACGTCCTCAAGGTTATGTTGCACCTAAAGTTCCATACTTTTCTAAATCATATGATTGTAATTTATTAACAACATCATATTTGAAAATACCAGGATATAGATCAGGTGATAACGCTCCGATAACAATAGACGTATTAATTGAAGGTTTTTCTATTTTAGCGATAAAAGATGAAACAATTAAGAGTTCAGCTAAAAATTCAGCAGGAATAGTAGAAGATCGTATTGCATATGTAAAAACAGCTGAATGTAAACATCAGATGTATTTAAAAGTATCATCGCCAACTAAGGGTCTTGTATTTGATGGTTATTTTGAACCATCTACAAAAATCTCTGTAAATAAAACAGAAGAATTTGGTTCACAAAATGAATTAGAAAAATATTGGAATAAGAATCAAAATGCATTTCTTAGTAGTTTTGACGAAAGGGTAACAAGAGCCAATCTTACTGCAATAACGAATTATCTTGATAATAACTTCGGTATTAAAGAAGCAAAAATAACCATGGAGATATATACTGTAAAATCAAAAAAAGTTGATTATACAGATTATGCTAATGCCTATAGTTTGGTGTTGGATGGATATTCAGCTTATAATTTAAAAAGCACTCGTCCAAAAGGTATAGAGCTATTGAAAAAAGCAATAGAGATATATGAAAAGGCTCTGGCCGAATCAAATTTGACTGATAAGAAAGCCAGAATAAATGCAGAAGTGACAGGCGCTACCAGAATGAATCTTGCAATAATTTATACATTTCTATTTGATTTCGAAAAGGCTGACAGTCATCTAAATAGAGTTAAAATTCTTGATATTGGGAAATTCAACAGACGCAGTGAGGCATTAAAAAAGACTTTAGCTGAAATAAGACAACGTTATAATTCATGTTTTGGAGTAGAATAAATATCGTTTTATTAAACCTTATAAGGAGCTGTCTAAGTTTAGGCAGCTCTTTTTTGTATACAGAATTATGACTCTTACTGCATTATTTATAAGACTCTTCATGTTGTTTTCGACGAAGTAATTTGGAAAGTGCTTGAAGAAAGCTGTTCAATCTTTTTCATTACCTCATTCTGCATGTTGTCTTTATATTCAATTATTTTTTGACGCAGCAAACCATCCTTAACAGATAATATTTGTACAGCCAGCAACCCGGCGTTCTTTGACCCATTCATGGCAACTGTGGCAACAGGTACACCACTTGGCATTTGTAGAATAGATAATATAGAATCCCAGCCATCAATGGAGTTTGATGATTTTATCGGCACTCACGTTCGGACGAGGTTGTACCTCGTCCGTTATATGAAAGCAGGCTACAGCCTACAAAAATACATTCGACTAAGCGCAGCCATCAGTCGGAATGGGCTATTCGATAATGCCGTTGATAGGATTAAAAAACGAGTTAAGTAATGGTGAACTGCAAATTATCCCGGTTAAAGGGTTTCCAATAAAATCGGTTTGGTGTTTAATATGGCTGAAAGACAAAAATTTCTCACTTGCCGCTTCATCCTTCCTAAATTATGTAAAACTGGAAAAGGATAACATCATCAAAGAAAAATTTGATTGGCTTGAAAAGCAAGCAATTTAATACAATTGACACATAGTAGCTTTTGCAATTCTTTTCATCTATATTGATTAGGCCAATATAGATGCAGTAGTTTCTTGTTTTGATATCAATAGGTTTTAACCCTCAGGCCTCCAATAGTAAGAGAGCCATTTTTGATATTTTTTCTAATTCAATCAAGTAAGTATTATCCTCTTGTACAAATAGCAATTTATCAGGAAGCTTTCCTGTGGTTGATATATTTAAAAATTCCACTTTTGTTCACATATATTAGATTTATTTATTTCATTTATTATTTTAATAAACATTTATATAGCTAATTAACAATTATATATATATATATTATTGATAATCTTGTTATATTTATGTTTCAAATATTAAAATAAATTTCGAACATTATGCTTTGAGCAATGTTTATTAAGTAAAGTAAAACATAATTAAAAAAAACATTATGAAAAAGAAAAGTTTTTTATTCGGATTTATTGTTATTCTAGGATTATTTATCCTAGCTGGTTGTGACAAAAAAAATAATGATACTCAACCTACCAATAACATTTTACAAATTGCACAAAGTCAGCCAAATCTGAGCTCACTTGTTACAGCACTTACCAAATTTCCCGATTTAGTAACAACTCTCAGTGGAACTGGAAAGTTTACTGTTTTTGCACCTACAAATGATGCTTTCACTGCTTTGTTAGGTGTGATAGGTCAAACCAACATTAACGATGTGCCCGAGCCAGTGCTCAAGTCATTGCTGCAGTACCACGTAGTTACTTCAGGAGCTGTTCTCTCCACCCAGTTAATGGCGGGAAATTTAGCCACTGCCAATACAGAAAACATTGCAGTTACCTTAACAGGCGGGCTTAGCCTGAATGGTTCTGCAAAAGTAGTAACTGCCGATGTGCTTGCTACTAATGGAGTAGTCCACATTGTAGATAAAGTGTTAGTGCCTCCTTCTATTGCAAAATTTGTTAATACAGTAGTAGAGCCTGCTTATTTTAATAAGAATTTTACTACTCTTATTGCAGCTGTAGTGGCAGCCAGCCCTTCAATTCTTGAAACTTTGCTTAACTCTTCAAAGAAAACACTTTTTGCACCAACGAATGATGCATTCATTGCTGCAGGTATCACATCATTGCCGAATCAGGCTACGCTGGATGCTGTTTTAACATACCATGTAATTGGTAGTGAAATAAAAGCCAGCCAGTTGCCTGCTAATACCGCCCCGGCAAATAGTGCGGTAACAACATTAGGAGGGATCTTTTATTTAAGTAACCGCGGAACGGGAGGTATTTTCATTAATGGTGCATCTAAAGTAACTACTGCCGACATACTTGCCGATAATGGCGTGGTTCATGTAATTGATCGTACATTGATGCCTCCCTCACAAACTATTGCACAAATCGCAACCGCTCTATCCACAATTACCTCAGGTAAGGAGTTTACCCAATTGGTTGCAGCTTTAGGCAGAGTCCCTGCTTTACTGACTGCGGCATCAACAGCTACGTCTAATCTTACAGTGTTTGCGCCCACTGATGCTGCTTTCAGCCAACTTTACACTGCACTTGGGGTAGCAGGTATTAATGATATTGATCTCAATACCCTAACTGCGGTACTACAGCATCATATTGTATCAGCCCCTACAACCCCAACCGGACGTGTTTTTTCGACCGACCTAATTACCGGAAATGTGCCAACACTGAATGGAAACGTCAGTATCAATGCAACAAACGGTACTATTACTTCCGGTAATGGAACAGTAGCCACAATCAGCAGCAATAAAGCCCTTATCAACGTTTTAGGAACTAATGGTGTGATTCATACCATAAACAAGATTCTTTTGCCTTCTGGAATATAATTTTTATTCGATAAAGAAAATCTGCAATTCAAAAGTTGCAGATTTTTTTTATGGTAAACAATGAGTCTCTCTTAGTAATAATTATTTTTAGAAATAGTATTTTTACCACTATGGGACAATACACACTATTTGAACTTGAAAAGCTTACAGGCATTCTGGCTCCTACCTTAAGGGTATGGGAGAAACGTTACCATATCCTTATACCACACCGCACCAAAACAAATAGAAGATGGTATGATGATGATGACCTTAGACATCTGCTAAATATTTCCATTCTTTATCGCAATGGTATAAAAATATCAAAAATTGCAGCATTTTCGCAATCAGAGATTACGGAGAAAGCTTCACTTCTCACAAAAAATGTTGTAAACTCCGATACCTGGATAGATTCAATGATTATGGCTATGATTAGCTTTAATAAACAAGCTGTTAATGAGATTCTTCTAAGGTCGATAATAAATAAAGGTTTTGAAGAGACTTTCATTAATCTGGTATTTCCATTTCTCAGGAAAGTGGGAATTTTGTGGCATACAGGTTTTGTAAATACAGGTGCAGAGCATTTTATCTCAAATATTTTCCGTAGCCGGCTAATTTCAGCACTTGATGCCTTGACCCCGCCGGATAATAGAGCAAGAAAGAGAGCTATTATGTATCTACCTGATAATGAATTTCATGAATTAAGTCTTCTGTTTTATGCCTATATCATTACCATGATGGGATATGAGGTGATTTATCTGGGCCAGTCAACTCCAATTGATTCAGTGATTGAAGTAAATGAAAAATGGCATTCAGATATCCTTGTTACCGGCACAACTTCAGGAATGACCTTAACCAGACCCGGAGAATATGTTAAAATTCTCAGCACTACTTTCTCAACGCAGAAGATTTTTGTGGCGGGATTACTTGCAGATGATGCCGATAAAAAAAATTATTCCAATGTCTTTTCATTGAGATCAGTAAGTGACCTGAAAAATCATCTTACATAAACTCATTATTATTAATTTTAAAACTGCCAGATTATGAATAACCTTTCCTGATAATTGTATTTAAAAAATATTTCAGTATGAGACGATACATTTTTTTTGCAGTAAACCTTTCATTATTACTGATAATTCAATCATTTAATTTTAAAACTATGGCCAAAACAGAAAAACAGAAATATACGGTAATATATACTGATAAAGATTTTGAGATACGGCTTTACCCGTCTGTTACCCTCGCAACAATTTATTCCGATGCAAAGTCATATAGAGATTTGTCGGGGAATGGATTCAGAATGCTGGCAGGATATATTTTTGGAGGAAATGAAACTAATACTAAGATTTCAATGACCTCTCCCGTGCATATGGATATCAACAATTCCAAATCAGCAATGAGTTTTGTTATGCCCTCTTCCTATAATAATGAAAACCTGCCAAAACCTGATAATTCCAAGATTAAGATTGAGCAAACTAAAGAGGAATATTTAGCTGTTATACGATTTGGAGGCTATGCTTCAGATGATAAAATTAAGAAATATTCAGAGAAATTAGGAAAACTATTGAGCGAAAAGGGGATAGCTTATTATGGAAACTTTCGTTTTCTAGGGTACAATCCACCTTATAAATTTATTGGAAGAAGGAATGAAATAATTGTATCGATTGTTTATCAGAAAGAACACAAAAGCCCGTAAAACATAAGATTTACGAGCTTTTGTTTTGGGTTGATACCCATTTTGTCGGGATGAGAAGACGAATTTAAAAATTATAACATACTCATATTATGATTTATATACGAGTATATGTGACATTATGTATCGCATGCGTACCGCAAAAAAATAATATTTAGAAAGACTTTTTGATATAAAAAGTCGAAATTGCATCTATCAAGTTATAGAATTCATTCTGCCAAAAATGCTTTGGACATTATTTCCTGATCAGTTTTT
>JBBQTB010000015.1:0-121819 GCA_038213375.1 Bacteroidales bacterium | reverse complement strand
GGTAAATCCTGTGAGACTGAGAAATTGAACTGGGTTCTTTCTGGCTTTGCTAAGTTTTAATCCCATAGGCATTCTTTCTATGGGTTACAAATATATGTAAAAGAACGTAATAACAAATTAATCTAAATAATGTCTAATATATCTCGTTCCCATTCGTTACGGCTTTGTTCAACGTGTTGCAATAAGGCTTCGGCAGTTTCTTTAGATATGCATCCGGCATAATCCGAAGGTTTACGCTTTTTTGTTTCCTGCACGTTTTTGTTTTCTTTCAGTTCTTCAACTGCATACAACAATACTTCTAATTGTTTTCCAACGTAATCACGTGGTATTAGAAGGTTTATATTTGTATTGTCCGGTGTTATTGTCGTTTTAAGCATAGCTATATTATTTATGTGCCAGTTTAAAATTAGTCGAGTTTAATTGGGCTTCCTTTAAAAATGAATCCACCACACGTAAAATTATATTGCGGTCTTCCTGCCCAATTTTATCAAGAAGTTCAAGCCTGTATATCATTTTTTATCTTTTAAAATTACGGTAAAGTTACCAGCCAGGTAATCTAATGACACGTCAAGAGCTTCCGCAATCTTGGCGGCCACTTCAACAGAAGGGTAATATTGTTGCGTTCGTACCGCCAATAATAGCGGCAGAAGTCCCCACCAGCTTGCCCAAATCTTCACGGGACAAGTTTTGTTCTTTCCGAAGTTGAACTATTTTATTACCCAAATCCATAACCTAAAAGTGAATAAAGTATTGTATTTGATATATATTTCACAAAAATACGACACTGAAAGGTAAAAAACAACACTGAAAAATTTGGGGTGTACGACAAAATTCCCTTTATTACGCAACATTTTGATATTCTGTAATTAGGTTACGTAATTTTTCACTTTGGTTATTTTTGAAACAAACCCTTAGATTGACCATTTGTTGTGCCCCAGAAAGTGTCCAGCGTTGCCCGGATAATTTCATTCGTTTTTGAATAATGTTAAGATTTGCTGATTCTATGGCTCCCGATCCAAACAACAAACCCTTTGTTCGGCAGAGGCTCTGCCTCACCCGAATATTTCACATCAGGCTCAAGCCTGATAACATAGGTTCGGCAGAGGCGGAGCCTCAGCCGAACGAAGGGCCTTATGGTATATCTTGATATTAGGGCAGAAAGCCCATGGATCGGCTTTACCGGGTTTAAAGTAAAACCCTGGGCTGAATTTAAACTCGATTTCGGGGCCACTGCCATTGTGGACTTTAACGATCAATCTGGGGGGCGAGGTATTGTTTAGGACTGTGCCAAAAACTTATTTTGAAGGGGATTTGCATGCCAAAGTAACCGTGTTCAACATTAATGTTGGGTTTGACCTGTATGTGGCACATGAGTTTTCGTGAAATGAGAAATGTTCTAAAAGCCCTCATAAATTCTAGCACGTTTTGCTGTGGTTTGTTATTTTAACCCTAGTTTTTTTTACCTTGCACAACTTTCAAACCCAGTCAATGGCAAGTGACCAAT
Organism: Bacteroidales bacterium; assembly: GCA_038213375.1. Classification (GTDB taxonomy): domain Bacteria; phylum Bacteroidota; class Bacteroidia; order Bacteroidales; family JAAUTT01; genus JAAUTT01. Next base: position 120,315 of record JBBQTB010000015.1, on the reverse strand, counting down.
TCTTACCTAAGTTTCTTGAATCGTATTTATTGTGCTAGTAATTAATTTTTTACAATAAGAACAATACCCTTTTTAAGGGGTTTGGGTTAATAAAGTAAATTATATAAACTCTATTGTAATCCAGATAAAAACACAAACACACATGAAAAACTTGAAATTTGCAATCATTGGAGCAGGAAATATGGGTTCGGCCATTGCCGAAGGTTTATTAAAAACCGGAATTATTACCGCCGGAAACATTTTTATGTCCGATAAACGTCCACAAACGCTCGATAATTTCAAAATGAAAGGCGTTCATACTGGCGATGACAATCTGGAAGCTGCTTCTTTTGCAGATATTGTGATTATTGCCGTGAAGCCGTATCATGCAAAATCGGTTCTCGAGGAAATTAAAGTAGTCATTGTTCCTTCAAAAAAACAGATAATCTCCATTGCCGCAGGGATAAGCATTTCAGACATTGAGGAGGTTACAGGTAAAATTCCTATTTTTCGAACCATGCCGAATACGGCTATTTCCATTCAGGAATCAATGACATGCATTGCCGAGGCAAATTCAACAAAAGAGCAACAGGAAATGATACTCAACATATTTAACTTGTTGGGCAAAACCGTTTTTATTTCTGAAGACTTGATTAATGCAGCTACTGTATTGGGCTCGTGTGGAACGGCATTTGCACTTCGATTTTTACGTGCTTCTATCCAGGGTGGAATCGAAATTGGCTTCCATGCCGAAATGGCGCAACTGATAGCTTCGCAGACCATACTGGGTGCCGCTAAGCTTATCCTTACCACTGGTCACCATCCTGAACAGGAAATTGATCGCGTTACCACTCCTCAGGGTATTACCATCGTAGGTTTAAACGAAATGGAACATCAGGGTTTTAGCTCTGCACTCATTAAAGGTCTGATTACATCTTATAATAAGATAAAAAAATAAATAGAAATAAGTAGAAATAGGTAGGAGTAAATTGAAATAGTTAGAAAGTAATAGGAAACATAGTAATACAAAAAGGACAATGACAAAAAATATTCTTGGTGTATTTATTTTCTTGCTCATGGGAATAAATTTGCTGGCTCAGGAAACGGACCATACAGTGAAAGTTTCTGTGGAGATTCCTGTGAATGTATCTGTGATTCCCGCTACCTGGCAAACGTTTAACTATGGGTCGAATAGTATCAACCTTCCAAAATTTAACAACTACCGTAATCCGGTATATGGCATCAATATAGGAGTTTTATATCCTTTCAATAAAAATTTTCTGGCGGGAGTTGTGGTTGGTATTAACGGATCGTTTTATCAAAATCATTTGTATTATGCCAACGAATACCTGAATATGTTGATGATTCCGGTTATGGCAAGGGTTTCCTTCTCACCAAAAATAAGCCAGCGGTTTTATTCAGTTTCTGACATTTCGGGCGGGTATAATTATTACCATAATGTTTCGGGAAATACAAAAACGGGGTTCAATTACGAAGAAAGGGGTGGGGTTAAAGGCATCATATCATCCGGGATCGGATACAAAGTGGGTGAACGGTTACTAGTATTGCAGATTGGCTACGATATGACTGTTTATAACAACAAAGCAAGACTTAATAAACTAGCAAACGTAACAAATCCCGATACGGATTTTGTTAATTATAAAACCTGGTATCAAACTTTTTTAGTAAAATTGGGCATTTTGTTATGATATCTGGATAAAAAGAAAAACAAATTTTAATGTGTTTGCTCTGTTTGCAAGATAGCTTATCTTTACATATCGTTATAAAAATTAATTATGGAATTAGTTAACAATAGTTTTTGCATAGGCGGAATTTCAATTGACGACCTTGCATCAAAATACGACACCCCGGTTTATGTGTACGATGCTGCCAAAATGGAATCGCAATACAATCGCTTATTGAACTCCTTTGCGGGAACACGATTAAAAGTAAAGTACGCTTGTAAAGCACTTTCAAATATAAGTGTTTTGAAATTCTTCAAAGAACTGGGTTTGGGCATCGATGCCGTCTCCATTCAGGAAGTAAAACTTGCTCTGGTGGCCGGATTTAATCCCGAAAATATTATTTTTACCCCTAATTGTGTGGATTTGCCGGAATTGTCCGAAGCCATTGATCTAGGGGTAAATGTCAACATCGATTCTCTTTCAATACTTAAAAAATTCGGAGCCGTCTACGGCAATTCAAAATCTATTGGTATACGCATCAAACCTCATGTAATGGGAGGTGGTAACAAAAAGATTTCTACGGGTCATGTCGATTCGAAATTTGGTATCTCAGTGGAAAAAATAGATCAGGTTCTCGATATTGTAAAGCAATACAATATTCATGTGGATGGACTTCATATGCATACAGGTTCTGATATCCTCGACATAGCTGTTTTTATTAAAAGTGCCGATGCCATGTTTTTAACTGCTACAAAGTTTGATAGTCTTGATTATCTCGATTTTGGCAGTGGTTTTAAAGTTCCCTACAAACCCGGTGATTATTCGACTGATATTGAGTATCTGGGAGAATTACTTTCGAAAAAGTTCAATGAGTTCTGTCTGAAATATGGTCGGGATTTAACGCTCAATTTCGAACCGGGTAAGTTTCTGGTTAGCGAAGCTGGTTATTTCATTACCAAGGTGAATGTGGTAAAACCAGCCAAGAATACGACATTTGCTTGCATCAACACAGGGCTCAATCATTTAATTCGCCCCATGTTTTACGACTCCTATCATAACATTACCAACGTTTCGAAACCGAATGCTGCGAAAAAACCTTATAGTGTGGTCGGTTACATTTGCGAAACAGATACTTTTGCCTGGAATCGAGAGATAAATGAGGTTTCCGAAGGCGATTTGCTGGTGTTTCATAATGCCGGAGCATATTGTTTTTCGATGGCATCGAATTACAATGCGAGGCTTTTGCCCGCCGAAGTATTGATTTACAATGGGAAAGATTACCTTATCCGCAAGCGCCAGTCATTTGATGATTTACTTCGAAATCAGGAATTGATTGATATAAAATAATCCAACCTATGGATACGGCTTCCAATCTTCGTGAAATTCTATCTGAATTACCGTCTCATATCACTCTGGTGGCTGTTTCCAAAACGCATTCGGCTGAAGAGATTATGAAAGCTTATGAAGCCGGACATCGTGTTTTCGGTGAAAACAAGGTGCAGGAGCTTGTTCCAAAATACGATCAGCTTCCCAAAGATATTAAATGGCATTTTATCGGTCATTTGCAGAGTAATAAAATCAAGTACATTACCTCTTTTATTAATTTGATTCATTCGGTTGATTCTCTTTCTCTTTTAAAAGAAATTGATAAATATGGAATAAAATACAACCGGATTGTAAATGTGTTACTTCAGGTGTATATTGCCCAAGAAGAAACAAAGTTTGGTTTCGATGAGGATGAATTGATGGCCATGTTTCAATCTCCAAATTATTTAGCATGCAACAACGTGCGAATTTGTGGCTTGATGGGAATGGCTACCAATACCGAAAACGAATTGATAATACGCAACGAATTCAGATCCCTTACCGTTTTATTCAGAAAATTAAAAGAAACGGTTTTTTCAAATAGTGATTTCTTTAAAGATATATCTATGGGAATGTCCTCCGATTATATTATGGCGATAGAGGAAGGAAGCACAATAATTCGGGTTGGCAGCAGAATATTCGGTGAAAGGGATTATGGGAAAGCAGAGAGTAGCTAGTCTAACAACTTTTTCAATAACCAATTATCCAAAGCGTTTTTTCTTCATTCATACAGCGTTTTATAAGATTTACGAGTTGTTGGTCCACTTCCAAAAGTTTGGAACAGTATTGTTCCCAGTTTAAACGCCAGTTTTTGTCAAACTTTTCCAATTCCAACACAAAATTAGAACCCATAAATTTATCACTGGCATAATTTAGAAACTGATTATAGCTTTTTATTTTCTGGATATTGGAATGAGCAGTTTGCAGTTCATTAAGTAAAACGACAATGTTCCTTGTAGTGTATTTGGTAGGGCCAAAATAATCGAAAAGGTTGTTACTGTGCTCAAAGCATTCGGAAAAAAGGTTAAAAATTTCCGAATCCATATAAAATGAGTCCTTATCACATTGTTTAAAAAGATCAGGATTGCCAGTGATATTAAACTCTACAAAATTCAATTCATTGGCTCCATAAAGTTCAAATCGCATAATGTCTGTGAAATAAGTATTTACCAAAGTTAGAAAAAAATAAGTAAAATGCCTTCACGTCAAAGGATAAATTGCACTTGAGATTCGATTGAATATCCTTTACTTTGCATCCTCGTAAAACTGGTTTTAAAAATATGTCGCTAAAAAAAACTCCTGAGGAAACACTGAACGAATTATTCAGACATTACTCAAATCAATTGGCTGATCAGATAATAAAATTACCGCCCTCAGGTTCTTACAGGCAATATTACCGGATTGTATCTGGAAGTAATAGTGTGATAGGGGCATATAACGAAGATAGAGCCGAAAATATTGCTTTTCTTGCGTTTACAAAGCACTTTTATCAAAAAGGGCTTCCGGTTCCTGAAATTTTGATTGAAGATTTGGATCAAAATGCTTATTTGCTTGAGGATTTAGGCGATACCATTCTTCTGGATCATATTCAACAGTTGAATTACCCAAACGAAGTAACGCCCGAAGTAATTAAAGTATATAAACAGGTTTTGGAAGAATTGCCCCGGTTTCAGATATTGGGAAGCGAAGGTTTGGACTATTCGTTATGCTATCCGCGACATGCCTTCGACAGGCAATCGATGATGTGGGACCTCAATTATTTTAAATATTATTTTCTAAAACTAGCTAAAGTCCCTTTTAACGAGCAGCTTCTCGAAAATGATTTTAATGCATTAGTTGATTTTCTTTTAACTGCCGATTGTAACTATTTTTTGTATCGCGATTTTCAAAGCCGTAATGTGATGATGAAGGACGAAAAACCTCATTTTATTGATTATCAGGGTGGACGAAAGGGTGCCTTACATTACGATATTGGTTCTATCCTTTTTGAAGCGAAAACAAGTCTCCCGGCCGATGTCAGGCAGGAATTGTTGGACCATTATATTTCTTCTCTCAACTTGTACTTGCCAATTTCAAAAGAGCGATTCATGCACCATTATTATGGATACGTGTATATCCGTCTGATGCAAGCCATGGGAGCTTATGGGTTTCGCGGATTGTATGAGAAAAAGGAATTATTTCTTCAAAGCATTCCTCTTGCACTCAATCATTTGGATTGGTTGCTTTCCAATGTAACACTTCCTGTTCAATTACCTGAACTTACCAAAGTATTTGAATTTCTTACCAATTCGGATTACATCAGGCAATTGGCAAAAAACGATCTTGTGCTTACCATACAAATCAATAGTTTTTCTTACCGCCGGGGCATTCCTGTCGACGAATCTGCTAATGGTGGAGGCTTTGTGTTCGATTGTCGGTCGGTACACAACCCCGGACGATACGATGAATACAAGGATTTGACAGGGAAAGACGAAACTGTTCAGCAATTTTTTAGTCGCGAAAGTGAAATGAACGATTTTCTCGAACATGTTTTTGCCTTAACAGATCATTCAGTTGAAAAATATCTCGCACGAGGCTTTACCAGTTTGATGATTAATTTCGGCTGCACCGGTGGACAACATCGTTCTGTTTATTCCGCTGAAATGCTACAGAAACACCTTACTGGGAAATTTTATGGCAAAGATATCTACATCAAAATGAGGCATCGCGAAATTGAAATGAAATAGAGGTATTTAAATGTTTTGGGTGAACTGAACAATTAGTGCGCTGCGGCCGTTCTGTTTTAAACCTTGAATTTGTAGCCATGAGCAAAACAATGTGCGAAATGAAGAGTGAAGAAAAAGCCGAAAAACAACAAGAATCAAAATATGCTTGCAAAAAATGCGGCGAAACAGCCAGAAAAGAAAAATATCTTTGTAAACCCAAAAAGTTAAAAAATAAGGACGAATAATGAAAGCAATGATTTTAGCTGCCGGGATGGGTACACGCCTTCAACCGTTGACGCTTACAAAGCCCAAAGCTCTGGTTGAAGTAAAAGGTATTTCCTTATTGGAGATGGTTATCAAACGTTTAATGAAGTATGGTTTCACCGATATTGTTATTAATGTTCACCACTTTTCGGATCAGATTATAAGCTTTTTGCACCATAAAAATAATTTTGGAGCTAACATTCAAATATCGGACGAAACGGATTTGTTGCTCGATACAGGAGGTGGATTGCTTAAAGCCCGCCACTTGTTAGATGATGGGCAACCCTTTCTGGTTCATAATGTAGATATCATTACCGATTTCAATCTTTCTGACTTATATAATTTCCATTTGGAGCATTGTCCAATAGCTACAATGGCGGTAAAGGACCGTAGCACTTCACGTTCTTTACTCATTAATAATAATCAGGAGCTTTCAGGTTGGAGAAATAACCTGACAGGTGAAACGATCTTATCGCGGGGGAATTTGGAAGACCTGACTTCAACCGCCTTTTCGTGTGTTCATGTGTTAAGTCCCGAAATATTTAAGCTGATTGACGAAACTGGTGGGTTTTCCATTATGAAAACTTACCTGCGTTTAGCCCGGGAACATTCAATTAAAACCTGGAATCATAACGATAGTGTTTGGATGGATGTGGGTAGGATCGAAAATCTACAGGAAGCAGAAAAATTAATTTAAAATCGCGGGAATTTTAACCTAATTAATCACACCCGAACCAATTAACTCTTCTTTGTCGTACCATGCTGCAAATTGTCCGGCAGTTATTCCCCGCTGAGGATTATCGAAGAGAATATACAAACCCTCTTCGTAACAATAGATGGTTGCTTTCTGCAATGGTTGACGATACCTAATCCGAACTAAAAATTCATGGCAAGTTTCATAACCAATTAGTAAATCGGTTCGAATCCAATGAATGTCTTCATTTTTAATGAACAAAGCTTTATGATACAATCCGGGATGATCATCTCCTTGTCCGGCATAAACCAAATTATTGCCTACATCCGTTGAAATTACGAAGAGGGGTTTGGTCATACCTCCAACATGCAGTCCTTTCCGTTGACCTATCGTAAGAAAATGCGCACCCTGATGTATTCCAACAGCTTTTCCGTCGTCAGGCGAATATTTATGGGGAGCTGATAACACCTGCAACCTTTCATGCTGTTCTTTACCCGTTAAATTAATCTGATATTCAGCAAAGTTTGATGGGATTTCAATAATTCTGCCCTCGCGGCTTTTGATCTTTTGTTGTAAAAAAATCGGCAAATCAATTTTTCCCACAAAGCAAACTCCTTGTGAATCCTTGCGTTGGGCGGTTGCCAATCCAAGTTCGCTGGCAATTTTTCGCACTTCAGGCTTAAGCAAATGGCCTATGGGAAAAAGAGCATTCGAAAGTTGTTTTTGCGAAAGCTGGCATAGAAAATAGCTTTGATCTTTGTTTGAATCTGCACCTGCCAACAAGCGATAAATCGTTTCTCCGTTGGGGAGCTGAAACTCATCCTTACGGCAATAATGGCCAGTAGCCACATAATCAGCATCAAGTTTATAAGCAGCCTCTGCAAACAAATCAAACTTAACTTCGCGGTTGCAAAGCACATCCGGATTTGGTGTTCGGCCACGTTCGTACTCCGAAAACATGTAATCGACAACACGTTTTCCATATTGTTCGCTGAAATCAATAGTTTTAAATGGTATATCAAGCTTTCGAGCTACTAATTCGGCAAAAATAAGATCGTCATTCCAAGGGCAGTCTCCTGATAATGTTCCTGTAGTCTCGTGCCAGTTGATCATGAACATACCTATTACATCATAACCTTGCTGTTTCAATAAAAATGCGGCAACACTCGAATCTACACCTCCTGATAAACCAACAACAACACGCTTCTTCATCAAAGTTTAATCTTCAAAATTGGGCAGCAAATATAAAAATTATCTCCTGCTTCTTGAATTGTTTTCACCCTGCTTTGGTGCATCGGTTGGTGTGTTTGTGTTTTGAGGTGGTGGGGTATTTTGTTGAACTCTAACAGGCTGATTATTATCGCTTTTGCTTTCATTGGCAGGCTGGGTTCTCCGTGGAGCATCAGATTTTGTTTCATCAGAGTTTCTTTGTCTTCTTTCTGGCGCAATATTAATAGGTTTTCTTGTTTCATTTTGTCTTTCCCTTACTACAGGATTGGAGGCTGGAGTTGAAGGGTTCTCCCGGGTTACTTCTCTCCTGGTTGACGGGGCAGGTGGTGTATTGGAATTTGGCTGAATGGTTGAATTTGATGGCTGATTTCTTGTTCTAGTTTGTGCCGGTTGGTCGGATCCTGGCGTATTTTTTCGTTGAAACTGGTTGTCCCTAGGGGATTCCCTGCGTGTCTGTGTGGGTTGATTTACAGTACGTGAATTCGGTGAATTCTGGTTGCGTCCTGAGTTTTCGGTTCTACCGCCACCTGAATTTTGAGAATTATGGTATATCACCGTTTTGGCATTTTCGTTGAACCCTCGCATGCGACCATTGTTGCTGCGGTCACTATTATTGTTATACCGGGTTTGATAATAATATCTTGGATATTCGGAGGCATAAGTCCTGTGTTGTCTCCAAGGTTCATAAGCTTTTCTATCCAGTACCACTACAAAACCATCGTTTACATTATAGTTCGAATAATAAGAAGGCATATAAGCAGAATAAACCCAGTTTCCTTGATTCTGATAAACATATTCATTACGCCAAACGTCATAGTATACTTCTATATCAGGAAGATAGTAATAATGAACTTCTTCAACATTGTCATAAGCAGGCGCCCAATTTGGAGGAGCTACTACCTCATGTCGAACAACCGGGCGGTCTGTAACATAAGTATGTGTGTAGCAACTTTGCATTACAAGTGCTAGTGAAAACAAACCTGCAATTAAGGCGAATGATTTTAATATGCCAGGTGTTAATTTGCGTTGCGTTTTCATAATATTTAAATTAAAATATGGATAAATATCAAATTCTAACAAATAGACTATTTTTCGTAAATCTACTCTTTTTTGTGGTTTAACTTTGTTAATTACTCTACCTTATTTGTTATAATCTACATTAGTCAAAAATTGTACCAAATTGATTTTGTAAAGAAGCAGGAATGTAAAATACTAATATCTACCAGTTGTATTGGTTGCAGGTTATAGATTTCTGGTTCTTTTTTTATTTATATTTACGAATTGAATTGCTTGAAAATCCATTTTTACACACCTATTTTCGAAAGTTGTCAATTGTTTCATTCAAATTTTAATAAATCCTTTAAGAAAAAAAGCATGAAAATTTTAATCCGTGTAATATTAGCTTGTTTAGCAATAGTTTATTTGGGGGGCTGTTCTGCAAAAGAGGAATCAATTTTTTGTTTATCAGATGATTATTCGATAACAACTAAAACTCCGGTCTTGAAATTGTCTAATACTAAATTTTCAAAAAAAACGGAAGGGATGGCATTGCTTGTATTGTCGATAAACGATTCATTAACAGTAATCGATTGGGATTTATTAAATCTCACATTGATAAACAAAGCCAATAGAGATACGCTTGTAAATTATACATCCTTTCAGGATAATTCAGTAACTAAGGGCGTCAATGAATATCGCAACGATCTTGAAGCTTTTGTGAGAAGGCTGAAAATATCTTTAAAAGAAGGAATTGCACAAGCATCCAGAAAAAAGGTTCAGATAACTGTAAAAGTCGAGTCAAAAAACTAATTTACTTCTAAATGCTGACATTATTTTACAGCAACCGTCTCTATTTCGATAAGAGCTCCCAAAGGCAAACGTACTACCCCATATGCAGCTCTTGCTGGAGGATTCTCTGAATATACACTCGCATAAATTTCGTTCATTTCTTTGAAATCATCCATATTGGCAAGCAAACACGTGCTTTTTACCACATGATGATAGCTGTATCCCGCTGCTTCCAAAATTGCACCGATATTTTTCAAAACTTGTGAGGTTTGTTCTTTAATTCCACCATCTACCAATTTGCCAGTCGAAGGGCTTATAGAAATTTGTCCTGAAATGTATAAGGTATTACCAGCTTCCACTGCCTGGCTATAAGGTCCAATGGCTGCGGGCGCTTTATCTGTGTGAATAATTTGTTTTTTCATTTTTTCATTCATTTTAGAATGCATTATATCCTGAGAAGTCCCTATAATCTTTGCGTTTCTCATATTTCAGATCGCGTAAAATAGTCGATTTTGCTCTGATGGTAAAATTATAAAATTTGTAATTGCCAAAAGGGCTGAAATTGACCATCATTTCCCAACAGTGTAAATCGCGTGTTATGGTAAAGGCTGTATAGGAGAATTGTTTGGTTTTAAAATCATAGCCTGAGTTAAACGTTGTTGCCCACTTCTTAGTGAGCTTTACGTCACCACTAAATGACAGTGTTTGAGTGATATTCTTGATTACACCGTTGTTTTGATAATTAAAAATATAATTAAACCTGAAATTCCATGGAATATCATAATAACCATATTCATCATTTGTTTGGGGTGTCTCCGGTTTTTTAGGCTTATCATTTGCAGTGGTGGTAGGCTTTCCCTGAGCTGACTTGAAATTATATCCAAATCCAGTGCTGAAGTCCGTCAAACGGCCAGGAAAATTGTGTGTTTTCCAATAGAATTTATTAATGTCGCGACCGTAATAATCATTCTCATAGGGATCGATGGTTCCGCTAAACTGAATATCGATGCCTTCTACAATGGGCGCCGATGCGCTGAACCTTATAGGAGTGAGGTTCATGCTATCGCGGTAAATATCGTAGCTACTGCTGAAATTTAACGATTGGAAAATTTTCACTTTTTTTACTCCGGTAACCGTATCCTTATCCGATTTTACTTTCATTTCAAGGCTATTGTTCAAACCAAATGAAAAGCTGCCAGACCTCCTTGGCACAGAAGGTGTTCCATACTTGGTTCCATCATAAATAGAATAATCACTCTTTACGTCAACGCCGTTTTTAACGCCAGTTTTGTATTGCCGATAATAATCGGGAACTAATCCATTAATACCCGGAACAAAACTAAAACCAACCGATGGCGTAATTACATGACGGATTGCCTGTATTTTCGATTTTTTACTAAACGTATACATTCCATAAATGGTGGGGTTTAGGTTAAAACTAATGGAAGGTGTAAAACCTTGAACGTAATTAAGTTTCCTAACCGTGTCATTTGTAAAATAATAGATAGTGTCACCTCTCGAAGTGACACTGTCTTTTGAGGTTCTAAAAAACTGATTGGTCTTTAACATACCCGTATAATTCAGTGAAGGAGTGATGTTAAGATATTTTAAAATCTTAAAATTAGTACTTAGCGGTATGCTATGTTGAAAACCATTTTGAGCGGTGCGCAACGCTTTTGAAGTGAAAATGGTACTGTCGGTAGCATTTATGTCATTTGTAAGTTCAGAAGTATAATTGATAGTTATATTATAATACCATTTATCTCCGACACTATTCTTTGGCCGAAAAGGATATATTCTGTTTGCAGTAAACCTTGCAGTAGGCAGGTTCATCTGCACAGTTTTAGTTCTGCTATTTTGACTATGTCGAAGATCAATTGATAAATTCAAATTATCCCATGTTTTTCCATAGGTAACACTAGATTGCTTCGTATTAGTTACCAATGCTTGAGGATCAGTATAATTAAAGTTTTTATCAAAGGTCGAAGTGGTATAATTCACACTTGCGCTTAACCTCGTGGAAGGACTTGATTTTGGATCCTGTGTATGAGTAAAGTTTAATGAGAAATCTTTTGTTTTACTCAATCTATTTGGGCCAAATTCAATTCCTTTGTCTCCTGATTGATTTAAATAGTATCGGGCAGTCAAAGATCCGAAATACTTATACCTTTTCCGGTAATTCGCACCTATGGACGAACCCCATGTACCTTTCGAATATAAATCGCCAGTTAATCGCATGTCAAAATAGTCGCTGAACGCAAAGTAGTAGCCTCCATTGCTCAAATAAAAGCCCCGCGTAATTTCTTCACCGTAGGAGGGAATCAATATGCCTGATGAACTTTCCCTTTTGTTGGGAAAAAAACCAAATGGAATCCCAATTGGGATGGGAACATCTTCGATCACTAAATAAGCAGGGCCTGAAACAATTTTGTTGTTTGGAATTACAACACCCTTTGTAAGAGCTAGGTAAAAGTGAGGATGCTCAGCATCGCAAGTGGTATATTTTCCATTTTTAATGTTGATGTTGCCATTAGATTCTCTTTTGGTTCTTTCGGCATGCAGAAAGCCATCTTCCTGCTTTGTAATGATGCCAAAGGAGGTTGCTTTCTGGGTCTTAAAGTTATATTTCATTGAATCAGACTTGATATCCTGACTACCCTGTTTATAATTTGGCTTGCCAATAATAATATTGGTAGTGTCCTTTAAGCCCTTAGCAAAAACCTGATTGTTCTGGGTGTCATATTCAATATAAGCAGCGGTAAGGTCAATGTCGCCATAATTTATTTTAGCATCGCCATACATATATGTTTTCTTATAGTCGGCTGAGTAATTTATAGAATCCCTGGCTGAATATACAATTTTCGTTTTGAAATCATCTTTTTTCTTTTTCGGTTTTTTGGTATTAAGGGTGTCATTAGACACGGTATCGGTATTGATAACCAGTGAATCGGGCTTGCTTATAATTTGCCCATTACTGAATTCAGCCCCAATACAGCCAAAAGCCAGAATAAAAAGATATATACGTAGTTTTATTAACAATTTTAAAATGCTATTTTTGAGCCCAGATTACTATAAGAAATAAAACCCCAAAACTATATAAATTTCCGTTTTAGATAATGAACAGGGCATCATATAATTTATATTTCATAGACCTAACAACAAAAGTTCTGATTTTTTTCCTGATTTTCAGCGGTTTATTAAACAATAATAATTGTTATGGACAATCCAAAAAGAAAATCTCGGTAGTAGTTATCGATGCAGGTCATGGTGGTAAAGATCCCGGAGCAAAAGGTAATAAAGTGAATGAGAAAGATGTGGCTCTTGGCATAGCGCTTAAGTTTGGTAGTTTAATTCAAAAAAATATTCCAGATGTTAAGGTTATTTTTACCCGCGAAACAGATGTGTTCGTTGAATTATTTCAGCGTGCTGAAATAGCTAACAAAAATCAGGCCGATCTTTTTATATCCATCCATGTAAATTCTAATCCAAATTCCATTCCCTTTGGAGTAGAAACTTATTTTATGGGTGAAGCCAAAACCAAAGATAACCTCGAAGTAGCAAAGAAAGAGAATGCGGTTATTTTAATTGAAGACAACTACTCGTCTAAATATGAAGGGTATGATCCTAAATCGTCTGAATCGTTTATCATGTTTTCACTATTTCAAAAGGCGTATCAGGCACAAAGCTTAAATTTTGCTTCTTACGTTCAGGATCAATTTAAGGATTATGCTCAGCGGGTTAACCGGGGAATTAAACAGGCGGGCTTTTTAGTTCTTTGGAAAACTGTAATGCCAAGTGTACTTGTTGAAACCGGATTTATTTCAAACCCGGAAGAAGCAAAGTTTCTTAAATCAGAGCATGGTCAGGATGTACTTGCGACATCCATTTATAAGGCATTTAAAAAATATAAGATTGATATAGAAAACCGAAGCATTTTTGTTTCGAATAATCGTGGTCATAAGGATTCGGCAATAGCCTTTAAGAGCCATTACGTAAATGATTCACTTGAAAAATCCGAAACATCATCACGCGATACATCAGATGTCAGACCCATTTTAGAATTTTTAGTACAAATAGCTTCTTCGAAAAGATCCATAGGTGTTAGAAAGGAAAACTTTAAAGGACTTGATCATGTTGAGGAAATTAGAGTAAATGATAGTTATAAATATGCAGTCGGTCGCAAAACATCCTATACTGAAGTTTATGAATATTCTAAAATAGTCAGGAATTATTTTCCCGAAGCCTTTATTATTGCTTTTCGTAATGGAAAAATAATTCCGGTTCGGGAGGCATTAAAAGAAATAAAGAATTAATTTTACGCTTGAAAAACGCCCCTAATTTACCATGAAAATTCCAAAAGAAGTCAAAATAGGCCTCATTATCACACTTGTGTTAGTTGTTTTTATCTGGGGAATTAATTTTCTGAAAGGACGAAATCTTTTTACCACCTCAAATCAATACTATGCTGTTTTTGATGCTATAGGAGGATTAGAAAAATCAGCCAGGGTGGGGGCAAATGGTTATACTTTAGGTATTGTAAGTGATATTACATTTTTTCCGGGCAACTATAAAAAGATATTGGTCGAAATATCTGTCGATAGACAATTTAAAATACCAAAAAACACTGTTCTTGAGGTGTATAGCGCCGATTTCATGGGTTCGAAAGCTATAAACCTTGTTTTGGGAAACTCACCTTTATTTGCTAAAGATGACGATACTCTTGCCTCTAGATATGATGGTGATTTATTAAAGAAATTAATGCCCCTTAAGGATAGAGCCGAAAATCTGATCATTTCCATAGACTCTGTTATGGCAATTATTCGAACAACATTCAATCCCGAGACAAAACGAAACGTTCAAAGGAGCATTGCTGCAATGGATGATTTAATTCTAAGTCAAAAAACAAAAATCGCCTTAATCCTAGACCACCTCGAATCGATTTCTAATAATTTGGCAGGTAGCAACAAGTCAGTTACTAATATTGTTAATAATCTGTCATCAGTATCTGATTCTATGGCTAAAGCTGATTTTAAGAAAGTTATTGACCAAACTAATTTTGCTTTATCCCAGTCGAATGATATTCTATTGAAAATAAATAAGGGCAAAGGCACTATCGGAAAGTTAGTAAATAACGATTCACTTTATCTTGTTCTTGAAAAAACTGTAAAAGATCTGGATAGCCTGATAAACGATTTAAATAAAAATCCCAAACGTTATGTTCATTTCTCTGTTTTTGGAAAAACAGATACTAAGAATAAAAAATAGTTTCGAAATTTTGCAATACAAACATTTACAAACTATTACGTTCAGTTAATTCATTAATAACGTGTTGCATTGTTTATATTTGTAAGTAACAGATTAATTGAAATCTAATATTTAAAATTTATTTATAAAAAGTTATTAACAATTTATGAACCATCATGCAGTGAAAAGGATGCGAATTTTAGCGTTGTAATTAGTTAAAAATAAATGAGTTGCAATTTTATTAACAATCTGAAAAAATAATCTGTTGACTATAAAACTGATAAAGCATCATTTGAAAATGCAAGCATAATAAAATTTTTTATTCGGTTTTTTTTGCAAAAATTGCTTGTATAAAATTTGAATTAGCACAAGGTATTAAGTTACTCACCTATAATTAATTAAAAAAAATGTACCAAACAGTTTGGAATAATTGCTTAAAAGTAATCAGAGACAATGTTCCTTCTGTAAGTTTTAGAACTTGGTTCGAACCTATTGTACCTATCAAACTTGAAAAAAACATTCTTACAATTCAAGTACCTAGCCCATTCTTTTATGAATATCTTGAAGAACAATACATTGATATTCTTAGAAAAACATTGCGCAAGGAACTTGGACAGGAAGCCAAGCTTGAATACTCCGTTGTTATGGAGAGCAATTCGGTAACCAATGCTAAACCTTATACAGTTAAGTTACCCGGAAAAAGCAATCCGGATTTGAAAAACAGGCCCGTTCAAATGCCTTTGGGTGATGGGGAGCATTCCATTAAAAATCCGTTCATTATTCCGGGTATTAAGAAGTTAAATATTGATCCTCAGTTAAATCCCGACAATTCTTTTTCTAATTTTATTGAAGGAGAATGTAACCGTTTAGCCAGATCTGCTGGTTTTGCCGTTGGAAACAATCCTGGAGGAACTGCTTTTAATCCATTGTTTTTATATGGAGATTCTGGTCTTGGAAAGACACATTTAGCCCAGGCCATTGGCATTCGTGTTAAAGAGAAACTTCCTGATAAGGTTGTTCTTTATGTAAATGCCAATAAATTTGGTACTCAGTTTACTGATGCAATTCGTAATAACAACAAAAATGATTTTCTTCATTTCTATCAAATGATCGATTTGTTAATCATTGACGATGTGCATGAATTTGCAGGCAAGGAAAAGACACAGGAAATATTCTTTCATATTTTTAATCATTTACACCAATCAGGAAAACAATTGGTGCTTACTTCAGACAAACCTCCTGTTGAATTACAGGGTCTGGAACAACGGTTATTATCCCGTTTTAAATGGGGTTTATCTGCTGATTTACAGCCACCTGATTTTGAAACTCGAGTGGCTATCCTCCAACACAAAGCGTATCTTGATGGAATTAATATGCAGGATGATGTTATTGAATATGTGGCCACACATATTACAAATAATATCAGGGAACTGGAAGGAGCTATGATTTCTCTTTTGGCACAGGCCACACTAAATAGGCGGGAAATTAACCTCGACTTAGCTAAGGAGATGATTGACAAGCTCATTAAGAACACTAAAAGAGAAATATCAATTGATTACATTCAAAAAGTAGTGTGCAGCTATTTTAATGTCCCGATTGAGATGCTGATTTCAAGTACAAGAAAGAGGGAAATTGTGCAAGCCCGACAGATTGCCATGTTTTTTTCGAAGAATTTAACAAAATCTTCTCTTGCAACAATTGGATCGCAAATAGGAGATAAGGATCATGCCACCGTTCTTCATGCATGTAAAACAGTGAATAATCTTTTGGAAACAGATAAACGATTTAAGTTTCAAATCGATGAAATTGAAAAAAGGTTAAAAATATAATTAAAAAGGTTTCTCATTGAGAAACCTTTTTTTTTGAATCAAGAGGTAGATTTTGACTGAAAAGCAAGATTCATATTATTCAATAGGTCGATTATCTAAGGGGATCTTTAAAGATAAAGGCAGTAAATTTCTATCATTCGCATATCCTGTTAGGGAGGAAGGAGAGATTAAGGAAATTATAGCCGGTATAAAAAAGGAGTTTTTTGACGCCCGCCATCATTGTTATGCATATCGTTTGGGTGCAGATAAGTTGATCTTTCGGTCAAATGACGATGGAGAACCCTCTGGAACAGCTGGAAGACCAATTTTTGGTCAACTTATTTCCAATGATCTGACTAATATTTTGATTGTGGTAGTTCGTTATTTTGGAGGCATTCTTTTGGGAACATCCGGTTTAATAAATGCATACAAAGTCGCTGCCGCTGATGCCATTTCGAATGCTCAAATTGTTGAGAAGTTTGTATATGCTTCTTACCAGATAACTTTTGGTTATCAACAAATGAATCAAGTGATGAAAATTGTAAAGGACAGTGATTTGGAGACGTCCCATCAACTTTTTGAGATGACTTGTTCCCTGGCTTTGCGTGTTAAGCTTAGTCAGGCTGATCTTATGGTCACAAAATTGATGACAATCGAAGGCTTGAAAACTAGTTATCTTGGCACAGAATAGATGTTTTTAAATATGTTTTATTTATATCGTTTACGTGAAGCATATATATCTTTACCGTAAATTCACCTTCATAAAGTATTTCCTATGCAAAATAAAAGTTTAGTTTCCATAACCGATTACAGCAAAGCGGAATATCTCAAAATATTAGAACTTGCAGCTGAATTTGAAAGAAACCCCAATCAGGAAATATTGAAAGGTAAGTTGGTTGCTACCCTTTTTTTTGAACCATCAACCCGTACAAGGTTAAGTTTTGAAACAGCTATTAACCGCCTAGGCGGCAGAGTTATTGGTTTTGCTGATGTCAATTCATCAAGTGTAACCAAAGGCGAATCCCTTAAGGACACCATTAAAATGGTAACCAGTTATGCTGATTTAATCGTTATACGGCATCCAACCGAGGGTGCTGCCCGATATGCCAGCGAAATAGCCACAGTTCCGGTGATCAATGCCGGTGATGGGGCAAACCAACATCCGACTCAAACTCTGCTTGATTTATATTCAATTCAAAAGACCCAAAAAACACTCGAGAATCTAAATATATTTATGATTGGTGATTTGAAATATGGTAGAACGGTTCATTCATTATTAATGGCCATGTCATATTTTAACCCAACTTTTTATTTTATTTCGCCAGATGAATTGAAAATGCCACGCGAATATCTCATTTATCTTAATCAGCAGAAGATTAAATATTATGAGTATAAAGAGTTTATGCCAATCATATCTGAGGCTGATATTGTTTACATGACGCGTGTTCAAAAAGAAAGGTTTTCTGATCCAATTGAATACGAAAAAACTAAAAACGCATATGTTTTAAGAAATTCCATGCTGGAACATACCAGATCAAACATGAAAATACTTCACCCTCTTCCAAGAGTAAATGAAATTAGTATTGATGTGGATGAAAACCCAAAAGCCTATTATTTTACTCAAGCTCTCAATGGAGTTTTTGTAAGACAGGCAATTATATCCTCAATTTTAGGTCTGAAAAGTTAATATTCAAACACTATGAAAGATAAACAATTAATTGTTAGTGCTATAAAAAATGGAACAGTCATTGACCATGTACCAGCTAAAAATCTGTTTAAAGTAATTACCATATTAAATTTGGATAGTATTGATACTCAAATAACTTTTGGAACAAACCTCGAAAGTAAAAAGCTTGGAAGTAAAGCCATTATAAAAATTTCCGACAAGTATTTTCTTGACGAAGAAATTAATAGGATCGCACTTGTTGCACCCCAGGCAAAATTAAACATCATCCGTGATTACGAAGTAATTGAAAAGCGCGTTGTTGAGGTCCCTGATTCAATCATTGGTATTGTGAAATGTGTTAATCCAATGTGTATTACAAATCAGGAAGAAGTTAAAACAAAGTTTTCAGTAATTTCAAAAGATGAGGTTTCATTGAAATGCTATTATTGCGAAAAAATAACACATCAGGATCAAATGACTATTTATAATGTAAATTCGCAATATTAGTTCATTTTAAAGACCGCTGCTTTATCTAATCCTGTCTAACGAACGAACCAGATCTTCGTCTTTTTTAATACTGCGATTTGCCAGATATACCAGAACCGCGCCAATAAGTGGAAAAATTGCAATTACTTTATAGGAAACAATAAAATTGAGAGATGTTTTTGCATATACTAGCGAAAACAAAAAAAGCCCGTTAAGAATAACCAGTAAAGCAATATTATAAATACATAGTGTCAGTTGAACTAATCTTTTAGCGTAAAAGAAAAGCGTAATAAGTAGTGAAACAATCAAAATAACTGAAACTATTTGAGCAATTCTTAAGGTAATGCCTCCTAAGTCCCCTATATTTTTAGTGCACACTCCTTGCAATACCAGAGAAAAATCGGTACCATCCTGTCCAATCAATTCGGCGATAGGTAAGAAAAAACTGCAAATTACTAATCCGATAGCCCCTAATAAATATAGCGTTTGAATTCTTTGAATCATCTGTAAATGTATTATTTTGTTATTGTTAATTATTATTATTTGTTCGTAAATCCTGAACATTCTAATTGTTGAATGCGTTATTTAGTTTAAATCAATATTGTGTTGCAAATTTAATATTGAAAATTGTTTTTTTTCACTTTTGTATAAAAATGATTTATTGATGGACAGAAATGAAATACAAGCCATATTAACTTTGTTGGAGGACCCGGATATTCAAATATATGACTCAATTTCAAAATCGCTTTTGAATAAGGGAGTGAATGTTATTCCCGATCTCGAAAAAGCTTGGGAAGTAACCGGAAGCACCTTAACGCAAGGCCGGCTCGAAAATATTATTCATAAAATTCAACAAAATTTTGTGCATCAGAGCCTTTCAAATTGGGTGAAAGAAGGCTCAAATGATTTGTTGGAAGGTGCTTTTATTATTTCCAAGCATCAATATCCTGAAATTCATTTTGATGACATCCAAAACACAATAGAGAAAATCAAGCATGATGTTTGGTTGGAAATAAATAATAATCTGACAGCACTGGAAAAAGTCAGGAAATTGAACCGCATTATATTTGAAATAAATAAGTATTCAGGCAATACAACCAATTATTATTCACCGCAAAATTGTTATATCAATCAGGTACTACTTTTGAAAAAAGGGAATGCTGTTTCCTTAGGTTTGTTGTATGCATCAATTGCCCAGAGGCTTGGCTTGCCAATTTACGGAGTGAATCTGCCAAAAAATTTTATCCTTGCATACAAAGACGAATTTCACGAATTAATTAGTGATGATGTAAGTGGCGACGATATTCTGTTTTACATAAATCCATTTAATAAAGGAGCAATACTTGGTCGAAAGGAGATTGATCATTTTCTTCAACAGCAAAATATTACACCGGTGGAATCATATTACCAAACCTGTTCAAATCTTGAAATCATTCAACGATTAATCTTAAATCTTATATACTCATACGAGAAGTTGGAAAACAAGGCTAAAATCAGTGATTTAAAAGATTTATTGAAGATTTCAAGATTAAAAAATATGTAATTTATTTTTTGTAAAACTCCCTGTACCAGGAAACGAAATTTTTAATACCTTTCTTTATTGACGTGTCCGGTTTATAATCAAGGTTTGTAACAAGGTCTGACACATCTGCCCATGTTGCCGGTACATCTCCAGGCTGCATTGGTAGAAGATTTTTTTCGGCCTTAATACCTAGTTCATTTTCAATAGCTTCAATAAAATCCATCAGCTTGACCGGATTGCTGTTCCCGATATTATAAATTTTGTATGGCGCTTTGGATGTTGATGGATCTGAGTTTAATGCGGACCAGTTTGGGTTTGGTAATGGAGGATTGTCGATTACACGAATTATTCCTTCAACAATATCAGCTACATATGTAAAATCCCTCATCATATCTCCCTGATTAAAGACATCTATCGGTTTCCCTTCCAGAATAGCCTTTGTAAATAAAAACAACGCCATATCCGGGCGTCCCCATGGACCATATACAGTAAAAAATCTGAGCCCTGTAGTTGGTACTCCAAATAGGTAACTGTAGGTATGTGCCATCAATTCATTTGCCTTTTTGCTTGCAGCATAAAGGCTAATTGGATGATCAACATTATCAGAAGTTGAAAAAGGTTGCTTTTCATTTATGCCATAAACACTTGAACTACTGGCATATGCCAGATGCTTTATATCGAAATGCCTACATGCTTCGAGAATATTTATAAATCCGGTAATATTGCTGTTGATATAGGCGTAAGGATTTGTAAGACTATATCGAACGCCAGCCTGTGCAGCCAAGTTACAAACTTTATCGAATTTCTCGGTTTTAAAGAGATTATCGAGGTTTTCTTTATCTTCTAATTTTAACTGAATGAATTTATAGTTTTTAAATTTTGTGCTGGAAATGATTTTGTTATAATGGATGTCGTCTTTATTGATTCCCGCAAACTCAAGTCGTCCATATTTTACACTCAGGTCATAATAATCGTTTATTGAATCAAGGCCGATCACTTCATCACCTCGTTCAATCAAGCGATTAGCTAAATGAAATCCAATAAATCCTGCGGTTCCGGTAACTAATATTTTCATTTTTTATAAATTTTTTAGATAATAATTAAATTAAATAAAAAAAGTCATCTCTTTTAGAAATGACTTTTCAAAAAAAGAAACTTGTTTATTTTGCGTAGCTTATTGATCGTGTTTCCCTGATAACAGTAATTTTAACTTGTCCGGGATAGGTCATTTCACTTTGAATCTTTTTTGCAATTTCTGTTGAGAGATTTTCAGCTTCTTTATCATTTACCCTTTCGCTTCCAACAATCACCCTAAGTTCGCGACCGGCCTGAATGGCATATGTTTTAGTTACTCCCGGATAGGAGAGAGCCATAGCTTCCAGATCCTTCAAACGTTTAATATACGCTTCAACCACTTCGCGACGTGCTCCCGGACGAGCGCCTGAGATGGCATCACAGACCTGCACAATGGGAGCTAACAGGGTAGTCATCTCGGTTTCGTCATGATGAGACCCGATAGCATTGCATATCTCTGGTTTTTCTTTGTATCGTTCGGCAAGTTTCATACCCAAAATAGCATGTGGCAATTCCGGCTCATCATCTGGAACTTTCCCTATATCATGCAGTAGTCCTGCACGTTTAGCCAGTTTTGGATTCAATCCGAGTTCGGAAGCCATGATGGCGCATAAATTAGCCACTTCACGTGAGTGTTGCAGCAAGTTTTGACCGTAGGATGAACGATATTTCATTTTCCCAATCAACCGGATTAATTCAGGATGCAATCCATGAATTCCTAGATCAATAGTAGTGCGTTTTCCAACTTCAATAACCTCGTCTTCAACTTGTTTTTGAACCTTAGCCACCACTTCTTCAATTCTGGCAGGATGTATTCGTCCATCGGTAACAAGCTGATGCAATGATAAACGGGCAATTTCTCTTCGAACAGGATCGAACGCTGAAAGAATAATTGCTTCAGGTGTGTCATCAACAATAATTTCCACACCGGTAGCAGCCTCCAAAGCCCTGATATTTCGTCCTTCACGACCAATAATCCTACCTTTAATTTCGTCACTTTCAATGTGAAATACAGTAACTGAATTTTCAACTGCCGCTTCGGTAGCAACGCGTTGTATAGTTTGAATAACAATACGTTTAGCTTCCTTATTTGCCGTCATTTTAGCTTCTTCAACAGCCTCATTAATATATGACATAGCATCTGTTTTGGCTTCGGCTTTTAACGATTCTGTGAGCTGAGTTTTTGCCTCATCAGCGGTAATGCCGGAAATGGTTTCCAGTTGCTCTACCTGTTGTTTATGAAGTTTTTCGAGTTCTTCATGCTTTTTGTCAACTACTTCAAGTTGAAGAGTAAGGTTATCACGAATTAAATCTACTTCTTTTTTATTTCGCTGTAATTCCTCTAATTTCTGAGAGATTGATAATTCCTTTTGCTTTATTCTGTTTTCTGAAAGAGCTATCCTGGAATTTTTTTCATTTATAATCCTTTCGTGTTCGGTTTTTAATTGAAGGAATTTTTCTTTTGCCTGAAGAATTCTGTCCTTCTTCATAACCTCACTTTCTGCCTCAGCGTCTCTGATCATAGATTCTCTTTTCTTTCGTAAAAGGAAATAAAAGAGAAAATAGGCCGAAGTTCCCCCAATAATCAAGGCGCTTGCAAAGGCTGTAATAGCGCCTAAAGGGATAAGACCAATTATTATTTCGATAATCATATTAGTAATTTAGTTATTAAGTTGTTGTATATAAAAAAACCCGCATATATTTCTTTAAGCTTTTAAAAACCCCAATATAACATGGGAGGAGAAGCCAGAAAAGCGCAGTCTTCCACTGTCCGTTTTTACACGAATCCCGATTTCTCGGGGTGAGGCCTGACTTTGATATCCTGAGACTTACACCGATTTATTAAATGTTGAGTTTCAAAAGGATTGAAGAAACTATGCGGGCAATATCTTATTCAATCGTATGTAAAAGAACGTTACTGCTACTCTTGCCATTGTTCACAATTTCATCAAGAGTTTCATTTAGTTTTTGCAATCTCTCAATCAGATTGGGTTCATCGGTTTTTTCTTCCATTTCAATAAGACGAATTACAAATTGCAAAGCAGCCATGGCTAAAAAATCCTGAATATCTTTATCAGCGTATTTTGTTTTATACTGAAATACCTTATCATTTATTAATTTAGCAGCTTTTCTGATTTTCTCCTCATCTTCTCTTTCTATCTTAAGTGGGTAGTACCTGTCAGCTATATTTACCCGTATGGATAGTTTTTCTTCCATTTTTTACCTATTTATTTAAAAGAGCAACACACCTGTCAATTTCCCGCACTATTCTGTTTACCTTTAGTTTGGCTGAGTGAACATCCTCACTGCCGGAAACAAGGAGCTTTGCTAACCTTAATTGTTCGTATTTGTTACGAAGCTCCGCAATTTCATTGTCTTTCATATTAATAACATGACTCAACTCGATTTTTTCAGTTTTCAATTGTTGATAATCGATTTTTAGTTCTTCGTGGATTGAAATTAATTTCTTAATTTTCTCGTCCAATAAGTTAACTATGGCTTCTTGTTCTGTCATGCATCTGTTTAAATTGTTACAAATATAATATAGGTTTAAGAATTAAAAAAATATTGTTAATAAAATAGGGATATACAGTACTTATCGAACTATTTTTATATCACGTTTTAAATTTACTAATTTTTATGCAATTAATACGTTTTAATTCAAGTATTGTTTTAATAATTATTGTCGCATGTCCGCTATGGATATGCGCTCAAATACCCAAAAATCCTGATTTTATTCCTCCACTTAAAATACCATTATTGCTGTCGGGTAATTTTGGTGAAATGCGATCAAATCATCTTCATTCGGGTTTGGATTTTAAAACCTACGGCTTACCGGGGCTAAATGTATATGCCGCTGATGATGGATATGTCTCAAAAATCAAAATTGAGCAGAGTGGATTTGGAAACGCTATTTATATTAGTCACCCAAATGGGTATACTTCGGTGTATGGGCACTTATCAAAATTTAGGCCCGATATAGACTCTCTCAGCAATTCCTGCCATTATAAGCAAAATAAATTTGGTATTGAAATTTTTTTGAAACCCAATGAGCTGAGAGTGAAAAAAGGAGAGGTAATTGCATTTTCAGGAAATTCAGGTGGCTCGATGGGCCCTCATTTGCACTTTGAAATAAGAGATAAATCTCAGATGCCTGTGAATATCCAACGATACTTTAATTTTCCCATAAAGGATACAATACCTCCTAAGATTTTCAACGTGTGGATTTATCCAATGGATTCAATAAGTTTTATCAATCATAAAAATTTGCCGCAATGTTTTAAGGTGATTCAAACGAATGATAAAACAATTTTGGATACAGAACAACCCATATTGATAAAAGGTAAAATCACTTTTGGCATTGAGACTTTGGATTTTATGAATTCATCATCAAACACATTAGGCGTTTATTCCATTGAACTTTATTTTAATAATCAATTAAAATTTAGTCAGGTAATTGATCGGATTTTGTTTTCGGAAAATAGAAGTGTCAACAGCTTGATTGATTATGGCTATTATTTGAAAAATCGCGTTCGAATTAACAAATTATATGTTCAGCCAAATAATAAATTATCAATATATCATGGCGTTCAAAACCAAGGGGTAATTTTACCGAAAGATTTGTCTGTTTGTAATGTTCGTATTCGGGTCTCTGATAATAATTTAAACATTTCAGAAGTAAAGTTTGATGTTAAATATGATATGAAAGAGGAGAACGCAATTCCTAAAACCTCTTTAAATAATGGGGAAGCCAGATTAATTAATTGTTTTGTCGACGATAATTTTAGAAATGATCAAGTTGAAATTCATTTCCCGGCATTCTCCATGTTTGACAATTTCATGATTTATTATGAAAGATTACCCGGAGTGCAAGGATTTTTTTCTGACATACATCATTTTAAAAATGAAGACGTCCCAATAAATAAATCGATTAATTTAAAAATTAAAGCAAAGAATTTACCGGCAAAGCTTCAATCAAAAGCTTTATTGGCAAGGATAAATGATTTTGGGAAAATGGATTGGTTTGGTGGTGGATATTCAGGAGGGTTTGTATCAGCGCCAATAAAGGCTTTTGGTAAATATGTGATAGTGGTTGATACGATTGCCCCGTGCATCATACCGATTAATAAATTTGTTAAAAATCAGGATTTCTCTGATTGGGATAAAATAGCATTTCTTGTAACAGATTCTCAGTCGGGAATATCTTTTTTTAGTGGAAAAATAGACGGTCAATGGGCTCTTTTTGAATATGATGAAAAACAAGATTTGATTTATTACAGATTTGATTTAAGGAGAATTAAACCCAAAATGAAACATTCATTGGATTTTGTGGTAATTGACAAAAAAGGGAACAAGGCCAATTATCATTCAATTATTTATAAATAATGAATTATGGAAGAAAACTTGGCAGCAGGAGAGAAGTGAACTTTTAAACACTAGGCGTATAAAAGAAAAAGGGCGGTTCTCACGAACGGCTCTTTTTTACCACATTACTAACATTTACAACTACTAACTAACTACCTAATTTATGAAAAAAACACTACTAACCTTTCTTTATTACGCTTTGCGTAAAATATTGTTGTAAAAATATATCGTCAAAAAATATATCGTCAGACTTTTAGATTATTATTTAAAAACTTTGTAACGGCAATCTGATTTTTAATATGCCCATAATATAAGTGTACTATTTACAATTCAAAAATACAAATATTTCAAAGACATTTTCAACGTTTTATATTAATTAATTGTTAAATCTAAACTAACAATTCGATACAAATATAGAAATAATATTTGAATATGCAAGGGTGTTATTTAAAAATAATGCAATTTATTAATAATAGACAATTAAAAATAGGGGGTATGTTTGATAAAAGTTAATTATTTATACTTTCTTAGGGAAGCTGCAATTATTTTTGAGATGTGTTTTAAAGTCATCGATTTAATTTATGTAAATATATATATTTGCGAAGTGTAGAATAAATTTTACAAGTGAACCTTTATAAAACGAGCATGTTGGTTTAAAATAGAGGATATTCCATCATATTTTAATTTAAAAATTCATAAATGATGAAAAAACTTAGTGTTCTGTCTTTAATTTGCCTGATATGTATTGGATTACCTTATGAATCCATGGCATGTACAAACTATATTATTACGAAGGGGGCATCGGCCGATGGGTCGGTAATGATTAGCTATGCAGCTGATTCTCATACGTTATATGGTGAGTTGTATTATAGACCTGCAATGAATTATCCATTAGGCGCAATGTTTGATGTTGTAGAATGGGATA
This sequence comes from Bacteroidales bacterium, assembly GCA_038213375.1. Taxonomy (GTDB): domain Bacteria; phylum Bacteroidota; class Bacteroidia; order Bacteroidales; family JAAUTT01; genus JAAUTT01. The sequence continues at coordinate 93,515 of JBBQTB010000015.1, read as the reverse complement.
CCGGTAAACCTCTGGGGAAAATTAAACAAGTTCGGCATACTTATAATGTAGTAGGTAATATGAATGAATACCAACTATCCATTGGTGAAACAACATTTACCGGAAGGGCTGAATTACAAGACACTACCAGTATTATTGATTATGGAAGTCTGATGTACCTCACACTTCAACGCGCTAAATCAGCCAGAGAAGCCATTAACACGATAGGATCGTTAGTGGATGAATATGGTTACTATAGCACTGGTGAATCCTTTTCTATCGCTGATAAAAATGAAGCTTGGATTATGGAAATTATTGGAAGGGGTCCTGGAAATAAAGGAGCATTATGGGTTGCTGTAAGGATACCGGACGGATATGTATCTGGTCATGCGAATCAGGCAAGAATTCGTACTTTTCCGTTAAATGATCCTGAAAATTGTTTGTATGCTAAGGACGTTATCAGTTTTGCTAAGAATAAAGGGCTATACTCAGGCGAGGATAAGGATTTTAGTTTTTCTGACACCTATGCTCCAGTTGATTTTAGTGCAGCACGGTTCTGCGAAATCAGGGTTTGGTCGATGTTTAATAAAGTAAATAGCGATATGAAGCAATATTGGGATTATGTTACGGGACAAAACCTGAAAAACCGTATGCCATTGTATATAAAACCTGAACATAAAATCACTTTAAAGGAAATGATGAATTTTATGCGGGATCATTTAGAAGGGACGGAGCTTGATATGAGCAAAGATATAGGCGCCGGATCTTACTGTATGCCTTACCGCTGGAGGCCTTTGACATGGAAGGTGGATGGTACGTCATATCTTAACGAGCGTGCTACAGCTACACAACAAACCGGGTTCTCATTTGTAGCACAATCTCGGTCGTGGTTGCCCGATCAAATTGGTGGTATTATATGGTTTGGAGTTGACGATGCTGCATCGTCGGTTTATACCCCAATGTATTCAAGCATTACTAAGGTGCCTGAGACATTTGCCGTTGGAAATGGTGATATGCTGACCTATTCTGATAATTCTGCGTTCTGGGCTTTTAATTTTGTTTCAAACTTTTGTTACCTCAGATATAATATTATGATTGAGGATGTTAAAAAAGCTCAAACGGAACTGGAAGGTCAATATATTTCAAATACATCGGTTATCGATGAAAAAGCACTTGCTCTCCTTAAGAAAAATCCGAAGGATGCCGTTGCCTCTTTAACCAATTATTCTGTGAAAATGGGTAACGAAACGGTTTACAAATGGAAAGAATTGGGTCATTATTTATTAGTGAAATATATCGATGGTAATATTAAAAAGGAAAAGGATGGTAAGTTTATGAAGAATGGATTTACTCAGCCTGCGGGCCCATCACAACCCGGATATCCCGAATGGTGGTCGAAAAAGGTTATTGAACAAACCGGAGATAAGCTAAAAGTGCACGGTGTTGCGCATTAAATTAATATTTGACAGATTATTTTTCGCGTAAATTATTACATATTAAAAAATTATTATACTTTTGCGTTCTGTTATAAAAAAACAAACACTCAAAATATTACGGTGATGGATTTAATGAAAGTTGTTAATAATTTGTTTGCTGATAAAAAAGAAACGGCTGCCTTCAAAGCTGGTGATACAATTACTGTACACTATAAAATTATAGAAGGTACTAAAGAACGTATTCAGCAATACAGAGGTGTTGTTCTCCAGAAACGTGGTACTGGACAAACAGCTACATTTACAGTAAGAAAGATGTCGGGTGATATAGGAGTTGAAAGAATTTTTCCAGCTAACTCACCTTTTATCGATAAGATTGAAGTAAATAAATTCGGTAAAGTTCGCAGGGCTAAGATTTTTTATCTGCGCAATCTTACTGGTAAGAAAGCCAGAATTCAGGAGAAGAAAGTTGCTCAATAATTTGGATTTTCAAAAAACAAAAGGCTGCTTATTTTATAAGCAGCCTTTTGTTTTTATACCAGAAAACGAAACAAATTTTAAATTAACGTTGAATAGATCTTAATTCTTGATTCTTTCTGAATCACCCCGCCATCGTAAATAATTGCTCCACTTTTTTCCAGTTGATGACATTCCAAAAATTAGAAATATAGTCTGTCCTCTTATTCTGGTATTTCAGATAATAAGCATGTTCCCATACATCAATATTCAAAATAGGTTTTCCCTGAACTGGTGATAGATCCATTAAGGGATTATCCTGATTTGGCAAGGCAACAATCTGCAGTTTTCCGTCTTTAACAATAAGCCAGGCCCATCCTGATCCAAATTGCATGGTGGCTGCTTTCGTAAAATCCTCTTTAAACTTAGCAAACGAACCGAAATCAGCGGTGATTTGTTTAGCTACACCTCCAACGGGCTCTCCTCCGGCATTAGGTGCCATAATGTTCCAATAGAGGTTGTGGTTATAGTATCCTCCCCCCTGGTTACGGATTACCATTGAGTATTTCGAAACATTTTTAAATATTTCGTTGATATCAGTAGTTGTAATGGCCTGTTTTTTTAACTCTGCATTAAAATTTTTGGTGTAGGTGGCGTGATGTTTGGAATAATGGATTTCCATTGTTTGTGCATCAATAGTAGGTTCAAGTGCGTTGTAAGCATAAGGGAGAGGAGGTTGAAGAAATACCATGGAATCATCGGCAATGTTAACTACTTGATTTATTGATGCTTGAATTTTTTCGTTGCCAATTAACAAAGCACCGGCTCCAGCCAGCACTGAGGTCTTTAAAAAAGTTCGTTTATCCATAAAGGTTTGATTAAAAAGGTTGTTTTATAAATCATTAGATAATATATTAACAAACTTACTAATCAAATAGTTCAAACTGGTCTGAAAGGTGTTTGGTACGAAAGTGAAACGCTGCCCTGAGATCAGGCGAGGGGATGGATTTGCACCCATTGGACTTTGGATAATTTTACGAAGTTATTTATGATTGATTTTCAAATTTTAAGCCCTGTAAGGGCAAAATATATGAGTCCAACCTAACGGGCTGGGTAAAAGAAACGATAACGAATTTAGGGCTGAAAGGTCGAAATATTCCGCACTTTCAGTGCTTGATATTGGATTTGTTTACTAACCCGGCGCTTCGCACCGGGCTGTTATATATCGCACTTTCAATGCTTTTTTTAATTATGTAAAGTAGAATTTTTTAAGCCCTGTAAGGGCAAAATATATCAGCCCAGCCTAACGGGCTGGGTAAAAGGAACGATAACGAATTTAGGCCTGAAAGGTCGAAATATTCCGCACTTTCAGTGCTTGATATTGAATTTGTTTGATAACCCGGCGCTGCGCACCGGGCTGTTATATATCGCACTTTCAGTGCTTTTTTTAAGTTTGTAAAGTAGAATTTTTTAAGCCCTGTAAGGGTAAAATATATCAGCCCAGCTTAACGGGCTGGGTAAGAGAAACGATAACGAATTTAGGGCTGAAAGGCCGAAATATTCCGCACTTTCAGTGCTTGATATTGAATTTATTTGATAACCCGGCGCTGCGCACCGGGCTGGTATATATCGCACTTTCAGTGCTTTTTTTAATTATGTAAAGTAGAATTTTTTAAGCCCTGTAAGGGTAAAATATATGAGCCCAACCTAGCGGGCTGGATCAAAGAAACGATAACGAATTTAGGGCTGAAAGGTCGAAATATTCCGCACTTTCAGTGCTTTATATTGAATTTATTTACTAACTTCGCACCGGGCTTTTATATATCGCACTTTCAGTGCTTTTTTTAAGTTTGTAAAGTAGAATTTTTTAAGCCCTGTATGAGCAAAATATATCAGCCCAACCTAACGGGCTAGGTAAAAGAAACGATAACGAATTTAGGCGTGAAAGGTCGAAATATTGCGCAAGCAGTTTTTTTTTAGCAATCAATTTATTGTCTCAATAATAACAACCTTTCTTCCATTGCCTTAATTTTTGCTTCGGTGTCGGCCTTCTTATTCATTTCATTTTCCACCACTTGTTTTGGTGCGCTATTCACAAACTTCCCGTTGTCGAGTTTTTTTAATACCGATTCGAGAAATCCTTTATTATAAGCTAACTCAGTTTCAATCTTTTTAATTTCCTCCTCAATATCAATTTTTCCGGTAAGGGGAATGTAATATTCGGTCGATTTCACAAGAAACGAAACGGCATCTTCGGGCTGTACCAAAACAATTTCTATGGATGATAGGTTGCTAAGCTTCTTTATTACCTCGCTATAGGCCAGGGTATTGTTTTCGTCGGTTATCACTTGCATCGCCAAAAGTTCTTTCAACGGTAGGTTTTTCTCCTGACGGATATTGCGAACAGCCGCAATAATTTCCTTTACCAGTTCAAACTGATGAACTAAATTTTCGTCGAATTTACCGGGGTTAGGAACCGAGGTCATCATAATGGATTCCCCATTTTCCCGTTCGTCCAGATAATGCCATATTTCTTCGGTAATAAATGGTGTAAAGGGATGTAACAACTTAAGCAGCTTATCGAAAAATTCAATAGTGGCCTCAAACGTTTTTACATCAATGGGTTGTTGATAAGCTGGTTTTACTATTTCGAGATACCATGACGAAAACTCGTCCCAAAACAATTTATATTCCAACATTAATGCCTCGGAGATACGATATTTTTCGAACTGATCATCAACCTCAGCGATGGTTTTATTGAGCATACAGTTAAACCAATCGATGGCTATTACTGATGCCTTCGGTTGGCCAATAGAAGAATCAACCTCCCATGATTTCACTAACCGGAAGGCATTCCATATTTTGTTACTAAAGTTTCGTCCCTGCTCTGTTAAATTTTCATCAAAAGGTAAGTCGTTACCGGCAGGCGAACACAATAGCATCCCCACACGAACACCATCGGCTCCGTATTTTTCAATCAAATCGAGCGGATCGGGTGAGTTGCCGAGCGATTTCGACATTTTTCTGCCCAACTTGTCGCGAACTATCCCGGTAAGGTAAACGTTTTTGAATGGTTTGTCCTTACGGTATTCATAACCAGCGATAATCATGCGGGCCACCCAGAAAAAAAGAATTTCGGGGGCAGTCACGAGGTCATCGGTTGGATAATAATAATTAATGTCGGCATTATCGGGTTTGCGAATCCCGTCGAATACGGAAATGGGCCATAACCACGAGGAGAACCATGTATCGAGCACATCCTCGTCCTGATGAAGGTTGGCGATGGTTAGGTTATTATTCCCGGTTTTTTCGCGAGCCAGTTTCAAAGCTTCTGCTTCAGTAGCAGCTACTACAAACTGAAATGTATCATCGATATAATATGCCGGAATACGATGTCCCCACCAAAGTTGACGCGAAAGACACCAGTCATTCACATTCTCCATCCAATGACGGTATGTATTCTTGAATTTCGCTGGATAAAGCTGAATTGTGTCATTCATTATATTTTCCAAAGCTGGCTGAGCGAGATTTTTCATCTTTAAAAACCATTGCATCGAAAGCTTAGGTTCGATAACCGCATCGGTGCGTTCGGAAAAGCCTACTTTATTAATGTAATCTTCAATTTTCTCAATCTGATCGAGGGCTGTGAGTTGTTCCACAATCTTCTTACGTACTACAAACCGATCTTCTCCAACAAATAAAACCGCCTTTTCATTGAGGGTTCCATTGTCGTTAAAAATGTCAATAGTTTCCAGATGGTATTTCTGACCCAGCGCGTAGTCGTTAATATCGTGCGCAGGTGTCACTTTTAGAACACCCGTACCAAACTCACGGTCGACATATTCGTCGAAAATAACCGGTACTTCGCGGTTAATAAGTGGAACAAAAACTTTCATTCCGCTGAGAAACTGGTAACGTTCATCATTTGGATGCACACAAACTGCCGTATCGCCCAGAATAGTTTCGGGACGCGTGGTGGCAATAACGATGTATTTGTTGCTACCCACAATTTTGTAACGAACATAGTAAAGTTTGCTTTTTACCTCTTTATGATTTACTTCCTCATCCGATACAGCGGTTTGAGCCTTAGGGTCCCAGTTTACCATCCGGACACCGCGGTAGATTAACCCTTTATTATAAAGATCGGTAAAAACCTGAATCACACTTTCTGACCGCTCAGGATCCATAGTAAAACAGGTGCGATCCCAATCACAGGAAGCTCCAAGTTTTTTTAATTGTTCAAGAATTATTCCACCATGCTTATGAGTCCATTCCCAGGCATGTTCCAGAAATTTCTCGCGGGTTAAATCGGTTTTCCTTATACCTTCGCCAGCCAGTTTATTTACAACACGAGCTTCGGTAGCAATCGATGCATGGTCGGTGCCAGGCACCCAACAGGCATTTTTTCCCTGCATCCGGGCACGGCGTACCAATACATCCTGAATGGTATTGTTAAGCATGTGGCCCATATGAAGTACTCCGGTTACATTGGGAGGAGGTATTACGACGGTATAAGAGGGACGTTTATCGGGCGTCGAGTGAAAAAATTTGTTGTCAAGCCAGTATTTATACCATCTGCCCTCGGTAAGTTTCGGATCGTATTTGGAAGGAATTTCCATCATTATCTAAATTTTTATCATTGAAAGCCGTAAAAATATAAATTTCTGTCCAATGTTTGTTATGATGATAGCAATAAGTAACCAAACCGAAAGGTAATAGATTTCCGATGCAAATTTTATCTACAGAATTTCTTCAACATTTCTATTAATCTTTACGTATAGTTAATGATGAGTTTTGTCATTAAATGGAAATTTGTAACAATAAAAAATTAATTTTGTACCACTTTTAAATTACGTACGTCATGAAAAAGGTTTTTTTATTTTTTGGATTAGGAGTGTTGACACTCACAAACATGTTTGGTCAAGCACAGCCGGCTCAAACACAGCCGGCTCAAACACAGCCGGCTCAAACACCGGTAGTTGAAAACAAGAACGCCCCAGAAATTGTATTTGATAAAACCGAGTATGATTATGGTACAATTGCATATGACAGCAATGGAACCTTTGAGTTTTCATTTAAGAATGAAGGCAAAGATCCTTTGATTGTTTCAAATGCTCAAAAATCGTGTGGCTGCACTTCCGTTGACTGGACCAAAGAACCGGTTAAAAAAGGGAGTAAAGGAGTTATAAAAGTAACTTATAACACTAAAATTACGGGACCTTTCACCAAGAACGTTACGGTTTACTCAAATGCCAAAAAGCCGATGATTGTGTTAACTTTTAAGGGCACTGTTTCAGCGCCTCCTGCACCGCAGGCAGCAGCTCAGCCCACTAAATAATTTGAGATGCTGTTAATAATTAATTTCTGATTTTAGGAGTTCATTTTTATTCTATTTTTTAATAAATTCACCTGATATGAAATTTGTAGCCTATTTAGCAACTATTAGGACTATTATCGCGGCGTATTTAGCGTAACGTAATAGACTCAGGTTTTATCACCTGTAAAGAAGTCGCGAATAAGCTATAAATTTTGTAATGGGATGGAAATAATATTTTTTGTAGTAACCTATGCCACAAATTTCAGAAAAAGGACGCAATCTGCCATCATCACCAATTCGTAAGCTGGTACCTTACGCCGAGGAAGCAAAGAGTAAGGGAATTAAAGTATACCATCTGAATATCGGAAACCCCGATCTTCCGACACCCCCGGTAGCTATAGAGGCCATCCGGAATGTTAGCATGAAAACCATTGATTATGGTCACTCGGCAGGCGACGAAGCATTGCGAATTAAACTTACCGAATATTATAAAGGCGTAGGTATTACAGTTAACCCGAAACAGATTTTAGTAACATCGGGAGGATCGGAAGCATTACTTTTTGGGATGATGTCCTGCCTTAACAATGACGAAGAAGCGATTGTTCCTGAGCCATTTTACGCCAACTATTATGGTTTCTCCATGACTGCCGGAATTCGGATTGTTCCGGTAACTTCCGGGATTGAAAATGGTTTTGCGCTTCCTCCAATCGAAGAATTTGAAAAATTGATCACGCCTAGGACCAAAGCAATAATTATTTGTAATCCCAATAACCCAACTGGTTATCTGTATTCCAAAAAAGAATTGGAGTTATTACGCGACATGGTTAAAAAGCATGATTTATTTCTATTTTCCGATGAAGTATATCGCGAATTCTGCTATGATGGCCTCAAACATTTTTCGGCAATGAATCTGGAAGGTATTGATGAAAATGTGGTACTGATAGATTCACTTTCAAAACGGTTCAGCGCTTGTGGAATACGTGTTGGAGCTTTAATTTCAAAGAATAAAGAAGTTATTAAAACGGCTTTAAAATTTGGGCAGCAACGACTATGTCCGCCTGTATTAGGCCAGGTGGCAGGAATGGCTGCTCTTGATGCACCAAGGGAATATTATGAATCGACTTATAACGAATATATTAAACGACGTAATTTTCTGGTAGAAGCGATGAACCAAATACCAGGTGTTACCTGCCCCATGCCAAGAGGTGCCTTCTATGTAATGGCCAAATTACCTATTGACGATGCCGACATATTTGCACAGTGGCTTTTAAGCGATTTTAGTTATGAGGGTCAAACAGTGATGATAGCTCCTGCATCAGGGTTTTATTCAACTCCGGGACTTGGGAAAAAAGAAGTTCGAATCGCTTATGTACTAAATATTGATGATTTGAAAAATGCAATGAAATGTCTGGCGGAAGCGCTTAAAGTTTATCCGGGAAGAGAGAAGATAGGAGTTATGAGTTAGGGGTTAGAATAAACAATTATCTTCATTCGTGGTTATTGATATGAATTAGGAAATACTATGAATGGAAAATATTGTTGAAAAAAAAACGATTAACCAACACCTGTGCGAAGTAATAAGTGTAAGGTTTTTAACAGATAGCACTTATGTATTACGCTTTTACCGGAACAAGTTTGACTTTCAGGCAGGTCAATACCTTGTACTCGGAATACCCGAAACTAAACAAAAACGAGAATATTCCATTTACAGTTCTGTTACCGCTCCCTATCTCGAGGTACTTATCAAAGAAGTTAAAAATGGCTTTCTTTCTAAAAAATTTCAAAATCTCAAGGCTGGAGATTTCGTTCAAATAGAAGGGCCATTCGGATATTTTGTTCTCGACGAAAGGAAAATTCCGGAAAGGAAATTTCTTTTTATAGCCAGCGGCACAGGCATTTCTCCGTTTCATAGCATAGTGCTTAGTAATCCTCACTTAAATTACATACTTCTTCACGGAGTAAAAACCGGAAATGAAGGGTATGACCACGAGATTTATACAAAAGGCAGTTATATACAATGTACTTCGCGTGATACCTCTGGTGATTTTTACGGAAGGGTAACCGATTACTTGATTCACAATCCTGTTTCAGACAATACCTGGGTTTACCTTTGTGGAAACAGCGCTATGATTGATGATGCCTACAGTTTACTTGAGCAGCAGGGGATACCATCCAATTATTTACATGCGGAGGTATATTTCTGATTCTTAGTTCTTGATTCTTTTACAATTATGTTAGCAGCAAACTGCTGTATTTTAACAAATTACGTGAGGGATAAACCGGCTTAAATTGTCGGTAATTAAGGTTTTTGTTTCACGAATTCCAATTCCAGCCGGTTCACAACCAATTACCCACGAGCCAATTACAGGATAGTTAAATGAAAATTGAGGTAACTGGCACAATTCCTGAAATATAAAACCTTCTGATCCGTAATTGCCTTCGGTTGACGCTATCATGTTTCCATTCCGCACCATGGTAATGTTTTCGCCTTCGCGTGATAGTAAAGGTTTCTTTACATAATCGTATTTCAGGTTTGAATTGTCAAAATAGGATGCCAGCAAATTGGGATGGTTTGGAAAAAGTTGCCACAGGATTGGCAAAATGGCTTTATTGGATAATAACATCTTCCAGGGTGGTTCAATCCAGAAAGATTTTCCGGAATCCATCAGAAGGTTAGCCCCAAACTCATCGCGGATAAGCCATTCCCACGGATAAAGCTTAAAAATATTGGTTATTTTTTCATTCTCCAGATCGATAAAGTTTCGGGTATCTGCATTCCAACCAATATCTTCGAGATATATAAAGGAGGTTTCCAGGCCAGCCTGAATGGCGCAATCGCGAAGATACTCCACTGTAGTCAGATCTTCCTGATTATCTTTTAAACATGAGAAATAGACCTTTCCCTGGTTTAAATAGGGTGTCAGGTATTTCCAGTAATCAATCAATTTTTCGTGAATTGAGTTGAACTGATCGTTTCCGGGCTGAACGTCTTCCAGCCAATACCACTGTACTACGCCGGCCTCGAAAAGTGATGTAGGCGTATCACCATTAAATTCGAGCATTTTTGGCTGACTGTTACCATCATATACCAAATCAAACCGGCCATAGATAGATGGGTAATCGTCGTTCCAAGATTGCTCAATTATTGGAATGAACCGTTGGTCGATTTTGAACAGGTGATACAGTTTATTATCTATTATGTGCTGAACGGCATCGAGGCAACGAGCGAATAGCTCAGCAGTCGCTTTTTCCAATTGATCAATTTCATGAGAAGAAAACTGATAATAGGCCGATTCGTCCCAGTAAACACCATCGATGGTATGAAATCCAAAACCTAATTCTTCAACCTTTTTTTTCCAGTTATCCCGTAAAACGGCGTTTATCCTTCTCATAATTATAAATTAATTATCCTCCAACGCGAATTCCGGATGAGCCGAATCCACCTCTAGAAACACCCGAACTGGTGGCTTTGCTGGAAAACCCTGATGATTCGTAGCCACCTCTTCTATATCCAAAAGAAGGGTGATAAAAACCAAAGGGAATAAAATGGAAATAACCTCCGCCAAGATATGAGGAGTGCGAGTATTGACTTGTGCTGTCGCCCCTCACCCATAACCGGCTGGTACTTGACGCTTCCTTAGGCTTTTCTGAACTACAGGAACTCAGCAAACCAACAACCAGCACCAAATTTACAACTTTCGATTTTTTCATATTATTTTACTTAACAGTAACGAAAAACTCATATTCCTTTGGCACTCGCAAAGTTTGCATCGAATCGTCTTTCTCAACTGTTTGGATGGTATCTCCAGGAGAAGGTAGTGTGTCAGTTTTTAATATGGTTTTTACCAGTTTTCCTTTGAGGTAAACATTTTGTGTTGTAATGAGTAATACAGCTGTGTCACCCAGCTTTTTTGTTTCCAACGAAACCTCAATTGAATGATTCTTTTGCAATCCGGCTATGGCAGGTTCTTTATCGGAGCAGGACGCAATGAGAAATGAAGTTGCCAAAGCGAATAATAATTTTCTCATGAATTGCAGGATAATATATGGAACGTAATTTACAAAAATATTTCTATTAGCAGATAATATTAAGGCTACGAACTGGTATGTTAATTTTTAACAAAATTATTAAAATGAGCTATTATTTTTTTCTTGGTTCCTCGCTAGCTATTCGTTCTCGTCTAATTTAATATCGAATCTTCGATCAAATCAGTTAAAACATCTTTCATAGTTAGTCCTGATGCGTCAATCATCCGGGGTATAATACTGGCTTTTGTCATTCCCGGAACAGTGTTTACTTCCAGAAAATAAAGTTTTTCATCCCGAATGATAAAATCGATCCGCACAACTCCGCGACAGAAAATCTTATCATAAATCAGGTAAGATGTTTTCTCACAATCCAGTCTTATCTTATCAGGTATGCGGGCAGGAACAATTTCGTCGGCCAATCCGGAGGTGTATTTTGCTTCGTAATCGAAAAACTCATTTTTACTTACGATTTCGGCAATCGGAAAAACGATGGAATTATTGTTGGTTTTCATCACGCCACAAGTAATTTCGATTCCCTTAATATATTCTTCAACTATTATTTCGCTATCGTGTTCCAGGGCTTTTTTAATAGCCGGAACAATCTCTTCGACCGTAGAAATTTTTGAAACGCCACAGCTTGATCCGCCATTGTTCGGCTTCACAAAACAAGGCAGCCCCAGAGTTTTCGCAATCTCGAAAGCATCAATCGTATCGTTTTTATGAAATAGCAAGTCCTTTGCCATGTGAATGCCATACGGAAGGAGGTAATGCTTACAGGCATATTTATTAAACGTTAGAGATGATGACAAAACGCCGCAGGTGGTATATGGTATCTTCATTAACTCGAAATACGATTGCAGACGTCCATCTTCTCCAGGTGTGCCATGAATCCCAATTAGTACGCAGTCAAAGGTTGTTTTTTTACCATTATTGGTTACAGAAAAATCGTTTTTGTCAACCTCAACTGTGCTTCCGTTCAATTCAGCAACCCATTCTGTTCCTTTGATATGAATTAATATGGGGTGATAAGCCGATTTGTCAATTTGATCGAGAAGTTGTTGTCCGCTTTTGATCGAAACTTCATACTCGCCGGAATCACCACCGGCAACTATGGCAATGTTCTTTTTCATTGTGATATGTTATTAATTTAATGGAAGATGGAAGATTATGGAAGATAGTTTCCAATTTTTCATTCCTCTATTCCTAACTTCTAATTCCTATTCTTCCAATTGTCTGTTAGAGACATAATTTCTCCATTTATCAATCGTTTGGCTCATGTCGGCTGGCAAATCAGATTCGAAAGCCATCCATTTTCCGGTTGCCGGATGTGTAAATGCCAGCGATTTAGCATGCAATGCCTGGCGAGGCAATATCTTGAAACAATTATGTACAAATTGCCTATACTTGCTGAATGTGGTGCCTTTTAGAATTTCGTGACCTCCATAAAGTTCATCGTTAAAGATTGGGTGTCCGATAAATTTGAAATGAACACGAATCTGGTGTGTACGACCGGTTTCGAGTTTGCATTCTACCAAATTTACATAGCCGAAACGTTCAATCACTTTGTAATGGGTAACAGCATGTTTTCCATCCGATCCATCAGCAAACACAAACATCTGCTTCCGGTCGCGCGGATTGCGACCGATGTTGCCAGTTATTGTTCCTTCATCTTCAGGTAAATCGCCCCAAACGAGCGCGATGTATTTTCGCTCGGTGGTACGATTAAAAAACTGACTTGCCAGTTTGTTCAATGACAATTCGTCCTTGGCTAGAACTAAAATACCCGAAGTGTCCTTATCAATCCTGTGAACTAACCCCGGACGCAATTCGCCTGATGCAAACAAGGGATTATCTTTTAAATGATAAGCCACAGCATTTACCAGAGTGCCAGAGTAGTTTCCAAAGCCGGGATGAACGACCATGCCGGGTTCCTTATTCACAAGCAAAACATGTTCATCTTCATAAACAATGTTAATAGGAATATCCTGCGGAATAAGTTCTATCTCCCTTGGAGGATGTGGTAAAACTACCGTAACCAAATCACCAGGTTTTACCTTATAATTCGATTTTACGGAACTACCGTTTACCAGGATATTTCCAGCCTCTGCTGCATATTGAACTTTTGTTCGTGATGTATTTTCGATGCGGCTGGCTAGGAATTTGTCGATGCGCAGCAAACCCTGTCCTTTGTCGGCAGTGAACCGAAAATGTTCGAAAAGTTCAGCTTGTTCTTCCTGAATATCTTCTCCTGTAAACCCTTCTTCCGTAATATCTGTGTTTTCAATTGTCATTCTAGCGTTGTATCAAAAATTTAACAGGCGCAAAATTTGTTTTATCCTGCTCAAGTATAAGTATATAAAAGCCTGATGTAAGATTGTTTACATTTATGGTATTGTTTCCCGAAAAGGTCGATTGCATTACCTTCATTCCCTTAGCATTGTATATTGAATAGGAGGTCTTTCCTAATTCCTGAAGCGTATCGAAGTTGATTGTAATATAATCGTTTGCCGGATTTGGAAACACTGTTAATGATTTATATATAAGTTGTTTGCTCTCCAAAACGATGCTTTTTATATGACGAAAAATGGGCCGGATCATTAATGAGCCATATCCTTTTAATTGTTTCCAGTATCCTTGCTTTAAAATAAATCCATAGGCATCACCATTATTATTCCGGTCGCAACCAACATTCAAGTAAAAATAATCTGACTGAATCCAGCCAACATAGTACTTTCCTTTAACAATCAATGAAGTGTCCAGTTTGAATGTATTAAACTCATTTGCTTTAATGCTATCGGTAGATGAGTTAACACTTGACTTCAAATATAGTAATTTGCCTGGTTTGCCATTCATATCGTCCCATATCGCCAACTTAAAAAAGTGATTTGAATTTTTGGCCCATTTGGTGGATACAAAAAAGAACTTAACCGCCACCAATGTATCGCTTATATAGGAATTAAACTGATAAGCTAATCTGCCGAAGTCTCCTCCATTTTCACGAAAGCCATACCCATCTTCCGCAGAGCCATCATCATAAGCAAAATAGTTACTGAATACCTGACGAAATCGAATAGTATCATTGCGTTTGTCATCGTTCGCATCGGTAATTAAATAGCTTTTGACTTCAAATAGCGCTGAATCGGTGGAAGTTGTTGTAAAAGGATTGGGGAGATCAGTCTCTAAAAAGAAATTTTTCCCTGGCAGGATATCCTCTGCTCCTGCCGAAAAAACCAGCTTCTCTGAAGGTTCATACATGTCTTTTATTTCGAAGTTACGTGTGATATTATGAACTATTTTATCATTATTTCGATAGGTAACCTTTATTGTACTTCGTTTTTCAATAACAAAAGCCTTTAAATAATGATCCCAAGGCATTGATTGATAGTTTTTGAGAAGCGAATGCATGGGTTCTACAAAAGCCACATCTTTTATAGTGGTATCGTTTTCATTCCTTGCAGTATCAAGCCGCACATAGTCCAGATTCCAAATGTCGGTGTTCCTGTTATTCTGTCCATCGGGTGCTGAGGGAGAGGTTCCGAATGATATAAGATTGCGAAACCGGAAACGAAAGCCTTTTTGCAAATATTCAGGCTGATTGATGTGAATAAGGGTCTGCCGAAATTTATGAGCCATGGTATCGCCTGATATTTCCCACATTTTTTTCCATTCGTTGTTGGACGGTGACCAAAAATCGAGCATCAATGAATCGCCGGGATCAGGCAAGCTGCCTAACCCACCTGGTTCGTAAAAGAAGCTAAGATAAATATCATTTCTGGTTGGAAAATTCAAATCAATCATTCTTGACGTGAGCTGATCGGCATTAAAAGTAGTTATTGAATCGGCGTAGGAATATAAATGCCCGTTCTCGTCGAGGGCATCGAAAGTGGCAACACCTATACTAGGCGGGTTAATGGGGAATGTTGAATTGATGAATACATATTTATCAATCCATTTGCGTTGGTCAGGATAGGCGTTGGAAGATGAAAAATCATCAATAAAAGGAAGGTTTAGTATAATAGTATCTGATCCTGCTTTAAGCGTTGAAATTTGCTTGCCCTGATTGAACAATACCGGATTTTCTGACAATCCCCTTATGGATTCCTGCGCATGACAAATGAGAGCGCTAATAAAGAGAAATAAAATTGTAGATAAAACAAATGCTGTTTGCTGAAATAAGCTCTTCCTTCCTGATTTATTTTCAAGGAATTGTTCAGGATAATTTATAGAACTGCTCAGCAATTGGTTCATATTAATTTTTAGTTGAATCGGGATCTGTTTTTGGTTTGTTTACTGAGAACCAAACATCGATAGAAGATCCCATACTTAAAGAGGATCCATATCCCGGCTTTTGTTTCCAGATAATGGCATTAATAGTGTCCTGATAGGTTTCTATGGAATTATCGTAAATAGTTGCTCCAAAATTGAGGTAATTTCGTGAAAGCTCTTCTTTAGCTTCATCAAGGGTAAGACCTTTCAGGTTGGGTACAGTACCTTCGGCATTTGCATAACCACCTCCTAAAACTAAATCGATATAGGAGCCTTTAATCACCTTGGTACCTTTAGATATATCTCTGTTTCGGAATAGCTGCTGTAATACATAGTCTTTGCCGGGATCAGGTTTGTATCGTTTAAAACCAACTCTTAAACCATATCGCATAAGTCGGGCTTCAGCTTCACGCAGGGATACGCCAACCACATCTGGCATCTCAACTTTTTCGGGATTGATCGCGTTGATGGTAATAAAAATAGTTCTGTTTTCCTTTACTTTGGTATCGAACGACGGATTTTGGCCAATAACCACGCCAGGTGCCTGACCTTGAACAAACGACGAATCGGATACCACCAGCCGCAGTCGTTTCTGGTCGGCCATACTGGTAGCTTCCTCCATCTTTTTCCCGCTAAAATCTGGAACCGAAAGAGCCTGGCCATGACGGGTATAAACACGTAACGACAAGAAAATTAAAATAATAAAAGCAACTAATCCACCAAAAAAATAAATTATTTGTTTTTGAACGTCACGATTCTGAAAAAATGCAATAAGATCCTTCATGTCAAAAAAGGTATGATTTATAAACGCAGCAACAAAGATAAAATTATATCGGGAGATACTAAATTAGGAGGTAAAATATAATAAATGTCGCAAGAGGTTAGCTTGAATAATAAAGTCCGGCACACCGGACTTTATTGATTACACCTAAAAAGGCGCTTCTGAATCAAATCCGGTATTTCTGCCCATTTCAAAAGGCGCGGTGGTGGATACCTTACCATAATCCTGATTCATTTTTGAACCAAATATTTTAGGAGCTTCGACAGCTTCAGGTACATAAGGATCAATATCTTCCAGATCAACGAATTTGGCAAACTCGTCACGGAATCTCAATCGTACATCGTCCAAAGCACCATTACGATGTTTAGCAATGATGATTTCGGCTACGCCACGAAGCGAATTTCCGTCTTCATCTTCGAGAAAACCGTACTTTTCAGGACGGTGAATAAAGGCAACGATGTCGGCATCTTGCTCAATGGCGCCCGATTCCCGAAGGTCAGATAATTGCGGACGCTTGGTTCCTGAACGCACTTCCACGGAACGGTTGAGCTGCGAAAGAGCCAGAATAGGAACGTTCAGTTCCTTGGCTATTACCTTTAAATTTCGCGAAATATGTGCTACTTCCTGTTCACGGCTGCCCCTGGTATCGATATTACAGGTCATCAGCTGAAGGTAGTCGATAATAACAATGTCTATCTTGGATTTGCTGGTTAACCGGCGAAGTTTAGCTCTAAGTTCGTACACTGAAATGGCGGGAGTATCGTCGATAAAAATCGGGGCGTCTACAAGGGTTTTTATTTTACGGTCAAGCTGTTCCCATTCATGATTCTCTAACCGTCCATTACGAATGCGTTCCGACGATAGTTCAGTTTCGGCACAAATCAAACGGTTCACCAATTGGATCGACGACATTTCGAGTGAGAAAATGGCCACACCACATTTATGTTCTGCTGCCATGTTGCGGGCCATCGATAACACAAATGCTGTTTTACCCATCGAAGGGCGTCCTGCTATAATAATAAGGTCGGATCGTTGCCAGCCCGATGTGAGCCTGTCCAGCTTAGTGAAGCCCGACGGAATACCACTTAAATTATCGTCGCGTTTGGCAGCTTCCTGCATTTGGAGAATAGCTTCCTTAATAAGAACATTGACGGGTTGAATTTCTTTTTTAATACTTCCTTCGGCAATCTTAAATATGGAACTTTCCGAAAAATCGAGTAGCTCATCAATGTCTTTGCTATCGTCGAAAGCCATGTTCTGAATTTCGCTGGATGCACGTATCAGTTCCCTCTGAATGTGTTTTTGTGCAATAATACGGGCATGAAATTCGATATGCGCCGCCGACGCCACTTTTGATGTAAGCTGTGTGATGTAGTAAGGACCACCAATATCCTCCAGCGTACTGTTGCGCCGCAACGATTCGGTAACCGTAAGAAGGTCAATGGGCTCCTGTCTGGTAGCAAGATCCAGAATGGCCTTAAATATCTTTTGGTGAACGTCTTTGTAGAAACTCTCGGGTTTCAGAATATCAATAACCATTAGAATCGAATCCTTTTCGAGCATCAAGGCTCCCAAAACCGCTTCTTCCAGATCGATAGCCTGTGGAGGAATCTTTCCTGCCAAGTCAATGGGAATTACATTATTTCTACTGGGGTATTCTTTCTTGGCCATATAATAAAAGTAGTATATATCAAATAGTAAGTCTAAAGTCGAAAAGCAAAATAATTAGTAGAAATGGGTAAGCAAATTGTTACTATCATTCATGTAATCCGATAATAAAAATTGTATTTAAACTGAAAATATTCAGAGTGTTATATTTTACTAATGACATTTTTAGGGTTTAATATCCTAATAAATTCCAGAATTCAAAGATAGAAAAAGAAAGTTCGGTACAGGAAATGAAAGCACGCAGTTTTATAAACAAACTGCTAAATTAAGTTATTAACAGTTGTTGATAAATTTTTTCAGGCTAATCAAGAAACTAGAACCAAGAGTTAAGAAAGAGTGATGGTTGTCTACATTACTGCCTTTAAAATACTCTTTTAAAAATCACCTTATCAACAACACCGTTCCTTTAATTTTTTTAATGATCCCTGCACCATCCGGAGTTGCCATTCGGGCAGTAACTGTATAAATATAGGTGTCAATCGGTTGATCCTTTCCCTGATATTTTCCATCCCAACCTTTCGAAATATCATTTGAAGAAAATACAAGATTACCCCATCGGTTATAAATCTTGAATTCGAGCAATTCTTCTATTCCAAAACCTTTTGGTGAAAGAATCCTATTCGTCTCGTCTCCAGAAGGTGTAAAGGCGCTTGGCAATTCAAGAGGAATATTGTTGTTGATCCTTATTTTTAAAAATGCGCTATCCTTAAAACAACCATTAACATCCTTCACATCAATTCTATAAGTGGTATCTAAAAAAGGTTTAGCAATGGGATCGGGACAATTTATGCACGACAAAGCATAATTCGGAGACCATAGATATGAAACGGGTACTTGAGTTGTTATATTTAGTGCAATTTGTTCTCCAATATGTATGGTAGTATCTTTCGCAAAATTAAGTTTAATAACTGGTGGTTGTTGAACGAATACTAAAACAGAATCGGTGTTTATGCATTGGGTTAAATTAATTTTAACCGACGCTTTATAATATTCGGTGGTCTTTGGCAAAATAACCAAACGATTAATAGTTGAATCCGTTAAGCCGATCCCGGGATGCCAAACAATTTGATCTCCTCCATACGCGTGTATTGAAGCAGTTGCTCCGAGGCAAATGATTGTATCATTACTAATTGTAAGCACAGGCAAGGGATTTACGATAATAATTTTTTGTGAAGTATCAACACAACTGGCGCCATTAGCAATGAGCTTTATAGTAAACTTTCCGGATGAAAAAATATGCTTAGGATTTACCTCTGCAGAATTAGGGGTGCCATCACCAAAATCCCAGGTTTGGTTATTTTGTCCAATAGATTCATTTACAAACACCAAATTGCTTTTTTCGCAAATAGCCGGATTGTTAATAGAAAACTGTGCCTTTAAACCCATATGATATCGAACGGTATCCACTGGCTTACAATTTTCCATTCTGCCATAAAGAATTAACCCAATAAGCTTATCACCGCTAGTTGTATATTTGAATTTTACCGGGTTTCCCATTACTACTCGTCCATCGCCAAGATCCCACTCATACTTTATCAGATTAGCCGTATCCTTTAAAGTAAGTGTAATTTCGGTGCCTTTACATGCGTTTTCCGGACTTGCTGTAAATGTACCAGTTGGGCCGGTAATTTTTATAACCTTGCTGAAGGTGGCTTTACAACCAAAACTAGTTTGAATGGATAATTTAGGACTATAAACCCCTGGCGTGGTATAAGTATATGTATATATCTGAGGATGCTTTGAAGTATCAATAGCTCCAACATTATTTCCGCTTCCGAAATCCCAAATTCCGCTAACGGTTTCTTTGCTAACGAAATTAGGCATAAGCTGTATGGGCTTAGGATAACAATTCCACACTGAATCAGAAACTGTAAACTGTGCGCTGGCTTTCTGAACTTTAATATAATCAACAACTGTAGTTGAATCCTTCCTACACCCATATGTGTAAACATTCATTTTCAATTTAAACTTACCCTCCAGGTTATATTTGTGAATCTGAGAACCGGTAATTTGATTGCTCTTTTCACCATCACCAAAATCCCAAATAACACTATCTGGTTGAGGTTCGTAAGAGGTAAACTGAACAGTCGAACCGGCACATACATTTGGGTTATCCACCAGAAAATTGTTAGTAGGGTTGCCAATACCAATAGGAAGATTAGCTGTCGATACACAACTCATTATATCGGTAACTGTTAAAGTAGCAATATAACTTACAGAGGTATTGCTGTTATACTCATGATTGCTTGCAGCTCCGCTAGTAATAGTAACAGGCAAGGTACCATCACCGTAATCAAGCTCCAATTTGGAAAATGCATTTCCATCTATTTTTGAGGTATCTGTAATAATGATAGGTAGTGGTGTACAACCAAAAATTTTATCGGCTTTAAAACCGGCAAATGGTTGATAAATTCTTATTGGTTTGGATATAGTTTGAGTGCATCCATTATCATAAATCGTTGTTAACGAAACATTATATGTTCCTCTATTATTAAAGGTATGCTTAATGTCATCTTTGTCAGTATATAAATCTGCCGACTTATCATTGAAATTCCACAAATAACTTTCGCGGCATAATACCGGAGTAATTATATGTGATGGCTTTCCGGTAAATGTAATTTCATCGCCAACACAACCTTTAACATTCATTGTAAATTGAGGATTAGGCAGTCGTGCATAAACCATTTGAGAAATAGTATCGTGGCATGTGGCATTATGAGTGATAAATTTTACCAGGTAATTGCCACCGGAAGCATATGTATGTATAGGACTCAACACATTGTCCGACACGCCATCGCCAAATTTCCACTCATAAGATGTTGCCCCTTTAGCAACTCCCGTAAACGTATAATTAAGAGGTGTGGAACAATTGAGATCAAAAGTGAAATTCCCAATAGGTCCAAGGTTATTAATAACATTATTAATGGTAGTATCATGGAAACAACCATTACTTCCGACTTTAAGTTTTACTGACAGATTGCCAACTTCATTTCTGAATTTCCAATCGGGATTGGCCACATTTGAACAGCTACTAATGCTGGTTCCCATTGATGAATATTGCCAAAAATCAACATTGTCGGCAGCCGTAGTTAAATCTGTCAATCTAACTGGATTTGAAGAACAGGATGTTGCCGTTTCTGCTTTAAAATTTGGATGGGGAACATTGCCAACTTTAATAGTGATATAGTTGGATGTATCTTTACAATTATTGACATCGCTATCCGTTATAATCAACCTAGCTTTAAAAATACCAGCTTTATTATAGCTATAACTCATTGATCCGGAACTCGTGGTTTGTGAATTATTGTCACCAAATTCCCATTTGTAAAAAGCTATTGGGGCATCACTTACACTTTTATCTGTAAAATTAACTTTCACAGGAAGGCAACCAAAAATAGTATCAGCCGAAAACATTGCCGTGGGACGACTAATTACAAATGTTTTAATTATTTCGCTTGCGCAACCATTGGCGGTTTTGGTTTGAAGACTAATATCAAATGAATGAGGCTCATGAATTACAAAGTCATCCTTATCTGCTGGAACAGTAAAAATATGAGATGTATTCAGTGTAGTAAAAGTAGTATTATCAGGAAACGTCCACAAATAGGAAGTCGCATTTAAAGAAGTATTTGTGAACTGAACAGTAGCAGGTGATTGACAGGATTTATCAGGGGCCATTGTAAATCCGGCTATAGCCTTTTCAACCACAATATTCCATTTTACAGTATCAGCGCATGCAGTTCCCGGCGAAGCAATCAGTTTAATGATAAAAGTTCCTGCAGTCGAATAGTTATGAACACCACTTGGTAAATATGCATTATCAGGAGTTGAACCATCTCCAAAATCCCAGTTAATAGCGGAACCTCCCGTAGAAGTGCTTTGAAAATTTATATCTCCGGCGCAGACAATTCCGTTATTTAGAATAGTTTTTCCACCTTGAGCCAGTGATCCGGAAGCTTTTACTGCTCCTATAGTAACAGCTTGTACCGAAAGGTTATCGGAACAACCATAATCTGAAGTTACCTTTAGTTTTACATTATAGGATCCGAAACTAGTATAGGTAAAACTTGGTTCTTTCAGAGTTGATGTATTCCCTCCAAGGAAGTCCCACTCATAAGTCAAAATTCCTCCTCCTGTAGAAGTATTCGAAAATTTAACGGTAGTTGGGATTTTGCAGGCACTTGAAGGTGTCGCTTGAAAACTTATGGCAGGTTTATTAACAACATCTATATATTGTTCCTTTAACAAACTAGACACACAGCCATTATTATCCGTAACAGTTAAAAAAACGCTGTTTTTACCAGCCACATAATAAGGCAATGTTGGATTTTGTTCTGATTTGGTTGTTCCGTCTTGAAAGTCCCAAAACCAAGTTTTCAGAGGGGCGTCGCCAAGTGTGGACAAGTCGTTAAACTGCACTGTTTGCCCGGTGCATAATTTATTATTTGCACTAAATGCCGCCGATGGTTTTTTAAATGCCTTTATTACAACTGATTTTGTGTATGCTGCATTACCATTAATGGTTAGCTTGACGGTATAACTGCCCGAACTTGAATAAATAGCCTGAGCATCCTTTGCAACCGAAGTATTGCCGTTTCCGAAATCCCAGGAATACGAAGTTGCACCGGTACTATTATTAGTAAATGAAACTGAAACAGGGGAACATCCTAATGTTATATCAGCAGTAAAATCAGCTATTACCTGACCATTCACAGAAGTTACAAAAAACACAGCAATTCCAATGATTACAAGAATGCTTTTTATTTTCATGATCTAGGTTTTAATTTTTTTTAAAATGTTGTTCAAAATTGATTTCCAGATTTGTAAAAAATATATATATTAGGCCATCTTTCTTTTGAGTTTATATTCAATCTGATATGATTTTAATTTTTATGAAGTGATCAATAATTCAAATAATTACGGGTTGAATCTACAAAAAAGAAAAGAATTTCACCAAAAAAATAAATTTATTTTGCGAACGCTGGCAAAAATATTGACGTTTTTTCTTTTGTTTTTCAGTATTAATTCCTTAAAAGGGCAGGATATTCATTTCAGTCAGTATTTTAACAGTCCCTTAAATCTCAATCCTGCACATACCGGCAATTTTGAAGGTGATTGGAGAATTGTTGGAAATTACAGAAATCAATGGAAAGCTTTAGCGCTTCCATACAGAACTTCATCAGTAAGCTACGATCGTCAGTTTTATTTAAAGCAGCATCACATAAGTGCCGGATTATTATTGGTGAATGATGAGTCGGGAGATATCCGGTTAAAAAATAATAGTATTTTTTTATCGGGCGCTTATCACCGGACAATCAATAATAATTCGCTAAGTGCTGGACTTCAAATAGGTTACAGCTCGAAAAGAATAGTTGAGATGTCGCTTCCAGGTGATTGGAAACCCTCTGATGGAGTATTTGTAACGAATGCGGGTGAACACCTTGCATATCTTGATATAAATTTTGGAGTGAATTGGCAACGAAAAATTGGCAATTTTGAACCGGAAATTGGAGTGTCGCTATTTCATGTAAACCATCCTAAGGAGTCTTTTTTTAACTATAATACCCGATTACCTTTAAAAAATATGATTCATGGCGCTGTTCGAACAAATATCCTCCAAAATTTCTATGTAAAACCAGGATTCTTTACCTATATCATGAAAGGAGCCAAAGATTTGGTAATTGGAAGCGAGGCAGGTTACACATTCCAGGGAAATCAATTTCAATTACGAGAAGCCCGTACCGGTTTTTTTTGGAGGAATGGATTCTCTGGAAATTCCGATGCTATGATCGCACTTTTTGGAGTGCAGGTGAGTAATCTCGATGTTAATATATCATATGATTTCAATATATCTCCCTTAAAAGCTTACACCAACAATAGGGGAGCATTTGAAATATCCTTTATATTTAAAAGTATAAGTACCATATTAAAAACATTCACCATACCCTGTGAAAGAATTTAAACCCTTAGTTGCATCAGTTTTACTTCTTTTCGTTTTATCTATAAGCGTATTAGGACAAGGTAAAATAGATGTTCGTAATTATACAGCTAAACAGCTTAAGAATTTCGGAAAAAACGCAGATCGGCTTGGCGACGTCTACACAGCGATCGATTTTCTGGAACCCTATTGCAAAATAAGGTCGAAGGATACAGAGTTAAACTTCCGCCTTGCTGAATTATATTTTCTATCAAGAGATTACGCGAAAGCAGAAAAACAATTCAGTAAAGTGTATAAGGACAGAAGTGATCTGTTTCCACAAGCACTTTATTACCAGGCACAGTCGCAAAAATCACAGGGAAAATACACCGAAGCCAAGGAAACATTCACCAAGTTTCAAAAGAAATTAAAAGCAGCGAAATCTTTAAATCTCACATCAGCTGCTTTAAAAGATGAAATAACAGGTTGCGATATTGCTTTTACCATTATAAACAATCCGGTAAAAGTATCGGTGGAGCATATGAATTCAAGCATTAACAGCCCTCATATAGAGCTATCTCCAATTGCAGTAAATGACTCATTAATGATTTATTCATCATTAAAACTCGATTCCATTCAATATTTTAACAGGGACGACACTACCAAAATTCCAGTTCGTCAATTTTATCAGGCCAAGAAAGTAGGAAACGATTGGACTGGTGGCAAATCAATGGGTGAGCCGATAAATATTCCCGGAGTTGAAACAGGAAATGGTTCACTTTCCAGAGATGGGAACCGTTTTTATTTTACCCGTTGCGCAAAAACCTTTGAAGGAAAGATGAGATGTGAAATTTTTGTTGCTCAGCGAAAAGGTAGCACATGGCAAACTCCGGTTAAACTGAACACTACCATTAACGACCCAAATTATACTGCAACACAACCAACAGTGGGAACTACATCAAAATCAAATCTCGAAGTTGTTTATTTTGTGTCCGATCGTCCGGGCGGCAGAGGAGGTTACGATATATGGTATACCATCTTCAACTCGAAGAAAAATGAATATTCTAACCCACGAAATGTAGGAAACAAAATAAATACACCTGGTAATGAGATGTCGCCTTTTTATGATAATGCCTCACGCACATTATATTTTAGTTCCACCAGCCGCCCGGGATTGGGAGGGTATGATATTTTCAGATCGCTGGGCGAACTACGAAAATGGTTTGACGCCCGAAACGCTGGTTATCCTTTAAATTCCAGTTACGACGATCTATACTTTAGCATCAGTAAAAATCGGGAATTTGGCTTTTTAGTTTCAAATCGTCCCGGTGGGAATAGTTTCAGAAACCCTACCTGTTGTGACGATATTTACCAATACCATTGGACTGATTTTGTGAAACTTGCTGTGACGGGATCTATTTATCCTGCTGAGCGGGGAAAGGTAGGAAAGGATATTGATCAGGCAAGATTGCTTGCGCTGAAGGATTCCATTAAACCCATGAATAAAGCAATCATTTCGATTTACATGATTGATAAAACATCGAAAGAAAAAATATTTATTGATCGCGATACCACCGCAAAGGATGGAGTTTATTACTTCGATTTATTGCCCGATAAGGACTATAAATTTGAAATGGAAGGAGCCCAATACTTTAACGAACAAGTTAATCTGTCAACTGATGGAATTAATTTTACCTACACTGTTGAAATGCCACCTATTTGGGTAAATGTAATTCCAATAGATAAGCCAATTGTTCTTAAAAATGTATATTACGATTTTGACAAGTCAGACCTGTCAGCTGCGTCAATGCACTCGATTGATTCCTCTCTTTTGGAATTGATGCAAAAAGCTACTGACATTATTGTTGAGGTTGCAGCTCACACCGATAGTCTTGGAAATGTTGAATATAACAGGAAATTATCACAAACTCGAGCCGAAAATGTGGTTAATCATCTTGTAAGTAAGGGAATTAATAAGAAACGACTTATGGCTCGTGGATATGGCGCCGAAAAACCAATTGCACCAAATTACAAACCAGATGGGTCAGATAATCCAGAGGGTAGGGATCAAAACCGACGAACCGAATTCAGGGTTGTAGGAACGCTTAGCTCACAAACTGAAGATATTGATACAGAAGAAACACAGGAATAAATATGAACAGAATATACCTATCTTTTTCGTTGATTATTATTCTTTTATCGAATACTAGTTTAGACGTGCTTAGTCAATCAGGTGGTTGCGGAACAATTGTTTCTGCCCAACAAAAAACTCTGGAATCAACCATTTCAATTACAGAAGGCACAGCAACCCAAAGCCTTCCTCAGTTGAACAGAACGTTGACAATAAATGTATATGTGGTAAAAAATGACAAAGGTTTACCAGGGGTTAGTGCAACCGAAATTCAATCAGCCATAACTAAATTAAATGGTTTTTTTCAACCTGTTTCGTTGAGTTTTAAAATATGCAATACCGTTTACATAGACAATTATCAGTTTGACAATTTATCGGCAATAAGCAACGAGGCTGATCTTGTTTCTCAATTTTGGGAAAAAAATACGATAAATCTATACTTAACCACCACCCTTACCGACAATTCGGGAATAGATGTGTGTGGTTATACTTATATGCCCTCTGCCGGAAAAAATTCCATTTTCATTAAGAAAGGTTGTATAGCTGGAACTACTTTGGCGCATCAGATGGGGCATTTTCTAAACCTTTACCATACCCACGAAACAACTTTTGGAAGTGAATTGGTAAGTCAAACCAACTGCTCTGCCACTGGCGATAAATGTTGTGATACAGAAGCCGACCCAGGTTTGGAAGGACTTATAGATAATTCATGTATTTACACGGGCAAGATAAAGGAAGTCTCCAGCGGTACTTTTTTTCATCCAAAAACTAAAAACATCATGTCATTTAGCAATGATGCCTGCCGTTGTGACCTTTCAAAAACTCAATTTCTTCGCATGATTTACACCCTGCAAAATCTTAAAAAAGACCTGCGTTAAGGGTACGGCTTTAATGGCAAGGAGAAGGATGACGAGGTAATTGGCAATGGGGTCGTCTATGATTATGGGTTCAGGATTTATGATGCAAGGATTGGGAAATTCTTATCCGTAGATCCAATAGCAATAAAATATCCGGAATTGACACCATATCAATTTGCTTCCAATATGCCTATTTGGGCAATAGATTTGGATGGGTTAGAAGCTAAGATTGCTATTTATGGAGGTTCTGCACACGAACCGAAATCAGTGCCAATGTTTAAAATGGCTGCAGATTGGGATATCTCAAATGGTGCTTCAATGGGTGAACCTCATTCAATTACTAGGGCTACTGGTTTTATAAAATTATTACAACAAAAAACTTCTGAAGAAGGATCAATTTCAAGAATTGCAATTTTCAGTCATGCAAGTCAGTATGGAATTTGGTTTAATGATAATGCTGGGGCAAATACAGCAAGCGGGTTATTGAGACGGGGTGTTAGGTTTAACAATCTATTGGATAAAGCCAATATAAATGACATTGTGGCTGGAATCAATAATGGAACTATAAAATTTGAACAAAATGCTATGGTAGTTTTTGCTGGTTGCAATACAGGAAGCCCTTTTGGAATTAATTCAACGGATCATAATCAAAAAGGAGATGCAATTATTCCATATGCAGAAGATTTCACAAAGGCTACTCATGTTTCTTCAATTGGAGCATCTGGAAAGCTTAATATTATTACAAAAGAAGGAAAGACCCTGCTCAGGTCTGATTATGGGTTCTATAGATTTGATTACGACAAGGAAAATAAAAGTGTAATAAAGACTTTTTTAGGAAAAGAAGTAGATTCATCTCAATATGGCGTTCAAGAAAATCAAGATACACCTGAAAGTAATGATGCACCTGAACCTGATTTTACCAATGCAAATTAATAAAAATAGAATTTTATTCTCATTTCATTTCATTTTTTTGGTCTTAATATATTCTTATGCTCAAGACCGAAGTAATGAAGTTGGAAAATTTAGTAACATTGCCGAATCTTATATCCCGGATAATTATATAAATGATAGTTTAGGTATAATTCCAGACGTTCCAATATTTAATAAACAAGAAAGAAAAATTATTTTAAGAGCCTTTAGTATAAATACAAAAGAATCAGAAAGGTATGTGTTTTTAATACTACTTAAAGTATACAAGGCTCAATTAAAATGTTGTAATATGTCATATAATCTTGCAGATAAAGGGTATTCAAAAAAGCACAACTTAATTGTTTATTTATATATTAAGATAACACATGTATGTAATTTAAAATCAGAGATGGAATGTTCATATATTTCATCAGCACTTCCTTTTACCTATGCAAAAACAAATTCTTATCTCCTAAGTTATTCTCCAATAAAAAAAGAGATTGATGAGATAGAAATGATTTATAAAACCCCTAGTTCGCCGTAGCTTATGATTTTCGTTCGGCAAAGCATTTGCTTTGTCGGAATATTTTTGGTAGCATTTGCTACCATTGCAGGAGTAGAAAATAACACGAAAGCCTGGTAACGAAAAAGTTGCCAGGCATTTGTGTTTAAAGGGCATAAAAAAGCCCGGCACGCTGGCCGGGAAGCAGACACGGGTAAATCGGCTGCACGTGCTCGAAGCACAAGTATTTTTAAGAAGCCATGTTAATGGCATTCGAGAGCGTATCTTTCAGTTTTTTCTTGGCAAACAGGCCATCAATAATATTATAAATCGACACCTTTTCTTTGTCGTCCAGTTGTTCGATCAACCGGATTTTTTCTATTAGTGTCTTATCGGCAGAATTCACGTCTTTAAAAATATCGTCCGAAGCAAACAGTTCGGCCACTTCGATACCAAGAGCCTTGGAAATTTTTTCAAGGGTAGAAGTGGTAGGGTCTGTTTTGCCTTTTTCTATTTTGGAATATTGCGATTGATCCATATCCAGCATCAAAGCAACTTGCTTTTGCGTAAAGTCCTTGGCTTCCCTTACCTTCTTTATTTTATCTCCAATATTCATAATATGGTTGATTATATCCACAAAATTACAATTAATTATACTTTATATCAATGTTTAAAACTTGTTGATATTTTAAATGGATATATAAATCTATTTAAGTAATTTTGTTTTAGGATATATTATTCCAATATTTTTTAAAACCATGGAAATACAAGACCTCAAAACCCGCTTAAACATCCTCGACCTAGCCCACCACCTAGGCTTAAAAATAAACCGAAGCAACCGCGCCCTCTGCCCGTTCCACCCCGACAAAACCCCCAGCCTACAGTTTAGCCGTGAGAAAAACATCTGCACCTGTTTTAGCAGCAACTGCACAGCCGGCACAATGGACATCGTAAGCCTTACCGAAAAATACAAAAACATAACCACCCATGAAGCTTTGATATACCTGACCCAACTTGCAGAAGGCCAAGCAAGAGATGACAAGCCACAAACCACACCCAAAACAGAAACTATACAAAACTACCAAGCTAACTTTGAGCAAATGCAAAGCAGCTTTTTAAGCAGCAGCACCGCAAGGGAATACGCCGAAAGCCGCAACCTAAACTGGAAAACCTTGCAAATAGGCTACAATGCCTTTAAAGAAAGCCGTTTCAATTATTTGCGAGGCTGCATCACCTTCGGTTTGAGGGACAAACAAAATAAAATCGTTTCCCTCTACGGGCGAAGTATCAAGGACAAAGATAACGCCCGCCATTACTACACCCTAAACCGCAAAGGGCTTTACCCAAGTTATCCCAAACCGGAAACAACCAAACTAATCATTACCGAAAGCATCATTGACACAGCCAGTTTACAACAAATCTCGGGAATAACAAAAAATTACGAGCTACTTGCAAGCTATGGGACCAACGGCATCACCGACGAACACAAACAAGCCATCAAAGAACTAAAAGATTTAGAAGAAATTATCTTCTTTTTTGATGGTGACGAAGCCGGAAGGACAGGGGCAAATGCCAGGGCTGGCGAGTTAAGGGAAATAATAGCGGGAATAAAAATCAGTTATGTAGAAACTCCCGAAGGCGAAGACATTAATAGCTTATCAACCGGGCATGAGCCGGGAATATTTACAGAATTATTAAACAATAGAAAGCCCTTCGACCCTGCTCAGGGCAAGCCTTTTTCTTTTTCAACAGAAAGCAGTTCAGGTGAAAAAGAAAAAACAGCAGCAGGACAACAGCCAATCAGTACAATACAGACACCACGCATGGTGTCTCAACAGCTAAATACCACCAATCCATACAAAATAACCTACGCAACCGAAACCGCCATTTACCATATCAAAGGCGGCATCCCCAAAGCCATGGACAGCCTGAAAATCACCCTGGAAATAGAAAACATCGCAACAGGCCGAAAAAGCCGCACCAAACCCGACCTGTATGAAGATAAGCAAGTGGAAAAAG
The DNA here is from genome assembly GCA_038213375.1 of Bacteroidales bacterium. Taxonomy (GTDB): domain Bacteria; phylum Bacteroidota; class Bacteroidia; order Bacteroidales; family JAAUTT01; genus JAAUTT01. The sequence goes on along the minus strand of JBBQTB010000015.1, from coordinate 63,251 downwards.
TAGCAAAGGAAGCTGGAGAAAAATTAGGAATACGGGCTGATTTAATCGAATTAGATTTAAGCCGTCTAACCGATTTACTTGATAGCCATAGAGAACAGCAAATAAAAGAAAGCGAACCGATAGAAAAGAATGAAAAAGTTATTGTCCCCATCTCCGAACAGCAAAGGTGTTTGAGCTTTTTGAACCAAAAGAACCTGATAAAAATGTTTAACCAGCAGATAGAAAAAGCAGGGATCACAGGCGAAGAAAACAACCGCATATTTTTGTTTGTAATAGCCACCAGTTACAAAATGCCCGACACGTTACACGCTCTAATACAGGGCAGTAGCGGAAGTGGCAAAACGTATCTATCTCGACAAATTACCGATTTAATGCCTAAGGAAGACGTGATACGGCTTACACGCGTTACCGAAAGTAGTTTTTATAATTATGGCGAATACGAAATACAGCACAAACTCATCGCATTGGAAGATGTTGACGGCCTGAAAGAAGAAGCCGAATTTGCTTTTCGTGAACTGCAGAGCAATGGCGAGATCATCAGCTCCACCAGCACCAAGGACGAAGGCAGCGGACAAATACGGGCGCAGATAAAACGGGTACGCGGCCCCATCGGCAGCATCGCCACCACCACCCGTGGCGAAATTTACGAAGACAACATGAGCCGTATTTTTTTACTGGCCGTGGATGAAAGCAAAGCCCAAACCAACCGGATTATAAATTACCAGAACCGGCGAGCCGCCGGGGGCATTAATAAAGCAGAAGAACGGGAAACAAAGGCATTTATCCAAAACTGTATCCGCATGCTAAAACCTTACGAGGTCATCAACCCTTTTGCCAACAAAATACTGTTGCCACCCGAAGCCCATAAAATACGGCGACTCACAGAGCTTTACCACGCCTTCATCAACCAAATCACGCTCCTAAACCAATACCAACGCAAGCGAGACCATCACGGACGGTTAATCACCGAAAAGGAAGATATACAAACGGCCATCGAAATCATGTTCGAGAGCATCATCCTGAAAATAGACGAGCTGGACGGCAGCCTACGGCAGTTTTACGAGGATTTGAAGGCTTTTATAACGAAGCAGGGAAATGAATACCAGAATTATAAGTTTACCCAACGGGAAATACGCCAGGCATTAAACATTAGCAAAAGCCAATTGCAACGCTATTTAAATGATTTATTGGAGCTTGAATACATAAGTCAATCGGGAGGTTTTATAAATCGTGGTTTTACCTATAAGATAACGTATTGGGACAACATCAAAGCGCTCAGGAACAAGATAAAACAATACCTGCAAAACCAACTCGATGAACTTTAAAAGCACTGGCAGCCCAAACCGCTGGTTCACCAAATGGGTCGCCAGAATAGATAATAAATCATTGATAATTTGTCATCTGTAATTAGTAATTGGCTTTGCGACCCATGACCCAGAAAAGTGTATATACGGAGCAATTTAAAACCCATCTGGAGCGGTTAGGCTACTCCAAAAGCAGCCAAAGCATGTTGCCCACCTGTGTGGCCGAGTTTTTAAGCCAGTTAGCGCAAAAGGACATTTACAACCTGCACGAAATCCAGCCCCCACACATCCAGGCACATTACGAATATTTAACCCAGCGTCCCAACCAAAGAAAACCCGGCGGATTAAGCAGCCGGATGATAACCCACCACCTTTACGCCATCCGGTTGTTTTTAAACTACCAGGAACAAACCGGGGAGATCATCGAAAACCCAATGAGCGGCCTAAACTTCCCACGTCCTGAAAGCCAAGAGCGTGAAATTCTTACTGTAGAAGAAATCAAAAAACTTTATGAAACCTGCGAAACCAACAGGGAGAAAGCCATCATAGGACTGTTTTATGGTTGTGGCCTCAGACGTAGCGAAGGGGTTGCCCTGAATATAAAAGACATCAGTTTTAACAGTTCGCTCATGTATGTACGGCAAGGCAAAGGCAACAAGCGCAGGGCAATACCAATAAACGAAAAGGTAAAAAACGATTTTAAAAACTACCTGCATAACGAACGATTTGCCAAAGAAAATGAACTTGCATTTATAACCAACAGTGGAGGAAAGAGGACAAACGGGAACGGTTACAACAAAATAGTAAAAGCCATCCTTAAAAAAGCAGGAATAGAAAGCGCAATCAGTTTGCACAACCTGCGCCACTCCATCGCCACCCACCTTTTAGAAAACGGCCTGTCAGTAGAATATGTGCGTGATTTTTTAGGGCATAAGCATTTAGAGGCAACACAGCTTTATACCAGAATATCAAAGAAAAGATTATCAGAACTATGAACCTAAAAGAGTATTTACAAAAAAGGCATACAAAAAGCACCGCATCCCGCTATTACAGGGATATAGAAAACTTCTTCGAAGCAATCACCCAGCAAAAAGCACAATCAGCAACCTACAGTGATATAATGGACTACGTGGGGACATTGCGAAAGAAATACAGCAACCCCCAAACAATAAAAGTCATTATACATGCCATCAAGAAATATTATTACTGGCTCAACCACACCGGGCAGCGCAACGACCACCCCTGCCGCAACCTCCAATTAAAGGACAAAACCAGTAGGGACATACAAATACAAGACCTGTTTAAACCCGAAGAACTGGAACTGCTGATGGAACGCAAAGAACGCTACAAAGATGTGAAGATAAAGAACCAGGCAATCATAAGTTTACTCATTTACCAAGGCTTAACCAGAAATGACATCGTAAGTTTAACCTTAAAAGATATTGATCTGGAAGCCGGAACAATCTACATAAAACCCGACACCAAGACCAACAGCCGGACGTTGAAATTAAGACCAAACCAGATCATGTTAATTTACAAGTATATTCATAACATCCGACAGAAATTAAAGACAGTCGAAACCGACAGTTTAATACTTACCAAATCCGGAACACCTGAAAATGGAGAAGGCATCAGCTACCTGCTGGAAACAGCACAATACCTGTTCCCCGGCCGAAATTTAAATACAAAAACTATCCGTCAATCGGTCATCGCTAACCTTTTAAAATCCGGCCATGACTTACGGTTGGTGCAGGTCTTTGCCGGGCATAAATACACCGGAAGTACGGAGAAATACAGGCAGACGGGGATAGAGGAGCTGAAGGCCGGAATTAATAAGTATCATCCATTGAAATGAAAGTTTTAAGGTTGTAAATTGTGACCTTAAAAACAAAACCAAAGAAAAAAATAATAGTTTTGTAACTGTAAAACAATTAAATATGACTGAGCCAATAAAAAACATTGCAATCCCGGATGAATTAATAATGAGTAAAATACTACTTGTTAGGGATTTAAAAGTTATGATTGATAGTGATTTGGCTGAATTATACGGAGTAACCACAAAGAGGCTCAATGAACAAGTTAAACGTAATGTTAAACGCTTTCCTGAAGATTTTATGTTCCAATTGACTGAACAAGAGAAAGATCAGGTGGTCGCAAATTGCGACCACCTTAAAAAGCTTAAGTTCTCTCCATATTTGCCGTATGTTTTTACCGAGCATGGCGCAGTAATGCTTGCAAGCATACTGAACAGTGACCGGGCAATACATGTAAACATCCAAATAGTCCGTATTTTTAATAGGATGCGTGAAATGTTGATGACCCATAAAGATGTGTTATTGGAGATAGAACGGATAAAGAATCAGGTAAGTGACCATGAAGACAGAATTTTATTGGTATTTGAATACCTGAAGCAATTTGAGAAATCCAAGCAACAGGAACTCGAACAAAAACAACGCCCCAAAATAGGTTTTAAGCCCCCGAAACAGGAGAGTTAAGAAAGAGACCTCCACCCGCATGTAAGCCCCATAAATACCGACAGCTCCTTACACGCACGTCGGAAAAGCGGTATTCGTCCTCAGTCGTCAGCAAAAGCCACGCCAGCCCGGCACAGCCCATTTTTTTATGTTTATTTTTAAGGGTTAAAAAATAAGCTGTACCGCCCGTTGGGTTGCCCTTTTTACAGCTCTTATTTACTTACAGTTACAAACAAGGGCAAGGCCGTCATGCCTTTAGCGTTCCTTCCGCCTCCTCATGGCAGCGCCCCCCGTTCCGTAAGCATTGCCACAAAGCCCACAGCAACATAACCGTAACTTAACGGCAACGCTTACGGCCCGGATGCTGCCCATGTTTGGCTCGCCTACGGGTGGCCGGGGCTGCAGGGCCGGTAGGTTGTGTATTTATTAAAGTTGTTACGGCCCTTTGCCGCGTGCGGGACTTGCAAAAGAACACTCAATCCTTCATGTTCCCTTTTGCAAGCCCCCGGCCACACTCGCTTACGGCTCACAACGACTCACAGTTACCCACTTTTACACATTGTTTTTTATCTGTGACAGTTTTTAAAAAAGCTTTTTTAATTGGTGGCTCTAATCCACCCCCAAACCCCGGCACCTTCATCACGTCTGAACGGACGGGTTTACTTCATCTTTACACCAACCTTTTTCCAACCGTCCCTTCACCCGTGACAAAGGATAATATATCGCTCTCGTGCTATTTTTTTTCTTTTCAATAGAGCCTTTTCATCAGAATCCTTTATTTGAAACAATAATCTATAAATTAATTATTTATAAAACTTCGGAGCAATTTTTAATGGCGCATAATGAAAAGTAAACGCCGTGGTGAAGGGATCCCCAAAAATCCCGTAGGTATGGCGTTTAATGGCTATTATGCGCCGTTTTTATTTTATCGTCCCATCCCCAAAACGCGCTAGCCTTTTTTTCTTTCAAATGAAAAGTTCAAATGAAAGAAAAAAAACTATATCTTTAAACTGTATATGAAACAATTAATGTTCTTTGAATACCGTGTAGAGCCCTGAACTGATGGAAAAATAGTGTGCAGTGGTTTTAGAGTGTCGACCGATTAGCAGAGAAGTCCAGAAGATGGAGTCCGTACGTTTATGCAATTGATAATCCAATGCGTTTTATCGACCCAGATGGAAATGACTGGATTGATTTTCTAAAGGGTGTTGGAAAGGGAGTAGTCAACGGAGTTGTGAATACTGCGGTAGGCGTGGCTCAAATGTTAGACCCATCGCCTGCCAGTCAATTCAAAATTGGACTTGCTGTAGCTGCTACAAATCCTAAACAGGCTTATAACAATATAAAACAAAGTGTAAAAAACACTATTCAAGAAGCCAAAGATGATAAGACTGGAGGAAAAGCAGGAGAACTCACAGGGGAAGTTATTACCCAAGTTGGCTTAGCGGTTGCTGGCACGAAAGGATTGGATAAATTAGCAAAAGTTGGCGAAGCTGCTAATGCCGCTAACGCAGGGGGGCAAACAATTTATAGAGCTGTAAATGCAACCGAGGAGGCTGTTATTAATAGTACTGGTAGATTTTCTTTAGAAGGTCAAGATATTGGGCTTAAATATTTTGCTAAATCTGTTGAAGATGCTCATCAATATGGACAGTGGCTGTATAAAGATGGATATAAAGTCATAGAAGCTACCGTAAAAGGACCACTTAATATTAACAAGTTTTGGTACCCGAATGTCGATATTGGAGCTTATGCTTTTCCTCAAGAAGTCCTTCCATATATTATCCCTAAATAAATTAAACTATGATATCCACTGACAGAGAATTTCATTTTACTGGTGAATTGATAATAAAAAGAAGTAATATTTTGAATTCTTATAAGCATCCAAAGGATGATAAAGTTAATTGGCTCTTTATGAAAATTGGAGAAAGACAATTTAGTTTCATTTATAAAATTGATGAAACTAGAGAAGCAAGTTATGACAAGCCTTTTAACGCTAAATTATCGTTTATGCTTATTGAGGAAGTGAAAAAACTTATTCAGCTAAATCAAACATATGAAGTTTTAAGAGGACCTGAACCAATAGGGGACATTAAAATAATTACTGCTTTTTAATAAAGGTAATTAGATGAAACACATAATAGAACATATTAGGAAAAGTATTGAAATAGTGATTATCATTATTTCAATACTTCTTTGTATGTCTTCAATAGTCGTACCTGTATCAGCAAATTCAATATTCTATGGCCAATCACATCATAGCTATAAGGGTTTTCATAATAATATAGTTGAACAGGAAGATATACCTAAGATTACTACTGGTATTTTTGTTGTTAGGCAAAATGTTATTGTATCATCAGGTAATATATTTTTTGGAGTAAGCAATAGTGTTGCCGCTAATACGGGGACTACTGTATTTAGAGCAGTTAATGCAGCAGAAGCGAGTTCTGTAAAAGCAACAGGTCAATTCCTTCCCCAGCTAGCGCGCATGTTCGGCCGAGCTGGTGGAGCGCGATTGCATCGCGTTCCTTTCTTTACAGTCGTTTGTAACGACATTTGCGCAGCAAGAATTTTTTTATAGGAGTCGCTTGTTAAATTTTTAGGTAATTTTTGTATTTTTCGATACCAATTCTATTTGTGTATGTCCGATAAATACAAAATACGCGACATCGACAAAGCCCTAAGCTCGGCTAAAAGTTCGGAGAGATAAGCCGCATTTGCAATACCGCTTGAAACATAGCTGATTTTGCAAACCGGCAACAGGATAAAAACCTAAAAACCGCGCTACCCCGGTTTTCTTGTTTTTATAAAGCAGCAATATTTTTCTGGAAGAAGTCTTTAAACTTCTTATTGGTGAGCATTTTATCGATAAGCCGGAAAATGGTTTGTTTGTCTTCGTCTTCCAATTGTCGAAACCGACAGTTTAATAATTACCAAATCCGGGCCACCGTAAAAAGGCGAAGGAATTAGTTATTTACTGGAAAGCGCTCTACACTTGTTCCCCGACATGAATTTGAATACCACAACCATCCGTCAATCGGTCATCGCCAACCTTTTAAAATCTGGCCATGAATTAGGTCTGGTGCAGCTTTTTCCCGGGCATAAATACACCGGAAGCACTGAGAAATAACGGCAGACTGGAATAGAGGAGCTGAAGGCGGGAATACAAAAATATACCCATTAATCAAGTGATAAAAAGATAATTATTACATTTGGATAAAATTGGATACAAAATGGATATACCTAATAATATGAAGATAAAACTGGACTTTAACAGTACAGTTTATCAACAAATAAGCCAACAACTTAGCGTGGTAGACACCTTTAAAGGCAACTGGAAAGCAATTGAAAGACAACAAAGCAAATACTTGAAAGATCTCAGGAAAATAGCCACGATAGAAAGTATCGGTTCTTCGACCCGTATTGAAGGGGCAACACTTACCGATGAAGAAGTAGAAAAGCTTTTGAAATCTGTTAAAATAACCAAGCTGCAAAGCCGGGACGAACAAGAAGTGGTGGGCTATTATGAAGCATTAGAAATCATTTTAGACAGTTACGTCGATATTGCTTTAGAGGAACGTTACATCCATCAAATGCACGGCATTCTTTTAAAATATAGCAACAAAGACCAGGCTCACAAAGGAAAATACAAAAACCTTTCTAACCAAGTAGTGGCCAATTATCCAAATGGCACACAGCGAACAATATTTAGGACAACGGAACCACATTTAACGCCCAATGAGATGCTGGGTTTAATCGAATGGACAAACGAAAGGCTTGCAAAGAATGATTTACACCCGTTAATGATAACAGCGGCGTTTATTTACGAGTTTTTGTCAATCCATCCGTACCAAGACGGAAACGGACGTTTGTCAAGGCTTTTGACTTCTCTATTGCTGATGAAGCAGGATTACAAATTCATCCAGTATGTATCCTTTGAAAATGTAATAGAAACCAAGAAAGAAGAATATTACAGGGCGTTGATGGAAGGTCAGAAGAATCGGGGCAAAGAAATTGAGCGTATTGATAGTTGGATACTGTTTTTTTTAGAATGTCTGATTATATTAACCCAAAAGCTTGATGCAAAATATGAAACTTACAGCAAGCTAAAAACGGTATTAAATGAGCGTCAGCAAGTTGTTTTAGCATACATTAAAGAACAGAAAACAATACAAGTTGGAGAACTTGAAAGTCAATTAAAAGATTACTCTCGGAATACATTAAAAAAAGACCTTGCTTATCTGGTCAGAGAAGGTATATTGCTAAAAACAGGCGAAGGACGGGGAGTTAGGTATCACGCAAAAGAATAGCATTTTACAGGTTCCCAAATGGGAGTTCCTTTCACCTTTTAGCCATCTAACGTCTACTTTGTTCCTTTCACCTCTCACCGATGGAGAGTACCCCCCCGCATGTAAGCCCCCATGCTGGCTCGGATTTGTAATCCGTGCCTTTCTAATTGTCATTTGTAACGACATTTGCGCAGCAAGCAAAGTCAATCCGTATTTAACAAGAAACAGGCGGCGCGGTAAAATAGAACGAGGTGCCATGCAGCAGGGATGTTGTGCAATATTCGCCACTCCATCAAACCGTTGTTGTCCTGAAAAGTCATTTCAGGTGATAAGTCAATCAAAGTATACTGCGATTCAGGAAATATCTGGTAAATCAATGATGTTAAAAATCCAGTACCTGCGCCCACATCAAGTATTGTTTGATGTTTTGGGGAATCCTTCGTAGCAAGTAACTGAAATCCATAGAAATCGTCGAAGCATGTAATTAGCTCCTTACGTTGTTGGTTATATTCCCGGGCAATAACCCAAATTGTTTTTTTATATTTTCTCTCATGATATGACCTGTATACGAATTGTACTATAAATGAATCAAATCGATTACAGATTCGGGTTTAGTTGGTCGACCATTTAACAAACAAACGCCTATCACCCTGGCCTTAATAATAACTTTCCCATCAGGTATTCGCAGGATATGCTGATCAAAAACAATCCGCAAGTTTCCTTCTTTATGCATTAAGCTTATCACTTTAAACTTATCGCGGCTTTTCAACGGATATTTATAGTCAATCTCAACTCGTGTCACCATCAGGTCTTTGCCTTCATCATGTAGTTTAGCAAAATCGATATTCATCGTGCATAAATATTCATGCCGGGCATGTTCCAGATAATGCTGGTAATTAGCGTTGTTCACAATCCCCTGCAAATCCAACTCGTAGTCTCGCACACAAAATTCACTTATATGTTCGTTCATCGCTCAATGCACATTTATTAATAATAGTTTTATGAAATAAAAGTCCAAAAATAACAAAATCGTGGTAAAGGATTTATCAATAAATCAGTAGAGTTTTGAATCCGAAGAATAATTTACACTTTGGGTATTCCTCTCAATACAGCTTCCCCTGCCAAGTATCCAATTCTTCCAGTCTCTTTTCGAGCATCTGTAAAAGTGTAAAAGTTCGTACTAATCCCCAATCTGGACCAGCCAGATAGCGAGGTGGAACTTCGGAAGTGAATCGCTCGACCACAAAAGCGGGATTTAATCTTTCGAGAAAAGTGATGAAAAATTCAATGTACTCCTCCATTCCAAATAACTGAAAATCTTCAGGCGTTCGGGCATACTCCATCGCCATATGTGTATCTTTGATAATCTGCAACTGATGAAACTTAATACTATGTAAAGGCAACTGGTTAATCAGATTCACTTCATCGAGCATTTGAAAACGGGTTTCGCCTGGTAACCCAAAAATAATGTGAGTCCCGGTTTTAATTCCACGCTTGGCAGTTTCTTCAATAGCAAAAATGCTTTCTTCGAAGGTATGTCCGCGGTTAATGCGTTTCATTGAAGCATTATAACATGACTCAATGCCATATTCAATGGTAATGTAATATTTCTCGGCTAGCTCCTGAAAGAAATCGAGCTTTTCGGAATCGACGCAATCGGGTCGTGTTCCAATAACCAGACCGATAATGCCGGGCACCGACAATGCTTCGGTGTAATGTTTCCGTAATTGATCAATAGGTGCATAGGTATTAGAAAAAGCCTGAAAATAGGCTAAAAATTTATTGGCTCTCCGATACCGGTTAGCATGGAATTCAATTCCTTCCGTTATTTGTTGAGTTACCGATTTCTCGGGCATGCAATACGAGGGATTAAAAGCATCGTTGTTGCAATAGGTGCAACCTCCCAAACCTTTCGAACCATCGCGGTTCGGGCAGGTGAATCCGGCATCTATCGTTACCTTCTGAACACGCTCACCAAATATTGTACGAAAATATTCAGCGTAATTGTTGAATCGTCGTTGATGACCCCAGGGGTATGGCATTTTAGATTTTAGATTTTAGATTTCCTACAATACTTTCACTTCTTCATAGCACGATCTGAGTCATTTACACTTTTTAATCCCCTCATCTTCAAATTAAAAAAGCTTGCCTTGCTCATGAGTCATATTTACCTGTAGCACTTTATTCAGATTCACATACCACAAAAAGCCTTCTACCTGAGTAATGTTCATCAACTTCAGATATTTCATATAGTTTTGCACCTGCCATTGGTGAGAGGAATGCTCCGACTCGCCAAATTTGTAATCAATCACAATGGCTTTTTTATCTTTTAGTAAAACCCTGTCGGGACGAGGCATCGACCCATCTTCCAAAAGAATGGCAGCTTCGGTACGTACTTCCCATTCATCAGAAAACCAGCTTTCCACCTTCGGATTATTTAACAACGCTTTTATTTGCCGGGAGAGATCTTTTCGCTCCGTCTCTCTTATTTTCCCCTCCAGAAGCATTGATAAAAGGGAATCATCTATATCGCTTGCAGTTTTTATCCGTTGAAAAACCTCGTGCATGATCTTCCCTGAATTTATCCTCGATGCAAGCACGTTTCCGTCGGATGTCAAATATTCGGATGCCGGAATTACTTGTTTTACTACATCGGAAACGGAACGAACGTAATATTTCACATCGTCGAGAGAAATTGTGGATGTGTGAAGCAATGATTCCTTCGCAAGAGGCAATATCCCATACGTGAAGTTCATGTCTTCTTCATTCCAGTAATCAGTCATTTGAATGGCAGGATAATCAACCTTAAGCGGATCGAACAATTGATTTTTCAAAGATTGAGAAACCAATTTGCCCACACTGTTCTCGATCGATTCCTTATCCGATTCCGGCACAATCACATACAATGCATCAATGGCGCGTGTAAAAGCTACATACAACAAATTGAGGTTGTCGACATATGCCAATGCTTTCTCGCGAAAATAATTACGACTGAAAATGGTTTTCTGCAAGCCTGATGTAAGGTTCACCGGTAACAAATTTAAATCGCTGAATGGAGCCACATCCGTTGCGCACCAGAGAATGCCTCCGCTCCTGCCCGACTTCATAAAACTCCAATCACCAAAAGGAACAATCACCACTTTAAATTCAAGCCCTTTAGCGCTGTGAAAAGTCATCAGGCGAATTGCATCCTGGCCATCGGGCATAGTGATTACGCGTTTGCTCTGGTTTTTTTCCCACCATTGGAGGAAAGAATTCAAATCGACAGGTTCTTTGCGTGTATATTCCTGAAGCATATCCTGAAATGCTTGAATAAATGGCAACTCACTTTTTAGTTCCGACAATTGAAATGATGATATGATACAGTCACATAGTTCATATACCGAAAATTGTTTCAGACTTTCCTGAGAAAGAAAGTTTTCAAGCTTTTCCGACAAAAGTACAGTTCCATTGTTTTTAACGAATTCAACAAATGGAGAATTTTTTGCTTCATCCGTAATATACTCAAGATAATCGTACAATAAAAACAATTTATTCAAATGGTCGTCAGGATAAACAATATATGTAATAACCGATATGATCCATTTTACCGTTTCGGAATTTCGCAACAGTAACGAATCGTTCGAAAGGATATCGTAACGATACGCACTATCACTATCACTCTTAATTTTCTGGTATTTTAAAAGAAATTCTGACACTTTATCCCCTTCGGCACGTTCCCGCACCAGTATCGCTATGTCTTTCAAGTGATAGTTGTTGTCCTGAAGATTTTCGAGGATAGCAGGCAGTTTATCCAAAGCATCGTCCATCCATTCCTTTGTTCTCTCGTTTGTTCGTTTCACAAAATCGACCTTCACCAAACCACGGTCGGTATTTTTGTGCTCAGGAACAAGTTGTCCAAAGTCACTATATGCATTATTCAATAAACCCTGAAAATCATCCATTCCTTCCACTTGCGACTCACCTTCAATTGATGAGACTTCCTGCAAAAGCAATTCTATCGCATTCCCGAAAAACGAATTATTGAAACGGATTACATTTCGGCTGCTCCTCCAGTTGTAATTAAGAGTTTCAACATTCAGCTCATGAGGTTTTAGGTCGTCGAAAATCCGTTCGGAAAGTATACGCCAGTCACTGTTTCGCCAACGATAAATCGACTGCTTTACATCGCCAACAACCCAGTTTTCGTTGTTTTCGGCAAGACTATTTAATATTAACGGTTTGAAATTGTTCCATTGCAATGATGAAGTATCTTGAAATTCATCGATCATAAAATGCCTTATGAAGGTGCCAATGCGCTCAAAAACAAACGGAGCATCGCTTCCACTGATCAGCTTTTGGAGAAACTCAGTAGAATCGGACAATAAAAACAAGTTCTTTCCTGAAGTGTATTCGCGGATATGTTTCAGTAAATCGGCCACAACACCAAGAACATAAAGGTTCTTTTGAATAGTGGCTGCTGACAGATAAATTGAAAACCGATCATCGTGTAAATCAATAATGTTCCCGAGCGATTTGTTTAATCCCCCATCAAAAGCCTGTTGTACTTCAGCTTTCTTCTTTGAAGTTTTAGTTGTCCACTGATCGACATCGTCAAAATGATTGCGGACGGTGTTCGTAATTTTAAAATCGGCTAATTTATCGGCATCTGACCACTTTAAAAAAAACAAACTGATATTTGTATTGTACTTATTAGAAAAATAGTCACTTTCAAGACCATATTTCCTGATAATAGCAACTGCTTCGCCTGCAAATTCTTTTAGTTTATTTTCGAACTCAGTCTTTATCTGGTTTAACCCCTCATTGAAATGCTGAAGAAATGTTTTATCTGAAATTTTCTCAACCAACACATCACCAAACTCTTTGAAATTTTCCTTGAAAACCTCGCTACCAAGTCGTTCAATATCTCTGTTAACATCCCAGCTATTGCCTTCGAGAATTTTCTCCTCGGCAAATTTCACCAGCCAGTCTTTTAGTGAAGGATTTGAGTCGAGATCAAAAATCATTTTGTCCACAGCTTCCGTTAAAATACGATCCTGATCCAGTTCAATATCGAAGCCCTGATAATATCCAATTTCCCTGGCAAAGGCACGGATAACTCGCTGAAAAAAGCTATCGATAGTTAGGATTGAAAAATGCGAATAGTCATGCAGGATTTTTGACAGGATAAGCGAAGCCCGTTCTTGCAATTCTTCCGGAGAAAGATGATAACTTTTTAACAATCCTTCGGAATAATCAGATTTCTCGCCACGGGCAAGCTTGTTAAGGTCGGAAATGATGCGACTCTTCATCTCGGCAGTTGCCTTGTTGGTAAACGTTACTCCCAGTATTCGTTTATAATTCTCCGTATCACGAAAAAGTAAATGAATGTATTCGCGTGTAATGGCAAACGTTTTACCCGAACCGGCTGAAGCTTTGTAAATAGTAAGTCCTGACAAAATTTATGAAGTTTTGGGTAAAGGTAGGAAAAAGATACAAGGGCCATGATTCAAATGATATTTCCATATTCAATTGAATACTTCATAAACAATTGTTTATCAATATATTTCATTGTCATAGGATTTTTGGCATAATCATACCCTTTTTACAAAGATACACATTTTAAGATCGTTATTCGAAATTGCCTCAACAACCTTTAAACTAATATTTTTCAGTTTCACCCAATATTTTTTCTTAACTCAGCAAAAAACTCATGTAACGATTCGGAATCACGATCCTTAATTACTTCAATAAGATAAGTGAGTTTCTCGTGGATTTGCTCTACCTGAGGCAATGTGTATGGATTAAATAAAATTTCCGAAAGCAGATAGTCGTTTTCTGACATCAGCCCTTTGGCAATGGCCATGTGCTTTTTAAAAGTCGTACCAGGCGCCTCCAGCTTTTTCATACACGCAGCAAAAACCAAGGTGGACGAAAAAGGGATGGAAAGTGAATAAGCGATGGTTTGGTCATGCTCTTCAAAAGAATATTCGTAAATATTTAATTTCATTTTAGCATAGAAATCGCGAAAAAAAGCCTTTCCCCAAGGATCAGATTCTTTGATAATAATAGCGCTTTGATCCGAAAGATCTTTCACATTGGCAAACGTTGGCCCAAACATGGGATGTGTGGAAACAAAACGATGTTTCAACGATTGATAGTACATGGGAATACCATTTTTAACTGAAGCAATATCGGAGATAATGCATTTGTCGGAAATAAATGGTATCACTCTTTCGAATACCGCCATAGTATGTTGTAACGAAACGGCATTGATCAACAAATCAGGATCAAAATCGCTTATTTCTTCGAGGTTTTCGATACGACGGGTACGAAAAAAGTACTTCATCTTTTCGAGATTCGTATCGTACACGGCCACTTCATAATCCAAACAAAGTGTTTCAACAAACCATGCGCCCATGTTTCCGGCGCCAAGAACAAGAATTTTCATTTACTGTTTTTTATAAAGAAAAGGTCAAACACGAAGTCAAGAAGAAAAAAAAGAATTGTAACCTTCGTATTTTCGTGTTCATATTATAACTTTTCCTCAGTTGTCTTTATACAATTATCTATTTGTTAATCAATGTCGTTGACTTAAAGTTGTTGACCTCCCAACCCTCTTTAAAAAGGAGGGTTAACTTTAAAATTGCCAGTCACAAGTTATTGCCCCTTTTTAAGGGGTTGGGGTTAATTTTGATTAAGTCAACGACATTGATTCGTTAATTGCAAATCGGCAAGCACAATGGCCGTTGCAGCTTCCACAATAACCGGAGCACGCAGCGCCACACAAACATCGTGACGGCCTTTCACCACAAAATCGGCCATTTCACCTGTTTTAAAGTTCATTGTCTGCTGATTTTTGGATGTAGAAGAGGTTGGTTTGATAGCCACCCGGAAAACAATATCGTTTCCATTGGTAATTCCGCCGTTTATACCACCGGCATGGTTCGTTCTGGTTTTACCAGATGTATCCACAAACCAGTCGTTATGCTCACTACCTCGCATCCGTGCAGCAGCAAATCCGGTTCCAAATTCTATACCCCGGGTAGCAGGTATGGAGAAGATAATGTGACTGAGTAACGCTTCCGCAGAATCAAAATATGGCTCACCCAATCCAACAGGAAGATTAGTTGCATGGCATTCGATAACACCTCCAATGGAATCATTATCAGCTATAGCCAGATCGATGGCCTTTTCAATATCGGAAATCCCACCAGCTTCTACCAACGAGGCCTCAATTTTAATTGGTTGAATTATTTTTTTTGCGACTACCCCGGCAGCAACAAGCCCAAGAGTGAGACGAGCCGAAAAATGACCTCCGCCGCGGTAATCTTCAAAACCTTTGTATTTTTTATTGGCAACAAAATCGGCATGCCCGGGTCGAGGAATTTCCCTGAATTCGGAATAATCACCTGACCGTGTGTTTGTATTTTCGAACATAATGTTAATGGGAGCGCCTGTAGTGAAATCGTTAAAAACACCACTGATAATCATCGGATGGTCGCCCTCCAATCTCGGAGTTGTTCCTTTTGCGCCACTTTTGCGTCGGGCAATGTCTGCATCAAAATCCTCACGATTTAAGAATATCCCCGGAGGGCATCCATCTATAATAATACCCACAGAAGCGCCATGCGACTCTCCATATATGGTGATTTTGAATATTCTTCCAAAAGCATTCATTTTTTTAGGAGTTTGAAGTTAAAATTTAGGAGTTAAGAGTTTACCTATTACTTATCACCACTTTATTATATCATATATATCTAAAAACTCATCGTAAGTAAGTTGTCCGGGCGCTGTTGCAAGTTTTTTGTTCAGTGATGCATAAGTAAATTCCGAGCCAAGCATAGGAGCAGCTACTCGGGTAATCATCCCTATTTCACCCATGCAAAAGGCAATCAGTTTAGTATGGTTTTCATACAGGGAAAGAATGCGTGCATTATCGGCTTTAGAGTTTGCCATAGTAGCAAGTTTTATCCTATCTGCACCCATATGTTTTGATTGTTCAATAATATGCTCAAGATCAATTATATTTGGTGTTTTTTCATAATTATGATAAGAAATAATGATTAATGTATTTTTATCATGAGCACACTCAATCAGCTTCTTCCGGTACTGTTCCGGCGCCTCATATTCAATATCTATGTAACCAACTCCCGAATTGATCGCATGTATTAATAATGACAAGCGTTTCTCATTGGGGTATTGTCCTGGGCGACATGTGGCAATGGTATTCTTCTTAATCACATATAATGCTTCCAACTGACTTTCAGATAAATCCAGCTGGTCGATCCGAATCTCCACAAAGTCAGATTTGCTTATTGCTTTAATGCATTCCTGAAAAGTAATACCTGCCAAACTAATACAAATCATTGATAATTTCCTCCATTTGTGTAATTGCCACTTTTTGAACCACGGCATTGCCAAGGCCACTTAAAAGAACCAGATTGATATAGTTACCTTCTCTCTTTTTGTCTTTCAACAATGCATCGAACACCTTATTTTTTTCGAGAGTTAATTTAACAGGTAAATTATAATTCACCAAAACCATTTCAATTCTTTCTGCTTCACCGATGGTAAGAAGTCCCAGTTTTACCGATGCTCTGGCAGCCAGAACCATGCCGATACTAACGGCCTCGCCATGTAACATCCCGGTATTTTTTTCAATGGAATGGGCAAAGGTATGACCAAAATTTAATATTCGACGCTCTCCCTTTTCTTTCTCGTCATTTTGAACCACCTGGGCTTTAATTCGAACCGATTCATAAATCACTTTTTCAAGAACTTCTGTATCGTAATTTAGGGCACGTTTGTAATTGGTTTCCAGATATTCAAACAATTTGATGTCGCGAATAGCTCCGGCTTTAATAATTTCACCAAAACCCGAAATAAATTGTTTATTATCAAGGGTTTTAAACATGGTAACATCGCAAATAACAAACTGCGGCTGCATAAATACACCAACCATATTTTTATATCCCTGAAAGTTAACCCCATTTTTTCCACCAACACTAGCGTCAACCTGCGAAAGCAAGGTAGTAGAAACAAAACCGAAGGGTATACCTCTCATAAATGTTGAGGCTGCAAAACCTAAAACATCGCACACTATGCCACCGCCAACTGCCACAATAAAACTTGACCTGTCCACTTCAAGACGGATAAATTCGGCAAAAATGTGTTCAATCGTTTGAAGGTTTTTGTTTTTTTCACCCAACCCAATCGTAACAATCGGATAATCTTGCAAGTATTGTGAGTAATGTTGAAGGATATGCTCATCCGTAACAATCACCACCTTTCTATCGAGAGGGAGATACGCCCGGAGGTTTTCAATCTTCTCACCAAGGTAAATATTGGACTCACCGGTTTCGGTTTTAATGCCTATTGTTTGCATAAATTTCTATCGTTGGCTCATTTATGAAGTTTTTTGCTCTTCAGTTTCCTGATTCATTACTTTGGTTTGGTGATTAATAGATTCCTGATGAATAGCGCTAAAAATTGTCATGACAAATTCTTCACTCAGTCCTTTAAACAACCCCATCGTAGTCCTTTTTGTCAGAATAGCATCCCACCGGTTTGTTTGAAGAATGGTAATATTGTTTTCTTTTTTGAATCGCCCTATTTGATCGGCTATTTTCATGCGTTCTTCGAAAATATTCAAAATTTCATCGTCATACTTATCTATTTTTGCACGAAGTTCTTCCAAGGTTGATGACTGTTGTTTATCAACATCCGAATGGCGAAGAATCAACTTATCCAGAATGCATTTCAATGCATCGGGAGTTACTTGTTGCTTTGCGTCACTCCAGGCGGCATCAGGATTGCAATGAGATTCAATAATTAACCCATCGAAATTTAAGTCCATAGCTCTTTGGGAAATATCAAAAATCAGTTCGCGTTTTCCGCCTATATGACTAGGGTCGACAATGATTGGCAAATTAGGAATACGACGACGTAATTCAATAGGGATTTGCCAGTGCGGATCGTTCCTGTAAAGGCTTTTATCGTATGTTGAAAAACCACGATGAATAGCTGCCAGTTTCCTAATTCCGGCATCGTTTAAACGCTCAAGTGCACCTATCCAAAGTTCAATATCGGGGTTTACAGGATTTTTTACCAACACTGTAATATCCATCCCCTTAAGTGTATCGGCAATTTCCTGCACTGCGAATGGGTTGGCTGTTGTTCGTGCACCAATCCATAGAATATCCACGCCGAATTTCAGCGCTTCATAAACATGTTTTACGTTGGCCACTTCAGTAGCAGTATACATTCCAAGTTGATCTTTCACTTTTTTCAACCATGGCAAACCAACTGAACCAACACCTTCGAAAGCATTTGGTCGTGTTCGTGGTTTCCATATTCCCGCCCTGTATATTTTTATTCCCTGCTGACTAAGTTGTCTTGCTGTTGTTAAAACCTGTTCTTCAGATTCTGCGCTGCAAGGTCCCGCCATAATCATTGGACGCTCAGAACTGACTCCCGGTAATACAATTGGCTCAATATTTAATTTCACACTCATATATTTCGTTTTACTGGTTACGTGTTTATTTTATCTTCCTACTTCATTCCTTGTACTTTATTCATATTTAAACTATTGATTTCCCCTTATGATATTCACCCAAAATTTCCAGCTCACTGGTGAATGGCTTTACCGAATCGAGGGCGTGTTGATAAATTTTGTAATCGGAAAATTCAACATCTACATAAAAGAAGTATTCCCACTCCTGACCAACAATGGGTAATGATTGAATTTTTGTAAGGTTGATATTGAAATAGGAAAAGATGGATAGAATTTTTGCAAGGCTACCAATTTCGTGAGCCAGTGCAAATTGAAGTGACGATTTGTTTACCTGTTCAGCAAACTCTATCTGTTCATCTTTATCAGTAAGGATAAGGAAACGGGTGTAATTCATTTTATTGGATTCGATGCTGGAGTACATAATTTCCAAACCATATTTCTCAGCTGCCTGAGAACTGGATATAGCACCTATTCCTTTTAGTTTTTTATCCGAAATCTCCTTTGCACTTAATGCAGTGTCAACACTATCAATCAACCGGATATGAGGATATTCTTCGAAAAAATTCTGGCACTGTAAAATCGCCATTGGATGCGAATAGACTTCAGTAATCTGATCGATGGATTGTCCCGGTAAAGCAACCAGATTCTGGATTATCCTGAGATAAATTTCGCCTATGATCTTCATATTCGATGTACGTAACAAATTGTAATTTGGAAGAATACTTCCGGCCACCATGTTTTCGATGGCCATTATTCCATAGTCGGCATGTTGGTGTTTCAGTGATTGAAATAAATCCTTAAATGTGAGTGTAGGAACAATTTCAACGTTTTCGGTTCCAAAATAATGCAGTGCTGCTATTTCATGAAATGCACCTGCCCCCCCTTGTATTGCAACTCTCTTCATTTTTGTTTGCGAACCAATTGAATTTTCCATAAATCTACGTATAAAAAAAAAGTCCCGAAACTACTTTCGGGACTCACTTTAATATTTTAGTATTTACATACCGCTATTAATCCCGAAAACTTGCCGAGGTATAAAAAAAATAAAACCAAAAACCAAAAAAGTTTCCAGCATAGGCTTTGAAATCGGAAATATGTAAACAAGAAATCATCATCCTGTTGTTTGAATATTCATATTATTACTGTTGCAAAATTAGAAAAAGATTTTTAAACGACCAAGGATAAAAATGATTTTTATCACGATTTTTTACTCCTCATTGTCCCCTTTTCAAACTATTTACAACTTTCATACCAATAAGGCGATCATAGCGGCTTCCATAAGGTCGATGATAAACTAAAATAAGGTAATCATTTTCGGTTTCATAATAACTGCCTTCGAAATACTTCTCATCTACATCGCCCGAATCTTTTGGAACAAAGACATATTGATAATTATAATATCCTTGTTTTACAAGCATATCAAGTTCGTAACGGTTCTTTTCTGGATTATATTTCATCTTATTATCGTCATAGCAATTAAAATCCGAAAAAGCTCCAAACACATAAATATCACCACTATCCAAAACAACGTCCCTTTTAAAAGAAAACAAAACATGCACATATTCAGCGTCCGTCTCAGGAGTTCTACCTTGTTGATTCTGGATAAGGTATTTGCCATTTAGATCCTCATTAAAAAAATACCCGGCTCTGTTACGAGCACTTTCAGGTTTTAGCACCATTTGATAGGCGTCATTAACAAATTCAATTGATTCGATGTTAGAGGATTGATATTTTAGACTTTTTAAATCGAAACTTCGATATTCATTACCGCCCAAAAACAAATTTTTATCAGGAGAATCATAAAGTATCTCCTTATCTCTGATATATAGTGGTTTAATATCAGTATTTGAAAATTTCCAAACACCATTTTTAAGAATATTCACCATAACGGTCTGATATGGATTTTCAATGATATAATCAGGATGTTGTACAGAAAAATTTAGTTGTTGATACTCATCCTGATAAACTGGCAAAATAGGCCTTTTCATATCACAAGTTATAGTAATTTTATCATCCACAATCATAAACCGCTTAATAAGAACAGGCTCATCTTCATTACCATTTTCATAGATTAACAATGCATAATTTCCTGACAATTTCAACTTGACGTTTTCGTTAGGAATTTGCAGAGAATAATGAGTATAAGGAATATGTGTACTAAAAGATGATTCATAAGTAACTAACGGATTTTGAAAGAATCCATCGAGATATTCCGAAAAGGACAATCGGGAAGGCATCCAATTGGCGTCGCACAATACAACAGAGTAGTTGTAATTTTTCGATGAAGCATTTAATTCATCAAAACTTAAAAAAAGTGGGTTAGCGTCATTCAATTGCAATATAGGATACGAAAACTCCCAGCCTTGTTTATAAAACACTACAGTCTTTATGTTTCTGTTAAAAACGGCATCAGGTAAAGGGCCTTGAGGTAAAGCTATGCAAGCTTCCGGTATTATAAAAGAAGCCAGAAGCCAAAGTAAAATCAACTTAATACTTACCCTGTACATAATTTTTTTTGAGTTAAATAATCTTATAGCTAAAACCTAAAAGTAAGGAAATTATTATAGTCTGAAAAGAGAAAGATGATAATCGCATTTAACGAATATTTTTTCAGCTTATTTTCATTATCTCAAAGATTTGATTTAGATTCGACATAAAATAAAGGATTGAAAATGCAAAAACTTATAATACCTATAATCATCTTATTTCTGCTTGTGGGATCATGCAAAAAACAGGAGTATTTTTTTATGGAAGGTGGTGTACAGGGCACATCGTTCCATATAACTTACCAGGCCCATCGATCATATACTAAAGATATTGACAGCGTTTTAAAAGCGTTCGATATGTCCCTTTCGGCTTGGGAACCGAATTCCGTTCTTTCACGAATTAACCGAAACGATTCAGATGTGATGGCAGATGAAATGGTTACCAAAGTTTTTAACAAAGCATTAGAAGTAAATAAAGCCAGCGAAGGAATGTTCGATATCACCGTTGGCCCATTGGTAAAAGCCTGGGGATTTTATAATAAAACTCATGCAGCACATGATAGCGCACGTATCCTGCAAATTTTAAAATATGTTGGTATGGATAAAGTTCACCTCGAAAACGGAAAAATTAAAAAGGAAAACGATAGTATTATCCTCGATGTGAATGCCTTAGCTCAAGGATATTCCGTAGATGTTGTTTCTGAATTTCTTGAGAAACAAAATATTAAAAACTATTGTGTTGAAATTGGTGGAGAACTGAAAACAGCAGGGAAAAATCCGAAACGAAACAAATGGCGTGTCGGCATTGATAAACCTGTTGATGGCAGCATGACCCCGGGCACCGAATTACAAACCATTATTGAAATTAGCAATAAGGCGATGGCTACTTCAGGCGATTACAGAAAATTTATTATCGAAAACGGAGTTAAGTTCGCCCATCATTTAAACCCTAAAACCGGCTTCCCGGCAAAAAACACCTTATTAAGCGCAACGATTGTTACCGACGATTGTATAACAGCCGACGCTTACGGTACCGCCTGCATGGTGCTGGGTCTCGAAAAGAGTGTTGGCCTTTTAAAAGAGAAAGGACTTGATGGATACTTTATTTACAGCGACAACAACGGTAAACTGAAAACGTATATCACCGAAAAACTGAAACACATGGTTACAAACTAAAAAAGGTGGAACCCCTTCCACCTTTTCGATCTAAGAAAAGAAAACAACACCTTAATGAATTAGTTACCACCACCGCCACAACCACATCCACCACAACCACAATCGCCAGATTGGCCATCGTAAGCAAGGTTGGTTTGATTAATGTTTACGGCACTACTCTTCTTTTTCATAAAAAAACGAGTAGTAAAAGCAATTAAAGCAATCATTGTTAGTATCACGACAAAAAGTTATTAGTTTGACAACGATATTTTACAATTAATAATTTAAGACAAATGTATCTTTTATTATTCTATTTTAATCCGAACTACAGAGAATGTAGTTTCTAAATTAGTTTAAACGTATCTAACTTATAATTTGATTTTTAGCGAATAAATGTTATAAATATTCTAAATAAAAAATTCTTATCCTAATGAACAATTAGAGAAAATTACGTAAAATGGTTACTACAATAGATTATTGGATTAATTTTATATTTTGAAAATCTAAAATGCAAGAAGGCTGAATTAATTCTTTCATCATTATATTGTTTTACAAGATGCAAATTGATACTTAACTAGTTTAATACAAAGCTATGGGAAACCAAGGGATTTGCCAATTAACATTAATACCGGTTAGAAAAGAGCCTGCCGAACGAAGTGAGATGACGACCCAGATTTTATTTGGGGAGACATTTGATGTAATACAAACGGATGGCGCCTGGAGCCTGATTAAAACACATTTTGACAATTATAAGGGTTGGATAACATCGAAGATGATTACGCCTTTAGACGAAAAAGATATGCTCAGTTTTAAGAAAAAACAGAAGGTATATCTAAAAGATGTTGTTTGTAAGATATTTCAATCGGTTACCCATATTCCAATTACTTTTTTAGCAGGCGGAAGCACACTAATTGAAGAAAACGGCCAAATTATAATTGGGAATAGTGCCATAATGCTTGAAAATAGTGCCGAACTTCAACATCCTAATTCAAAAACAGACATCGCCGGTACAGCAGTTAAATATCTGAATACTCCATATTTATGGGGTGGGCGCACCATTTTTGGCATCGATTGTTCGGGATTAACACAGATTGTATTTAAAATGAACGGTATTTCTATTCCCCGGGATGCACATCAACAGGCGGAAACAGGAATAACAATTGATAAAATTACTTTAGCCCATCCCGGAGATCTTGCATTTTTTGAGCGAGAAGATGGACATATTATTCATACCGGAATTATTCTGGAAAAGTCATTTATAATTCATTCATCAGGCAAGGTAAGAATAGATAAGCTGGACGAACAGGGAATTTTTAATGTTGATACACATCAATACTCACATAAGTTAAGAATTATCAAAAAAATGCTGCCGGCATAGAAGATATTTTGTAATATTGGTATATAAAATTGCTTACAAAATAAAGATATGTAAACCATACGCCATGTATTCATTCTACGCATTTATAAAACTAATTATCATTGTAACCCTTGGCGTAGTTGTTTATATACTATACAAACGAAATCAAGAGCGTAACGAAAATGAAAAGCAACACGATCAATGAGAATCGTATAATATCCCTCTAAAAAATATAAATATTACTCCGTCAGGTTTTTAACAAAAAACTTACAAATGTATTTGCGAATATCAAATCATTGTTTTAAATTTCCATTGTACCTAATTATTAATTATTAATCAAAAATAAACAACCATGATTAAACTTTTGTTAACCGGAGCATTAGGCAATGATTGCGAAATTAGGGAAGTAGGCAATCGAAAGGCCATTAATTTTAACGTAGCAGTTCATCAGGATTACAAGGATCAGGATGGAAACAAAGTTGAAAAAACAGAATGGGTTAAGGCCGTTCTTTGGAAAAACAGCGACCAAAGTACTAAAATAACCGAATTTCTGAAAAAAGGGCAACGCGTTTATATTGAAGGAATACCAACAAGTGAAGGATACGAATCGAAAGAAGGTGGGGTAAAATCGTCTTTGGTTATCAACATTAAGGATCTTGAACTGCTTGGTTCAAAAAATTAAACATAAGATTTTGAATTTTCTGTCACTCAAAGTGCTGAGCGTAGTTTTTAGCTACGCTCTTTTTTTGCACGTAACATCTCCCTTTTCCCGGGAGGGCCAGGCAAGCGTTCCACTTCAAACCCCGAAGCTTTCATATTCCTTCTAACTTCGCCCTTTGCGCAATAAGTTGTTATTATTCCACCGGGAAACATATGATTGTAAAATTTTGTAAAAATGTCTCTGGTCCATAATTCCGGCTGAATACCAGGTGAAAATGCATCAAAATAAACCACATCATAAAAATCTGTCAAAGGAATATTAAGCAAATTAGCGGCGATTTTTTTTAATTGAAAGTTTGGTGAGATTTGTGCAAGCAGATCCCAAGGTGCCTCATGCATGGTTTTAAATATTTGAATATCCGACGAAAGAAAATCATGATAACGCAGATGCTCAACGGTTTCTAAAGTTATCGGATAAAGTTCAACAGAATGATATTCAATATGAAGGTTGTGTTTTTCAGCCTCAATGCTTGTTAATAAGGCATTAAGTCCGGTTCCAAAACCTACCTCGAAAACGCGGATGCGCTTTTTCGTGCAAGCTTTTAATCCAGTGTCGATAAACACATGCATTGACTCTGTAACGGCGCCATTCACTGAATGATATGTTTCTGAAAAAATATCAGAAACCACAGTATTTGATCCATCGGCAGTTAATCGGAGTTCCATAACGCATCTATTATTTTCAAAAAAAATTAATCGCGCAAAAATACAACACTTTACATTTATTTTTATTTCCCTTTATAAAACTTATTGTCAATTTCAAAAATTTAATATATTTGTATCAGCACAGAACAGGACAGGATAGATATATTTAATTGTATATTAATAATATAACTAAATGAAGTCTTTGGAACTTCAAATAAATCCAACCAATAGCTCTACCAAAGTTCAACATCTGGTAGATGTTATAGCGAACGCCATAAGTCAGGGTGATTTTCAACCCGGAGATGCATTACCATCAGTAAATAAAATAAGCAATCAATATATTTTATCGAGGGATACTGTTTTTAAAGCCTATCAGGAATTAAAACAACGGGGAATTGTAGATTCTACACCAGGAAAAGGTTATCATGTAATTGGTAATATGAATAAAATATTGCTGCTTCTTGATGTGTACAGTCCATTCAAAGACGTGTTATACAATTCGTTTATAAAAAATCTGCCAAAAAACTATAAGGTCGACATTGTTTTTCATTTTTATAATGAATATTTATTTGAAACTGTAATATTAGACAGTTT
This sequence comes from Bacteroidales bacterium, assembly GCA_038213375.1. Taxonomy (GTDB): domain Bacteria; phylum Bacteroidota; class Bacteroidia; order Bacteroidales; family JAAUTT01; genus JAAUTT01. The sequence continues at coordinate 37,732 of JBBQTB010000015.1, read as the reverse complement.
GGGCAGATATAATAATTATGTGGTAATGAATTTTAGCAACGAAAACATACATGCATCATTGCGCAAGATTGACCCCAACAAACTCCTGCTTCTCGACTTGGGAGATTTTGATAAAGAAAGCTATTCTTATGTTTATCAAGATTTTGGAAAATCAGTATATCAGTGTCTCCTTTCCGGAATTGAGCAGATTAAAAAATATAAGAAATTTTACCTCTATATGCAGGAAGAATCGGAACATCCCAAAATAACAACCAAATACTTTAAGAAATTTTGCAAAGATCAAAACCTTGAATCAGAAGTCATAAAATCTATTGAATGCGCAAATTTCATGAAAGGAAATATTTATTTCATCATCAGGCAAAACGATTTGGTTGAAATAGTAAAGTGTTGCAGGGAAAAACGGCTGCAAATTGGAACAGATGTTGGCATTATTGCCTACAATGATACACCCATGTACGAAATTATTGAAAATGGTATCACGGTGATTTCGACTGATTTTGCTGCCATGGGTGCCAAAGCGGCAGAGTTTATCAGTACCAAACAAAAAATGTATGAAATGATTCCTACAAAATTGATTATGAGAGGATCTTTGTGAAATATTTTAGATTTTAGATTGAGATAACAAGCAACAAGTAACAAGTATCATTTAAAAATTAACGAATAAATTTATATTATTATGACAACTAATAGATTACGTGGTGCGCTACCCAAAGTTGGTATACGCCCAACAATTGACGGACGCCTAGGTGGTGTCCGCGAATCACTTGAAAACCAAACCATGGGAATGGCTAAACGTGTGGCTGATCTGCTTAGCGGAAACCTTCGTCACCCTGATGGAAGCAAAGTCGAATGTGTGATAGCTGACACTTGCATTGGTGGAGTGTCAGAAGCTGCTTTGTGCGCCGAAAAATTCGAACGCGAAAACATAGGTGTATCTATTACGGTAACACCTTGCTGGTGCTATGGTAGTGAAACAATCGATATGAATCCTTCCATTCCTAAAGCAATTTGGGGTTTTAATGGTACAGAACGACCCGGAGCAGTATATTTGGCAGCAGCCCTTGCCGGTCATAACCAAAAAGGCATCCCGGCTTTTAGCATATACGGACGTGATGTTCAGGATTCTAGTGACACATCAATTCCTGAGGATGTGAAAGAAAAACTCCTTCGCTTTTCCAAAGCCGGTTTGGCAGTGGCAACTATGCGCGGGAAGTCATACCTTTCCATTGGTTCGGTGTCGATGGGTATTGCAGGATCAATTGTTGATGCTGATTTCTTTCAGTCGTATCTTGGAATGAGAACTGAATATTCGGATATGAGTGAAATTATCCGTCGTGTAAACGAAGGTATTTACGATAAAGTAGAATTTGCAAAAGCCCTCAGCTGGACTAAGGCTAATTGCAAAGAAGGACATGATTTTAATGCCACCAAAGACCAGAAATCGCGTAAGCAAAAAGACGAAATCTGGGAATATGTGATAAAAATGACCCTCATTATGCGCGACATGATGATTGGCAATCCGAAACTTGCAGCTATGGGATTTGGTGAAGAAGCTCACGGGCATAATGCTATTGCATCTGGTTTTCAGGGACAACGTCAATGGACCGACCATATGCCAAACGGCGATTTTGCAGAGGCAATTCTTAATTCATCCTTCGATTGGAATGGTATCCGTCAAGCATTTGTAGTGGCTACCGAAAACGACTGTCTCAACGGTGTAGCCATGCTTTTTGGCCATCTTCTTACCAATACAGCCCAGGTGTTTGCTGATGTGCGAACATATTGGAGTCCCGAAGCTGTTAAAAGGGTTACAGGGAAAACACTCTCCGGATTGGCCGCTAATGGAATGATCCATCTTATAAATTCCGGTTCAGCATCGCTGGATGGTAGTGGAGTAATGTCCAAAAACGGAAAACCAGCGATGAAACCTTTCTGGGAAATTTCGGAAGAAGAGGCAAAAAAATGTCTTGATGTTACCACATGGTATCCGGCTTCTCAGGAGTATTTTCGGGGAGGTGGATATTCGTCACACTTCCTTACCAAAGGAAATATGCCGGTAACGATGGCAAGAATTAACCTTATCAAAGGTTTGGGTCCTGTATTACAATTAGCTGAGGGATGGACGGCTGACATTCCTGCCGATATTCATAAAATTCTTGATGAGCGCACTAACCAAACATGGCCCACTACATGGTTTGTTCCCAATCTTACGGGCAAAGGAGCTTTTGCCGATGTTTACTCGGTAATGTACAATTGGGGTGCAAACCATGGTGCATTCAGTTACGGACACATAGGCGCTGATTTAATCACTCTTGCATCCATGCTTCGTATACCCGTTTCGATGCACAATGTAGGCGATGCTAATATCTTTCGCCCAAGCGCCTGGGGTGCATTCGGTATGGATGCTGAAGGATCAGATTACAGGGCTTGCAATACCTACGGTGCACTTTATAAATAAACACATAATTAACTACCATGAAAAAAAAAGTCATTTTATTTATTTCTTCAATTTTTGTATTTGGAAGTATGATAACCGGTCAGGAAACAGCTTCAAAAGAATATCAGTCCAATTACCAACAGGTATTGAAACGCACACAATGGTGGCGTGATGCCCGTTTTGGAATGTTTATACACTTTGGAGCCTATGCCGTGCCAGCCCGCGGAGAATGGGTGAAATCAAATGAGCGATTGACTACAGAACAATATCAGAAATATGTAGATGTTTTCAACCCCATTGATTTTGATGCCAAAAAATGGGCAAAGGCTGCAAAAGCAGCAGGGATGAAGTATGCTGTACTCACTGCCAAACATCATGACGGCTTTTGTATGTTCGATAGTAAACTTACAGATTATAAAGCAAGTACAAAATTTAACGGACGTGATATTGTTCGTGAGTTTCTTGATGCATTTCGTGCTGAAGGTTTAAAAGTGGGACTTTATTATTCCCTTATCGACTGGCATCATGCAGATTATCCTAACGTAGGCAATCATCCGCAACGCGATGATAAAGATTATGCCAAACGCAAATTTAATTGGGATAATTACCTCACATACATGCATGGTCAGGTAGAAGAATTGGTTAAAAACTATGGTAAAATCGATATCATGTGGTTCGACTATTCGTTTGACAACTATAATAGCGAAAAGTGGAAAGCCAAATCACTGCTCCAAATGGTTCACAAATATCAGCCCGATATTATTCTCGATAACCGCCTTGATATCAATAATGGAACCACCACCACAGGAAGAATGGTGAGCTTCATCGGCGATTTTGAAACACCCGAACAAGGCATTCCAGATGCCCCGTTGATAGATAAATATGGCAATTCTATTCCATGGGAAACCTGCTTAACGCTTAACAATAACTGGGGATATACTGAATCGGACAACAACTGGAAATCGCCCGAATTGATTGTGCATTGTTTGGTGAACTGTGTAAGTAAAAACGGAAATATGCTGTTGAATGTTGGTCCGGATGCACGTGGAAACATACCCGACGAAAGTATTCGCATTTTAAGTGAAGTGGGGAAATGGATGGACAAAAACAACGAAAGTATTTATGGTTGTGGCGCATCCAATTTAGTCAAACCTGATTGGGGTCGTTACACGCAAAAAAACAATACAGTTTATGCTCATTGGATGCACCCAATTCTTGGAGCACTCAATGCCAAGGGGATAGGCGACAAAGCTAAAAATGTATTTTTGTTAAGTTCCGGCGCTGAATTGTCATTTCAAAATTCATGGTGGGGCAATAACGAACCCGGCAATTTATTCATCAACGCTGATAAAGCAAAAGATTCACCCGGAAAAATTGATGCTGTCATCAAAATTGAATTAAAATAATTCCGAATTTGTTCTCACAATGCTGCTAATTACATATAAAACATGAACAAACATAAATTAACGACAAAGGATTATTTAATCCCATTTATTCTGATAACCTCACTATTTTTTATGTGGGGCATTGCTCACGGGATGCTGGATACATTAAACAAACATTTTCAGGATATGCTGAATATGTCAAAAGCTCAGTCTGGCATGATTCAATTTTCCGTTTATACAGCCTATTTTGGTATGGCATTGCCTGCAGGATATTTCATGCGACGATTTGGATATAAAAAAGGCATCATACTCGGCTTGTCACTTTTCGCTACAGGAGCATTTCTAATTGCTGCAACCACTTCCTTCGAATCTTTCTGGATCTTCCTTATTTGCTTGTTTGTAATGGGATGCGGACTGGCAACTTTAGAAACTGCCGCCAATCCTTACACAACCAAACTTGGTCCAAAAGAATCGGCAGAACGTCGTATTAACTTCTCGCAATCATTCAATGGATTAGCATGGGTAATTGGCCCGCTTATCGGCCTTTTTATTTATGGAAATAATGGCGCCGCCGAAGGTGAAAAACTTAGTTCCATGATTTTGCCCTATTCAATTATTGGAGGAATTGTGTTACTCGTAGCTATCATCTTTATTAAAACCAAGTTACCTGAAATAACAGATGAAGAAGTCTCCCATGAACACGTTAATGTTGCTGTAACTGATAATCAGTTCCTAAACAAACCGTTATTTAAGCAACGACACTTTGTGCTTGCTGTTATTGCTCAGTTTTCCTATGTAGCAGCGCAAACGGGTATTTTTAGTTATCTTATCAATTTTGTAACGGATACTAACCAAACCCCACATTTTAATGTAGCAAACGGCCCATATTTTCTCTCTATCGGTTTTGCTTTGTTTATGATTGGGAGGATGTCCGGCAGTCTGCTAATGAAATTTTTTGAACCAGCAAAAATGCTTGCAGTATATGCATTGATGTGTTGCCTGTTATTACCTGTTGTGAGCATGAATGCAGGTTGGGTATCACTTATAGCACTTTATGCTGTTTTCTTTTTCATGTCGATAATGTTTCCAACAATATTTGCATTAGGTATCAAAGATCTTGGTTCAAAAACTAAGAAAGCTGCTTCCTTTATAGTAATGTCTATTGTTGGAGGGGCTGTTTTCCCGCCAATTATGGGTCTCATAGCTGATAAATACAATATGTCGGCGGGTTTCTTTGCCCCAATCCCGTTTTTTATTTTTATAGTGTATTATGCCTTAAAGGGAAGTGCAATAAGGAAACAGCCTTTGGGTGGCTGATTATAAAAAGGTTAGTTTCGTATCTATATCCAAATTCCACTTTGACACTTTAGAAAAACCAACCTGTTCTACTCTAAATCTCTAGAGGAAACAGGTTGATTTTTCAGGTTTCTACCTTTAGTGCAGGAGGGAAAAAAGCTGAAAAATCATAAAAAAATTTAGCTGCGAGAGTAGAACTAATTAGAAAATAAATAATCTTTATATCTAACCTTATACCTTATTGGATGGTTACAAAATTAGGGCAATATTTTTTAAGGGAGTATGTATCTAAATTTGAAAACGCATCCATCTACTCCAAGGGAAAGACGATGACTTTTTTTGCGTAAATTTTATCTCCTGCCCTGATTTTCAGAAAATACAAACCTTTGGGAAGAAACGACAAATCGAGCGTTAAAGTTCTTCTATGCAACGCATTGGTAAGTAAAGGGTACTGACCTGTTTTTTTCCCTTTGCTGTCAAGCACATCTACATAAAGATACAAACGCTGGCCTAATTCACGAGAAACGACCAAATAAACAGTTCCCCGTGATGGATTTGGGTAAACCATAATTTCAGAAGATAAAGAATCGATATAACCAACCGGCTTTTCTATATCTATCCCAAAACTAGTGGTTGAAATACCTCCTTTAGAATCGGAGACCTCCAATAACAGTTTGAGCGTTTCAGCCTGGTCTCCTCCGGGAATTCCATAAAAAGTGTTCGTTATGCTATCAAACAAAAGCCAGGCGGGAACAACGGATCCGCTTATGGTCTTAACCCCCAACGAAAGCCTGTCCCCATCCTCATCATATGTCAGGTTTTCCGGCAACGTGTATTGAAAGGGTTCTCCCAATTTTACTGAAACATTGGGAATTTGCTTCAAAAATACCGGGGGGTCGTTTTTATCAATCACTGATATTTCAAACGCATTTGCTACGTTTCGGTTTAAATAATCAATTCCTTGAACAGTTATTTTGTATGATTTTCGTTTTTCGAAATTGAATACAACCTTAGAAAAAAGCGAATCGCCTGACACAGTGAAATTTGAATTGTCGGAATTATCATTATTACTGAAGGTTTGCTTGGTGTTGGCTGTACTAAATAAATTCCCGTTTATTGATAATCGCCCGATAAACGACCCAAATGGTAAATTTTCGTATAATGACTTATGTGACAAGTTCAAACTTTCGGGGACCAAGCTTTCGCCACAATTCCACTGTGCTTCCCAACCTTTTGAAGTTTTTGTTCCGGCCGAAACAAAACGAATAGATATAGCTCCATTTTTCGAACTAATCACTCCGGGCGTTTGGGTACCGGTAAGTTTTTCCAAAAGCTTTCCTGTGAAGTCCTTTCCATCGTAAAAACAAATTGTATCTGTGGCAGCAACATCGAAGTCATTAAAAACTAGGGATAGCATTCCGGTATCCTTCCGTTGAATAGTAAACGAGTATTGGTCAGGAGAAAAATAATTACCTTCCGGGCCTCCCATATCGTTGAACTTTCCGAAGCATTCATTATTGCCGCAGTTCGAAAACTTTTCTCGGAGTACATTCCAAAGATCGGTTTTTGACCTATCGTAACCCAGTGCCCAAATTCCAATACCTGCGATATTGTACATATTCACAAGGTCGTATTTGTATCCCAGGCTCGTGGCATCATCATACCAACATTGTCGCCATTTTTCACCGGTTTGATATACAAAATAGGGCACCGAAGCATGTCTGTCCCACAAACGACCATAATCGGCTGCACGCGATACCGCATCTTTATATAAACGAGCATTACCTTTACCCTCAGTGGGCGAATTAAGTTTTTCATCCATTGTGGGCCAATCGTACCCATAATACGGAACCCCCAAACACAATTTTTGATTTGGCACACCTGCTTCCAGATAATACCGAACCGAACGGGTTACATCATAGGCTGGCCATTGTTTGCCATTATTTTTGGGCGAAACGGGACCAGCATTCGAACTTCCTCCATAATAATAATCGTAACCCATAATAATAAATAAATCGACAAAGGGAACCATACTTTTTACATCGAACGTTTGATTTTTATTGATTGATGGAATAGCAATGGAAACAAGCGATCCCGGAATCTTATTATGGAACTGTGATCCTAGATTTTTAATAAATCGCGAAAGATTATCACGTTGACTGGAAGGAACTGCCTCAAAATCGATATTCACACCAGTAGCACCACGAAAAGTAACTAAATTGATAAGGCTATCAATTAGCGTTTGGCAACTTACCTCGTTTTCAAATAAGGTGTGGTGTCCCGAAAATAAAGTAACGGAGAGACTTACCCTTGTTCCGGCGGCTTTGGCTAAATCAATTACCGGGGTTGTCTTCCATGCATGAATGGAACTATAACTCCCCGTTGACGGATCTACTTCATAGGAAAAATAAGCAATATCGGATAGAAGTGAAAAATCATATTCGTTGTAACCGGTTCCATTCCAATATGGATGCCAGCCGAAAACAATCTTCTTCAGATTACATGATTGCCCCGTTTTTATATTGACCGACTTTAACGCAATAAACTGATTAATGCTATCCCATTGTTGCTCGGAATAGTTTTGCTTTAAGCTTTCATACTCCATGTTTTGAACTTGATGAATGGACATTGTTTTTTGGCCATATCCATTCTCATAAACAACAACATTTAATAAGAAAATTGCACCGATTGCGAAAAACGTTTTCATGAATTAGATGTTTTGCAAGGCAATTAAACGCTGTCCTTTTTTATTCGATTTGAATCAATATCTAACGTTTCACCACCTTAGCCGTTGCCAGCTGATTCTGATAATCGACCGTGATAATGTAGGTGCCAGAATGTAAAAAACTAACAGCCAAACTATAATCAAAGTCTTGGCCCGATTTTGTTGTCAATGTCTGATATATTTTTCGTCCATCAAGGTCATAGATACTAATAGCAACCTGACCTTTGTAAGTATTTGAGAAAGTAATACGTATGTTATCGTCTACCGGGTTTGGGTAGACCGTCATATTAAAACGCTTTATCGATAAATCTTTAAAACCCAGACCACTTCCGGGAATCTGAGTGGTCCAGATTCCGCGTCCATGGGTAGCCACCAATACTTCATTATCCCTTGTTTTCATTTGCCAGATGGAGACGGGAGGCAATCCATTATCAGCATATGCCCACGATTTTCCGTTATCACGACTTTCAAACAGACCAATTTCGGTTCCTGCCCATATCCAGGTGGTATCAAAAGGCATCACCAACAAACAATTTACCATTACATTGGGGAAACCGTTCTTGCTGGTGCTGTCCTTATTAAACCCGGAAATGTCTCTCCATGATTTTCCCAAATCCATGGTTCGCAATATTTTAGGGCTACCATAATACGAGAACAAAGCAAATGCTTCATTCGGATTTGTTGGATGGGTAGCTAATCCACTTATATAACCAAGTGTTACTGAATCGTATACCGATGCTGTCGCAAAACTAGTTCCTCCATTTAAGGAAACGGATAAGGCCAGAAAAGGATTTTTTAACATTCCGGCACCAGCCCATACAATATTAGGATTCGCTAACGACACTGCCACATTATGTTGGCTGCTAACAGCGCCATCCAAACTCCAACCGGCATTGATAACTATTTTATTCCATGGAGTTATTAAGGATGTAGCAAAACTGGTTGTCTTCCATACCCCGTTTTTCCCAACAGCAAATACCACATCAGGTCGTTGATCGGAATACCCTATGTGGGTAATGAAGGGGCCATCCTCATTAATTCCTTTATCGGCAGTTTGCCAAGTTGCACCGCCATCTTTACTCAAATAAAACTTATTATTGTAGACACTTCCGATGATCTGTTTCGTGTTTTGCGAATGCCAAAGTACTGAAAACCCATCACCTCCAATTTTAAAGGAATACTTTGTCGTGTCGGTTGCAATTTTTCCGGAAGGGGACTGCCATGTTCCGTTATCCTGCATGCCTCCAATATATTCCTGCGAACCTGGCTTTTTATCAACTCCGTAAAACTGGGTATTGATAAACCCGTTGGTTAGTTGGGTCCATGTATTCCCCTGATCTTTAGAAATACCCAAACCACCATCATTACCATTCAATAAATAAAATGTACCCTTGGCAGGATCAATCGGTATCGGTAAAAGCACATGATGATCGACATGTAAATTTGAATTTTTGCTTCCCTGATCCCCTGCTCCATCCGAAACAATTGTTGCGAGTCCTAGTTGGAGCTTGATTTGTCCATAATTGATCACTATTTTAGATGTGAGAAGTGTATTCGGATTCCATATAGCTCCCGTTGCCAGTGTTGGCCAGAAAAAATACAATTGTTTATAGGCTTGCCCACCGTTTTTGGCAATACTGGTATCTGGCAATGGTTTATAAGCCACAGCGTTGATAAAAAAATATTCACGCCCAGTGACATCGCTGGCAGCGCTCCTCTGAATAAGGTTAAACGCCCCATCCCGCTCCTGATCGCGAAAGCTTACCATAAGTTGCCTGTTATGTTTTATATCCCAAGCCTGAAAAGGCACAGAAACATAATCTTTGTATATATAGCTGCCTGCAGGAACACCAGCTCCACCATCACCATTGGTTCCAGATGTGGAAGGGACAGTAAAACGGTGGGCATTTTGCGATATTCCCGAACCATACCTCACTTCTACTTCAACCCAATCAGAATCTTTTAAATTAACTGCATTGTTTTTATCACCAGTTTGAAGGCCTCCGCTGAGGAATTGCCCACCAAAATTAATAAACGACAAAAACGATGCAGTTTGAAAAGTATCTGCCCTTATAACCTGAGGCGCTGACAATTGGCTCTGGCTTGAAAACTTATAAGAACCAAGATACACTCCTCCGATAAACACAATGGAATCATTATATGGATGGCAAACAATTGTATTGTCATACCAGCCCTGCGCTCCAAGATATTCTACAAAGTTTGAGGTGACACTCGTTTTAAACCTGCTCCAGGTAACTCCTCTATCCTGACTAAGATAAACATAGGTCAAACTGGTTGGACCCTCAATGCATGCATATACTTTATTATGATTGGAGGCAGATATCGTAAGTCCCACCCGATGGCATTCCCCAATTCCGGAAGAAGAAATATTCCAGGTTTCACCACCGTTTGTGGATTTAATCACTCCAACAGAGTTTACGCCAGCGTATTGAATAAGAAAATTATCCGGTTCAGCTTTTATATCCTGAACTTTATTACTGCTTTTATAAACTATCTTCCAGCTGGTTCCCCCATCGAGGGAGCGAAAAACGCCAGTATTGGTGCAGGCTATTACATGATTTTCGTCCGCCGGATCAATCATTATTCGGTTAACAAAGAAAAAATCGCGATTCTTGCTCGTGGCTGTTAATAGTGTCCAGGTAATCCCTTTATCTGTGGTTTTAAATATACCGGCACCGGTAACCATACCAGATCCGCCAAATCCTTCACCTGTACCTGCATAAATGGTACTATGGTTTGTAGCTGCCATAGCAAGCGAGCCTGTGGCAAGATTGGGTAAATTCCCTGAGATATTATTCCATGTTTTCCCTGCATCAGTGGTTTTCCAAACCCCACCTGAAGCGGAACCCACAAACCATGTACTGGATGTGGCATCGTCCGGGTCTACAATTATACTGCGCACTCTACCCGAAACATTATAGGGACCGCGACTCAACCAGGGTAACTGAGCTTTGGCTGACTTTTCAGCATTACGGGTGGTAGCCTTCAGAAATTCCTCCATCACATATCCTTCAGGAAACGTGCTAGATGTCTCACCAATATGGGTTGTGATGGCACGATAATATTCAAGAAATTTCTCTGGCTTGTCCTTTCCCTCTTTCCCCGATTCCTCCTCTTCCGATTCCCGACCAAAAGGGGTCAAATTCTTATCAGATTTTAAATAACGAAGAACAGAATAACCAAGTACTGCAAAAACCACAATGGATAAGACAAGAATCAACGCCCGCTTCATAAAAGATTTTTTTTGTTCGAAGATACAAAAATGATGGAAATAAAACAACGATAGACTGGCATTGTTCTGTTCTTGAAATGCTCCCCTTTGTTCGGCTTAGGCTTTGCCTTAGCCGTCTATATCCTTCATGGCTGCGTCTTTTTTATACTGTCGTCCACACGACATTCGACCAAATTCGTTGTAGCGTCCCGATGCGACGTTATCGCCCGGCCCCGGACCACATTTTAACATGTGACGACACACAACAAGGGAAACCCCTACGACCATTTCCACCTTAATTCAACTTTAAGCTTGGTGAGTACTGGAAAATGTATTGTTTAATTAACCCCAACCCCTTAAAAAGGGGCTAACAGCTTCTTACTAGCGGGAAGTTATAATGCTTCACAATAATATCATTTTTTAAAGAGCACTCAAAAAATGTAAAGGGATGATGTTATTTGATAGTTATTGGTTGGTTTTAAAATGAGACTTGATTATTTTCAGTACGTTGGTTAGATTATTAAGTACGTCAATATTTTCGAAACGAAGTGTTTTAATGTTCATCATTGCCAAATAATTATCCCTCTCCAAGTCTTTTTCAATTCCTTCAGGCATAAAGTGGTGTTGTCCGTCAAGTTCAATAATCAACTTTTCAGAGGGGCAATAGAAATCGGTTATATAATTTCCAATACTATGTTGGCGCCTAAATTTACGTTTACTCAATTTTTTATCTTTTAACACTTCCCATAGCACCAGTTCAGCCTTGGTCATATTTTTTCGAAGATGATCACGCGTATCTTTTAAATGAGTTAGGTTGTTTAACTTTGTGGGCATCAAATTTTTTCTTCAAATTTAACAATTTAAAAATGTGTTCGAAACTGTTATAGCCCCTTTTCAAGGGGTTGGGGTTAATTAAAATAACTGCTTATCTCTCTCAGACAAGTAAAACCATGTAATCGGTTGATATACTGATAAAAGCTAGTATAATAAAACATGATGATATAATATGCACATATTATTTAGTTTACGTCAATATCAATTGATTAAAGGGGAAAAGCAGTTTAAAATAATATACCGTGTTTAAAAGTCGTTGACTTAAACAAAATTAAACCCAACCCGCTACTTCCTGAGGTCGTGAGATCGCTTTGCTAAGTTTAAAATGGGCTATAACAGCTTCCAGCATCTTTTGAACTCTCATTAACCATCAGATGAAACTATTGCTACAATACAAAACATGTGATAAATAAGGCTCAGTTATAACCCTTTTTCAAAGGGTTGTGGTTAACAAAAAAAAGTTCAAGATTTCTCCTGAACTTCACATGTACATTCAAAATCTTGCGATTTGAAAAGAGGTGCGTCTCCTTTTCAAATCAAACCTTCTTAGGCGTTGGTTCTGGAGGAGGAGAAGGAGGATCGACTGGCTTATCCTTCCACATTACCAATTGAGACCCACACAAAAAATTTGCATTGTTGTAACGTTCATTCCCCATATCATATAAATTTTGGTTTGTTTAAAATTATAGAAATAATCCTCAATTTCCAATATGTTTTCAGCTTATATTTGCGAATATTTTCAAGATTTTATGGGAACGCGAAGGTTTCGGCTACGAATTTGGCTGATTGGGTTTGTTTTTGGCTGCTTAAGCACCACAATAGCTGCCGAAGCACAAGCAATAAGCGTCTTACAAAAACGGGTTGACAAAAGTTTCAACCGCCAGCAATTCGATTCATGCATCCTTTATTACTATAACCTTGTACACGCGGCGCATTCCAAAAGCGATTATTTCTCCGAATCGCACTATTGGTATCATATCTCCTGGATGTACCTATTGCAGGAAAATTATCCCCTCGCCTCTGCCAGCCGGCATTTGGCGACTATTTGCATGGAGAAATCAGAAATAAAAAACATCCCGGCAAAAACGATATGGGAGGACATGTACCTTGGATTGTATTCCTTCAAAAAATCGGATTTTACGAATGCTGCTCATTATTTAAAAAATGCATGGAAAGAATCGAAATTTGTAAATCCCCGGGTGACCTTGCTGGTGAATTTGTTCCTGGCCGATTGGGACATCAACAAACAGCCTGAAAAAGAATGCAAGCCAAAAACGATTGCTTACCTTAATTATTTACAACAACACGGCGATACAGCCTGGTTTGGATTTGCGATGGCCAAAGTATCGCTCGGATGGTGCTATTACGAGGAAACCAATTACCCCGCCTGCATTGCTGCTTACCAATCGGCTATCCATGTTTGGGAACATGGGCATATCGAAAGTCCGGAATGGATCAATTGCTATCACCGGCTGCTATCGATTTTTTTTTACTCGAACCAGAACGAGCTGCGCGACCGATGGTTTCAGCGCATTTCCCAAAAAATTGAAAACAAAAATAAAAGTTCCGTACTCCTAATAGAATTCTATTTGCTGAAAGGTATGTTTTTCTATGCTAAAAGCGATTTTCAGGAAGCATTGGATGCTTATTTGAACGCGGCAAAATTCAGCAAACAAACCAACAATTTGCGTCAATCAGAAGTGTTTAATTACGTGTTGGAATCATATTATTTTTTAGGCAACTATTCAAAAGTAATTGATTGGGTTCAACACAACCCTCAACAAAAGCTAAGTCTTTATTACCAATCAATTGTTGCATATAGTCTGATTAAAACAGGGAATTCCGGTAAGGCATCAGATATGGTAGTAGATATTGAACAACGGTTATCTTCAAAATACATGCTTTATGTAAAAACAATCTGGAATTTGTACAGTTATTATTGCTTCATCGGAAATTTCACAAAATGTGAACAAAATGCAAATTATGAATTATCTTGGTATCTTGGTCATTATGGGAAAATACATACATCCATTGCTAAAACATATGAGGGACTAGCATCATTATATTGGAATTATTCAAAACCATTTAACAAAGTGATGGAAAATTATCATAAACAATTGTATTCACTGATAAATGAGCCATACTCGCCTGACATTTTCAAGTTACCTGATGTAACGCATTCCATTAACGATCAATATTTGGTGAATGCCCTAATTAACAAAGCATGGGCTTTTAACGAAATGGCAAAAACAACCAAAAATAATGACTTTAAGCAACGATGCTGGAATGGATCGGTGGCACATTACAAACTAGCCTTTGATGTTTCCCTAAAATACACATTCAGTCTCCCCAAAGAAGAGCAGAAAATGCTTTATTCCGATTTTAATAAGAAATACTATCCTGCTATGGTTGAAGTGCTTAACCAATTATATATCCTTACAGGAAATGCAAATTACGCCAAACAGATGTTCGAATACACCGAAAAAAGCAAATCGTCGTTGCTGTTGTCAATGGTTCGCGGGGTAAAGGCACAAAAAATGAAGTTGATTCCCGATAGCCTTTCCGGAGCGGAAGAGAAGATACGCACGCGAACGGAACTATTGGCTCGCATCCGCTCTGAGGCCTATAGCCAACCTAAGCCCGATTATTCGCGAATCGACGAGTACAATGTGGAGCTATACCATCTAAAACAGGAACAGGACAGTCTGTTTGCCAAATATAAAAAACGATTCCCTGCCTATTACAACACAAAGTTTAATACCGATGTCGTTAACGTCGATTCGTTGCAACGGGTTCTGAATCCGGGGCAGGTTGTTCTTCAATACCTGGTAGGAGAAAATGTACTCACACTCTTTTTGGTTACCCGCAAGGATTTTAGGATATTCCGCGATTCCATCGACCGTTCTTTTTTCACGAAAGTGGAAACTTACCGCCGCAAACTATCTGAGTTTTCGTACGAAGATATGCGCGATTCTTCCATTCGTTCGTTTGCCTGCCAATCCAATGCCCTTTATAAGATATTGTTTCAGCGCGCAGAGCCATATCTGCATGGGAAAAGCATCGTAGTCATCCCCGACAGGGTGTTAACTCAACTTCCTTTTGAAACCCTGGTTGAAAACGTTCCAGACACTTTAAAAAAATCTGATTACCGCAATCTTTCCTATCTGGTAAAGAAACACCCCATTAGCTACAATTACTCAGCCACCTTATTTGTTATGCACAGTGGCAGCCAAAATATCAATAACCCAACACTGTTATCCATAGCCCCATCTTACAAAAATCTAAAAATTGCGAATTATATCAATAAAGATGCTTTGGCAATGCGAAGCGATTCAAGCAAGATTTCAACAATTTCGGGTACTTTGGAAGAAGTAAAAGGCATACGCAAGATATTTGGAGGTAACAGTCTGATGAAAAATGAGGCCACCGAAGCACGGTTTAAAATGGTTGCCCCTGACTATGATGTTCTTCACTTAGCCATGCATGGCATCGTTAACAACGAATACCCCATGTTTTCGAAGCTCATATTTACCCATGCAAGCGATTCGGTAAACGAAGGCTTTTTATATACCTACGAAATATACAACCTGAAAATAAAAGCAACTCTTGTAGTATTAAGCGCCTGTAATTCGGGCAACGGGAAGTTTTATAACGGAGAAGGCATCATTAGTCTGGCACGTAGTTTTTTTACTGCCGGAGCCAAATCAGTAGTAATGACGCTATGGGCTATTGCCGACAAAACAAGCCAACGACTCATGAATTACTTTTACACCAATTTGGCAAGCCACCAATCCATTTCCGAGGCCTTACAAAAAGCCAAAATCGACTACATCGAAAACTCCGATGCAGTATTGGCTCATCCCTATTTCTGGGCCGGATATATTGTTACGGGTAATTCTTCAACTACGTTTACACTTCAAAAGACCCGAAAAATCCCAATCTACCTTTCTATTGGAGCAATAGTTGTAATTGCATGTGCAGGATGGTGGTGGAAAAAGCGGTATCAAAATAGGAAAAATTGATTTAGAAAAAGCTGTTCCGCTTTACCTACTCGACTTTATTAATTCCAAATTATTTTAACATTATATTTTGGAAAGTTCTCATCTTTTGTCACTATAGTAAACCTTTCAACTAATCCTTGTGAAATAATAACCCTGTCAAAAGGGTCTCTATGATGAAAATCTAATTTTAATAGTCTTTGTACATGTTCAAAAGTCAATGGGAGCAACTCGATTTCATATCGTTTCATTAGTTTTGAAATATCATCAAATCCTCCATTCAACTCCAGCTTACCTATTGATATTTTAATGGCAATCTCCCAAATTGATGCAATACTCACAAAACACTTTGAATTCAAATCCTTAATCAAATTAACAGCCTTACCTGGTAATTGCGAATCGCCATTTATAAACCAAATTAATGCATGAGTATCAAGCAATAAGTCCATTACATATATTCTTTAAAATCATCTAAAGGAGTGTCAAAATCATCATGCATTACCATCAATCCTTTTGCGCAACCGAATTTACGTTCTTTTACTTTATCCTTTTGTTTTTGCTTGGTTTTAAGAAAATCCACAAAATCATCAACCTCCTTAATCATTGAAGGCGATAAAGTGTTAATTTTTGAATACAACATTGTGGCTGTCATGATTTTATTTTTTTTTGTAAATATAGCAAAAATAATCGAGACTACATTTGTCAGCTTTTGCCTAACGTTCACAGCTATAAGGATTGCAGGGAAACAAATTTGGATGAGTTGAAAAGAGAACGTTATAAGCACTTAAAAGATAGATAAAAGTAAAACAGACTATTTATGAAACCATTTCATAGTAATCGTTATAATTTAACCGTTGTTACATCATTTATTCTAATTTTGCACTAACAAAAATATTCTTTCAAAAATAAATATGATGGAACCAGACATTCGATGGCGACAACGCTTTAGCAACTTTGAAAGATTGTTAGAATATCTTGAAAAGGCACTACATATTGCCAACCCTGATATCGTTCAAAAGGCCGGTCTGATCCAATTCTTCGAAATGAGTTTCGAATTAGCCTGGAATACCATGAAAGATTATTTGGAAGGCAATGGGTTTATGGATGTAAAATCTCCAAGGGCAGCTATAAAAAAATCCTTTGAAACAGGTCTGATCACCGAGGGACACAGCTGGCTAAAAGCGTTGGAGGATCGTAATTTAACCTCACACGCATATGATGAGGCAACCACTAATGAAATAGTAAATCTCATAAGAAATAATTACTATCCTTTACTCAGAACGTTACATGCAGAACTCCTTCAAAAATGATGGTAGTATGTTTGGATTATCGGACAACGACATTAAATCCATAATTACTGCGGTTTCTGAATACCCGGAGGTGAAAGAAGTCATTATCTTTGGAAGCCGTGCAAAAGGAAATTTTAAACATGGGAGTGATGTGGATCTAGCATTGAAAGGGGATCAAATAACACATACAACTATAATGGATATAAGTTGGAAACTTAACGAAGAAAGCCCGATGCCATATCATTTTGATGTTTTAAACTACCAGGCGATCAAAAATCCAGATCTTGTGGAGCATATTAACCGGGTAGGTAAAGTTTTAAAAAAATTATCTGAACATTTGTAGTATAATTCATAATAATCCTTTGGAAGACATGATTGTGACCCAAGTAGATTATTTGTCTGCTTGGCAGGAAATTAAGATGGATAGACAAGTATTATGGATGTTTGTATTATTTCATAACAATGGAAAAAATATTGTTGACAATTTAAGGGGGTATATCGTTCGGAAACGATTAAAAAAAAGGCACCGATAGCAAATACACACCAGCGAGGGTGTGATACCAACGTTAGCAAGCAGGTGAAAAAAAAAGCTCGATGAACTTTCATAAATTGATTATCTTTGTTTTGAAGATAAAGGTATGCCAAAATTGTATGAGTATTTCGGATTGATTTTCTTGTTTTATTCACAAGAGCATGAGCCTATTCATGTTCATGGAAAATATCAGGATAGAGAAAGTAAAGCTGAAATTATTTTTGAGAATGGGAAATTTAAAGAGGTTATTATAAAGGATGTTAATGGGAAAGAGCCACTTGATGTTCAAAACTTAAAGAAATTCAAAAAGATAGTTGAGTTATATAGGGATGATATTGTTAGAAAGTGGATAGATTTTTTTGTATACAATATTGAGATTGCTCCAGAAAAAATAACAAAAAAAATATAAGGATATGGTAATTTCGATAAATAAAGCGGAATATATTAGGGAATATATGATTAATTTTAAATTCTCTGATGGAGTTGAGAGACTGATAGACTTCTCTAGCTTCTTAAAAAATGCGAGGAACCCAATGACGAAAAAGTATTTGGATAAACAATTGTTTAAAAAATACTCGATTGATTATGGAGATATAATTTGGAACGATTATGAAATGTGTTTTCCAATATGGGATTTACATGAGGGGAAAATATAGTCGGGCAGGTAAAGAAACATTTCATTCCTATTCCAGTTCCAGTATCGCCTCATATGGCTCTTTCTAATAAGACGCCACGGGCGAAAACTATAGTGCCAATGTCCAAACACATGTTTGGATAGTCTTTTGCAACTTCCTTCAGCCATAAATAAGAATTGTCCAATGTTTTCGCCTGAACCTTTGTTATTTGTTGCATACCCAATTAGCAAGGCGCGTGTTTAGCACTCAGAACGCACGGCGAAGTTCCAGCATTCGTAACTTTTCTTAATAGTAAAATCATCCTCTTGTTGTGGCTTCTAAAAGGACGGCAAGTTTATCCAACGTTAAGTTTACCATTCGGCGCAGTATATTTATTGACTAAGAAATTTTAGGCACATCTTGATTCAATTGAGTCGATTGATAAGATTGGAATGCGTCATATTTTGGTTCATGTTATTATCAAATAAAGGATGAAATTATTTGGGCTACAATTGAAACAGAACTTCAACCACTGAGAGGGAAAATTCCCTCATTATTATCAGGTTTATGAAATCCATCGTTATTTGATTGTAAATATCAGAAATACAAATTCGTCTGCCGAAGTCAGGAGGCATTCGCCACACAGCTTCGAATATTACACTGAGCAAAAGGAAGATTTTATTTATTCGAGTGCAAGAAACTACGCCGAAATGGTGGCTGTATTGAAAGTTACAGTCTTAACAAGGCAAGGGAAGACAATATTCAATGTGGCCGGAGGCCATATGGCAGCGACGTAGCGGAACGCTATGACGAGCCGGGGTAGGTAAAGTTTTAAAAAAATGATGGGGAATTTTGGAAGTTATGATACCTATTCAGGCTATTTAGACTCAAGGTTATTAGACATTTAGAAAAATGAAAATTCATATTTAAACGCGATACAATAGTTAATGAAAAAATATATTTTAAACCGGTATTGAATGTTATAGTTTAACAAGACAATGGAAGGCATATTAAACGTGGCTCAAGGCTATGTGGCAGCTATAAGCTACGACGAGTAAGGGTATAAACAAGTACGTTGATGTCCAGAAAAACCTTATCGTTCATTTGCTTCATCCCTGTTAAATTTAAACCCTCTGGTATCAAGCTTCACAGCATCAAAGCTAACTTCCTTATTCTTGCTTTTGGCAGTTTCTTTTCCTACATCGATCATAAAAGCGATAACTTCGAGTTGCTTACTTATATAATTATCAGACAATGATAAGGTTAGATTATTTTTGTTCGCCGTAAATACTGTTCGTATCATATTTTTAAGTTTTTAGAATGCTTCAATTTTATCCTTTTCTGCAAAATTACTCTGAATATCTTAAATATAAAAACCTCATACTCTTCGCAAAAATAATTTTAAGGTGTGTTATTTGAGATATATGCACTCATAATTTTTTTCATGTGTAAATAATTTTGTTAATCTATGATATTTAGGTAATTATAAAAACAACAGATAAAAAATTAAAAATTTCATGTACGCTCTCGAAGAAGCAATCCTTTGTGCTTATCTGTTGAAGACAGTTTCATTTTCGGGGTTATGAACCACCAGTAAAAATCGTCCTTTGTTTTTATAATTGTTCAATATATTAAATTGCTTGTTTCAACACTACCTGCTCGTAACCCAAATCTTTCAATTGTTGATTGATACTTTTGAGTTTGTTTTTAATTTTCTTCTCTTCTAAAAAAGTCGAACCTAATTCTTTGTAAGCTTCTTTGTTTTTGAGTATGTGGTAAATAGAGCACAGGATCTTATGTCCTACTGCTATTAAAGCTCTCTTTTTACCTCGTCTCCCTACTAAACTATCATATTTTGCCCGTAAATAAGTTCCTTTTGTTCGAGTTGCAGCCCATGCTACTTGCACTAACAATGCTTTGAATGTCTTATTGCCGTGCGTAATTCGTGAACTTTTTTTTTACCAGCACTCTCATTATTGCCCGGGCACATACCTGCCCATGAGGCAAATTTCTGCTCATCTGCAAAAACCGACATATCTGTACCTATTTCCGAAATAATACCAATTGCGGCTTCTGTGTCCACACCGGGTATGGTGTCCAATAAATTTATCTCCGTTTGATAAGCGGAAAGCTTCATGAATACTATAATTCAATTTGCCATATTCAGCAAGCTTATTTTTATATTCAATCTACCTATCTATAATTTTAGGAAAAACATATTGAACCTCTTGCATAAGTATTTCATTTAGATTGCTTTATTTCTAAATAGTAAACTCTTGGCTCTGCTGAGGTGAAGCAAGTGAGTTGCAAAGAATAAATAATCCAAAAAACAAGTAATGTTTCATATCATAGCCTTTTTAAAAGAAAAGCCCCAGAAGTGCTGGGGCTTTTCTTTAATAAAAGAGTTGTTTATTATTTACCGCCGTCCCACCAAACTTTGGTGCTAAGCTCGTTGCCACCCATATGGGTGGCAGCTGCGCTCACATTGGCATTATTAATCGTATATTCCTGAACAGGATATGTTACACGTCTAGGTATTGCGTTTCCAATAATTGGAGTAAAAATAGTATATGAACCATCCTTTTTAGGGCCGGTAAATTCACCCGGTTGAACAAGATTTTTTGGAAATCCAGTTCTTCTCCAGTCAGCCCAAGCCTCAGCTCCATCCATGTAATGAGCTATGTATTTTTGGGTAAGAACATTCTCAGCGCTAGCGGCAGGCACAAAAGCAAGATAAGAATCGATATCAGCAGATGCAACACCCCAACGTTCCATTGAAGCTTTAATACCTTTTGTATACCATGCTTGATCCCAACCATTTATTTCAGAAAGCATAAAACAAACTTCAGCATAATCCATATAAAAAACCTGAGCATTTGCATTTAGTACAATATTTTTTGCTCCAGTAAGACTTGGAACAGGTTTTGGACCTGTTGACCATATTGCACCAGTTTCAGCATCGGTCATACCGTAAGGCATACCGTTATAACCTCCGTTAGCAGATTTAGGCACCCAAATGTACATACGGGGATCAACGATTCCAGCAAAAGGATTCACCTTACTGTTTTTTATATCGCTCACACCTTTTAATAAATCCACTAACGTTTTGGTTACTGTAAAGTCATTACGTTTAGCGGTAAAGGTTCCTTCGTACATGGGAGCATTGCTTTCTCCATCGCCTATATACTGTACAAATGCATTGTCATTATTTGATGTAAATACGCCGGCTGCAATAGCCTCGGTATAGGTTGAATTTCTCAAAGCTACCATTTCAGCATCCGTAATTTTCGATAAGCGCAAAGCAATTCGTAAGCGCATGGAATTGATGAATTTTTTCCATAATGGGGCATACCCACTATATATGATATCTCCTGAAACGAAGGCAGTATCACCCTCGACAATCATTTCGGAGGCAGCTTTCAATTTTATCAAAAGATCTTTATAGATATCTTTTTGGGAATCATACTTAGGTGTAGCAATCGTAGCAGCATTAAATGCTTCGCTATAAGGAATATCACCATACAAATCTGTCATTAATTGAATACCCCAACTTTTTAATGCAGTTGCAGCAGCAATTTGATTTGCATTATTACCATACTTTGATTGCATTAATTTAGTAGTAACATCGGTATTTAACTTAATAATTTCTTCACAATTATTTAAATAAATAAATACGTTGTTCCAGTTACTATTATTAGATCCATCTCTCAATGCATAGCGATCCTCCGAGGTATAGTTACGTTGAGACCAGTATTGAGAATAAAGCAGTGTTTGACGTCCACTAAACCAAATGTCTCGAGTTAAATCCAACAATCTTTTTTCAATAGTCGGAATAAGGTTTACAGTAGGCACAATATTTGGCCGGTTTGGATCCGTGTTGATCGTTTCAAAATTTTTAGTACAGCCAGCACTAAGAAATATTATCAACCCAACTAGAGCTAATAGATTATATATTTTTTTCATTTTCTTCATTTTATTAATTTTTAAAATTAGAAACTAAAGCTAAGATTTATACCAAAAGTCCGTAAACTTGGTAAAGCTCCACCTTCAATCCCTTGGATATTACCAGAACCGGTTGTATTTTCAGGATCGATGTGAGGACAGTCCTTACCCCAAATGGCAAGATTACGCCCATAAACCGATACCTTTATTTTCTGAACAAATTTAATAGCTTTTGCAGGAATGGTATACCCCAAACGGATCTCACGAAGTTTAACATAATCGGCTTTAAAAACATTCTGAGCAGCAGGACCATCATAAGCCCAATGTGCCCAAGTTTGACCGTCTACGTAAGTTTCATTTTGAACCGGCACGTCACTTGGATTACCATTCTTATCTGTGTATGAAACAGAACCATCAGCATTTGCAATACCATATATTCCAGCACTTAAATGTCCACCACCATCAGCAACAGCGTCACGAACATTCTTTCCGTTCGCATTGGTTGCAGCAGTTTCTTCCAGAATACCAGTATATGTACCCCACATATTGGTAGTAGAAAATAATTTACCACCTCGGCGGATATCAATTAATGCAGCTACTTCAAAACCCTTAAACTTGAAAGTATTCCAAATCCCAGCTAAATAATCGGGCATAACAGTTCCCAAAGATTGAACAGGCCCATTCAAATATTTACCTTTTGCCGTAACATTTTCGGCGGCAACTATTTTATTACCATCTTTGTAAACATAGTCTCTACCGATGAGTGAGCCATATGCTTTACCGGTTTCAGCATTAACAGAGACATTGAAAGGCCCAGTCGTCAATTGATAAACACTAATTCCATCGGCTAAACTAACAACCTGATTTTTATTATGTGTAAAATTTACAGCAATTTCCCAAGAAAAATCCTTTGTTAAGATTGGAGTAAGATTCAAGGTTGCTTCTATTCCCTTATTCGTAATTTCACCGGCATTTATCGTTTTAAATCCATAACCTGATGCCCCAGAAATAGCGACCGAAAGAATTTGATCGGTAGTCTTTTCGTTATAATAAGTGAAACTAAATCCAATACGTTTGTTAAAGAAAAGCAAGTCAGTTCCTACTTCAAAAGACGTTGTCATTTCTGATTTAAGTTCAGGATTATGTAAGGTATTTGGCACACGATACATTGCATCGCTTCCAAAATTACTTACATACCCGTAATATTTTTTATCAGAATAAGGATCTGAGTCATTACCGGCCTGAGCCCAACCAGCGCGAATCTTTCCAAGGTTTAACCAGGAAATTTCCTTCAAAGGAGTAAGTTCATTTAACAAGAAACTGCCAGTTACAGAAGGATACATGTATGAATTCTTTCCCTTAGCTAAAGTAGATGACCAGTCATTACGCAAAGAAGCATCCAAATAAACCATGTTGTAGAAACCAAAATTGACAGTTCCATAAATGCCGTTTATTTGTCTTTCTTGTGTTAAATCGTTAATAATGTTTGGCTTTGAAACTGAATTTGTTAAAATATATAAATCTGGAATCACAAGGCCACCAATAGTTTGTTCCCTATTGATTGTTTTTTTACGGTGCATTTGACTACCTCCAATGGTAGCGGTAAAATCAATATTGTCAGTAAATTTTTGTTTAGCCGTAGCTAAAAAATCCATATTGGTTTCTAAGAATTCGCGTTTCCCTTCATAGAATTGAGAAAGTGCTTGTGAACCAACGGCAACGCGCTCAGCTTCCCTGTTATTATAATAGTCTGCATTCACTTTACCTTGAAGGCTTAACCATGAAGTAACACTATATTGCAAACCAACATTTCCATAAAACCGATTACGACTATCATTTTGATAGTTTCGGTAACGAGTCCAGTATGGGTTATCAGAATATGCAGGTGTTGGATCATCCCAAGCATTGCGATTCCATGCACGTTGAGTACCATCAGGATTCACATAATTTTTCATGATTTCCATGTCCAATTGACGTTGACCCCATTGGTTAAACTTCTGCATCACGTTGTTATCATCATACCCGGTAGAAGGGCGCCCGGTAGCAGCAGAATTAACATAATTAACAGAGGTAAATGCCTTTAATTTAGAACCGAGTTTTGTATCCCCATTAAAATTAATGCTATTTCTCGACATTTTTGAATTAGGCATATATCCTTTTAAATCGTAATTTGTATATGCAAGCCGAAAACTTGATTTTTCGTCACCACCCGCAACTGCAACATTGTTTGTGTAAGCAACTCCAGTTTCAAAGAAGTCTTTTACATCATGCGCCGGCGCTACCCATGGGCTAGTACTTGGTAATCCTTGTTTGCCATTTGCTTCCCAATCGAATAAATTGTGCGATTGTAAAACCTGGAAATTCGAATTATATTTAGGTCCAAAACTTTCGTCTGTCGCATAATCTGGAATTAAAAAATCAGTTCCATTAATGGTAGCTATTCCAAACCCTTCAGGAGTATCTGATTGAATTGAACCTCCACCATAAAGATTTTGATATTTAGGAAGGAGAGCAACTTGTTCAAAAGCCACCGAAGAATTCACTTCAACACCAATTTTTTCTTTTCCAACTTTCCCTTTTTTTGTAGTAATAAGAATGACACCATTAGCAGCACGTGAACCATACAATGAAGCAGCACTAGGTCCCTTTAATACTGAAACGGATTCTACATCGTCCGGATTAATGTCTCCGGATGTACTACCATAATCATAACCACCTGCTCCGCGCTGAGTATCTAAAGTATTAAAACTTGAGTTATCAAGAGGAACACCATCAACAACAAACAATGGTTCATTATTACCACTAATGGATCTTACACCACGAATAGTGATACGTGTTGAACCTCCCATATTACCCGTTGCAGATGTAATGCTTACACCGGCAACTTTGCCCGATAGAGATGTAACTACGTTTCCTGTTCTAGTTTGATTTAATTCCTCTGATTTAACGTCTTGTACTGTATAACCAAGAGATTTTTTTTCCCTTGTAATACCCAACGCCGTTACCACAACCTCCTCCAATCCAACTACTGAAGGTTCAATAATGGCATCAATTATTGTCCGCCCGCTAATGGCAACTTCCTGGGTTTTCATCCCCACGAAGCTAAACACCAATAATTGAGCAGTGGATGGAACTGAAAGAGTATATTTTCCCTGAAAATCAGTTACGCTTCCAATTGTTGTGCCTTTGACTGTTATCGAAGCGCCAGGTAATGGTTGCCCGTCCTCGGAGCTGGTAACCAAACCCTTAATTTGCACCGTTTGCGCCATAGTAAGATGCAGCCCTACAAGCACAAAGAATGCAAGAAACATTGCAAGTCTTTTCATAGAATTTGAAATTTAGGTTTATAAAAATAGTACATAATAATTATTCGGGTGCAAAGTAGAAAAAAATATTCAATCTACAATTAAATTTAAGGGGGTATTTTAAATTTTATCCCATTTTTTATAAATGGGTAGTAAATTTTAAGTTAAAACCCTGATAAATGTCATTTTTTCAACACACCCCCTCCTTATTTTTAATGAGAATCTCAAATATAATGCAATATTTATTCAATTCAATATTTAAAACTACCCCCTTAGTAAAAATAAACTAACATAATTATGATCATGTACTTAATTATAAATTGGAAGATTAAGTAAAGAAGAATGAATATGAATAATGAAGAATCAAGACTCAATAGTTGAAAATTACGCGCTGTGGTTTGTAACATGTTGAATATATACACTTAGCAACATGATTTGTTTAGCTTGAATTTTTTACTGTATATACAGTAAATTTGTAAAAACTATTGGTTTGGAAAACTTAGTTATAGAAATTAAGGGAAATCAAATAATTCTAAAACACAACAAAATAGGATTTGATGATGATTATTTGATTTCGCTCGTAAAACTTTTACAGATTGAGAATTTGGCTCAAAAGTCAAGATTTAATTCTGATATTTTGTGTATAGCGGAACAGATTAATCAGGATTGGTGGCATACTAATGAGGATAAATTTCTTAAGGGAGTTAAGAAATGATTTCAAATTACTTAGTTATAGATACTAACTTGATTTTTTCTGCATTAATACCAATGCAAAAGCTGACAGGTTATTAAAACCTGTCAGCTTTTGCAACCTTTTTCAATCTTATTTCTCTCCCTTTTCCGGACACGGTTTAAAGCTTTTATCGTATTGATTTAAAGCCTTTTTACTCATACCCATGCTGGAGAAGCCTCCATCATGGAATAAATTCTGCATGGTCACTTTGCGTGTAAGATCGGAAAAGAGTGCTATACAGTAATCGGCACACTCCTCTGCTGTGGCATTCCCTAAAGGAGACATCCGTTCGGTAAAATCAATCAATGTTTCAATACCTTTCACTCCACTTCCCGCGGTAGTAATGGTTGGCGATTGAGAAATAGTATTGATCCGTACATTTTTTTCGTTACCATATATATATCCAAAACTGCGTGCGATCGATTCCAACAATGCCTTTGCATCGGCCATATCATTGTAACTATCAAGAGTGCGCTGCGCGGCAACATAGGATAAAGCTACCACAGAACCCCATTCGTTAATTGCATCTTGTTTTCGTGCAACCTGAAGTACTTTGTGAAACGAAAGAGCCGAAATATCCAACGTCTTTAAAAAATTTTCATAATTAATATCATCATAAGGAATTCCCTTACGAACATTGGGGGACATACCAATAGAATGAAGAATAAAATCCAACTTTCCTCCTAAATGTTCTACTGATTTTGATATGAGCTTTTCCAAATCGGCAACACTGGTGGCATCAGCAGGTATTACAATAGTGGCACATTTGGTAGCCAATTGATCAACTTCTCCCAAACGCATAGCCACGGGAGTATTTGATAATGTAAATATTGCGCCTTCTTCATGTGCCTTTTCAGCAACTTTCCAGGCAATCGACATCTCATTTAAAGCCCCAAAAATTAAACCACGTTTACCCTTTAATAAATTGTACGACATTCTTTTCTGATTTTAGATTTTAGATTTTCACAGCCTCAAATTGATAACTTTATTCAAACACCGCTTTAATGAAAAAGTTTCATTCAACACCCAAAAGTGCTTTTGCATTATTGATGGCAGCATCCGAAAGTTGTTCTCCACTTAACATCCTAGCTATTTCAATAACGCGTTCATCAGATTTCAATTTTTTAATGCTTGTATGTGTTTTATCGTCCAAATCAACCTTATACACAAAATAATGATTTTGTCCTTTACTGGCTATTTGTGGAAGATGGGTTATATTAATAATCTGAGCATTCTCAGACATATGAAAAATGACATTCCCCATTTTATCAGCAATATCGCCAGAAACACCTGCATCGATTTCATCAAAAATGATGGTTGGCAAGGTGATCTCATCAGAAATAGTGGCCTTGATACTTAGCATAAGTCTTGCCATTTCACCGCCCGAAGCGACTCTTGCCAATTCCTGTAAAACACCTTGCTTATTTGCTGAGAACAAAAATCTCACTCTGTCAGTGCCATTGGATGTAAAGTCGTCGGTTGTTGTCATCTCTATCTTAAACAAACCATTGGGTATACCAAGCTGTTTGACCAATTCAAGCACTTTATTTTCTATCGAAGGAATTACATTTCTGCGTTCAGAGGAAATAGCATTGGAAATGTTTTCAAGGCTTGACCGAACCATATCAATTTCTTTTTTCAATTCTTCCAGCCGAAAATCGACATTTGATATTTCGTCAATTTTCTTTTTAAAATTATCTCTAATACCAATTAGATCAGCCACACTCCCACTATGATGCTTTTGAAACAACGAATAAATTAAATCAAGACGTTGTTTTACAAAATCAACCCGAACCGGATCATGATCAATATGCTCACAAAAGTTTTCTGTTTCGTGGGCAATATCTTTAATTTCTACGAATACGCTATCTAACCTGTTTTGTAGTTCAATGGCCGGAGGATAAAATCCTTTAATTCTATTAAATAATGCAAGTGAATCTTTGATTAATAAAATTACTGAATTAGATTCGCCCGACATGCAGTTTGACACCCCTAACAGCGAAGATTTAATTTCTTCGGAATGTGTTAGGAATTTAAGTTCCTGTTCGAGAGAATCAAACTCGTCAACAATCAGTTTAGCAAGGTTTAACTGATCAAATTGAAACTGAAAATAATCCAGATCGGCTTTGTTTTTGGAAACCATTTCGGAAGTGTTCTGATATTCACTTTTTAATGCGCGGTGTAAAGTGTAGGTTTCCCGATATTTTTGTAATAAAATGGAATTTCGGGCAAAAGTATCCAGTACTTTTAACTGAAATTGTGGGTTTTCGAGGTACTGATTTTGATGCTGGGAATGAATATCAATTAACCGTTCGCCAAGATCTCTGAGAACCGTTAAATTAACAGGTGAATCATTTACAAAAGCTCTCGACTTACCATCAGGACTGATCTCCCGCCGAATAACAGAAAT
This sequence comes from Bacteroidales bacterium, assembly GCA_038213375.1. Taxonomy (GTDB): domain Bacteria; phylum Bacteroidota; class Bacteroidia; order Bacteroidales; family JAAUTT01; genus JAAUTT01. Next base: position 9,000 of record JBBQTB010000015.1, on the reverse strand, counting down.
ATCATCAAAATCAAGATCATATTGAACAAAAATATCTTCAAGTCCGTATCCATTGATATGAAATGTACCTTCAACAATGCATTTACGGGATTGATCGAGAAGAACAGTTGTGTCGGCACGCTGACCTACCAAAAGTGATAATGCTCCCAGAAGAATTGATTTGCCAGCGCCTGTTTCGCCGGTGATAATTGACAAGCCAGCGGAAAAATCGATGTTTAATTCCTGAATAAGAGCGTAATTTTGAATTGTTAGGGTTGTTAACATGCAAACTCAGTTTTCATCTGTTCGAAAAACAAAGATAAAAAACTATTTCGCAATTTTCTGATATTTAGTGGCATTCGCAGGATCAATTTCTTTCAAAACAGCAAGAACTCTAGTGCGTTCTTCAGGAAACGAGTCTGAAAAAACATTTACCCATTCATCACTTTTTGCATCAAAAACCACCTGCATTAAATGCATATAAGGGTCGGGTTTATTTCGGTAAACTTGCTGCAACAACCTTAAATCCTCAGCTATCTCGTCTCTTCCTTCAATTGGTTTTTCTGCTAACCGATCCAAACCCAACCGATGGTATTTATAAAAAAAGTCGCGAACAGGACTATATTTATCATCCATCAAATTTTGAACCAGCCAATACCTATTTTTATTACTGCTACCCTCAAAGGGTTTCCATCCTTTTTCCGAAGCATTTTGAGCATTGTTTACTATAGTTTCGGCTTTTCGGAGTATGTCTGATCCTCCCTTATTTGAGTATGAATCATAATCCAAACCAATAATTACATAAGCGTAATAGGCTAAAAGAGAGGTCAAATTTGAGGTAAATGACGATTCATTAAATTCCAGTGATTGAAATTCAACGTACGTAAACTGAATATTCTGGTCCATGTAATTAAGAAGCACTGTGTTATACGAAGAATTAAAAACCGGCCTGCGTGCCTGTACCTGAAGAGTACCTTTAAAATCGGAACCCGTATAATCCTGAATATTAAAGAGTAAATTACATTCTATTCGCTCCTCATTGGTATACACATGATTTGTCCAACTCCGATTATTCATAAATTCGTAAATGGCATTCTGCATCGTTTCAAATACTTTCTTATTAGTTCCCTGAACTTTATCGGAAAGTACTTGAATATTGCATTTTAACTCCTGTGCAACACCAGTACAGGCAATTAATATTAATCCACAGAGAATTAAAACCCGAAGTTTTATTTTCATGCTACATTGATTAATTATATTGAATAATTCCTGAACCCCAATCCCTTGAAAAGGCAATAACTATATGCTACTTATCTGCTATTATCTTCTTCTCTACAATTTCTTCTGTTGTTTACAAAGTATTTCAGAATTGTAAGAAACTGTTATAGCTCCTTTTCAAGGGGTTGGGGTACTTTTTAATTAATTATTAATTATTTCAATTGATCATTTGCTATCTCGTGATACATTAAACATAATTTGGCGGTTCTATCTGTTGAAAGACCTGTCAGGTTTTTGAAACCTGACAGGTCTCATCAGCAAATTTATATTTAACATTGAAAGGCTTGTCAGGTTTTTGAAACCTGACAGGTCACATCAACAAATTTATATTTAACATAGCACTAGTTAACTATACATACATTATTAATCAACGAAACCAGTTTATTCACAATATCGATAGCAACTTCATCTTTTGATTTTAACTCATGTTTTTCGATATTATTGTGCCTGTCGATGATTGTAACCTTATTTGTATCAACGCCAAATCCGGCGCCACGGTCATTCAGTGAATTTAATACAATGAAGTCGAGTTGCTTTTTCTGAAGTTTTTTTTGTGCATTCTGAAGTTCATTTGCGGTTTCGAGAGCAAAGCCAACCAAAACCTGATCCTTACGCTTTTGCAGACCCAGTTCGGCAGCAATATCATTTGTGGGTTTCAATTCCAAATGAAGATCATCCTTCTCTCTTTTAATCTTTTCCGATGCTGGCGCGGCAGGTGTGAAATCAGCTACAGCGGCAGATAAAATAGCTGCATCCATCAATTCGAAACAAGTTACACTTGCATTGAACATCTCCAACGCAGTGTTTATTTTAATTACCCTAATGTCTTTATTTTTGGTGCTCACCGAAACGGGTCCGCTAATAAGAGTAACTTCGGCACCACGAGAGCACAACTCATCGGCAATGGCATACCCCATCTTCCCTGAGGAGTAATTTCCAATGAACCTAACCGGATCAATTGGTTCATAAGTGGGCCCTGCAGTGACCAGAATCTTTTTCCCTGCCAGATCCTTAATTTTATCGCCCAATATATTCCTAATCATTGTAATGATATTTTCGGGTTCTTCCATCCTGCCTTTTCCATCCAAGCCACTTGCCAATTCACCTGTTGCGGGTTCGACGATAATATTCCCAATTGACCGTAACGTGTTAATATTTTTTTGAGTTGTAGCATGTGCAAACATATCCAGATCCATTGCGGGGACAATGATTACCGGGCATCTAGCAGAAAGATAGGTTGTTAATAATAAATTATCGGCTATACCATTTGCCATCTTAGCAATTGTATTGGCTGTTGCCGGGGCAATTACAAAAAGGTCGGCCCATAATCCCAGATCCACATGGCTATTCCATTTCCCATTTTCCGGATCAAAAAATTCAACAATAATTGGATTTTTCGAAAGAGTAGCCATGGTTAGCGGTGTAATAAACTGCTTAGCAAAAGCAGTCATCACAACTTTTACCTCCGCTCCTTCTTTCACAAGTAACCGGACAAGAAAAGCAGCCTTGTAAGCTGCTATTCCACCTGTAATTCCGAGTATAATATGTTTCCCTTTCAGGCTCATCAGACTTGTTGTTTACAAATCTATTAAAATAACCTATATACAACAACTTTCGACTTTCTTAGTACATGATACCATGTACTCTTTTAAGCCTTTATAGCATTAGGATTACGATAATATATTTCTTCATCAAAAAACTCCTGAAGCGCAATCAAATTTGATTTTGGTAACCGCTCATAAAATTTCGAAATTTCAATTTGCTCACGATTTTCAAACACCTCTTCAAGATTGTCGGTATAATAAGCAAATTCTTCCAACTTACGGTTTAGTTCCTGCTTCATTTCAACGCTAATCTGATTAGCCCGTTTGGCAACAATTATAACAGTTTCGTAAATATTACCTGTGGGAGCATCAAGCTTGTCCAAATCCCTTGTTACTGTTGTGATTGGAGCTTTCGACTTTTTATAATCCATCATATCTAAAAAAAATTATATTTACTTGATAAAACTTACAAACTATTTAACCATTTTCCCAGAGATTTCATAAATGTCCTCTGCCTTCCTTTTATATTTGCTCTTAGGAAATTCAGCTATAAAAGAATAATATTCATCTACTGTAGACTGAAACCTATCTCTCTTTTTCGATTCCACACTACCCCTGGCTAATTCGTAATTCGAATCAAGAACCAACCACATCAATTCTTCGCGATACTTGGTATTTGGATATTCAACCAAACTATTTTTCAAAGCTATAATTGAAGATTTGTATAATCCTAAATTATAATAAAGTACAGCACTTAGCTTTGATTTTTCAACCAATTTATCTTGTAACTCTGCAACATACTGTCTTGATTCTAATACATGCTTGCTACCAGGATATTTATTCATAAAAGATTGAAATGATTCAATTGCTATATTCGTATTTTCCTGATCAAGAGTAGGTGGCGGACTATTCAAATAATAACAGTAGGCAGATAAATATTCAGCCTCTTCAGCAAATAATGAATAAGGATAAGTTTCAAAGAAAGTTTTGAAATAATGTCCTGACATAATGAAATCTTTCTGCTTATAATAACTCATTGCCTGATAATAACTCACAGTATCTGACTTATTGGTACCTCTGAATACTCCTACAATTTGATCGAATACATTTGCAGCATGCGTATATTCCTCATTATTATAATATTCAAAAGCTTTCTTATACTTTAAGGTATAATCAGTACTCTTAAGAACCTTTTCATATTGGCCGCAGGAAACCAACGTAAATACCAGAATGCCAATAAATAATAGCTTAAATTTCATATAAGAAAAATGTTTTGCAAATGTAATTGATTATTAAAAATAAATCATAAAAAACTTTTATTTTTTCAGTTATAACGGATTTTGGTACAAAATATTTCAATTTTTATCGCCACTATATGACACTTATATTTTATTGTCACCGCAAAGGCTGAATATTTTAGTATCAGAAAATCTCTAGCTTTTCAAATCACCTAAGGACGACAAATATAAGGATGTGTGCATGTCATCACCCGTTTGGAAGGGTGTTTTAGAGTGGGGGTCCTTAAAGTTTATGATTGAAAAAGGTTAAGATTTTAAAAAAATCATGTAGTTTTGTGCCTTCGTAAAAATAACCAATATTTTTAGCCGTGGATATATTTGAAAAAATAAAAAATAACAAAGGTCCTCTCGGACAATACCAAAAAGAAGCACACGGATACTTCATTTTTCCAAAACTAGAGGGTGAAATTAAACCACGCATGAAATTTCGTGGAAAAGAAGTACTCACATGGAGTTTAAACAATTATCTGGGTTTGGCGAATCATCCGGAAGTTAGAAAAGCTGACGCTGAAGGCGCTAAAGACTGGGGTCTAGGTTATCCAATGGGTGCCCGTATGATGTCGGGACAAACAAGTATGCATGAAGAACTAGAGCGTCAACTGGCTGAATTTGAGAAAAAAGAAGATGCATACCTGGTAAATTTTGGTTATCAGGGCATGATTTCAATCATCGACACTCTTTTAAACCGTCATGATGTGGTTGTATATGACTCAGAGGCTCATGCATGTATTATTGATGGCCTTCGTTTACACATGGGAAAACGTTTTGTTTTTCCACACAATGATATGGTACGATTTGAAAAAGAACTGGATAAAGCATCTAAACTTGCCGCCCGACAAAATGGTGGTGTACTTGTTATTACCGAGGGAGTATTCGGAATGTCCGGTGACCTTGGTAAACTTGACAAGATTGCAGAATTCAAGAAAAAATATGATTTCAGAATTCTGGTTGATGATGCTCATGGTTTTGGAACAATGGGAGCAAACGGAAGAGGTGTATCGGAACATCTTGGAGTAATGGACGAGATAGACTTGTATTTTGGCACATTCGCAAAGGCAATGGCCGGTATAGGTGGTTTTGTTGCAGGACCTGAGATTGTGATCGATTATCTTCGTTACAATATGCGTAGCCAGATTTTTGCAAAATCATTACCCATGCCTATGGTAGTGGGAGCTTTGAAACGATTGGAACTGGTAAAAACACAACCACAGCTACGCGAAAACCTATGGACCATAGTAAACGCACTTCAAGAAGGGTTGCGTGCCAAAGGATTTAATTTAGGAAATACAGAATCGCCTGTTACACCTGTTATACTTAATGGTTCTGTACCCGAAGGAACAAACATTATTCTTGATCTGAGAGAAAATTACAATATCTTCTGCTCGATTGTTGTGTATCCGGTTGTACCAAAAGGAGTAATTATGTTGCGGATTATTCCAACGTCATCGCATTCGCTCGCAGATGTTGAATATACCATTAAAGCTTTTGCTGAAGTTCAGGAAAAATTAAAAGCAGGTAAATATCAGGGCGACCATGTGGTGATGGCGAAATAGGATCCGGTTCACCGGAATGAGGATTTATTTTACAAGAAGGCACGAAGATACAAAGAATTAATTTCCTGAGTTTTTCTTCGTCCCTTCGTGTTCATGGTATTTTTTGACAGTCGTTTTTTTTACAGTTCACCCAGATAGCGCTCAGCATCCAATGCTGCCATGCACCCGGTTCCTGCAGCAGTAACTGCCTGACGATAATTTTTATCCTGTACATCGCCACAAGCAAAAACGCCCGTTACATTTGTTTTGGTTGTACCTGGCTGAGTGATGATATATCCCGTTTCGTCCATTTCGATGAGTGGTTTAAAAATATCGGAATTAGGAACATGTCCGATCGCTACAAAGAAACCGTCGATATCGACTTTCACATCTTCTCCTTTGGCATTGATTAAAATTACTCCTGTTACACCTTGTCCTCCAATAATTTCTTTTGTTTGATGTTCAAAAAACACTTCAATGTTAGAGCTATTAAATACTCTCTGCTGCATAGCCTTTGAGGCTTTCAAATAATTTTTACGGACAATCAGGTAAACCTTCTTACATAAGCCGGATAGATAGGTAGCTTCCTCACAGGCAGTATCACCGCCACCAACAACGGCTACCACCTTTCCCTTATAAAAGAACCCATCGCAGGTAGCACAAGCAGAAACGCCAAAACCTTTAAACTTTTCTTCGGAAGGCATGCCCAGATATTTGGCAGTAGCCCCGGTAGAAATAATGACAGCATCGGCAGAAATCCATTTTTTACCATCTATTAAAACTTTGTGAGGCTTCGAGGAGAAGTCGGTTTGAGTAGCATAACCATAACGTACATCAGTACCAAACCGGGAAGATTGTTTTTTAAGATCCTCCATCATTTCAGGTCCGGTGATACCATCGGGATAACCCGGAAAGTTCTCGACTTCGGTAGTTGTGGTTAATTGTCCGCCTGGCTGCAATCCTTCATACAAAACTGGTGACAGATTGGCACGTGCAGCATAAATAGCAGCAGTATATCCGGCAGGACCCGATCCAATAATTAAACATTTTACATGTTCCACAACGTCTTTTGAATCAATGTTTTCTTTCTTGTCGTTATTATTTTCCAAGGGTTTAAATAAACTCATGTTTTACTTATTTTTGTATTGTTCAAATTTATCAACTATATAAGGAATCTCAAAGATATATTGTTTTCAAAAGCCGTGCCGATAAATAACCCACAAAATTTTGCAGATTATGGCAAGATTGTTAATTTTGCGTTCCTTAAAAACGATTATTGTCTTTAAGTATATTAGAAATATACTAACATATGCAATAATCAACAAAAACAAACCGGGGTGTAGCGCAGTTGGCTAGCGTACTTGCATGGGGTGCAAGTGGTCGGAAGTTCGAGTCTTCTCACCCCGACTTATAAATAGCTAATAACCAGTATGTTATAATTATAACATACTGGTTATTTTATTTTGTCTTTTAGTTATACCTTTGATTTATTGACGTTTATTATTTTTCGTCTTATTGTCCCGTATAAGTAGCAATATTATTGCCATAAGTTTTGAGATGCAAACTGCGATACAAACGCCGATTCACATGAAAAATTGGCTGCTTTGACCCGGCATTAATTGACAAAATAAATTACCTCCATGATCATTTTTCGCTCATATTAATTCGTATAAATAAAATAATGTTTGATAATATAAACATATGCTCTATATTTGTTCATATTATCAAACATTATGAGAAGTAAGAAAGTTATTTTACTCCCTTCTTTACAAAAGGTACTGAATGAGTTTGGCGAAAACGTAAAACTAGCCCGGTTACGCAGAAAGTTGAGTACTGAGCAAGTATCCGAGCGAGCCGGAATCAGTCGGTCAACATTATGGTTAATCGAAAAAGGTACCCCAAGTGTCGCCATGGGGACTTATCTACAGGTTCTTTTTGTATTAGGCCTCGAAAAAGATTTCCTCCAAATAGCCAGTGATGACAAATTAGGGAGAAAACTTCAGGACGCTAAACTTCTTGTAAAAGAGCGAGCTCCCAAAAAACCACTGTAAATCCTGAAAATTATGTCACTAAAAAATAAACAACGGGAAATATTGGTATATGCCCACTGGAAAGGTTTACAGTTGCCTTTAATGATGGGGTCTCTTAAGTCATCATTACTTCGGGGGAAAGAGATTTTTTCTTTTGAATACGGCACAGAGTGGTTAAATTCCGGGAAGGCTCAACAGCTCGATCCTGATTTACAATTATATTCCGGCCTGCAATACCTTCACGATGAAAAGAGTAATTTCGGCATCTTTTTGGATTCTTCTCCAGACCGCTGGGGTAGATTGTTGATGAATCGCCGGGAAGCTTTTTTAGCGAGAACTGAAAATCGTAAAGTAAATACTCTTTTTGAGATTGATTATCTTCTTGGTGTATATGACGAACATCGAATGGGTGCGATTCGTTTCAAAGAAAGTGAAAATGACCCCTTTTTGAACAAAAATAAAGATCTTTCAGCTCCACCATGGACTTCATTAAGAGAATTGGAAAATGCAAGCTTACAAATTGAAAAAGAAGATCGTATCGACAACCCTGAGTATAAAAAGTGGTTAAACTTGCTGATGGCTCCAGGGTCGTCATTGGGTGGAGCAAGACCAAAGGCCGGTGTAATGGATCAAGATAATAATTTATGGATTGCTAAATTTCCTAGCGGTAACGACTCCCGGGATATTGGAGCCTGGGAAATGGTAGTGAATGATTTGGCTAAAAGTGCAGGTCTGAATATTGCTGAGGCCATGGTTCGAAAGTTTACAACCAATGATCATACTTATCTAACTAAAAGATTTGACCGGACACCAAAGGGTGAACGAATTCATTTTGCATCGGCAATGACATTGCTGGGGTATACCGATGGTGCTGATTTTCAAGAAGGAGTTAGCTATCTGCAATTGGCGGAATTTATAATACGACATGGCGCTATGCCAGATCACGATCTTGAAGAACTTTGGAGAAGAATTGTATTTAACATCTGTGTATCAAATACGGATGACCACCTGAGAAATCACGGATTTTTGCTGACAGATAATGGCTGGATATTATCTCCGGCATATGACATGAACCCAAATGAAACTGGAACAGGCTTAAAACTTAACATTTCCGAATACGATAATTCCCTGGATTTATGCCTGCCAATGGAAGTTGTTAAATACTTTCGTCTTACTCATGGAAGGGCAACTCAAATAGTTGAAACTGTTAAAAAATCAGTAAATGGTTGGAAGCGGATTGCAGAAAAATACAACATAACAAAAACTGATCAGGAAATAATGTCCAAAGCATTTTTGGCAGAATGAATTCTATAACTTGATAGATGCAATTTCGACTTTT
>JBBQTB010000014.1:0-122452 GCA_038213375.1 Bacteroidales bacterium | reverse complement strand
TGAAATTTTAAATATAACTAATACTGATTATGAGCTGTTTACTAAAATTAGCCAGAAAAAATAACTGTTTTGAGACCAAAAAAACTTCGTTTTTGCCTGTTTTTTTTTGTTTTTGGGGTCAAAGGCTGCAATGTGGGTTAAGGATATTGAAATCCAATAATCAAACAATAAAAAAAGCCGATCCTCTGAACGGATCGGCTTTCATTATGATACTTTATTGCTCCTAAAATAATCAAGAAATTAGTTCCAGTTATTTTTAACCTGAGCATTAAGTTTAGGATTTGCATCACGTTCCGATTGCGGAATGGGGAGAAGAACATGGTAATCCTTTACCGGTTGTGTGCCAGTAGAAATTAGTTTTTCAGCATTAATGGTTTCCACCAGTTTTCCCCAACGAACCAAATCGAAGAATCTGGTTTGTTCTCCTGCTAATTCAATTTGACGTTCATGTCTTAGAATAGTTCGTGCCTGATCCTGAGTACCCAGAGTCGTATAAGCAAAGGCGCCTGAACGAGTACGAACTGCATTAATCAAAGGAAGAGCACTGGAAACTGCATTTGTCTCGATATAGCTTTCGGCCAACATCAAAAGTACATCAGCATACCGAATAACCTGACTATTGATATAGCTATCAGGCTGCCCATAATTCTTTCTTGACTCGTACATTTCATATTTACGCCACGAAACCTGACCGTCTTTCACTAAACTAGAATAAACAATAGGCCCTGCAGCACATTGGTCACAAAAAGTTTGATCGCCACCATGGACACCATTGTCATAGAATGTTAATGCTGCGCGAGGATCAACATATGGATTTCCCGCTTCATCTTTGTAAGTAAATGCATCAACCAATGATTTTGAAACCAAAACATTCCACCAATCGTTAAAACCATATTCCATTGCGCGGCCGCTATGGGTTGTCTTTCCCCCCCATGACTCCTGACCGCCGAACATGGCATATGCATTTCCAACTCCCCAACCTTGCCATACTCCGTGCATCACTGCAAAAACAGTTTCCTTGGTCTTCACGTCATTAATAAACATGTCATCCAATGAACCAGCCAGGGCGTAATCAAACGGGGCACTCTTTAGCAATGTAAATTGTGCTATGGATTCCGCATATTTTTTCTCAAATAAATATACTTTACCAAGCAAAGCCACGGCAGCTCCTTTGGAAGCTCTGCCATAATTATCGGCGCTATAATCCTGAGCTACTGGTAATTTAGTTATGGCATCCTTTAAATTGGTTTCAATATCAGCCCAAATGGCTTCTTTTGGAGTTCTTTCTGATTGAAGAACATAATGGTCCTCCAGTTTGGTTTTGAGAGGGACATCGCCATAACAGGTTACCAGCCAAAAATACGACAATGATTTTAAAAATTTAGCCTCGCCCAAAATACGATCCTTTAGCGCTGCATCCGCATCTTTGGTTGTTACCCATTTTTCGCACATGTCAATAACAAAATTGGTTCTGAAAATCAATTTATAACAGGAATTAAACAAATAATTCAATTCGCTGCTGTTTGGGTTATGCGTGTATAACGGAAAATCGAGCAAACTACCCTGCAAAGGGAAATTTTTATCGGCATCGTTTCCCAAAAGGTCAAAAATAAAATAAAATTCGCGTTCGTACATCCCCTGATAAAGCAATGGAGTATACATGGCGTTGGAAGCTTCGAGGGCAGTGGTAGCATTCGTAAAAAATGAATTTGCATCATACCTGTTTTCATTTTTGACGTTCAGTGTGTCTTTATTACAAGAACCAACAGTTAATGTCAAAACAACTAAAGTATATAATATTTTCCTTTTCATAAGATCTTAATTTAGAAGTTTAATTGTATTCCAACTCTGAAAATTCGTGGGTTAGGATGTTGACCATTGTCAACACCACGGTTGAAAATATAATCATTGTTGTCGTTAGGTGAACCGGAAGATATTTCAGGATCATATCCTGAATATTTGGTAAAGGTTAACACATTTTGCGCAGCTACATATACTCTGAATTTTTCGAATGTATTGTTAAATAAACTGTGAGGTAAGGTATAACCAAGGGTGATATTTTTTACTCTCATATAGTTTCCTTTTTCTACATACCAATCAGAAAACAAAAGGTTTGAACTTGAATTTTGTCCGGCAGCTGGGATACTGGTAATATCACCGTCATTCTTCCACCTTCCCAATACAGTAGTTGTATTGTTGAACGGTTTTGACATGCCTTCCCACCAATAGCGGGGAGCGTTTACAACATCGACACCTAAAACCCCATGAAGCATCAATTGAAAATCGAATCCTTTATACGATCCATTAAATATGGCTCCATATTGCCATTTTGGTGATGGATTTCCAATATAAGTGCGGTCTTTATCATCCACATACCCATTACCATCCATATCTTTCCAGACACGGTCACCTGGTTTCATTCCTTTGTAATACTCTGTTTGCTTGCCTCCGGTAGCAGTTACTGTGGCTGCATTTATTTCATTCAATTCAGCCTGACTGGCTACGACATGATCAAATACATATCCATAATACGATGCCAGAGGATGGCCAATATCGGTGCGGGTAGTATTGCCTGTTCCTGTCATAACTTCTCCTTTGGAAATCGGAAGATTGCCAATAGTTCCTAAAGCAGTCACATCATTGGTGCTATAGGTAGCATTTAACGACACATCCCATTTAAAGTCGTTTTTATTACTTGTATATGAAACTGCTGCTTCAAATCCGGTATTTGTCATACTTGCAGCATTAACCCACTGTGTTCCCACCTGACCAGGATTTCCCAAACCTGTAGTAAGAGGCAATTGAGTTTCAATCAAAAGATCTTTGTTTGCCCTATGATAATAATCAAATACCACATTAATTGAATTGTTCATAAAACCTGCATCAAAACCAAAATCGAACTGTGTTGTTTCTTCCCATTTCAGGTCGGGATTGGGTTTGCTGTTAATAATTGAACCGTACGAAAAATTTTGAGTATCTCCGAAGGAATAAACGATGTTATTGCTTGAACCTTTCCATAAGTTTTGGGAAGTCAGAAATGGAGGTATATTGTCATTGCCTGTCTTGCCATAACTAGCCCTTAGTTTCAAATTGGATAAGGCAGGAATGGAGTTCAGGAATTCTTCCTTGGATATGCTCCACGCAGCACCTAAACCATAAAATGTACCCCATCGGTTGTTTTCACCGAATACACTGGATCCATCTTTGCGAACACTGGCATTTAAAACGTATTTATCATTGTAGGTATAGCCTAACCTTCCAAAATATGATAACCTTGATTTACCACTGTTCACATTAGCCTCATAGATAGAACTGGTATTGCCAAGAGATACATTCTGAATAGCATCACTGGTATAATTAGATGCGAGAACGGTCAAGTCACGATAAAATCCTGAAGGACTATAGGCGTTTCCCAATGTAGCACTGATGTCATGTTTACCAAAACTTTTATTGTATGAAAAGAAGTTTTCAAGAATCGCACTATAATAATTGCTATAGAACTCATTCATATCAGAGGAAGTTTTGCTAAAATTACCACCATTGGAGGGATAGTTCCAAGTATAATGATTGTTATTCCCTGATGAAAGTCTTCCCTGAGATTTAAATGTAAGTCCTTTAAAAATGTCTATTTCGGCACTCATTTCCAGATCCATATTTAGTCCTCTATCGCGATAATTGGAGTTATATACGGAGTTTAATGGGTTATTGGCATCATTCAGGTCCTTTACTTTATCGGCCCGGCCATAACCGCCAAGATTGGCTGGATCGTAAACTGGAATATAGGGAGGCATCCGCAATGCATCATTGAAATTTGCCAAAATACCTTTGGTAATGTCATTCTTTACGCGAAGGTTTTGACTAAGACGTATTCTCCTTTTAAACAGGTCCTCTGACAACTTAGCGCCAAATGTAAAACGCTGAAAATTACGATCAATTACTGTTGATCCTTGATTTTGATATCCTGCAGAAAAAGAATAAGCTACATTTTCACCGCCACCGCTAAAGCGAAGGTTATGTTCAGTAGTCGCAGCTGTTTGAAATACTTCTTTCTGCCAGTCGGTGCGGTCGACCCGCACATCCGGTGTTGTTAATTTCTCAGACAACGGTAGTTTGCCTGCTTTCTGAATATCAACAACAAGGTCAACATAGTCTGATGCATTCAGCATTTTAAGACGTTTGGTTACATCTGCAAAACCATAAGTTCCATCATAACTAACTTTGATATTTCCCTTTTTACCGGTTTTTGTAGTGATCAAAACTACGCCATTGGCGGCAGCTGATCCATATATAGCTGTAGTAGAAGCGTCCTTTAATACTGTAATACTTTCAATATCCTGAGCAGGGATGGAATTGATATCACCACCCTGGATACCATCAACGACATACAAAGGATCTGTATTCGAAAATGAGCCCATACCGCGGATAACAATTCTGGCACCTGCACCCGGATCACCACTATTGTTAGTTACCTGTACACCCGCCATTTTTCCCTGAAGGGTCTGGCGTGCGTCGGTAGTAGATAAACCCACAATTTCATTGCTTTTAAGAACTGCTGTAGCACTTGCCACATTTTTCTTAGAAGTAGAGCCATATCCAATTACTACCACTTCATCCAACTTCTGGATATCGGGTGTCATTTTAATATCCACCACAGAACGCCCTTGAATTTCCATTGTTTCTGATAAATAACCAACAAACGAAAAAAGCAATTTACTGCTTGCTTCCGGGGCATCCAGAGAATATTTGCCACTTGCATCAGAGGTAACACCGAAAGTGGTACCAGAAACTGTTACATTTACACCAGGCATTCCAGCTCCATTCTCATCAGTGATGATACCTGTAACTTTGAATTTTTGCGCTAAAGCCGAAGGGGCAATCACAATAAAATTGTTTTCCAAAATATGATATGTCAGAGAAGAACTTTCCAATACTTTGGCCAGCACTTCTTCAACTTTACCGTTTTTCACATCAACGGAAACAACGTTATTTAATCCCGTAAAATCGTCGTTATAGAAAAAAGCAAAATCTGTTTTTTTCTCAATTTCCTTAAATACTTCACGCAATGTCACGTTTTCCATGTCAATGGAAAATTTCGTAGCCTGTGAATACCCGATTGCTGAAACTCTAAGCACAGCAACCAATGATAATAAGACAGTTAATCTCATAATAAGTTTTAGTCTTTGTAACCCCCTTCGATTAAAAAAGGTTAGGTAGTTTAACTTAATTTTCATAGTTTTGTCATTGTTTTATGTTAAACATTAGATGCTTCGAATTTTTTGTTGGTCGAAGCGGATTAAAAAAATCAATTTTTTATGAACCGGGAAATGTTACCGCATTTTTCGGTTCTTTTTGTTTTTTCGTTTTTGTTTTATGTCATAGGCTGAATTAATTTTTCGTTAGACTTAGAATACATATTTTTTTATTTTACCCATCGTTTGTAGGATTCCTTATACATTGAATTTTCGTTGATTACGACTTCTCGTTTATTTATTTTATAGAGGATAGGCGCCGAAAGCTGAATGCCTTCCAACACTTGTTGCAGCGTTAGTTCTGGTAACGAACCGCTAAAACGATAGTTTTTCAACTCCGATTTGTCAAATGTAAAGACAACATCGTACCGGCGTTCTAATTTTTTAACAATATCCTCAAGACGCTCACGTTCAAAAATCAATTTTCCTTCTTTCCATGATGTGATTAATTCTGTATTCACATACTGGCAAATTTGAAACTCAGGTTGAGCCTTTTTTGCAGGTATTTTATCAGGTACTTGTTCTATTCGGTCTTCAACGACCTTCTTTTTTTGAGAGACCACTGACAATTGTTTCGAAAATTTCAAGTAAGTGATTTTTTCTTTTGGTCTTATTGTAATTATGCTGTCAGATCCTTTTTCTTTGGTAATTTCAATAAGTCCCCGGTCAAGTGTTGTTTCAATAAAATTCTCATCTGGATATGATTTCACATTAAAGGCCGTTCCCAAAACTTTAATATTAATATATCCGGTTCTAACCAGAAATGGTTTTTTAGGATTTTTTACAACATCAAAATATGCTTCACCTTCCATAAAAACCTCACGCGATATTTCTCCAAAGTTATTGGCATATCGAATTTTAGTACCCGAATTCATCCATAATTTGGTGCCATCCGGTAAGGTAATGATTGATTTTGCTCCATATGGAACAACAACCTCATTATAAGCCATAACACCAGCTGATTTCTTGCGAAAAGGGTTCAGGAAATAAAGAACAAACCCGATGCTTACCAAAATGAGCATTACAGCTGCCACTCGGTAAAAAATGAAAATATTTCTTCGAGGTTGGAGTTCGTTGTCCTCCGTCTGTATGTATGAAGTCCTATATTTCAATCTTTCCCAAGCATTTTCAGACTTATCACATTGATTTAATAAAATAACTTTACTTTCAATCCAGATTTTTTTCATTGAATTGAAGTCGGTTTGATTTTCTTTTCCTTTTCTTAACCAGGACAGAACCTCATTCATCTCTTCAATGCTCGCGTCACCTGATAAATATCGGGTAATAAGCGCTGGGTCTATTGTCGTTATTTCTTCCAAAAATGATTTGTTTCTATCTTTATGACGTAATGATTCCATGTTACCCTAAAATTAGATTCTCTTTTTTTATTTTTTTGGGTGAAATTCGTTATAAATAATCGTTTAACGCTTTTCTTAAACTTAACAATGCTTTTGATATATGATATTCAACGGCTTTAATTGAGAGATTCAGCCGTTCAGCAATTTCCTGGTTCTTTAAATCTTCTTCCCGACTCAGCAGAAAGGCTTCTTTTGTTTTTTCAGGAAAGCTGTTCACTGTATCTAAGATTATATGCTGGAGTTCTTCTGCTAGAATTGCCTTCGAAGAAGTTTCAAGGGTGGAGTAATAGAGCAGCTCGGCTTCCTGAAGTTTAATTTTTTGATATTCTCCATGTTTTTCCGACACTTTCTTATGTCTTAAAAAATGAATGCATGCATTATGAACAGTCCGGTATAGATATGCCTGAATTGAAACATCTATTTGCAGATCGTCCTTTTTATTCCATAACCGAAAGAATGCATCCTGTACAATATCTTCAGCACTACTGGAATTGCTTACAAATGTTTCGGCATACAAGCATAGCCGGATATAATAATCGGAAAATATTGTTTTAAAGGTGAATTCTGTAATTACGAAAGATTTTAGTTGCAACTCTTTTTTTTTACTCATTCATTATCAGATAATATTCATGAGAGGGAGGAAAGCAGATAATTCAGCCAATTATTCTGTTTAAACTATCCAAAATAAAACAAACGCGATCATTCATGAATAATTCGAACAAACGCCCGATGATTCCAAATTGAAAATTAGGTCTACAAAACAAATCAGTATTAGTTTTAAATAGTAAACGTTACGTAAAAGTTGTACTTAAATAATTTTGTAAATATATGTTTTTGATATTTTCAATGCTATTGACAATCTTATAATTATAAAATTTATATCTGTTATGAAGTGTTTGCTAAATTACAAATTTTAAGAATAATACGCACAGAAGTCGTCTATATTTACAGTTTCTTCATAAATTGAATCTTATCCGTTCTATTATTTTTTTTACCAACATGGCCTTGCTGACTGACGAATTTGCATAAAAAATATACCAAATGGCCAATGTTAGTCCACTCATTAGCTTTGAGGGAGATGAGCTGGTAGCTAATATACGCCGCGGATGCGCCCGGGCTTATCAACGAACCCAACAAGCCATTGTTGTGGCAACAAAGCACAAACTGATACAGGTGTCGCCATCAATGTCTGCAAATCGAACATCGAAATGGCGCTGTCTGACGAGTATATCAATATGCTGATTAATAATGGTGTGATCTATCTATGATACTATATTTAACGGCCATCAGGTGAAAATCCACATTATGAACTGACTTTATCTTTAGAAGAAATTAACCGACTACGGCATTTTTAGTAGAAGGAAGAACAAAATATTCATT
Organism: Bacteroidales bacterium; assembly: GCA_038213375.1. Lineage (GTDB taxonomy): Bacteria > Bacteroidota > Bacteroidia > Bacteroidales > JAAUTT01 > JAAUTT01. The sequence continues at coordinate 114,465 of JBBQTB010000014.1, read as the reverse complement.
GGTTCTTATTGATTTCTCATTGGGCAGCAAATGGAGAACCATTCTGTCCCGCAACCGAAGGATTAAGCCACCAATATCGTTTGAAGCATTCGATTACTATGCCGGAATACCCATTGAGTTACTATATTATTAAAAAGTTATTGGGTTGGCAAACTTTCAAAGTCGGAAATAACTAACTTAATTAAAATGGCGAAAAAATAATGAATTCCTCTTTAAACAAATATCCAATTCAAATCTTTAATCAGTATTGTTACGTTCGTCAATTAAAATGACGTGTTAGTTGTTTATTTTTTATCTAACATCAATAAAACATTCCATTTTTTCTGAGACTCCGTACAATAAATCAAATTATACACTGATCGATTAAATTTCAAAAAAACCAAAATAATAAAACCATGACTCAATTGAATATTAAAGCAACAAAAAACTCTCCAATGGTGGATTTAAATCCTGAAGGCAAAATGATCATTCAGGGACGATCAATAATCGAAGATACATTCACGTTTTATAATCCGATTATCGAATGGGTTAAAAATTGTTCATCAAAAAAATTCACATTCGAAGTCCGCATGGAATACATGAACACAAGTAGTTCAAAGCAGGTTTTCATCCTTTTAAAATCAATAAAGGAGAATTACAATATAAAAGATGTATACATAAAATGGTACTACGAAACTGATGATGAAGACATGTTGGAAATGGGTAAGGACTACGAATCGATGATTCACATTCCAATTGATTTTTACGAATATTCTGACAACTCAGTTTAGCTTGAGGGGATATTTCTCTAAATTATCATTAAAAGATTAGACCCCAATCAGGAGAAGGAGTGGTGCTTGTTCAGCTCAGAAATTCCACTCTTTTTGGATAGTAATTTAGCGTATTGTAAGGACAGTTTATAAACAGACTGTAAATAGCAGACCTCTTTTTTAATTTAACCTGCCTTTTAAGATTTTTTATATCTTGCATCACTTTACAACGCTAAAAAACTATCAGATGAAAACAACAATCCAAATATTTCTAGCCATAATTCTTGGTATAAATGTGACTGCTCAGGAAATCGCGCAATGGCGTGGAGAAAATAGAAATGGTATTTACAATGAAACAGGGTTATTGAAGAAATGGCCTGAAAACGGACCCAACCTTCTCTGGCATTTTGACGACCTTGGAGACGGCCATGCATCGGCTGTTGTTACTAATTCGTTTGTGATTACAGCTGGAATGATTGGAGACAAAGGCTTTATATATGCCCTAGATCATACCGGAAAATTTTTATGGAAAACTGAATATGGCACTGAGTGGACTGAGAATTGGAATGGAGTTCGTTCTACCCCTTTGATTTACCAGGACAAGATTTACATGATGAGTTCATTCGAAAAACTGGTTTGTTTGGCTCTAAAAACGGGAAAGATAGAATGGAATATCGATCTAACGGCGCTTTATGGTGGACGAAATATTACCTGGGGAGTAACTGAAAATCTATTAATTGATGATAATAAGTTGTTTGTTACAGTTGGGGGCTCTGATAACAATGTAATAGCGCTTGACAGAAATACAGGCAATTTGGTTTGGAAAAGCAAGGGCAATGGAGAAAAAAGCGCCTATGGATCTCCCCTGATGATCAAAATAGCAAATCGCGAGATCCTGGTTACGATGACGGAGAAATCGATACTTGGCATAGATGCGTCCAATGGCAATGTATTATGGAGTCATGAACATACCAACCAATGGGCCGTGCATCCAAATACGCCTGTTTATAAAGATGGGTATCTTTATTGTGTTAGCGGATATGGTTGTGGTGGGGTGATGCTTAAATTGTCTGATGACGGAGGAAATGTAACGGAAGTTTGGCGCAACACCTCGCTCGATAACAGGATGGGTGGAGTGGTGGTATTGAATGACCGCATTTATGGCACAAGTGATAAAAGCCGGAAATTTATCTGTTTGGATTGGAAAACTGGTAAGGAATTATTTCTTGCAAGTCAATTAGCTCCGGGCAATATTATTTCGGCAGAAGGTCTTTTATACGTTTATGCCGAATCGGGCACAGTCGCCCTTGTTGAACCTAAGCCAGATGGCTTTAATATACTAAGTACTTTCAAAGTTCCGTTTGGCTCAAACCAGCATTGGGCTCATACTGTGATCAAGAACAAAAAACTATATGTGCGTCATGGGACTTCGTTAATGGTTTATGATATTGGTATAAACTAATTCAACATAGAAAAGGGTTAACCGGATACGCACCCAGTTTAGCTCTCGTTTTTAATAAGAGTTTATGGGTAGAAGAAAAAATAAGATTTTAATTTATATAAACTCTAATCTTCAACTGATTATTTTTTATTAATATGAAAACAATTATTTTACTCATATATATTACAATACTTTCAATTCAAATCTCATTATGTCAGGTAGTTTCGGAATGGAGAGGACCCGCAAGAACAGGAATATATAACGAAACCAAATTGCTAAAAAAATGGCCTGAGAAAGGTCCAAAACTGCTTTGGTCTGCCACTGATTTACCAAAAGGAAATTCTTCTGCTTCAATTGGCAATAATATTATATATCTTACAGGTTTGAAAGACAATATGGACTTACTTATTGCTCTTGATATGAAAGGTGCTATTAAATGGCAAACTTCATATGGACGGGCTTGGGACAAATCCTTTCCTGAAAGTAGAAGTACACCAACGGTTGAAAAGGATAGGATTTATGTTTCAAGTGGATTGGGCGACGTCGCTTGCATCAATGCCAACAATGGCAAAATATTTTGGGTTGTAAAAACCAATGAAAAATTCGGAGGTACCACTGGACGATGGGGAATTGCCGAATCGCTTCTCGTATTTGATAATAAGGTTTTTTATACCGCTGGTGGCGATAAGACCACAACCATTGCATTAAATAAATTGACTGGTGAAACTATATGGATGACAGAAGGTTTGATGGATAATCCATCATATAGTTCTCCTATTTTGATTGAAAAAAGTGGAAAAATGCAGCTCATTTCCGTAGCTGAAAAAAACATATTGGGAATTTCCCCTGCCGATGGTAAGATCGAATGGAAATTTGATTTTGGAAAATATTGTCAGGAAAACCGAAACAACCATGCCACTACCCCACTCTACTATAATAACCAGATTTATGTGTCAAGTGGATATGATCATAAAAGTGTGATGCTTAACCTTTCTGATGATCTTACATCGGTATCAATTGCCTGGGTTGATTCGGTTCTGGACAACCATCTTGGTGGAGTTTTGCGAGTTGGAAATTACATTTATGGCTCAAACTGGTTAAATAATAGCATGGGGCGCTGGGTTTGCCTCGATTGGAAAACAGGCAAAGTACAATACGAAACAACTTGGATCAACAAAGGTTCTATCATTTATGCCGAGGATAATTTGTATTGTTATGAAGAAAAGACCGGGAATATAGCGCTAGTAAATGCGACACCCGAAAAATTTGAAATTACAAGTTCGTTTAAAGTTCCATTAGGTACCGGTCCTCATTGGGCGCACCCTGTTATTTCAGACGGAATATTATACATTAGACATAGTAATGCTCTGATGGCTTATGACATAAAAAATACAAATATATAAAATGTCTGATTTTATAGCCTTTGAAGTCTTTAGAGTTTTTTAATCAAATTTTATATTTCATAATGGGGAAACAAGTAATATTCTGTAATTGTCACGGGAAAATTATTGAGCCCTCACGTTTGGTAGAAATTGAAAAATTACTTTTAACGTCCGGCATAAAATTTTCTAAATTGACCGATTTATGCGGCATTTGCGCTACCCGAAAGGATGAAGCCAACCGAATTTTTTCGATTCAGGAAGAAACACTTGTCATTGCTTGTTATCCCAGAGCTATAAAACTACTACTGAACCATAGCGGAGTGAATTTGAAGACCAACCAACTCTCTGTTATTAATTTCAGAGAATTATCTATTGACAAAATAAAAAATCAAGTTCAATCGTTTCTATCAGGTGAAAATAATGTTATAGGTTCATCGGAAATTGAATGTGACAAGGAATGGCCAGCATGGTATCCGGTAATCGATTATTCACGATGCACCTCATGTGGACAGTGTGCCGATTTTTGTCTTTTTGGCGTGTTCGAAAAAAGCGAAGGCATTGTAAAAGTATTGAATCCAAAAGAATGCAAAAACAACTGCCCGGCCTGTGCGAGAATATGCCCGCAAACAGCCATAGTATTTCCCAGGTATGAGCTGGGAGGAGCCATAGCAGGTTCCGATTCCATTGATGAAATGGCAGAACAGCAACGTCAACTGCAGGATGTTGATTCAATATTGGGCGGCGATTTATATAAGGCTCTCGAATTGCGTAAAACAAAACGTCAATCCATTATCAACAACGAAGCAATGAAAAAGGCGTTGGAAGAACGGGATAAAGCCATGCAAGAGAAACAAGAACTTTAATAAACATACATGCCATTACTGAAAAATATCGCAAGAATAGATCGCACCTGCCTTTGGAAATTTGCCTTCAATATGGGCTGGAAGGGACTATTGGGTTTCCAAAAATTTCAAAAACGCAAAAAACGAGGCGAACTATTTCCTGCATTTCAGTTCATCTCGGTTACAAACGATTGCAACTTAAACTGTCAGGGTTGTTGGATTACCAAAGCCGGAAAACCGGAAAGTCTTGATATTGTTAGAATTAATAAAATAATTGTTGACAGTAAAAAATATGGATCGTATTTTTTTGGGATATTGGGAGGCGAACCATTGATGTACAAATCGTTGTTTGAAATTTTCAAAGCACATCCTGATTGTTATTTCCAGCTTTTTACTAACGGAACCTTGCTGACAGACGAAGTTGCAGAAAAAATACGCCACTTGGCCAATGTTAGTCCACTCATCAGCTTTGAGGGAGATGAGCTGGTAGCTGATATACGCCGCGGAAGCGCCCGGGTGTATCAACGAACCCAACAAGCCATTGTTGCGGCAACAAAGCACAAACTGGTTACAGGTGTCGCCATCAGTGTGTGCAAATCGAATATCGAAATGGCGCTGTCTGACGAGTTTATCAACATGCTGATTAATAATGGTGTTATCTATCTATGGTACTATATTTACCGGCCATCAGGTGAAAATCCACATTATGAACTGGCTTTATCTTTAGAAGAAATTAACCGGCTACGGCATTTTTTGGTAGAAGGGCGAACAAAATATTCATTGGTTCTTATTGATTCTTACTGGGCAGCAAATGGAGAACCATTCTGTCCCGCAGCCGAAGGATTAAGCCACCACATTAACCCATCGGGAAACATAGAACCTTGCCCCGTAATTCAATTGTCGAAAGATCGTATCAACGGTCAGTCATTAAAAGAAATATATGAGAATTCCGATTTTCTGAAAGCTTTTAAGCATGATATTTCAGAAAAGACAAAGGGCTGCATCCTAATGGAAGATTCTGCCTGGCTTACACAATTTGCTATCGATCACGAGGCAATCAATACTTCAAATCGCTCTGATTTATTAGAGAAATTAGCAATAGCGCCAAAAATTGCAAGTCACGGTTCCTCTATCGTCATTCCCGAAAAACATTGGATATACCGGATGGCCAAAAAACGTGCTTTTTTTGGTTTAGGTGCTTATGGATAAGAGTAATACACAATTTGAAAGAATGGATAAATCGATAATAACCCTGTTGGTACCCACCGAAAAGGACATCCGGAATGACATTCGAAATCAGGTAGAAAAATATTTTCGACAGAACGAAATAATGCCACCAATATCGTTTGAAGCACTCGATAACTATGCCGGAATGCTCATTGAAATGCATAGATGGGAGGAGAAATACAGGGCATTCATTATGGTTTGTTGTGGCAACTCCATTTGGCGAACGGTTGTTGGGGCGGTGCCCTACAACCGGCGAATTCTGTTGCTTCCTCAATGCCTTAAAAATATGGCGCACTGCAAAGCTGAACTGGATGAGTTAGGTTTGTTGTGCAGAGAATGCGGAAAATGCTCAATATCTGGCTTTTTACGCGAAGCTGAAAATCTTGGCTATGTGGCATTAGTTACCGAGGGTACAACCATTACTACAAAATTGATCGAAAGTGGTAAAGTAGACGCCATTATTGGTGTAGGCTGCATGGAGGTTCTACAAAAAATGTTTGCTTCGGTAAGCAAATATTCCATCCCGGGCATAGGAATTCCTTTGTTAACGTGCGGATGCCATGATACCCATGCCGATTCGGAATGGATCAAAGAAGAAATCTACCACTTCCGTGAAAACGAGAATATCCGTCTTCTTAATCTGAATCATCTCCGGAACAAAACGTCGTCCATCTTCGAAGAGAAGCAATTATTTCGGTTCTTCGGGCCATCACAAAACAAAACACAGCAAATCGCATTAGAGTCTCTCCTTTCCGGAGGCCAGCGGTTAAGACCCTTTTTGGCAGTATTGGTATACGAGGCATTTTGTAAATATCCCAATAGTACCATTTTGAATCGTCTTGCCTTATCAGTAGAATGCTTCCATAAGGCATCCCTAATTCACGACGATATTGAAGATAACGACGACACCCGCTATGGCAAGGAAACCATTCATGCACGATATGGTATTGCAGTTGCGATAAATGCCGGAGATTTCCTTCTGGGCGAAGGGTATCGGTTAATTGCCGAAAGCGATTTACCAGCAGACATCATCTGCAACAGCATAAAGGTTATTTCGCAGGGGCACAAAAATCTTACGATCGGTCAAGGCGCTGAACTAATATCCATTCGCGACAACGAAATACTTTCAATAGATGAAATGCTGAACATATTTGAAAATAAAACAGCTGCTGCCTTTAAGGTTTCCATTTTACTCGGAGCAACCATTGGCGGAGCTGATAAGAATATCCTCGAGACTTTGGACAAGTTTTGCTATAACATAGGCATTGCTTATCAGCTGAAAGACGATCTGCAGGATTTTCAAGGAGACAAAGGAGACATCGAAAAACGAAAGTTTTCAGTTTTCCTTTCGTTATTGCACCAAAAGAGCTCCCAGCTTGAAAAGGAGCAAATACAAACTGCATTTGAAACGGGTAATTTCCAGGCGATATACGAATTAATTCTTCAACACAACATTCAAAGACAAACAGAAATTTTACTTAACGGATACTTAAAAGATGCCAAATTATGTCTTGAAATTATCGAAAACATGGGTCTTAAATTAGCATTGCATGAAATATTGGGTAAAATTTTTAAAGACTTTCTATAAACTTGCAGCTTCGCATACATTAAAAAAGATTCAGGCAAAATCGATTGAATCGGTGTTACAGAATTCCATTTCTATGCTTGATCCTGAAATGGTGAAAGAGATGGGGTCGTTCATCATCGATAAACAAACGCCGGAAGGTGGTTTTGCCGACCGGGCAGGTAAATGCGATATATATTATTCGTTGTTCGGTTATTTTGTTGCTGAAGCCCTGAACATCAAAAAGGTTAACGAACCATTAAAACAGTATGTAAAAATTGAAGTTTCCAAAAACAACCTCATTGGAGTTGACCTTTTTTGTGGAGCCATCCTTTATGCAAGGCTTTATGGTATCGATACTACCTCGCAGAAATTAAAAAACCAAGTATCTGACGCAATACGAACGAAAACGAAAGGGAATCCGGAATACATAAGTTTTCTGGGAATACTCGCTCTTTACTATCTGGAGGATTTTGTGGGCATATGGCGTCTCATCCACAAATATAAACCTATAAGTTTTGAAAGAGAGATTCCTTGCCCGGTGCTAGCAGCCATCGCAATTCTAATGGAAACTTCAGGTAAGCTGTATCCACCACTGAAGGAAAAATTGCTTTCGTTTTACCGTAATGGAGGCGGCTTTGTAGCGCTTCAAAAAACACCGACTAAAGATCTATTGTCAACAGCAGTTGCCTTGTATGCATTAAATTTCCTAAATGCCGATATCAGGTTGATAAAACCCGAATGTATGGTTTTTATTGATGATTTATATTTTAAAGGAGGATTTCTCGCCACTGCATACGATATCAAACCCGATGTGGAATATACATTTTACGGACTTTTGGGACTGGGTTCCCTTTATTCTACTTTGTCTGTGAATAAAAAGTAACCTATTGCACTCATTTGATCGTATTTGACACGCTTTTTACGTCATTGTCATTATCTTTATTGAGATACTATTACAAATTCAAGGTTTGCTTAAGCACTTATTTATCCAACAACTTATAAATGATATCCGCCTCAAAACCCCGACCGGATGCAAACTGAAATAGCTTTGCTTTCACTTTGTAATCGTCTGTATCCTTTATGGATTTCCGCTTTTTTGTTATCTCTGCTTTTAATATGGCAATATATTCTAAATCTGAAATTTGCTCCATAGCCTCAGTAATTGCTTCTCCACAAATTTTTTTCTGATGGAGCATAAATTTGATTTTTATTTTCCCCCATTTATTAAACCGAAGTTTATCGTTGGTAAAATAACGCGCCATGCGAAATTCATCGAGAAACTTTTCTTTGGTAAGCTCAGTTATTATCTCAATGATAATATCATCTGAAACACCCCAATCAGTTATTTTTTGCTTAATTTCCACAGGAGCATACTCCTTTATGCTACACAATTTCATAGCTCTCGAAAGAGCCTCATTCTTCATCATATCCTTTTGGCTTTTAGCATCCTGTACCTCCCATGAATATCTTTTCGAAGTTCTGTTTTAAACCCCAATTCCTCAATTGCATCAGATGTTTCCTGAAAAAGTTCCTCATTGATTTCGAAATACAGATTTCCATCCTCCAAAAGATATTTATTTGCAAATAAGGCAATCGCCTTATAAAATATCAAAGGGTCAATTTCGGGCACAAACAACGCCAGATGAGGTTCAAAGTCCAATACGTTACTATTCATTCGATCTTTTTGATGTACAGTAACATAAGGGGGGTTACTTACAATCACATTAAACAGACTGAATTCCGGAAAATGATTGCCTAAAATATCGAGTGAAAGAAATTTCACCTGAACATCGTTCAATAAAGCATTTTCTGTGGCAACCTCCAATGCTTCCAACGAAATATCAACCCCTGTTACCAGAGAACCAGACAAATTTTTAGCCAGAGAAACCGAAATGCAACCGCTTCCGGTTCCAATATCTATTATTTTGGGTGTTAATCCTTTATAATCGTTTATGATCCATTCCACAAGCTCTTCGGTTTCGGGACGGGGAATGAGAACCGATCTATTAACCATAAAATTCAAACCATAAAATTCAGTGGAACCAAGAATGTATTGAATTGGCCGGTAGGATTCCAATTGATTAATTATATCGTAAATTTGTAATTGATGATCTGGCAAAATTGAAGTTTGAGCGTTCAAATGAATTTCCAGTCGTTTGTAATTTAACACATGATTGAATATGATTGCAGTAAATGCATCAATCTCCTGTATAGGATATAAGTCCTTTAATTTGTGCCTGATATATTTCGAGGCCTCAATGATCGTCATAGGGTTATTAAAATTTATCAAAAGTAAAAAATAGTATGCAAACGAACACAACTCACGATTTTTATATGTTACGGTGCTTTGAACTTGCAAAGCTTGGCATTGGCAACGTAGCTCCAAACCCTATGGTTGGGTCTGTTATTGTTTATCAGAATAAAATTATTGGCGAAGGTTACCATCAAAATTATGGAGAAGCACATGCCGAAATAAATGCGATCAACTCAGTGATTGATAAAAGTTTGCTTTCGGAATCAACACTCTATGCCAACCTCGAACCTTGTTCGCATTTTGGTAAAACTCCACCATGTAGCGATGCCATAATTGATCATAAAATTCCTAGAGTGGTCATTTCAAATATCGATTCCAACCGTCTTGTAAAAGGCAAAGGTATTGGAAAACTTCGCGATGCAGGTGTTGAAGTTATCACCGAAGTTTTGGTAAACGAAGGACTTGAAATAAACAAGCGATTTTTTACGTTTCAAAAGAAAAGCAGACCATACATCATCCTTAAATGGGCTCATACCGAGGATCGTTTTATTGATATTTTACGTCACCCGGCTCAACCTCAAGAGCCAACATGGATAACCACCGAAGATGCTCGTATGCTTGTTCACAAATGGCGTGCAGAAGAACAAGCCATTATGGTGGGTACTAACACCGCATTTCTTGATAACCCGAAACTGAATATCCGTGACTGGATCGGTAAAAACCCTTTGCGGATAGTTGTCGACCGCAATTTACGCCTGCCCAGAAATCTGCATCTTTTTGATGGATCAATCCCAACGATAGTATTTACTCAACGTGAGGTAGAAGAACAGGATGTTCGCAATGTGGAGTATGTTACTATCCCTTTCGATGAATTTTTACCCGAACATATGCTTGGAGAATTATACCGGCGTCAGGTGCAAAGTTTAATTATTGAAGGAGGTGCAAAGCTTATCAATAGCTTTCTCGTGGCCAATCTTTGGGACGAATCAAGAGTATTTACCGGGAAAAAATATTTCGGGGAGGGTATTTCTGCTCCTCAAATGGACTGTGCACCTTCAATTACAGAGGTTTGGAAGGATTTTCGACTCGAAATTTTTAACAATCATTTTCCTATTGCAAAGAATAACTAATTTTGTATCTTTGAAACCTTCAACTCCCCTGAATTGCATGATTTTATGTATATTAGCTCTATAAAAAAAAATCTATGAACCAAGCCCGATCAAAAAACACGAACCTAGTTGAATATCTTACCAAATCATTCGCTTCCAATTTTAACAAATCATATCATTTTTGGATGAACACTAAAGGTTTTCTTTTTCTTTTCGCTTTTATTTTCACATCCTCTGTTTACGGGCAAACTGCCAGGAAATTTTATAAAACAGGTGCAGATTTTTTCGATGCCGGTAAATATCAGGATGCAATTAACCAATTTAACAGCGCCATCAGTATCAATCCGGAATATAAGGAAGCTTATATGATGCGCGGCATCACTTTTGAGAATATCAACGAATTTCAGAAGTCAGCCGATGATTTTAACCGTGCCATAATTTTCGATCCTAAAAATGAATATTTGTACTACCATCTGGGGAAATCGTATTATGAATTAAAACAATACAAGGATGCATTAAACATCTTAAATAAATCCACTTCTCTTAATCGCAAATTTTTACCTGCATATCAGCAAAAAATATTGGTAATGTTGGCGATGGACCAAAGTTTAAATGCACTGAAAGTAAGTGATTCTGCACTGGCTCTTGACGGAAGCGCATTAAACTATTATCTGCATGGACAGATTACCGAAAAAATGAATTCCTCTCAAAAAGCTGAATGGGCTTATACGAAAGCCATCAAGGAAGATAAAAAATACATCAACGCGTACCTTGCTTTAGCCAAACTTCAATTAGGTTTGAATAAAACCGATGAAGCGATGATGAATTGTAACGAAGCTTTAAAAATTAGCCCTAATGTGCGTCAGGCGTTATTGGTTCGGAGCAAAGTATTTCTTAAAAAATTAGATTACAGGAATGCCGTGGACGATATATCGCGTATAATCTCATTAAATCAAATTGACGATGAAGCATTCTTCATTCGTGGTGAATATTACCAACAATTTAGCCAGCACCAGAACGCGATAAACGATTTTAATAAGGTTCTCTCCATCAATCCTAAAAGTGCCGAAGCTTATTATAAACGAGCTAACTCCTATGAAGAAATTGCTAATTTCCAAGCTGCTATAAAAGATTATGAGGCTTTGATTAAGATTTCGGAATACGATGCTAAAGCACAAAAACTTATGAAGCAAGCTAAGGATCGTTTGTTCGAGCTAATGCGCGAAACGGAGAACCCTCAAATAGTTTTGGTTGATCCTACACCAAAAGACAAATTCCTTCTGGAAATTCCCGCTAACAGGAAAAGCATCCTTTTAAAGGGATACATTACTGATAAAAGTGACATTAGCTATATTAAAGTAAACAATTCGGATATTACATTTAAAAAATTGGATGGAAAATACGAATTTATTACAGAAGTACCTGTGGACAGCAGCGGAGTGCTTACCATTGCGGCCTCTGATGTTTATAATAATATAGAAAAGCTGAATTTTAGCCTGAAATTTACCGAGAATAATCCTCCCAAGGTTTTCATTATGGCTCCTTTAGCATCAGACAATGGCGAAATTTATCTTGATAACAATAATGCGACCCTCTATGTTGAAGGTAAAATCAATGACGAAAGCCCTATCAAATCAATCATTATCGATGGTGTTTCCGGTAGTTTCAAGGTTGATGAAATGAATCCAACATTTTCGGCTTCGATCGATATAAATAACAAAAATAAATTCACAGTAACCGCAACCGATATATATGGTAACGAAAAGCCATATACTTTTGTAATTAACCGGGAAGGTGCCGCATTGTTAGGGAAAAACCCGATGGGCAAGACTTGGGTGATATTTCTCGAAAACTCAAACTATCACACCTTTGCCAGTCTCGAAGGTCCCACCAAAGATGTATCATTGATGCGTGCCGCATTGGCAAAATATCAAGTAAATAATATCATCCACAAAAAAGATATGACCAAAGAGCAAATGGAGAAATTTTTTTCTATCGATTTGCGCGACCTGGTTCGCAGTAACCGTGTTAATACATTGCTTGTGTGGTATGCAGGTCATGGTAAATTTATTAACGAAACAGGTTATTGGATACCTGTGGATGCCAATCGAGATGACGAATTCACTTATTTTAACATCAACTTTCTGAAAGCTTCAATGCAGTCTTATGCAACACAATTAACACATACCCTTGTGGTAACTGATGCTTGCGAATCGGGTCCCACATTTTTCCAGGCCATGCGTGCTGCATTAAAGGAGAGAAGTTGCGACGACTGGCAAGCAACGCAATTAAAATCATCACAGGTATTTTCATCAGCTGGATATGAGTTGGCACAGGACAATTCGCAGTTTACCAAAACTTTTGCCACACTTTTGGCAAGCAACCCAAATTCGTGTATCCCAATTGAAAGTATCGTGCTTAAAATAACTTCGTCCACATCGCAACAGAATAAACAAAAACCTAAATTCGGTAAAATCTCCGGTTTACCCGATGAGGAAGGAACTTTTTTCTTCATCTCCAAGGATAAATAACCCTTGCTGATGATATTTCGGACAAACATTCCGGTACGTAATTTCCAAGCGTACCAAGTTTATTTTTCGGAGCAAATAAACCGCTCTTCAAAATATCATTTCCTTTTATTTTTTCTTCTACTTCTGACATTTCCTCTTTATTCCCAAACCTATTTTTTCGATAATTATTCGGTTAACGAGGGGTTAGCAAACTCCAAAGTTTATTCGATTATTCAGGATAAAAAGCATTTACTATGGCTTGGAACGCCCAATGGAGTTAGTACATTCGATGGAACTTCCTTTAAAAATTACAAAACGGAAGATGGATTAGCAGGTAACGGCGTATGGACCATTTATGAGGATTCAAACGGAAACATTTGGCTTGGCCATCTCGACGGAGCCATTACGCGATATAATGGTAAAGTATTTGAGCCCATTCCTTCGAACATTATGTTGAATAAGAATGTTGGGGCATTTTGCGAAAACAACAAAAAGCAACTCTGGATTACATCGGAAGGGTCCGGAGCAATTTTAATTTCGAACCCAAACGAGAGGATACAAAACCTTAAATTCGAGAGGTACAAAGGGAAACGCATCAGCGATAGAGTTTATCGATGCTATTACAGAAAAAGTGATGGCAAAAATTACTTTATTACCGATGCCGGTGTAAAAGTATTTAACTCCACAAATAACAATTTCGAGAATTTTTATATCGATAAAATGCCTCTTTACTTTCAAATAACCTGCATGTTTGAAGATAAAGAACTGAATCTCTGGCTTGGAACCGATAAAGGAGGTTTATACAAATACCTGATAAAAGAAAAACGTTTTGTGGTTTATGATATACGTGATGGCTTATCATCAAATATTATCAGCGCCATTATTCAGGACTCAAAAGGAAATATTTGGATTGGGACTCTGGGAGGAATTACTAAAATTACCGGCAAAAACCTTAAGGTATATTCAGCAAAAAACGGATGTCAGTCTAATGCTATCTCGTCTCTTACCGAAGATGCCGAAGGAAATATTCTGATCGGGACATTCGACAATGGGATGTCGATTTATAAAGGCGATGTTATCAACTTTTCGAAACCCGAGTATTTTCTAAATCCACAGATATGGAGCATATTGCAAGATTATGAAAACAAAATATGGTTTGGAACCAATGCCGGAATCACAATATATAACCCTTCTAAATTAAGTGACAAGAGTTTTACGACGTTCGATGGCAAAACTCAAAACATACCTCAGAAAATTAGATTTTTGAAAGAGGATAAAAATCACGATGTCTGGATTGGCACAGACGACCAAGGTATTGAATTTTACAACCGCAAAACCAAAAAATTTGGCTTACCAATTGATATTTTTTTACATCTATCGGGTATTTTTAAAAAGACAACAGCTCTTGATATTGATAAAAAGGGAAATGTTTGGATTGGAACCTTCGATTGGCTATTGTACATTAATACATCAACCAATTGTGTGCAAAATTTTTCTCAGGCAAACGGACTTATTGGTAATGACATTTCTTCAATTTACATCGATAATGAAAATGTAAAATATATAGGTTCGAGGGGAAAAGGATTAACTGTATTTGCTGATACCCTCAATGCACAATCGCATAAATACTCCTTGCTTGGCAATACCACACCCACCTGCATAACCTCCGATAATTCCAAAACTCTTTGGATAGGAACTGAAGGCCAGGGCCTGATTTGCTTTAAAGACGGGATACTTACCAAACGGTATCAGGAAAAAGACGGTTTATTATCAGATAACATTAACCTTATTATTAAAGATGACCAGGAAAATATTTATGTGGGAACCAATTTAGGATTGAACAAAATAGACGTTAATACCGGAATTATTGAAACTATTACCAAACGTAACGGATTTACTGGCATCGAAGCCAAAAATAATGCTGCTTTCAAAGAAGCGAACGGTAATTTATGGTTCGGAACAGTAAATGGGGCTGTGATGTTTAATCCTTTAGATTTTAAGGAAAAAAACGATGAACCTTATACCCTAATCAGGCGATTAAGAGTAAATGATCAGGAACACGAACTCCTTTCGGATTTTAAGCTTGGTTATACAGAAAATAAAATAAGTGTTGATTTTGCCGCTGTGTGTCTTGCCAACCCCGAAGCAGTTCTTTATCAGGTAATGCTTGAAGGATCGGATCACAATTGGCAGCCGGTAACGAAGGTGCCATATGCGAGTTGGTCAGCCTTAGCCTCCGGAAAGTATGTTTTTAAAGTCAGAGCCAAAAATAGTGCAGGCATATGGAATTCCAAACCAAGTACGTTCAAATTTGAAATCAGACCTCCTTTCTATCAAAGGTGGTGGTTTATTAGTTTTAGCATTTTTGCTGGTTTGCTTCTTATATTTATCTACATTAAAATAAGAGAGCGAAATCTTGTAACAGAAAAACGGATTTTAGAAGAAAAAGTGCATTTACGAACCTTGGAAATAGTTGAAATAAATCAGGAACTGGCAATGAAAAATAAAGATATTGTTGACAGTATCCTCTATGCTCAACGTATTCAAAATGCATTACTTCCGCCAGAGGTTCCGTTCGAAAATACTTTTGTACTTTATATTCCGAAGGATATTGTAAGTGGCGACTTTTTTTGGTCGGCCACTGAGGGCAATAAAGAATTAATGGCAGCCGTGGATTGCACGGGGCATGGAGTTCCGGGTGCTTTTATGTCTATTATTGGGCATAACATTCTAAATAAGATTGTAAAGGAGCTCAAGGTAACTAAACCTTCGGAAATATTGAATCTTCTTAATGATGAAGTTGCTTCGACTCTGCATCAATACCATCAGGATGATCAAATTCACGATGGAATGGATATTGCGCTTCTAACATACGATATACTTCGAAAAACAATTGAGTATTCTGGAGCATTCAATCCTCTGTGGCTAATACGCAACGGAGTATTGATGGTAACAAGGGCAAACCGCTATGCCATCGGTTTAGCCCCCGGTATGGAAAAGAATTTTGCAAATTATGAATTTGCACTCGAATCCGGGGATACTGTTTATTTATTTTCGGATGGTTATCCCGATCAGTTTGGCGGCTCAAAAGGTAAAAAACTTAAAATCGGATATTTCAAGGAATTAATTATGAATATTCAAGGTCACCCTATGGAAGAACAGAAGCGGCTGTTGCATCAATTTTACGAAAAATGGAAAGGCAACAATATTCAGGTAGACGATATTTTGATTATTGGCCGTAAATTTGATTTTTAAGAAACACTATGAACACCGTGTCTTAGTCGCTTTATTCCTTCGTGTTTCATTAATTTTTTGGTTCTTGATTCTTGTCTCTACTTTTTCTACATTACTCCCTTGTTAATGAAACAATCATCCCAATTTACTTCCGAATTAACTGCTTCAATTAATTCAGATGGATGATTGATGATGAGCCATATTTTCCTATTTAGTTCGTGCATAAATTTTTTCTCAATCAGTTCATCAAAAAATTTAAAAAGCGAATTATAGAAACCGTTTGTATTTACAATAACTATTGGTTTGTTAAATCGACCTAATTGTTTCAATGTAATAACTTCAAGAAGTTCCTCCAGGGTACCAACGCCACCTGGCAAAGCAACAACCGCATCTACATTTTCAATTAATCGGCGTTTACGTTCACGCATATCGTCAACAAGAATCATTTCCTCCACATTGGAATGAGCCCATTCGAGCTCCTTCATAAAATGAGGGATAATACCTGTAATTTTACCTTTTTTTTCCAGAATTCTGTCAGCCATCGCTCCCATCAGTCCTAAACCACCTCCACCATATAACACGTGAATTTGGTTTTCGATACAGATATCGGCAATACTCCGGGCTGTATCAAGATAAGCCATATCAACTTTACTACTCGAAGCACAAAAAACACAAATTGTTCGAAGCATATCGTCAAAATAAAAACCGGAACATAAATCTCTTCAGGTTCCGGCAAAACGTTGTCCACATTAAT
Source organism: Bacteroidales bacterium (assembly GCA_038213375.1). Classification (GTDB taxonomy): domain Bacteria; phylum Bacteroidota; class Bacteroidia; order Bacteroidales; family JAAUTT01; genus JAAUTT01. Next base: position 97,396 of record JBBQTB010000014.1, on the reverse strand, counting down.
TACTTAATATTACAAAAGCGCTTCCAATTTAGAGACAAGCACATTCTTTGGAACGGCACCCACTTGTTTGTCAACAATTTCGCCGTTCTTAAAAAATAAGATTGTTGGGATGTTTCGAATTCCAAATTTAGCCGAAACTTCAGGGTTGCTGTCTACATCCATTTTAGCAATAACAGCACGACCTTCAAAATCAGTTCCAATTTCTTTCACTAATGGTCCTACCATTCTGCAAGGGCCGCACCATTCAGCCCAAAAATCAACGATTACGGGTTTGTCCGATTTCAGAACTACTTCATCAAAAGTAGCATCAGTCACATCTATTGTCATATTTATTGTATTTAATTCTTTTCAAATTGAAGGTTAACCAATATGTTTTCCAAACTTGTTGATCAAAAATAAACATTTTTTTTAACTTATCAGATTCATAAAGCACCACAAGGATACAAAAAAAAAAATTTAATAATAGCCACGAAAGCATGAATAAATTATTTGTGCATTCGTGGCTATTTAACAATGCGTTTATAACTCAGTTTTAATTCTACTTCCATGGTTATCCCAATTATTTTGTAACTTTCATCCTTATATTATATCAGTCATTTTTTTTATTCGTGTATTATTGGCGTGTTTTACTTTGCTACTATTGAGGATTACGAATATTAAAAGCAAATATTTTGCTAAAAAACAAAGTTTCACAAAGTAATAGACTAGTAGACAAATCTGAATCGTTTTAGTTTATTAATTATGCAAAACTTTCCGTGAATTGAAAATCCAGGAAAATTGGTGAGTATAAATCACTCAATTTCATCCTTTTCCACTAATGCTCTATCATAGAGGTCAGACCCCAAGCTCGGGCGTATTTTCGGAATTGATGCTGGAGCGCACAAGCAACGAGAAGTTTATACAAATAATAAAAGTTTGGAAAGCGCAGGAATCGATTATGATACTGCTGAATTTGCCGAGGATACAATCGAAAGATAGTGGATACACATGGTAAAAAAATGTTGTTTTTTCTAAAGTGTCAAAGTAGAGCAAACCTATTCCTTAATACTAACAGGAATAGTAAATGTTTGGGATACCGGTTTACCACCGTGCTTTCCGGGTTTCCAGGCAGGACTCTTCTCGATAATCCTTATTAATTCTTTGTCAATTGCAGGATCAACACCCCTGATGATTTTTACTTTGGTTACTTTTCCATTTTTATCCACCACAAACTGAACAACTACCTTTCCGGAGATGCCGGAACCTTTTACTGATGCCGGAAAAACAAATTGTTTTGCAATGTACTTTTTAAATTTTTCCAAATCGCCACCCATAAAAGTGGCCGATTCTTCAACTATTGTGAAAGTTGAATCTTCTGCGACTCCCATGTCCTTCTTCGCTTCAACAACTAGTTCATCGAGGGCAACTTTTTCAAGTGCTACTGATGAGTTAATCGTTGAACGCTGCGGTGCAGCCATACTTTTCATATATATTGCTCCGCCAACAGCATAATTACTTACACCCTCAGGCAAAGGCAACGGTTGAGTCACCGTTTCAGTTTGGCCTGTTTTATTGCGAATGTCAGTATCAATAGCAATAAACGAGGTATACGCGGTAAGCAAATTGTATTTCAGTCCCAGTGATACCAGTTTGTCCTTATAATCACCCACTCCATTGGCTTTTGAATAATCGTCCAGCATTTGAATACGCTTGCGCGCCCATAAATATCGAAGGGCCCCATTATTTTTAATAATTTTTGAAGTTTCAATAGGGATTTCTGTTCTATACGCTGTGTTGCCGGAGTTACCCGTCAAAATAATTTTACCTGCGGCATTTCCTTTCCATTTTCCATAAATAATGACGGGACGTTCGGCAAACAAATCGGGCACCGATAAGGGTTCCACATCGTAAACATTAAATCCTGGATAGCTGATGTTAATATTAGTGAGTACAGGCGATTCGATGTATTTCCGAAACTTAGCAGCCATAACAGGCGCCAAGGCAGGATTTTCAACAATAAACGGTTCGCCTGCACCGGAATGCGCCAAACCTTCCATGAGAAAACGGTTAACGCTTGTCCCGATTCCAAAGGCAAAGAAATTAGCTTTCCCAAGGTTCTGCCGCACCAAATCGAACGCCTCTTTTTCAATATCAACAAATCCATCGGTTAAAATAACAAACGACCGTGCCATGTTTTCAAATGCCTTCAACGACAGAGCCTTTTCCAATGCGGGAAGAAGTTCTGTACCTCCGCTTCCCTGCTGCTGATCGATAAAACTGATTGCTTTGGTAATGTTTTCCTGTTTGGCTGCCACTGATTCGGTGGCCATTAAATTAGAAGCTCCTGCAAATAAAATCACATTAAACCTGTCGGTTGCCCGAAGATTCCCAATAAGATCGCGCAATACTCTTTTCGAAATATCCAATGGAAAACCATGCATCGACCCGGAAACATCCACGATAAATACATATTCGCGCTGAGGAATCTTACTTGGATTAATTCGTTGCGGAGGCTGCATCATCGCAAGAAAGAAATTCTCGTCTACCCCCTTGTACAAAAGCAAACCCGATTGAACTGCTTCTCCCTGTAAACGATAATGAAGAATGAAATCGCGGTTTCCTTCGAACTCATTGCCCTGCTTCATCAAAACTTCCGCTACATTTTGCCCTTTAAATCGAATATCCATATTGTGAGAATCGCATCGTACATCCTTTAAAGGCAGACCTGCATTAATAATTACATTGATATTGAAGGAATACAAAGGTTTTTTCCCTTCGGTGGTATAAGGGTTTGCAACCCATTTATCTACAGTAACAGCTGTTGCCACAGCTTTATTCGAATAGCGAGGACCTACCACTGTTGGATACACAAATTCGTACACTCCATTTTCAGGCACTAACATTTCGGTATATTTCATTTCAACCTTAATTAGATCGCCGGGCATGATATTAGCCACATTCATCTGAAAAACGTTTGGTCGTTGTTGTTCCAAAAGTGATGCGCTTTTGCCTTGTTTTTTGGCATCCTCGTAATCTTTACGAGCTTGTTCCCGTTCTTTAATGGTTGCTTTTATCACACGTTCGCCAATGGTCATAACCATACTATACACTGCAGCTCTGGTAGAGGCAGGAAACACATAAATTGCCTCAATTGGTTTTTTCCCTTCATTTTTATATTCCTGTGTTATGGTAACATCGGCAATAATGCCTGCTATATTCACACTGGCACCCGTCGATTTTAAAGGAAGACAATCTGTTTGAGAATCGTCGCTTTGAACAAAGAAATAAGGCGATAGAGATTTGTCATCTCCGACTTCAGAAACCTGACCATATGTTTTCAACGAAAATAAACCTGAAGTAAGGAGCAGGATAATTACCCCACAAAACATTTTATTCAATTTTACATTACTTTTCATTATTTCACTATTTATAAGTCAAAATGTTTTAAAAAACCGTCGCCTTAAAAAAGGGGCAATAACCCGATTCGTGCCGAGTTGGCTCTTTCATTTATAAGTTAATTCTATTTTGAAGCGGCTTCTGAATATAAGATGCACTCATCATATAAATTCCACAAATTAATTCGTTTTATTTTGAATCTTTCTTTTGTACCTTTGATAGCACACTCGAAAACTCTCTAAATCTCAACCCTATGGAAAGACGTACATTTATAAGAAATACCGCAGTAGGCGGTTTAGCTTTCACTCTTCCTTCTATTTCCGGAATAGCAGAGAATGCGATGGTTGATAAAGGCGTTCCCCGCCGGAAACTTGGCCGGGCTTCAGATGAACTCTCAATTCTTGGTTTTGGATCTATAATGCTTAATAATAATACACAGGAATTTGCCAACGAAAATGTAGCCAGAGCATTTAACCAAGGAATAAATTATTTTGATGTGGCACCCTCGTATGGGAATGCTCAACAAAAATTGGGCCCTGCCCTTAAACCGTATCGAAAAAATTGCTTCCTGGCATGCAAGACAAATAAACGGGACAAAGTAGATGCCCAAAATGAATTGGATGAATCTCTCAGATTATTGGAAACCGATCATTTCGATCTTTACCAGCTACATGCATTAACCACTATCGAAGAAGTTGAAAAAGCCTTTGGACCCAATGGTGCAATGGAAGTATTGGTGAGAGCCAAACAAGATTGAAAATTACGATATCTGGGGTTTTCTGCTCATTCCGAAGAAGCAGCGCTATTGGCTATGGAAAAATTCGATTTTGATACAATTCTTTTCCCAATAAATTTTGTTTGCTGGCATACAGGCAATTTCGGACCAAAAGTTTATGAAAAGGCAAAAAAACGCAATATGGGAATTTTAGCCTTGAAATCCATGGCTCTCACCCGTTTACAAGACGGAGAAGACAAGGTTTTTCCCAATTGCTGGTACCGGCCACTGATGGACGATGAAACCTTAAGCATGGGTTTTCGGTATACACTATCGAAAGATATTACGGCAGCAGTTTCTCCGGGAGCCTCGGAACTTTTCTGGAAAGGTGTGAATATTGCCAAACGTTTTTCACCAATTACTGCTGAAGAAAATAATAAGTTATTAGCTTTGGCAAAAGAAACTGAACCAGTGTTTAAATCATAATTTGATGCCCAAGGTTGACCTTAATAAAAACCCGCCTGTTTCGTTGCAAACCGATGAAAAATTGGCGGCACTTTATAAAGGATCAGGTGAGATGGACCTAATTGGGGAATTATTTCGACGATATTCTCACCTGATATCTGGTGTATGTTTCAAATATTTACATAACACCGAAGAAGTCAAAGATGCAGTGATGCATATTTTCGAAAAATTAATTACCGATCTTAAAAATAACCAGATCGAAAACTTCAAATCGTGGTTGTATATTGTCTCAAAAAACCATTGTTTAATGATTATCCGGAAGGAGAATTCGGAGAAAATCCAAATTCAAAATTTTCCAGAAAAAGTTATGGAATTTTGGGACGAATTGCATCTTAATAACGAGGACGTTCTTGAGAGACGGCTTGCATCTTTAACCAATGCCATGTTGCAACTTCCTCACGAACAAAAGATATGCGTTGAATTACTTTATCTTCAAAACAAATCATATAAAGAAATTGCAGCAATAACAGGTTTGGAAATGAGCGGTATTAAAAGCCACGTGCAGAATGGTAAACGAAACCTGAAAATAGCTTTGGAGAAGTCAAATGGGAGAGATTAAAAAAAATATTTTTGAACCATCGGGTTGTTTAAGTAAGAATGCATTTCTTGCACTCATGAATAAACAACTTCAGGGCGAAGACAAGCAAATGGCTGATAAGCATGTTGCTTCATGTCCTTTTTGCTCTGATGCCTTTGAAGGGTTTTCGAAGATTCCGTCTGAACACAATGCTATTTTGGCGGATATTGAAAAAACTTTTAATGCCGAATTTAAAATGACAACAGAAAATCAATGGGGAAAGCGGATTTTATGGTATTCAGTGGCTGCGTCTGTGTTGCTTCTGGTTGGATTTATGACGTTTTTTCAAATTCAATCAAAAAAACATGAGATTGCTCAAAATATTTCTCCTGCTAAGGATACTGCTAATTCAACAACATCTTTTGACGTAAAACAGGAGTCGCCTGTTCTTAAGCAAAAAGAACTGAAGATTCAAAATGCACCTCATGTTAGCTCAGATTTAGCCGGAACTGACAAAATAATAAGTAACGATGCAGAATTGATTAAAGTTCAACCGGAAATATTGGCTGCTGAAAGTATGGAATCTTCTGGCAAAAAGGAGGAAGCAGCTTCTCTACCAATGAAGACAGAGGAATCAAAATCGATCCAAAGCAACGCAATGGCTGCAAAACGAACAGTTTCAGTTTCCATGGAAATGGAAGAATTGGAGCCAATTGAAATAATTGTTGCTAATGATAAAGATGGAAAAAAAGGTATTGAGCCGGTATTTATGTATGTTGAGGAAAAAGCCACTTTTCAGGGTGGCGACCTGCAAAAATTTCAAAGATACATTCTAGAAAATTTTAAAATCTCGGAATCGGTAAAGAGTTACGGGATTTCTGGTAAGGTAATTGCTCAGTTTGTAGTTGGAACAGAAGGTAAGATAGAAAATATTAAAATTATCAAAGGATTAAATTTTGGCGCAGATAATGAAATGGTAAGGGTACTTCAGAACAGTCCGCCATGGAAACCGGCCAAACAGGGTGGAAAAGCTGTTCGCCAAAGGTTTATCCTACCTTTAACTATCGATTTGAAACCAGAGCCTTAAAAATTCTCACCCTACTCTGCCATAAATTCTTGGGAGAATGTTACCTCACTATAGGCTATCCTCGGGTTTTTGTGCGGAATTTCAGATAATAATAAATATTCATTGAGTCGAAAAATTAGTTTTCAAAGTGAAGTTATTTTTAAAAGTATAGAGGTGAAAATAATGTATACCTCAGGAAGCGTTTCCAAATATCATCGATCGCATAGATATGCTTCCCATAGTAATCGATTCTGTAAAAAAGGAAACATTATCTTCTTGCTCAGCAGCAGCTAAAATGTAAAGAAGTGGTAAATAATGCTCGTTAGTTGGAATTGACCGATGTGCCGGACTCCCTAGCGTTTGATAATTTATTAAATCAGTAAAAATCCTGTTCTCAATTTTTTGTTTTACCAGGGCATCAAACTCCACGGCCCACCCAAATGCAGTGCCGCCCCAATTAATTTCACCGAGATTATGCACAATATTTCCACTTCCCAATATCAACACTCCTTTGTTTCTAAGAAATGTCAGCTCCTTACCAAGCTCAAAGTGTTCAGTGGGCGTCATCAATGCATTCAAACTTAATTGAACAACAGGAACGTCGGCATTTGGATACATTCTGCATAAAACAGACCACGTTCCATGATCTAAACCCCATTCATTATCAGAAAATATTTTTTGCGATTTGCAGCTGCTAATAATAGTCTCGGCCAACTTTGAAGAACCCGCTGCCGGATAATTAACTTTATATAATTCCGGAGGAAAACCGTAAAAATCATAAATCGTTTTTGGATGTTGCATGGCCGTAACAAAACATCCCTGTTTAACCCAATGGGCTGAGATACTTAAAATTGCTTCCGGTTTTGGCAACTGAGTAGCAATTGCTTTCCATTTTTTGCTATATTCGTTGTCATCAATAGCATTCATAGGGCTTCCGTGGCCTATAAAAAGTAAAGGGAGTTTTTCCATGTGAGTTTAAAGAGTATAAAAAAGTGCTTTTGAAAAAAGCACCTTCATTCTTAAATTGATATTTCGAAAGTAGTTAATATTCCTCAAAATGAACTAGCCAGAATACAAATCTTTCAAATACGAATATGAATTATCGTTCGATTTAACTGTTCAATCATATTTTTTGAATTAATGGATGCAAGAGATTTTCATCTTAAAAATGTGTTCAGTATCTTCGCTTAATAATTAATGATCTAAAAAATGAAATTTAATTTTTGTAGAAGCAAAACACTGAACTTCTTTGCAATTTCACTATTCATGTGTAGCATCTATTCTTGCTCTCAAAAGCAGGAAGTGGTGATTTTAACTGATAAAATGGTTGACCAAAACTGGCAATTTAAACAAGCTGATTCGGGAGAATGGTTGCCGGCTATTATTCCAGGATGTGTTCATACTGACCTTCTTGCTAATAAAAGAATCGAAGATCCTTTCTACCGCACAAACGAACGCAACCAACAATGGATTGATAAAAAGGATTGGGAATATAAGTCTTCCTTTGCCATCGACAAGGAAACTTCCCTCAAAAATAATCTGGAAATTTATTTTGAAGGACTTGATACATATGCTGATGTGTATGTGAATGATTCTCTTGTTTTGAAAGCCGATAATATGTTTCGCGAATGGACCGTAAATGTGAAAAAATACGTGAAAGAAGGTGAAAACAGTCTAAGAATTTATTTTCATTCTCCCATAAATATTGGTCTTGAAAAGCTCAAAAAATTCGGATTTGACTTGCCGGCCAGCAACGACCAAAGCGAAAACGGGGGTCTTGGCGATAAGAAAGTAAGCATTTTTACCCGTAAGGCTGGTTATCATTATGGTTGGGACTGGGGTCCGCGTTTTGTTACATCTGGTATTTGGCGACCTATTCATTTATTAGCCTGGAATAATGCCCGTATCGAACATGTTCAAATTGTTCAGAACGAAGTATCAAAGGAAAAGGCCTCATTAAATGCTGTTGTTGAAATTAATTCGGCTATAAATGGTAAAGTACAGATTACCATTTCTTCCCAAAGCGATCCTTCCATTACGGCAAAGACGTCGGCTAATGTGAAAATTGGAATGAACAAAGCTGAGCTGCGTTTTGAAGTTGTTAATCCAAAACTATGGTGGACCAATGGTTTAGGCGAATCATTCTTATATAAAATCAGCAGTGAACTAAAAATTGATGATAAAATCATTGATAAAAGAGAAACCAACATCGGGATCCGTACAGTAAAAATTGTGCAGAAACCTGATTCGTTGGGTAGCAGTTTTTATGTGGAACTAAACGGTGTGCCTGTTTTTATGAAAGGCGCCAATTACATACCAAACGACAATTTTCTTAACCGTGTAACACCTGAGGTCTATGATAAAGTGGTTCAATCTGCAGTAAAAACTCACATGAACATGCTGCGTGTATGGGGAGGTGGAATATATGAGAATAATTATTTTTATGACCTTTGTGATAAAAGTGGTATTCTGCTTTGGCAGGATTTTATGTTTGCCTGTAGCATGTATCCTGGAGATGACACTTTCCTTGAAAATATCCGTCAGGAGGCTATTCAAAATGTAAAACGTCTGCGCAACCATCCTTCCATAGCTATCTGGGTTGGAAATAACGAAATTGATGTTGCCTGGCAGCAAAATAATCCCAATGGTGGCTGGGGGTGGAAACAAAAATATACAACTGAGCAACGCAATAAGGTCTGGAAAGCATACGATACCATTTTTCATAAAATTTTACCCGCAGTGATTTCTGAAAACGATCCACAGCGTTTTTACTGGCCTTCGTCACCTCTGGCAGGATGGAATAAACATTCTGATTTTGCTGCTCATTCGGGTGATATTCATTATTGGGATGTTTGGTGGGGGCAGAAACCATTTAACGAATACCGCACTCATATCGGCCGGTTTATGAGTGAATATGGTTTCCAGTCATTTCCGGAATTTAACACTGTTAAAACCTATACAGTTCCGCAGGATTATGACATCTTTTCGGATGTAATGAAAGCACACCAGCGCTCATCTATTGGTAACGGAACCATTAAAAATTATATGCAACGTGATTATAAGGTTCCAACTGATTTTCGAAAATTTCTGTATGTTGGCCAAGTATTGCAAGCAGAAGGAATTAAAACCGCCATGGAAGCGCACCGTTCAAGGATGCCTTATTGCATGGGTTCTCTTTTCTGGCAGATTAACGATTGTTGGCCTGTAGCTTCATGGAGCAGTATCGATTATTATGGCCGATGGAAAGCGCAACAATACTTTGCTCAAAAAGCATTCCGCGAAGTTCTTGTTTCGCCTCAGTTGGATAGTACTAAGATCAACATTTATATGGTGAGTGATTTACTAGAAAACAAAAATGTAAAACTTTCGTTGAAAGTACTCGATTTCTCTGGAAAAGTAGTTTTCGAAAAGACACTTCCATTGGAACTGAAAGCAAACACAAGTTCTCTGTACTTTACCGACGATCTAAAAAATATCCTTTCTGGTTTATCTACTAAAAATGTACTTCTTTCAACCAAAGTAATAGATGGCGAAAAAGTTCTTGCCGAGAACATTTTATATTTTACGGCAATTAAAGATGTAGCGTTACCAAAATCTTCGGTACATAAAATGATTAAAGAAGTAAACGGTGAATTTGTTTTGGAACTGAAAGCTGATAAACTGGTGAAAAACCTTTACCTCAGCCTTGAAGAAGGTGATGGCTTCTTCAATGATAACTACTTCGATATTCTTCCGGGCGAAACATCTGTTATTTATTTCAAACCCATAAAAGGCCTGGATATAAAAACATTTGAAAAGAATCTTAAAATGATGCAAATGTCGGATGTGTAAGTTTCACAAACACCATATCTATCGAAATTAAATTTAACCTTATTCAAATCCGATTAAATGGGAATGGGATTATAAAATCAATTTGCTTAAACTACTATATATTGAGAATGTTTACTAATTTTCATATATTTATAGGCAATTATTAAAATAGATATTTATTAAATGAAAAACACATTTGTAAGCCTGTTTCTGGCTTTTATTTTATTCTCCTGCAAAAACAATCAGGAAGTTAAAGTTGGATTTCTTCTTCCAAATTTCACGGATTCAAGATATTTAAAGGATAGGGATTTTTTTGTGGCTAAATTTAAAAGTCTGGGGGGAGTAGTTGAAGTAGGAAATGCTGAAAATGATGCCCAAAAGCAGGAAGATCAGGCTAAGGGAATGATAACTAACGGAGCTAAAATTTTGGTTATTACTGTAGTCAATCAAAATTCAGCAGCAACCATAGTAAGAATGGCGCATAGTAGCGGAGTTAAGGTAATTGCTTACGAAAGACTTATTCGAAATTCAGATATTGACTATTTTATTTCATTTGACCATTTTAAAGTTGGAGAAATTCAGGCTAAATATGCTTTAAAGTTCAAACCTTCGGGGAATTATGTGATCATGTCTGGCGATAAGCGGGACAACAACGCGGAACTAATAATGAATGGTCAGATGAATGCAATCAATACGGCGGGGAATTCAGCAGGGATTAAGCTTGTTTACAAATCTTACGTTGAGGATTGGTCCGAAGATGGCGCATATTTTGAAATGCGAAGAGTTTTAAGATTATTTAATGACAAAATAGATGTTGTTCTTACCGCCAATGATGGCATGGCTGGAGGTGTATTGAAAGCTCTTGACGAATTTCAGCCAGGCTATCCGGTAATTGTTACAGGTTTAGATGCCGATATTAATGCATGTCGGCGCATTGTGGCGGGTAAGCAATCGATGACAGTATACAAATCTTTTAAGGTGCAGGCTGAAATGGCTGCCGAAATAGCTTTTAAACTCGTAAAGGGAAATAATATTATTGAAGCAAAGGATTTTACCGATAACGGTCTGAAGAAGGTTCCAAGTATTTCTCTTGTTGGAGTAGGAGTTGATAAATCAAATATAGGTAGCACAATCATTGCCGATCGTTTTTACACTGAGCAACAACTGAATGAATGAAGTAAAGATAATGATGAATTGTATTAAGGATTACTCCCTGCATATTCGTAAGGATTTAGTCGTTAGCTTCCAAGTAGCACATATTTGATTTTATTTTATGAAGATTCTTCAGAAGTTCATCTGGATTTGTTATCACAGAATCTTTCTTTTTTTTACGTAATTCTTTCAACCAAGGCTCTAATTCGTTTAGAGGTATATTCTCATCCTTTATTTTTTTCGACTAAATTTCGAATTCTGGTTTACTCAGACGATAAATACAAACTACATTACTATTATCGATTTCGTTGTCTCCAAAACTAAATGTACCGCTTGCTAATGGGTTGATCTTATTAGATAACATTCCGGCAAGCATCTGTTTGCTCTGTGTCAACTTTTTTAACCGCACTGCCATAAAGACAGAAGTGTAGGTTTGATGCTAACACGGAAAGTAGCAATCAGAATGATGGGTAGACTGAAGTATCATTAAAAATGTTTCGGAATAAGTTTGGCTGGAAAAATACAGAATAAAATAATTGATGCTGATAACAAGTAACGTACTTGATAATATGAATCCCGGAATTCGATGCAGGTGTTTTCAGGTTTTGCCTATTTTTTTTGGTTTTTGTATCATAAGTATTTCGTTTTCTCGAAAGGTTTACAAAGATATTCGTTTTGTAAAATAAAAAAACCCGGAGTTAAAACTCCGGGTTTTAAATGTGTCCTTTGAAGGAATTAATTCCTTCTTCCCATGAAAATCATAATATAATAAAGTAATGTTGCCAGAGAACCAAGCGCCGCAACAACATAAGTATAAGCAGCCCACTTTAATGCATCTTGTGCTTTTGGATGAGTTTCAAAATTTGTAATTCCTGCGGAATTAAGCCATACCAAAGCCCTGCTGCTTGCATTTATTTCAACAGGTAATGTGATAAAGCTAAAGATTGTTGTAAGAGCAAATAAAATAATACCAATCAATAGAATTGATGGAAATTGGATGAGGAAAATTCCAGCAAGCATGATCCATTGAACCCAGTTTGAAGCAAAACTTACTACTGGAACCAGCGACGACCTCATTTGCAACCAGGCATAAGCTTCGGCATGCTGAACAGCATGTCCGCATTCATGAGAAGCAACCGCAGCTGCTGCAACAGAATTTCCGTAAAACACATCGCGACTCAAATTTACTGTTTTTGTTGCCGGATTATAATGATCGGACAATTCACCTTCCACTGAAACTACCTGAACATCAAATATACCTTTATCTTTCAACATCTTTTCAGCTACATCCTTGCCTGTCATACCAAACTTCATCGGTATAAGCGAATATTTTTTAAACCTCGATTTAAGCTGCCAGCTTATTAACCAACTCAACAGCATGAACACCCCAAATATTACATAATACCCAATCATATATTTCGAATTTTATATTACAAGTAAAGGTATACAAAATGCTTACCAAAAAAATTACACTAACATTTTGTCAGATAAATGGAAAATCCGCTAGTTTTTCTGCACTTTATTCAGAATAATCTTTATATGAACAATAACGTTTAAAAAAAGAACTTACTTTTGATATTCGTTTTATTATGAAGATGTCGTAAGAACTAAAAACCAAGACAACAAACCCAATATATTGAGGATATTTGATCATGGGATCGGCTGATGTTCTACCTCAATCGAATAGATCAGTAACGACTTCGCGTGCATAAATTTTAAAAAGACAAAGGCATGCTCAAGATTGATGTTTTGGAAAATGTTTAAAATTTAGGCGCAGCCTAAGAAGATATATACGACTTAGGCTGCGCCTAAGTCGAACGGAGATCCTGCAAGAGTTTACATTTGCTATTGAGTTATTATATTTAATTTAGTCTATTCAAAAAAGATATTATGTTAAAAAATGCTTTGATAATCCTGTTAATACTTCATCTGCCTTCGGTGTATGCGCAAAGTGAAGATGATCTCCGAAATAAAATGATTGTTCAATATAGTCTTCGGGATTATATTGGCTGTATGGAAACGTGCGATCAGTTTATTCGTTTTAATCCTAAAAACGGAGAAGCCTATGAATATCGCGGTCTTTCAAAATTGTTGATGGGTGACACTCCAGGAGCTTCTGTGGATATGGATCTGGCAAAGAAAAACGGGTCTGGAGAACATGCAAAAGGATTGAAGTACGTGTTAGATGAAAAGGCAAAAATTAACTATTTAAAAAAATTCTTTTATAAGAAAGAAAAGTTGTATCCGCAATTTGATTATCGTCCTAAATATTCCCGTAAGGATTCGCTTCGTGGATCATTGCGGCCCGAACGCACCTGTTTTGATGTAATCTTTTATAACTTAAATGTAAAAATAAATCCGAAATCAAAAACCATTTCAGGAAATAGTGGCATTACTTTTCGAGTGATCGAACCGACCCAAAAAATTCAAATCGATTTATTTGCCAATTTCACTATTTCGGAAATTATATGGAATGGTAAGGTTTTGCCATATACACGTGAATTTGATGCGGTTTTTGTTTCCTTTCCTGAAAAATTGCCTATTGGAAGTATGCAATCCATTCATATAGGATATTCCGGTAAACCACGAAAAGCACCTAACCCACCTTGGGATGGAGGTTTTGTGTGGAAAAGGGATAAAAAGCGAAATCTATGGTGTGGTGTGTCATGTGAATACCTTGGCGCCAGTTCATGGTGGCCAAACAAGGATCATCCTTCCGATGAGCCAGATTCAGCCTTGCTAACTTTTACAGTTCCTGAGGGATACAATCTTATTTCGAACGGACGGATTCGGTCGATAATAAATGCCGGGAATGGCTATGTGAGTCATACCTGGTTTGTTGGTAACCCAATAAACAATTATAACATCACCTTTTACCTGGGTAAATTTGCTGAGTTCAGCGATACCATTTCAAACCTTTCCGGAAAATACCTGGCAGAATATTACGTGCTTCCATTTCATCTGGAAGAAGCTAAAAAATGTTTTGCTCAAACCAAAGAAGTATTGGAGTTTTATGGAGAGGCTTTTGGCGATTATCCCTTTATGAATGATAAGTTTGCACTAATTGAATCGCCATACGAAGGCATGGAACATCAGGGTGCCATCGCGTATGGAAATGAATTCAATAAGAAGAATAAAAACCAAATGTATTTCAATAAAAAATATGATTATATCATTGTTCATGAGTCGGCACACGAATGGTGGGGAAATTCAGTTACCGCGCGTGATATGGCCGATGTATGGATTCAGGAAGGTTTTGCTACCTATGCCGAAATGATGTTTATTGAGAATAAGGACGGATATGCAGTATACCTGAAGGAGATGTCGCGTAAAATGATGCAAATTTTTAACGTGTGGCCTCTGGTTCAGAATTACGATGTAAACGAAAATGCATTTGCTTCGAACGATTGCTATACCAAGGGGGCAACAATATTGCACAACCTTCGGTGCACGATGGAAAACGATTCGTTATTTTTTGCCCTCATAAGAGATTTTGCGGTGCGTTATAAGAAGAAGATAGTGACTTCTGCTGATTTTGTTTCGATGGTAAATGAATATACCAGGAAGGATTATACCCAGTTTTTCAAGATATTTTTGTACAACAAAAACCTTCCGGTAATGAGATACAGCTACAAACACGAAGGAAAGAATTTGTATGTAAAGTTTTGGTGGGATGGTCCTGACAAAGGTTTTGAGATGCCCGTTTGTATATTAGCCGGAGAAAAAAGCTTTCGTTTGGTCGGTACAACAGAACCCAAAACCATTATGCTAAAAAATGCAACTACTTTCAGGTTTTTTAATCAATGGATAGGCCCCGAAAAAGTGGAACGAAATGCATTTACGTATTATTGGACGAAGTTGACTGACTGGTAGGTATGCGCAATGGGTGGTTTTGTTTTGTTAAAAAATTAATTAAGTAATTCAGACTTCTAGTATCCGTCTCCGATAATTAAGCGCAAATCAAAGAATGGTGATTTTGGAAGATGTATCTGGTAAGAGCCAAGCTGTCCATTTTTACCACAAAATTATATATTTACCGGGTATTAATCATTCTCATGCACAGCAAATTTTATACCTTTGCATGCTTATTAAAACAGTGTTTATATGATTACCACCGATCAAATGAAAGAGTTGGTAGAGCGCGAGGATGCACTCAGGAGGCATCTTTGACATCGATCAACGATTAATCCAGTTAGAACAAGAAGAACAAAAAACACACGCTCCCGGTTTCTGGGACGATTCCAAAGAGGCTGAAAAACAAATTAAACTCGTTGCATCGCTTAAGGAATGGACAAACACTTACAACAAAGTTGTGCAAAGTTTGGAAGACCTAAAAGTGATGGTTGATTTTTATGGCGAAGGCGATGCTTCAGAAGAAGACGTTGAAAAACAATACAAAATCACGCTTCAGCAGATTGAAGAACTCGAATTTAAAAACATGCTTCGCGATGAAGAGGATGAGCTTGGAGCATTCCTTAAAATTAATTCCGGAGCAGGTGGAACAGAAAGTCAGGACTGGAGCGAGATGCTTATGCGCATGTACTCTCGTTATGGCGAGCGACATCGCTTTGGGGTTCGTATTGTTGATATCCTCGGCGGTGATGAAGCTGGTATTAAGTCAGTAACCATTGAGTTTACCGGAAAATATGCTTATGGATTCCTGAAAGGGGAAAGCGGTGTGCATCGTCTCGTGCGAATATCACCTTTTAATGCCCAGGGGAAACGTCAAACAAGCTTTGCCTCTGTTTATGTGTCTCCGGCGATTGACGACACCATCCATATCGAAATAAATCCGGCTGATATTTCGTTTGAAACATACCGGGCAAGTGGTGCAGGTGGTCAGAATGTAAACAAGGTTGAAACGGCAGTAAGGTTACGCCACAAACCAACTGGATTTGTAGTGGAGAATCAGGAGGACCGGTCACAATTCAAAAATAAGGAAAACGCCATTCGCTTGCTTAAATCAATGCTTTATGAACTGGAACTTCAAAAACGACGCGAAAAACAAGCCGAAATTGAGGGCAAGAAGATGAAAATTGAATGGGGTTCTCAAATTCGAAATTATGTTCTTCATCCTTATAAATTAGTCAAGGATGTGCGAACTGGTTTTGAATCATCGGATGCACAGGGTGTTCTTGATGGTGATATCCATGAATTTATAAAAGCCTTTTTGATGGAATTTGCAGGTAAATGACCAATCACGAGCTGAGTTTTCAATCCAGCGAAGGTCGAAAAGACACTAATAACGAATAATTTCTAATTTAAATCATATTTTATGCCAACACCTGCATTTAAATACCAGGAGCCTTTTCCTCTCGGAAAAGATGAAACCGAATACTATCTTCTTACTAAAGATCATGTTTCTATATCTGAATTTGAAGGTAAAGAAATTTTAAAGATCGAAGCTGAAGCACTTACAAAAATGGCCAACGCTGCCATGCGTGATTGTTCATTTCTTCTTCGTCCTGCACATCAGAAACAAGTTACCAGTGTTTTGAGTGATCCAAAAGCCAGCGAAAATGATAAGTATGTTGCATTAACCATGTTGCGTAATGCTGAAATAGCCTCAAAAGGAGTATTACCGTTTTGCCAGGATACCGGAACAGCTATCATCTCAGGGAAAAAGGGACAACAGGTTTGGACAGATGGAAATGATGAAGAAGCCTTATCTCACGGAATTTACAAAACCTATACGGAAGAGAATCTTAGATATTCTCAAACCGTGGCGCTCGATATGTACGACGAGATAAACTCAGGTTGCAATCTCCCGGCACAAATTGATTTATATGCAACCAAAGGGAATGAATACAAATTTCTGTTCATCGCCAAGGGAGGAGGATCAGCCAATAAAACCTATCTTTTTCAGGAAACAAAGGCTCTTTTAAACCCTAAAAGTCTGGAAGCTTTTTTAGTTGAAAAGATGAAAACACTTGGCACGGCAGCTTGTCCACCCTATCATATTGCTTTTGTAATAGGAGGAACATCGGCCGAAGCTAACCTTAAAACAGTGAAGCTCGCCTCAACCAAGTATTACGATACTCTGCCAACCAAAGGCAACGAAGGAGGTCAGGCTTTTCGTGATATTGAACTTGAAAAGATAATCTTAAAAGCTGCACAGGAATGTGGCCTTGGGGCCCAGTTCGGTGGTAAATACTTTGCTTATGATGTTCGCATTGTCCGGCTGCCACGTCATGGTGCGTCTTGTCCGGTTGGAATGGGGGTATCGTGTTCAGCCGACCGCAACATCAAAGCTAAAATTAATAAGGACGGTGTATGGATTGAGAAACTCGAAGACAATCCTGGGAAGTACATTCCTGAAAAATTACGTAACCAGGGCGAAGGCGATGCAATTAAAATCAACCTCAATCGTCCGATGAAGGAGATTTTGACTGAACTTACCAAATATCCTGTGGCAACTCGTCTATCGCTTTCCGGAACTATTGTAGTTGGCCGCGACATTGCACACGCAAAGTTGAACGAACGCCTTGATAATGGCGAAGGTATGCCTCAATACCTGAAAGATCATCCGATTTATTACGCCGGTCCGGCCAAAACACCAAAGGGAATGCCTTCAGGATCATTTGGGCCAACTACCGCGGGACGCATGGATTCGTATGTTGACCGATTTCAGGAAAATGGAGGCAGTATGATTATGATTGCCAAAGGAAACCGCAGTAACCAGGTTACTGATGCCTGCAAAAAATTTGGTGGATTTTATTTGGGAAGTATTGGTGGTCCTGCTGCAATTTTAGCTCAGAACAACATCAAAAAAGTGGAAGTACTGGAATATCCCGAACTTGGAATGGAGGCCATCTGGAAAATTGAAGTGGTTGATTTCCCGGCATTCATTTTAGTTGATGACAAAGGAAATGATTTTTTCAAACAACTTAAACCAGTAAACTGATTGTATAAAAGGGATTCACAAAAATGATCACGGCAGTCTGGAAAGTCAAAAATTCAAAATTGTTCTTTTCAGACGGCCGTTTTATTCTAGAATCACCCTTTTAAAAGATTACAAATAAAACCTTTTGCAAGTTTTAAAATAAAAACAGGCTAGCCCATTAAACTAGTGCTTTTTATATAATTCCAGAGCCTTATTAATTGTATTATCAATGGAATTTATAATTGGGAAAAAACCACTGTTGTCAAAGAAATTCCTTACAATGTAAGCTTCAACTTGTGTACCGATTACTTTTCCTGAAATTTCAATATCAGATGGATATCGGTCAATACCTTGCTTCTCAGTAAATTTTATAAACTGATCAAGAATATTAACCTTCTTTAAATACTCATTTAGTTCCTGATAAGATTTAAATTTACTAAGCGCAGGTCGGTTGGCATCAGTATAGGTAAACGCAAACTTGTAAATCAGTCCCTTTTCCCTAACATGGTAATAAAAATAAGTATAGGCCGATGTGTCAATGGGGACAAATAAATCAGGCATAATTCCGCCTCCGCCATAAACCACACGACCTTTCGGGGTAACAAATTTTAAGGAATCATTAAATTTAATGCTATCGGCCTTATCCATTTCACCATGCACGTAACGGTCATGCACTTCTTCAAAATATTTTTCAGGTCCTTTGGTATATGATTTCTGAATACTGCGGCCAGTAGGCGTATAATAACGGGCAATGGTAAGTCGCATAGCAGCGCCACCCGGAAGAGGAGATTGTTCCTGAACCAATCCTTTTCCAAAGCTTCGTCGGCCAACAACATAGCATCTGTCGTTGTCCTGCAAAGCGCCAGCCAGAATTTCGCTGGCCGAAGCTGAATACTCATCCATGAGAATTACAAGCGAATCTTTCAGGCATTCACCTCCAGGTGAGGAGTATGAATTTACTCTTGGCCTAACCCGTCCTTCGGTATAAACAATCAGTTCATGGTCATCCAAAAACTGGTCTGCTATTTTAATGGCCGTTTCAAGCAATCCACCACCGTTGCCCCGTAAATCGAGCACCATCTTTTTCATGCCTTGAGCATGTAGGTTTCGAACCGAAGTTAAAAATTCCTCGTATGTTGTTTTGGCGAATTTATTAATCTTGATATACCCTACTTGAGATGCAATCATATAGGAAACATCTACACTATAAAGAGGAATAACATCGCGTGTAATTTGAAAATCCACCAGTTCCTTAAAACCTTTTCTTTTAACAGAAATTTTAACTGTCGAGCCCTTCTTTCCTTTGAGTTTTTTTATCACATTGTCACTCGGCATCTTAATACCAGCCACCAACGAATCGCCCACTTTAATAATTCGATCACCTGGTTTCACACCAACCCTTTCGGATGGACCATTTGGCACAGTTGAAATAACGATAATAGTATCGTTTTGTGAATTAAATTGAATGCCTATTCCGCTGAAATTTCCTTCCAGTGGTTCGTTCATGGCCTGCAACTCGTCGGCAGGGATATAAACCGAATGAGGGTCAAGTTTCTGAAGAACAGATTCAATGGCTACTTCCTCAAGTTTTTGACGTGAAACTGAATCAACATAGGAATCCTCAATCAGGTTTAACACACTATTTACTTTGTCGACCCTGGGATAAATGAGTAATCGCTCGCTAATGCCTGATTTGTTTAACTTAACACCTAAATACATTCCCAACACCAGAATCAAAGCCAGAATTAAAGGAAATAAAACAACAGATTTTTTGTTATGAATGCTCATCGAATTCTCAATATTTTAACTACAAAATCACAAAATTTGACATTTATTAAAGCTGCGAAAGGATTGGAGTAAGTCTTTCGAGGTCCATATCGATAAAACCGACATCAATTCCTGCCCTCTCAAGAAGGCGAAGACCATCTTCGTTATGGTATTTATCGCAATAAACAACTCTCCGAATCCCTGATTGGATGATAAGTTTGGCACATTCCAGGCAAGGGGAAGTTGTAACGTAAAGTGTTGCATCCGCGCTACTATTGTTCGACTTGGCCACTTTGGTAATTGCGTTGGCTTCAGCATGCAGAACATAGGGTTTGGTCTTATTCTTTTCGTCTTCGCAAATATTTTCGAAGCCAGATGGGGTACCATTATATCCGTCGCTGATGATCATCTTACCATGAACAATCAACGCGCCAACCTGTCTTCGTTTACAATACGAATTTTGTGCCCAGATACGAGCCATTTCCAGATAACGCCGATCAAACTGCAATTGCTTGTCTTTGTATGGAAGTGAATTATTTTCAGGCATTTAGTTTTAATTCTTGTAACAAATAATTTATAACCAGATAAATTTAAAATTGTACAAATATATTGGTTTTATTAACACTCAGGTAAAACTATTCCATGCATCCCCTGTTTATAACTATTCAGAAAAAAGAGTTTTATATTATTAGATTGTTGAAGATAATATCATAACGGAATCCGAATAGCTTAAGCAATTACAAAACTATTTATTAGGTAGATAGACAAGGTCTCTTCAATTAAAAAGTGTTATTTTCTATTTGAGAGATCTTATCCTGATTTCGACGCCCGAGTTTTTTGGCAACAGTTCATTTAATTTGGCAACATCGGTTTCGCCGAAATGGTAAGGGTATAAAATTTTAGGTTTAAATGAAAGTGCCGCCTTTGCAACTTGCCCAGGAAGCATTGTATATGGTTGGTTCATCGGTAAAAAAGCGATATCAATATTTTTTAGTGCGGCCATTTCAGGAATATCTTCAGTATCTCCTGCCACATAAACCCGCTTATTACCAAAAGTTAAAACAAAACCATTGTCTCGACCTTTTGGATGAAATTTTTCTTTATCTGTAGTGGTGTTGTACGCCGGAACTGCTTCTATTTCTATACCTTCAATGGATTTTTTATCGTTATTCTTCATCACCGTCCCATGTTTTAGTATGTCGAATACAGCGCTATTTTCAACGATCTGGCTGTTTGATTTTATTATTTTGCTAATAGCGACTGAGTCCAGATGATCACCGTGCTGATGAGTCACCAAAATAATATCTGCCTTGGGAAGTGTTGAATAATCTGCCAATTTTGACCATGGATCAACATAAACAATTTTACCGCTAAAATCAAACATCAAGGATCCATGTCCGATAAAATATATCGTAAGTTTACCTTTCGATGTCTCAAATTCGTCATGCCCAAAACTAGTTTGCCCAGATGCATGAAAAATGACCGAAATCATGAAAATGGTTGAAAGAACTGTTGATTTCATAAAGCTTTTTAGTTTAATAATTAATAGTGCAAGAGAAACAAAATTAAAATAATGATTCTCATCAAACAAATAGAAAACTAAAAAGTTAAATACAAAAGGTGATCAACAACTTTTGATCAATTTTCTGAGAAAAGAAGCTGTTTGATTACCTCGAAATCATCCGTATGTATTTTAATTATTTTTCCCATAAGAGCTTAATTTTGTTGTAAATACGTTTACTATCTGATATTCAAATATCCAAAAAGTAGAAATAAGAAATTTGGAATATCTTAATCCAAAGAAAAATAGCTTATTTTAGTTTTCGTTATCTTATTTGTTCAAAAGCTATTTATTCAGTACATATGCAAAAAATAACTATCGGATTTATAGGCGCTGGAGGTATCGCCAAAGCCCATGCCCTTTCACTAAACTCTCTAAAGTTTTATTATCCACAGGTACCCAAAATTCAATTTGAGGCGGTTACTTCTTTGAATGAAGAAAGCCGTGCGTCTTTTGCTGAACAGTTTGGTTTTACAAAAATATTGGATTATTCGAATTTCATAAAGGACGCCGGGATTAATACAGTATTTATCCTTGGACCAAATAATTCACATTTTACTCATTTGGAGGCAGCGCTTGAAATGACTGGAGTAACGAAAATATATTTGGAGAAACCGGTATGTTCGTCGCTTGATGAGGAACAGAAAATGACAGAATTACTTAATAAAGCAACTAAGGATAAACAAATTCAGGTAGGGTTTCAGCTATTACAGATGTCGGCGGTTCGTGAAGCGCTAAACATAAAAAATTGTAATGATTTTGGTTCACCAATTCATTTCAATTTCACACTTAAGCACAGCGATTATTTGAAATCCTCGTATCGTGAAAAGCGCACAAGCAGGCTCACCCCGGCCCCGGATGGCGGGGCAATGGCCGATCTTGGTTCGCATGCCATTAGTTTAGCAATCGCTTTTTTAGGTGACGACTTAAAAATTGTTCATGCATTGCAAGGCGGTTCCTTTCCTGATGTGTCAAGAGATTCAGACCTATATTCTGAAATATCATTGTATGAACAAAAAACAGGCGCTGTAGGCACAATATCAGCAAGCAGGGTAAGTTCAGGCACAGGTGATTTGCTGGCCTTCGAGATTTACTATGAAAAAGGCGCTATTAAATTTTCATCACAATTGCCCGATCAAATAAAATATTTTCTGGAAAAAGACGGACATTGGGTTGACGTATTTTCTGGGAGCAATTTTTTACCGGAAACCACTTTTCCTTCGGCGCATGTTCCGGGTGGATGGCTGCGATCGATGTTTCATGCCCATTATCAATTTCTAACCGGCATCGACAATCAGTCCTTTATTCCAGATTTAAAACATGGACTTGCGGTTCAAAGATTAGTGAGAGAAGCAGCAATGTATATGAAAACCTTCCGGTTAGGATTAGAATAACCTAAACCAGCATACCTGTAATTTCCAACTTACTCTTACCACTGGAAAGTTTCGAAACCCTAATTTGGGTTTGTATGCGTTCTGTCATTTCTTGTACATGCGAAATTACTCCCACCTTCCTGCCTTGATTGTGTAAACATTCCAATGCATCCATTGCAATGCTCAGAGTTGCCGGATCAAGTGAACCGAACCCCTCATCAATAAATAAAGATTCAACCTTCATTTTGTTGGAAGATAATGATGCCAGGGCTAAAGCTAAAGCAAGTGAAACAAGAAACGATTCACCTCCTGACAAGGAGTGAACAGAACGGATCTCGTCGCCCATATCCTTATCAAGTACTTGTAAGGCCAAGGTATCGGGGATTCTTGCTAATTTGTAACGCTTAGCCAAAAGTTGCAAATGAATATTGGCAAAGCCCAGTAAAATATCTAAGGTATATTCCTGCGCAATTTGTCTGAATTTTTTTCCATCGGCCGATCCTATTAATTCATTTAGCTTTTGCCAGTTTGCAAAACTACTTTGTTTGGCGCTAATTTCAGATAGAAGGTTACCAACTTGCTTTTTATTCCCGGTATCTTGCCTTAGTTTAAATTCAATCTCATTTTTTTCAGTAACAGCGGAACTAATATTTGCGTTAACTTCTTTCTGACTCAATTGCAATTCATCGATAGTACGGTTTGATAATTTCTTTTGTAAATGAGCTTCCCACTGCAATTTCCGTTCATCAAATGTTGCTTTTATGCTGGTTATTGACAGGTCTAAGTTTCTTAAAAACAACCTTTCTTCTGAAATCCATTCGGTTGTATAAGCCAAAAGTTGATTTAGAATTTCTTCTGATAGCTGTTGTTGGTTAATTACATTGTAATTGCTAATCCAGGCAAGAATATTAGATGAATGTTCGTCCAGCTTTTGACTAAAAGTTGAGATGTCCTGGTTCAATTGTTCAATGCTACCGTTGGTTTTGGTGATTTCATCATTCAGTTTATTTTTTTCAGATTTGAAAGATGTTACAGCAGTTTGTGTATCTTCTATCGCTTTTTTAAAATGCTTTTCCACTACAGCAATTTCATCACCGTTAAATAACTTCTTTCGTTCTTGAATGAGTAAATTCAGATTTTCTGCCAAATCCGCTAGTTTATCACCAGAGCTGTTAACAGAAGCTTCAAAATCATCTTTTTGCTTATTCAGGCCTTTAAGTTCTGTTTCTAAAACACTCTGCTTGTTGATATCTGAATCTAATAATTTGATCTTTTCATTCCATTCTTCTGCAAACAATTTCAGCCGTTCTTCAAAAACAACAGGTTCCATTTGCCATTTATCCTTCCATTCCAGGTTATTGAAATAAGGTTTTAAAATATTTATAACATCAGATGCACTTATCTTGCATGTATTTAATTCACCCTCCAATCTTGTCAATTCAGCGCTATAAGTTAGTTTATCTCTTTGAGCGTCCTGTAGTGATTGTTGAGTTTCAGAAAGCTCATTGTTAAGTTTGTCAACATCTTTCTTTTGCAGATCAGTGGTATTTTTGAGTCTATCGTAACTATCTATTTTTTTTTGAATTTCGATTACATTATTTTTAATATCATTTATTTCAGCATCAAACCAGGCCAATCGCTCATTATCCGGCAATTCAGAATATTTTTTATTTGGATTGCAAGCCTGCCACTTTTGGTCACGATTCTTTATTTGTTCTGAAATTAATTCGGCTTCAAATACAATTGAAGCACTCTCTTTTTCTAAACTTTTGCATAACTGATCCTGACTGCTTTGGTCTTTCAATAATTGCTCATAATTGAGGGCACACTTTTGAAACTCAAGTTTTAGCCCATCAAGAATAGTATGCAATGTCTTATTATCCTTTGCATAAGGATGATGTTCGCTCCCACAAACCGGGCATGGCTCTCCTTCTATTAGTTGAGTGCGCAAGGATTCAACATTTTCAGTAGTTTCCAATATAGCTTTGGATAGCAATTTTTCAGTTTGTTCTTTTTTAATTGAGGCTTCTTGAAGAATACCATTCAACGAGGCTAATTTCAATATGCTTACTTCAATATCCTTATTTGTATCGCGTAATTTTGTCTGGATTTTACTATATTCGAGTTGGGTGGCATAGAGTAATTCCCAACAACTTTTGGCATTAATATTTTCTTCAGATGATTTTGCGAGAATACCAAGTTTGCTTCTAATTTCATCGATTGGTATTGCTTGTAATTGATTTAGTTGAAGCTGAAAAGTAGCATTTAATTCCTGAAGTGCACTACCTTTAAAACCAAAATTGTTTTCAAGGATATCAATATCATCAGAAGATTTTTTAATTTTTAGTCTTCCCTGTTCTATTGCACCCAAAATTGTTTTTTGCTGAAACATCAATTTGTCAGCATCCGTTAATTTTGATAAAATAAAGGTTATATTTTCAGCAATTTTTTGGTTGGTGAGATTTTTATTTTTCCATTTAGTAAGCTCATCTGTTTCTATAGCTAACGTAATAATTTCCGTTTCTTTCGATTGAAGTAAGGTTAAATGTTTAACCTTTTTTGCATTAGCTTCATTGTATTCATTTGTTGCTAATACTATTTGGTTCTTTTTTTCAGTAATAAGCGTGTCTGTGTTTTTTGCTTTATCAATATCAGGTAGGGCATTTTTATAATCAGTTTCATTTTTAGAAAAATCGGTTTCCGCATTGGTTAAGTTTGTAATTGCACCAAACAACTTATCATTTAATGCTTTGATTCTGACTAGTAAAACGTACAATTCATTTGATTTCTGAAGCAATAAATTTTTAACACCTTCTCTGACTTCAAATAGACTTCTAGCACTTTGAGCGCTTTCGATCAGAACAAAATTTTTTATTTTTTCAGCGGCATCGTCTTTTTCTTTTTTTGATAGATTCCATTCCATTTCAGATTGGTCCTTACTCTGCCTTAATTCAGCAAGTGTGGTATTCCAATTGATTTCAGTTAAAATTTGATCAAGTTCAACTTTTAAATCACTCTCCTTTTTATCAAGCGCCACTTTCTGTTCATTAAATAGTTGCAATTCATCGGTAGTCAACAATGTAATACCTTCCATCTGTTTTCGTAAACCGGTCAATTCCAGCTCTGCCTGCTTGCTTTTTTCATATGTGCGTTTGGATATTTCCGAATAGATATCAGTACCGGTAAGTTTTTCGAGTAATGAGGATTTCTCATCTTTATCGGCTTTTAAAAAAGCAGTAAAATCACCTTGGGCAAGAAGTACTGATCGTGTAAATTGCTCGTAATTTAAACCAACTAACCTTACAATTTCATTAAGGGTCTCGGTTTTCTTTTCGGGATAAACTGTATTTGTATTCAGATTTGTAAGCTCTACTGCATCAGCCTGAAGGCTGCCATCAATCCGATTACGTGCTCTTCGCACCGACCAGCTAGATTTGTATGTATTTCCATCAATTCCAATAAATTCAACTTCAGCAAACCCATCTGTGCATCCTTTCCGTAAAATTCCCCTAATATCGCCTTGGTTTATTTTGTTATTTCCATCCTGCAATTCAATTCCAGATTCCTTTGCATCAACATGTCGGGGAGTCTTCGAAAACAAAGCTAAACATAGAGCATCAAGCAAAGTTGATTTCCCCGCGCCCGTTGGTCCGGTAATTGCAAATATACCGGCAGATTTAAGTGGTTCCTTTGAAAAATCAATTTCAAAGACCCCTTCCAACGAGGCTAAATTTTTTAAACGTATTGCTAATATTTTCATGACCTAATTATCTTTTAAACTTATCTCATTGGAAACCTGATTAAAGAGTGACAGCAATTCTTCAGGAGTTTCACTATTATAGCGTGATTTATAAATTCGGTTAAAAACATTAACCGGCTGCAATTCTTGTAATTTTTCGTATGACATCACCTCTTCTTCAAAATTATTACCCACAGGATATTTAACATCAATTTTGGCCAAACGAACATTCTTATTTATTAAAACAGTTTCAATTTGATGTCTAAGTGATGGTTCGGGGCCATCGAGTAAAACACGAACTTCCAGAAATGGAGGGTTTTCCATTTCGGTTGCCTCAGATAACTGGTTTAATTCATGTAATACCTCATTCAAAAGCTTAGGTACTGAGGGCACTCGCAATAACTTTACAGTGATTGGAATTTCTATTGAATGAATATTTTTAGCTTGTTCCCCTTCAATCTCAAAATAAATTACCTGATGCTTATAATTCACCTCCGAAAATGACATGGGCAATGGGCTGCCGGAGTAGCGGATATTTTCTCTACCCCCTATTTTCTGGGCTTTATGTATGTGCCCAAGTGCTGTATAAACGATATTGTCGTGGAAAACTGAAACCGGGACAAATTCAACTCCTCCCATTATTAAACGTTCACTCTTGTCATTTTCTGATACTTCAGCATCTAACGTGTGAAGGTGACCCAAAGCGATAACAGCTTCACCGGCATGTCTCTTTGTTAACGTCTGTGCATAAGCTTCATTGTATATAGCAGCAATGCTATCAGCGTAGGAAGCGCCAGCATTTGCAATTGAAGGATAATCACCAGGTCGTAAATAGGGCATTGCTATGCACCATACCTTTGTTTCGTCGGCATTGTTTTTTATAGGAACAATTATTTTTTCGTAGTTTATTAATCTGTCATTATTTTCTACATTTCCAATAATAGTTATGTTGGATGATTCCAACAATGGTTTTGGCGCTTCCAAACGAGCCGGCGAGTCGTGATTGCCCGCAATAATAATAATTTGGAGGTTTGGGCGCAATTTAACCGATTTCATTAAAAACTTATAGAACATGGCAACAGATGGTGCTGCCGGATTGGACACATCGAAAACGTCGCCACATATTAGCAATACGTCTATTTCTTTTTCGGTAATGGTAACTGTAAGCCATTCTAAAAATTTCTGATGTTCATAAGTTCTGTCATATTCATAAAAGGTTTGACCTATATGCCAATCGGCGGTATGGAGGAGTTTCATTTTACGCGAATTTAATTTTTCCATTCATCAGTTATTTTCTCAAATGCCACATCTTCATTATCTTTCTATCCTTCAAAAGATCGGTTTACGATAAAATTCCATTTTTGAGAAGAAAGATTATACTTTTATACATCAACAAAAAAACAAGAAGTATAACTCTAAACTTCAATGAGCATGAGAGCAAATTTAGAAGAAAAATTCAAGGAGTATTTAAATTATTTTTAAGATAGAACAAAATTGAGCAATGAAGTTATTACCGTGTTAATTTTAAATGAAGCCGGCTTTGGAGGGTGTGCGACAAATTTCCCTATTATAGGATATATTTGTTAAATTTGCTTAATACCGCAACTATAAACGCAACTAAAAATTTTACTATGTCTGTAAAGATTGGTTGGAAAGTCTTTTAAATTAAATACTTGTAGTCCCACCGGGAATCGAACCCGAATTTACAGTTTAGGAAACTGTCGTTCTATCCATTGAACTATGGAACTGAAATTCGCTGCAAATATATAAGTTTTTATGGCTAATTGACATTTTATGGTAATGGAAAATAATTAGCTTTTGCAAACTCTGGCAATTGAAATCAATCATCATCCTATTGTTGAAAGGATAACTGAATATAGAAAAAAGGCAATTATTAGAATTCCAAAAAAAATAGTAATCTTGTCCACTAATTATAAACACCACCGTGGCTTCAAAAGAATTGCCGAACATTCAGTTTCTTTACCTTTCGCAACTTCTAACGGATCAACTAAATGCCGATGGATTCTGGACAGGCAGACTTTCATCAAGTGCATTGGCTACATCGGTGGCAATGGTTGCCTTAAAATTACATAAGAATAACGGATTCGGGGAGAAAATCGATTCCGGATTGAGTTGGCTTTTTGCCAATGTTAATAACAACGGTGGATTTGGCGATACTCCTGAAAGTAAAAGCAATGTAAGCACATCCCTCCTTTGCTATGCTGCAATCAGCTATTGTTGTAACGATGAAACATCAAGAAAAAATGCATTAAACGGAATTGAAAATTACCTCGAAACACAACAAATCCGTTTTTATTCGAATAATTTAACCTCATCCGTTTTAAAATTTTATGGACATGATTACACCTTTTCAGTGCCTATTTTGTCCATGCTTGTAATCTGTGGAGTTTTGAACGAAGAAGCCTGCAATCGCTTACCGCAATTACCATTCGAATTTACTTTATTGCCTGCTTCATGGTACAGATTTTTTAATTTGGAGGTAGTAAGTTATGCCATTCCGGCACTGGTAGCAGTGGGTATATTTATTTTTAAGAAACGGACGAAACGAAATTTATTATTCCGTTTTATCAGGCAAAAATCCATCGCTCCGGCCTTGAAAAAACTAACTAAAATGGTGCCTGAAAGTGGTGGATTCCTCGAAGCTATTCCTTTAAGTGCTTTTGTATGCATGGCACTTTTGGCTGGTAATACCGATTGCCCTGCGGTAATTAAAAAGGGTATGATCTTTTTGGAAAAGCAACAACGGCCGGATGGAAGCTGGCCCATCGATACCGATTTGTCAACTTGGGTAACTACACTGAGTATTAAAGCGCTTGGACCAAACTTATATCAATCATTACCTGTGGAGTCGGTTGAAAATCTGAGGAACCATTTGCTAAATATTCAGAATAAGGAAAAGCATCCGTTTAACGGAACTAAACCCGGTGGCTGGGGTTGGACAAATTATACCGGTTCGGTGCCTGATGCCGATGATACTTCCGGAGCAATTATTGCCCTTTTGCAAATGTATACCGGGAAAAATGAGGAAACAGAAGCGATCATAAACGGATGTAAATGGCTTATTGGCCTTCAAAATAGCGATGGAGGTTTTCCCACCTTCTGCAAAGGCTGGGGAAGGCTTCCGTTCGATAGCAGCAGCGCCGACATCACTGGACATGCATTTGCAGCATTTATCCTCACTATGGAAAAACTCGGAGATACACTCACACCCAAAGTATATAAATCCTTTTTTAAAAGTGCTGTAAAAGCTTCATATTTTCTTCGGAAAGCGCAAAATACCAGTGGCTATTGGCTTCCTCTTTGGTTTGGAAATCAACACACCAGCAATCAAACGAATCCGGTTTATGGTACTGCCAAAGTTTCTATTTATTTGGTGGATTGCATTTCTTGCAGGTGTCTTAGTCTATCATTCAGATCCACCCTCGAACAAATGCTTGATAAAGCCCGAATTTATCTCGTAACACAACAAAACAATGATGGCAGTTGGGGTGGAGCAATAGATAGTAAACCAAGTCTTGAAGAAACATCGTTAGCAATAAGCGCTTTGGTTTCTAGCAACGAATCAGCTTGCATTCAGGGATTAAGCTGGTTAGAGAATGAAACAAAAAATCTTAAATTTACCTCGGCGCCAATTGGATTATACTTTGCGGCTTTGTGGTACGATGAAGCAATGTATCCACTAATTTACTATATTGAGGCCCTAAGGAGATTCTTAAATAAATGATTGAATTTTAACTATCAAATCAATACAATGAAAAAACACCTTGCTTTCATTTTCTTTCTGTTCTCTGTAACCACAAGTTATATCCAAGCTCAATCAATCTCGCAATGGCGGGGTGTTAACCGCGATGGAATATATAACGAAACCCAATTGATGAAAACATGGCCCGAGGCCGGCCCTCAAATGCTTTGGTTTAACGAAGACATTGGTAATGGTTATGGTTCGCCGGTAATTGCTGCCGACATGCTTTTTATTAATGGTGAAACTGACAGCACTAGTTATTTGTTTGCCTACAACTTACAAGGCAAATTACTCTGGAAATCACCCAACGGTAAGGAATTCAGCGGATCAGGGTTTTCAGCTAGTTTCCCTGGTGCACGATCGACACCAACGGTAGTGGACGATTTGGTATATGTTAGCTCCGGAAACGGAAGAATTGCCTGTTTCGAAAAGCAAACCGGTAAAGAAAAATGGGCTGTGGAAATGGTTAAGGATTTAGGTGGATTAATGGGCTATTTTGGATATAGCGAATCGTTAGTGATTGACGAAAATAATGTATATTGTCTTGCAGGGGGCAGTACCACCAATTTTGCGGCTTTAAACAAGATTACAGGTAAAACAGTTTGGACATCAAAAGCTTTAGGGGACACGGCCTCCTATTGTTCACCACTTATAATCAAACTCCCTTCGAGGAATATCCTGGTTACACTGTCCACTCACTATATTGTTGGGCTTGATACCAAAACCGGCGAGTTGTTATGGTCACAGGAACAGGAGAATGTGAAACAACGGCAACAATGCAACACGCCTATTTTTGCTGATGGATATATTTATTACGTTGCTGGAGATGGTAATGGGGCTGTTAAACTGGAACTTTCCTCCGATGGAAAAAGTATTAAAGATGTTTGGAGAAATAACAATGTAAAGAATAATTTTAATGGATTTGTTAAAATTAACGATTACCTTTTTAGCACCGACCGTACTCAGAAGCTAAAATGTTTGGATATTAAAACCGGGCTGGTAAGCGACTCCCTGAAAGTTACCAAAGGAGCTTTGATCACTGCCGGAGGAATGCTATATTGTTATTCGGATAATGGCGATGTAAGTCTTATAAAACTTACCGGAACAAAAATGGAGATTGTAAGCAAATTTAAAATTAATAAAGGAACCAAGGAACATTTTGCTCACCCTGCAATAAGCAATGGAGTGCTGTATATACGTCACGGTAAGGCGTTGATGGCCTACGATATTAAAGAAAGATAAGTAATCTCTCGTAAATCAGCTTAGTTTATATTAGCCGATTTTATACTTTCAGCGATTTACCAGAATGGCTGCTAAAAGAAACAATATAGTTGAAAACTATAATACTTTTTAGATAGAATACTTGAATGCAAAACAGAACTGAAAAATATATTCTCACAGGTGTCATCATCACTAGCATTGCTGTTTTTGGATATTGGTTTTTCCACAATCCTGTAAAGTATTTATCGGCTAATTTACCGGGTCTCGATCACCGGCCACTGAAGGACGCAAGCGCTGATACACTGGTTGTAATTGGCGAGAAATTTAAGGAATATACCACTTTCACCTCAGCCCTTACAGGTAAGTGGCCGAGATTCAGGGGCGCTGATTTGGATAACATCAATAAAGAGAAAATCAAACTCATTGATAATTGGGGAAAAGACGGTCCAAAAATCTTATGGAAGGTCGAGCTTGGCGAAGGTCATGCAGCACCTGCCATTTATAATGGGAAAGTATATCTCCTCGATTATGATGAACGTAAGAAGAACGATGCTCTTCGATGTTTTTCGCTCGAAACAGGAGCTGAGATCTGGCGGCGCTGGTATAGTGTTAGCCTAAAGCGAAACCATGGCATGTCGCGAACCGTTCCGGCCATGACCGACAAATATATTGTTACCATAGGCCCCAAATGCCATGTAATGAGTTGCAACCCTGACAATGGCAATTTTTTATGGGGAATCGACCTTGTAAAAAAATACAAAGTCGAAGTACCCCTATGGTATACCGGACAATGCCCTCTCCTTGATAACGACACCGTTATTATAGCGCCCGGTGGAAGTTCGTTAATGATTGGTGTTGACTGTTCCACGGGTAAAATAGCCTGGGAAACGCCAAATCCCGACCATTGGAAGATGTCACATTCATCAGTTGTTATAATGAGATTTGGCGGAAGAAAAATGTATGTGTATTGCGCTATAGGCGGAATGGTTGGTGTTTCGGCTGAAGGGGCGGACAGAGGTAAGATCCTTTGGAAATCAGACAAATTTAAACCTTCGGTGGTAGCTCCTTCACCTGTGATTCTGGACAACGGGAGAATATTTATGACTGCCGGTTATGGCGCAGGTGGAACATTAATTCAACTGGTAAAGGAGGGCAATGCTTTTTCCGTAAAAATACTTCAAACATACAAGCCAAACGATGGTGTTGCCTCCGAACAGCAAACTCCCATACTTTACAATAATTTTCTGTTCTCCATACAGCCAAAAGATGGAGGAACAACCAGAAACCAACTTGTTTGCTGTAATCCCGATGATTTAAAAAATATCTTATGGACAAGCAGCAAGACCGACCGTTATGGGTTAGGCCCATACATCATAGCGGATGGTAAATTTTTCATTCTAAACGACGAAGGAACTTTAACCATAGCAAAAGCCAGTACATCGAAATTTATTTTTCTTGACAAAGCAAAAATTATCGATGGCCAGGATGCCTGGGGACCTCTTGCCATTGCCGATGGAAAACTGTTAATGCGCGATTCGAAACAAATGGTTTGCATAGACATCAAAGCAAATTAAAACACATGAAATGAAACAAAAACTAATAATTGGTCTGTCACTTCTGTTCCTGTTAACTGTTATATTTCTAATTGGTCGCGATTTGTTCACTAACCGGGACAATAATCAGGATAACCCAACCGAATACAATCTGGAAAAACTCAGGAAAATTGATTCCTCACTTATTGGCTATCGCGAAGTAAGGTATATCAATCCATCATTGGGAGTTGTTCATGCGCTTGCCATTGATAGCAGTTCGAACATATACATTGCAGGGGACAATGAAGTTCAGGTTTTCGACAAATCGTTGCAAAAGGTGAACACTTTAAAACTCGATTCATCAGCTAACTGTATTGCCATAGCTGGCGATATACTTTATGCTGGTATTGGAAATCATGTTGAAGTTTATTCTACTAAAAATGGAAAACTAACAAAGTGGAAAAGCTATAATTCAAAAGGATTTATCACTTCAATTGCGGTAAATGAAACAAATGTGTATGTGGCAGATGCCGAAAATCGTCTAGTTTTCAGATACGATCCTGATGGCAATTTAAAAACCGTAATTGGAAAGAAAGATAAATCAAATGAGATTGACGGATTCATTATTCCAAGTTTATATTTCGACGTGGCTATAGGTCCCGACAATGAGTTATGGATCGTAAACCCGGGCAAACACGAGTTAATGAATTTCACTGAAAAAGGTAATTTTCGCACTTCCTGGGGGGTGGCATCAATGCAACCGAATGGATTTGCAGGCTGCTGTAATCCAATTCATTTTTGTATACTGACCAACGGAAAATTTGTAACTTGTGAGAAAGGTTTGGATCGCATAAAACTGCATGATCAGTCAGGTAAGTTTGAATGTATAATAGCGTCCCTTTCCGATCCAAACACAAAGGCACTTAATAATTGCGAAATAGGTGCACGCATTCACGATCTGGCTGCCGACTCAAAGGGAACTATTTATGTACTTGATGCATCATCCAAATTGGTTCGAATTTTTGAAAAGAAATAATGCTTTTAACCCCAACCTAGTAAAAAAGGGCAATATCTTGAAAAATTACTAGAATTAGGTAGCCTTTTCAGGAAGGTAAAAAGGTTTAAGTGGAATTTAACGAAATTTAATTCTGATTATTAAAGGCTTGCATACAATTATTAATATGGAAGACAAGAAAAAATATAACCGTAGAGATTTTATAAACAGTAGTTTTCGGGTAGGCATCGCACTTAGCCTTACAGGAATTGGTGTTGCCTTAACCAGGCGAGCAATTGCCGGGAAATCAGTTTGGCAGCTCGACCCATCAAAATGTGTGCAATGCGGACGGTGCGCCACCAGCTGTGTTTTAGAAACGTCGGCTGTGAAATGCACCCATGTGTACGATATGTGCGGATATTGTGATTTGTGTGGTGGTTATCTCAGACCTGACACCAAAGACTTGAATACAGCGGCTGAAAACCAACTATGTCCAACAAGCGCTATTGTGCGTAAATTTGTCGAAGAGCCATTTTTCGAATATCAGATTATTGAAGAACTATGTATTGGATGCGGAAAATGTGTGAAAGGGTGTGGAGCTTTTGGCAACGGATCGCTTCAACTGCAAATCAACCATAAATTGTGTGTAAACTGCAATCAGTGTGCGATTGCCCGAGCCTGCCCGGCCGATGCTTTTAGCCGCGTATCAGCCAGCGAAGCATACTTATTTAAAGGATTCGTAAAGGGAAAGTAGTAAGTCGCATGTAAATAAACGTATTCTGAGTTTTAACTTTATCAGGAGCAATGAATAAGGCTCTTGTTTTTAAAAAAAACCAATGAAGAAGCATCTGTCAATTGTATTGCTTACCCTGCTTTTGTCCGTTCAGGTACTAAATATCTTTGCCCAACAGCGATTCCCCAAGCCTGAATTTGAAACAAAATATATACAACCGGTGATGCAGACACCAAGTCCCCGATCTGTGTTTATGGAATATTTTGACGTTGTAGTTCTTATTGGGAGTTTATCGCTAATTACCTGGTTAATTCTTAAAAAGCGATCGCGTCAGGGAGTCTTCTGGATGACCATTTTTTCGCTTGTCTATTTTGGCTTTTATCGCAAAGGTTGTATTTGCGCGGTTGGATCGTTACAAAACGTAACAATGGCCTTGTTTTATCCCGATTATCACATACCCATAACGGCCATCGCCTTTTTCATTATTCCGTTGGTTTTTACTCTTTTTTATGGAAGGACCTTCTGTGCAGGGATATGTCCATTAGGAGCCATTCAGGATATTTTTGTACTTCGTCCTTTACCACTGAAATCGTGGGTTCAAAAGGTACTCGGCCTCATTCCTTTTATTTATCTGGGTCTTGCCATTTTATATTCCGCTACCGGAACTGATTACATTGTTTGTCGTTACGATCCTTTTGTAGGCATCTTCAGGCATAATGCTACATTTATGATGTTTGCCATTGGCGGTATTCTGTTGCTTATTGGCGTGTTCATTGCCCGGCCATATTGCAGGTTTCTTTGCCCATATGGAGTACTTCTGAATTTGGTAAGCAGGGTATCTAAAAATCATTTGTCGATAGCTCCGGGTAAATGCATTGAATGCCGTTTGTGCGAAAACTCATGTCCTTTTGGCGCAATTAACAAGCCTACACCAAAAAAGAACAAAGAACAAAGAAATATAATGGTGAAGCGCTTTGCATTCTATTTTCTGATTACACCGTTCCTGATTGTCTTAGGTGGTTGGACCGGATCAAGATTTCATGAAAATCTGGCAAATGTAAATCCAAAAGTAAAACTGGCAAACGAACTTTTGATTTCAAATGCCAACGAATCTGGCAAAGTCTCACTCGAAATCACCACATTTAAATCCACCGGAAAGCCCATTGACAAATTATTTACCGAGGCTGTGGCTATTGTCCAAAAATTTTATATTGGGGGCTGGATTTTAGGAGGTTTCCTTGGCCTTGTGTTCGGACTAACGTTAGCAAGCCTTTCCATCATCCAATATCGAACCGATTACACCACCAATAAGGGCTCATGTTATAGTTGTGCACGATGTGTTGATTTCTGTCCGGTAAAACCAGAAATGCTGGAGGCTAAGTAATTTATACTTTATGAATAACTTAATAAATAAGGAAATGATCACAGCAAATTATACGGAATTTAGAACTGGACTAAAGAAATACCTTGATAATGTTGAAAAAAATAATGAAACATAAATCATAAAAAGGGGAACTGGGAAAGGAACTGTTTTAATATCGTTAGATGAATATAACTCAATTTTAGAAACTATCCATTTGTTAAGTTCTAAGACAAACGCCACCAGATTATATGAATCGATAACCCAGATGACTCAAGGTAAAGTAGTTCAAAAAAAAATTATTAAAGACTCATGAGAATTACTATCATTGTTAAAAATTTCAAAAATGAAAAAATTTATTTTTTGTATAGCCATTCTTTTCACAGGTATTTCAGCAAGTTTTTCGCAGCAAACCAAAGTATCCATTTATAATCCAATGGCTGATGTTTCATCCGACATAAAGAATGCGGTTAACAAAGCTAATTCTGAGAATAAACAGGTGCTAATTCAGGTAGGAGGCAATTGGTGTCCCTGGTGCGTTAAACTGCATAAACTTTTTAATTCAGATCCGAAGATCGATTCAGTTCTGAAAGCAGATTATATTTTTGTTCTTTTAAACTACAGCAAGGAAAATAAAAATCTTGCAGCTTTAAAGAATTTGGAATTTCCGCAACGGTTTGGATTCCCGGTTTTGGTTGTTCTGGATAAAAATGGCAAACGAATTCACACACAGGATTCCGGATTGCTGGAATCGGGCGATGGATACGACACTAAAAAAATCTTTACTTTTCTGAAAGGCTGGTCGATAGCTTCAATGAATCCTGCTTCGTATCCTGAGAAATAGTAAACTTTTTTCGGGATAAAACCGCGACTGCAAAATATGCAAACTACGTAGCCAAAGGATTCCCATTAAAGGATAAGCTGCCACACTAATTTCCTGAGGAATGAGAAAAGAAATTGGAATAAATAGCGTTAAAACAATGATATAAAACCAAAGGATATATTTAAACCACAAGCTATTCGATCGTAACAGAACCCCTGCAGCAATTAACAAGCCAAGCGGGCTGGCCCAAACAATATTGAAATTATACCATAATTCCTCGTGTAAACTTGCAACCATCAGAAACAACATCAGCAATCCCAACACACCAAATAAAAGGAAAAGTGGGAAGTCTATCCAGCGATTGTAGCTTTTTTTTAGGTATCCCAAAATGGTAATAGCCAAAAACAAAATAAACGCCAGAGCAAGTAGTGATGCGGGTGAAAAAAGCTTCGATGGAGCTTCGAACGTCAATCGGCTGGCAAAAAGTTCGTGCGCTTTTTGAGTTAACGGCCTTATTAAGGCGCCTTTCACAATACTGGTATTGTTGTAAATATTCATCATGTGCTCGGGAAGAAACATATATCCGGTAACGGTTGCCAACCTATCGGTAACGGTTCCGAAAACGAGGTCGATACCAAAATTCAACCAGGGAACGTTATTGTAATTGGGTCGGATTAATTGCCTGAATGTTAAAGGTTTTTTCACATAAGTTGAGTCGTATATCAATTTTCCGTCAACGGATTTTTCGATGATATCACGAATGCGTGTGGCACAATTATCAAAAAAAAAGTCGTAACGATAATACCTGTTCTCCGGTTGATAATTGACCTCCAGATTTGAAATCAACGTCTCCTTTTCTTTGTTTGTCAGATTAAATTTTTGCTCATATAAGGCTTGACCATAACTTTGATATGCATAATAAAAATTGTCATAGGAAGCTTTGGACAGCGAATACAATAGCTTACCGATTGTAAAATTGAAGTAAAAATTAGGTGTTTCAAAATCATAGGTTCCATAACCGTATACCACATCGTTACCACGAACAGGATCAAATACCCTTATGGCACTATGGCCAAAGGCAGAGCTAGGGTCATCGCCCCACGAAACAGTTAACAGATATATCTGTGTGGAATCGGACGGAAATTGAGCCTGAACTTTGTGAATGTTGCCACTATAAAGGAAAACAGATAGCAACAAAAGCTTACATAGAAGAATTCGACACATGGTATTGTTGTTCTTTACTAACCAATGCAAAAGTCATAAAATTTTCAAGAAATCCTTCTGAATCTTAAAAAATAATTTGCATACCCGCGTTTCTTAACTTTTGTTTTGATGATGCAATTGTTGAGGTTATCAAATAATCTGCATACAAGTCACAAAAGTTTTCCACAATTTTGTTTTTTTTTTGCAAATTTAAGACTTCTTTGCGCGTAAGGTGAGTTAATTATTTATCACCTTTAAAAAGCTTTTTAAAGAATGACTTCAGTCCACGATTTTTTTTCTCTTTTTTATCCGAATATAAGGTGTCTTTATCCATTCTTGGTTTTCTGTGAAATAACCTATTGAAAAACCCTTTAATTCTCTTTTGATGAAAGGGTTCACACTGCAAAAAAGTATAGATATCGCTTGGGACAGTAAAATGTGTAAGGTATTTCTTTTTTTTTTCAGAATCTCTTTCAATTTCTCTAATAACATTTGCAACAATGGGCAATGCCAATGACGAACCTGATCCGTTGCGGCTGTAAAAATGAACATCCCGGGTGCTGGCACCCACCCATGTGCCAATAACGAAATCGGGGGTATAAGCAATAAACCAGGCATCAGAATAGGTTTGAGCAGTTCCAGTTTTTCCGGCAAGCTCAGCGCGTATTCCATATTGGCTACGAATTCTAGCTCCCGTTCCCTGATCGATAACCCGTTGTAAAATGGCCGTTATCATCTCGCTGGTTGTTGTACTGAAAACTTTTACCGGTTCTTCCGTTTCTCTAATATACAAGGTTTTTCCATCGGCATCGGTGATTTTATTAATCATTACAAGGTCGTTCATTTGACCCTTATTGGCAAAAGTGCCATAAGCTCTTACAATCTCATTAAGAGATAAATCGAGTGTACCTAAAGCTATTGAAGGTGCATCATCAGTAAATGTAGGAAAGTTTAACTTTGTGCAGGTATGAATTAGGTTTTCTCTTCCCACCTTAAAGTATAAATCAACCGTTGGGAGGTTCATAGAATGAGCCAGAGCATACCAAAAAGCAACTGTGCTGTCTGGTGTTGATGCATGGTTATCGTTTTGAGGCTCCCAATCTTCGTATCCTGGATATTTATTTTCTTCATTTTCGAGATACGAACATGGGGAAATACCTTTTTCAAGTGCTGTGGCATATAAAACCGGTTTAAATGCTGAAGCAATCTGCCTGTGCGACAGAACCATATCAAAAGGAAGTGTTCTAAAATCATTGCCTCCAATCCAGGTAATTACTGCTCCATTTTTGGGATTGGTGATAAGCACAGAAGCATTCAACATTTTATAATAATGCCATAAGCTGTCGATCTTATTAATGTTATATGTTTGTATACCGTTCCAACCAAATAACTTAATATCCCTTTTCAGGGTATCGTTATTATCAGCCGGAGCATGCTGTATTTGTTTTTTGTACCATTGTTTTTTAAACCTGCTTCTTTCAAGTTCTTTATCGAGTAGTTTTTGCATAATTACTAAATGATTTTTTACAGCTTCGGAACCTAGCTGTTGAACTTGCATATTTAATGTTGTATAAATTTTCAACCCATCTTTTTCAAGGTTGTAATCCTTTCCGGTTTTAGTTTTGATAATATTCAACAGCTCCAACGTTTTTTTCCTTACTTGATATACAAAATAGCCGGCAGGAGCTTTTAAATTTAAGTTTTCATAGATAATTTTAAGGGGTATTTTTCGCAGACTGTCAGATGTTTTAGCTGTTATATAATGTTCCTTTTCCATTAAATTTAGAACCAGATTTCGTCTTGCAAAAGAATTTTCAGGATTGAGTTGCGGGTTGAAATAAGTATTGGCTTTTAACATCCCTACCAAAACAGCTGATTCCTCAATCTTTAATTCACTAGCGGGTTTATTAAAATATCTATGGGCGGCTGATTCAACACCATAAACATCTTCTCCAAATGGTACAGAATTAAGATATAACAGTAAGAGTGCTTGTTTAGTATAAACATCTTCAATACGAGAGGCAAGAATAATTTCTTTTATTTTATTAACGGGAAGGCTTAAAAATCCGAAATCACCACGTCCATAAAGATTTTTAACCAATTGTTGTGAAAGGGTACTTCCTCCTCCTCCGCTATTGTCGCTATGCAGAATACTTTTAAATAAAACACGGAAATAACTTCGTTTGTCGTACCCTTTGTGATTGAAAAAACGTTTATCTTCCGTTGCAATCAGAGCTTTTGTAAGATAAACGGGTACTTGTTCCCATTTGATGTTGGTGCGGTTCTGAGCAAAGTATTTCCCAATTAAAATACTGTCAGACGAAAATACAAGCGACGCCTCTTCGTTGCTTATTGCGGACAAGGTTTTTTTATTGGGCAACGCCCCAAAAACTCCAAAATATGTCAATAAAAATAATAAAGCAACTAATAGTATTATTGAGGATATAAATATCAATGCACTTTTAAGAATTATATTCAAAATTTTTCGCTTACTTAATGGCATATATTCAACTATAAGATAATTGCAAAGTTACACTATTAACAAAGCGATTTAAAAGAAAATAAATTGAAAGATTAGTGTGTTAGTTTTTAACTTGACGATTTTCTAACATCGTAAAAAGATTCATTTACAATATCAAATTAATTGCAGTAATTCTATACATGGTAACGTTTCAAGAACGATATTAAGCACTGTGAAGCAAAGAGCCGATTTTATTTATTTCATGGTCAACCTCGAACTCATTGGGTATTTGTTATTCTTAAACGATACAATGTCACATTTAAAAGATCCTACAATAATGTCGAATTTAATACAAATGGGTATTTTATTATCATCGTCGCTTAACCAGAAGGTCATATCATCCTTCTTTTTAAAAATTCTGCCTGGTTCCACTACTGGAATAAATTTAAGACAGCTAAATTTTCCAAGTTCAGTTTTAATTGTTTCCCGTCCCTTAAAAACGATATAAAACGGGAATAAATC
Organism: Bacteroidales bacterium; assembly: GCA_038213375.1. GTDB lineage: Bacteria > Bacteroidota > Bacteroidia > Bacteroidales > JAAUTT01 > JAAUTT01. The sequence goes on along the minus strand of JBBQTB010000014.1, from coordinate 56,301 downwards.
ATCATCAAAATAGGTGTTAATCTTTACAATGTCATTTTCCTTGAAATCGGAAAAATCAATCCTGCGGATATAAAACAATGCAGCTACCATATCAAGGATTTTTGCCGGCACTTTATGCTCACCCGTAAGTGAACTCATAACGGTTTTGTTACTATGATTGAATACTACCTCAGTGTACTTTTTATAACTTCCTTCACGGATGTTTCGGATTGATTTCACAGGTAAATTAGTTCCAGAATCAAAATAACTCTCATAAATATCTACCACTTTAAAAATCTTATTTACAACTCCGGTGGTTTTGGCTTTTGCGGTAGCATGGAAGACCTCATTTCTTTCTAATGTTTCAGCCTTTAACGTAATAAGTGCTTCACCAGCTGTAATAAATCCATAATGAAGGTCGTATTTTAATTCCTCCCCATTAATAAATACAGGTGTTTTGTTAATCGGAGGTAGAGAGGCCTCTTCTGTTTGAAACGAAGATGACACGAATAAAAAGATGAAAAGCGATATTTGAATACTAACTCTAACCATAAAATTCAAAATTTAAGCAATACTAATTTCAATATAACAATTTTGGAACCATTGAAGTTTATCCTAATACTTTATTTTTTGGTGTAGTGGCAACAAAGTCCTTCAAGTAAAACGGTTCAAAATAGGCGACGTCCTTAAATTCTTTTTTTTGATATAATTCCTGAGATAATGCAATCATGTCCTGTGCCGATGGATTAAGTCCGGGAATAAACCGTGCATTGGGGTGTGTAATAATACCGGAACATTTATTGGATCCATTTCCAAAAAAATAAACTATGTGATTAGCCAAAATATCTTCAAAAGAATGCTCGTTGATAATTTCAGCAATAGTCTCCGAAGCGAACCCGCCCTGTCGGTTGAATAGTGCTGTATATACTTCAAGTCTCCGGGCATCTAGCATGGGGCAATAAAACGCATCACTACTGGTCATTTCGGGGTTTCCTTTCTGCTTCCTGAAAAATCCAAAAACCATACTTTGCAACGTTGGTAATGCTATTAATGGAATGCCTCCCCCATAACAAAGTCCTTTGGCCACCGATACACCTATACGCAAACCAGTATAAGATCCAGGTCCCATACTTACTGCAATAGCATGAAGATCAGAGACTACGATTGTATTTTTTTTAAGAAGTTCGTCTATAAATACCGTCAAGATAGAGGCATGTGAGCGTCCTTCGGTGCTTTCACGAATGTCAATCAATCCATTTTCATTGGAAAGTGCCACCGAACAAACGTCAGTGGCTGTTTCAATATGCAATATTAGAGCCATAAGATAACTTAAGCTACAAAGTAATTACTTTTTCTTTGGTTTAAAAAGTTCTTTCTTTTCAATACGTTTTACCTGCATTCCTTCTTTCAACCGTTTTGTGATAATGCTATATGGTCCGGTAATTACCTGGTCTTTGTCAGTTAACCCCTCTTTGATTTCAATAAAATAGTTATCCTGAATACCTGTTTTTACAGGTTTTGCCGTAGCTTTGCCATTTACGTACAAATAAACAACTTCCTTCTGCTTGAGTGCAGTTGTAGTTGCATTTTTTGATTTTGATATTGAATCAGTTGAGTCTTTTAGCAAAACTACTGCCTGCACAGGAATAGCAAAAACATTATCCGTTCTATTCGTTTGAATATCAAGTGATGCTGACATGCCAGGTCGAAAAGGATCGGGGTTTTTCTTAGATATAAGATGAGCGTATGATTCTTTTAGCAGTAAAATTTTTACCTGGAAATTTGTTACCTGATCAGTTGTTTGACCTGTGGTTGTTGCAGAATTAGCAATTTCAGTAACTAATCCTTTAAACTTTTGTCCCAGATAAGCATCTACCTCCACAAGCGCTGTATCTTTGGTACTTACACGAACAATATCGTTTTCATTTACATCTACCTGTACTTCCATACGATTTAAATCCGAAATATGCATCATGTCAGTACCCGACATCATGTTAGTACCCAATACACGCTCACCAAGTTCTATATTTAATTGAGAAATAGTTCCACTCATCGGGGCAAAAACAGTTGTTTTCATCAATTGCTCCGACGACTCTTTGAGTGACGCTTCGGTGCTCCGCACTCCATATTCAGCTCCCTTTACACTTTGTCGGGCCGCCTCAACCTGAGCTGCTACTGTTTTATAAGTTGTTTGTGCTGCTTCCCAATCAGCCTGAGAAATTGTTTTTTGCTCCCATAACCGTTTACTTCGGCCGTATGATTGTTTTTCACGTTCAAAATTTGCTTCAGCCTGAAGAAGTCCGGCACTCGAATTAGCTAGGTTTGCTTTTGATGAATTAACTGCTGCCGTTGCCCGCTCGCGTTGACTGATATAGATATCCGGTTTAATTTTGAGAAGTAATTTTCCCTTCTCAACAAAGTCGCCTTCTTTTACGTAAAGTTCAATCACTTCGCCCGATACTTCGGGACTTAACTTAATTTCCGTTTCGGGACGAATTTTTCCATTAGCGGTAACAGTTTCCAAAATAGTTCGCTTCTCAACCTTTTCAACCGATACTTCGAGGGGTTTTTCTTTTCCAATCCATCCTGCTTTTTTGGCAATTACCACAAATATCAGTAAAACAACAGTTATAATAATTAGGTATCTTAAAAGTTTTTTCTGCTTCATAACAATATTCTTATGCGTTGAATATGATTTATATGTTTAAAATTTTATTTGTCCGCCTTTATAAAACTCAAGCACTTTGGTTTTAAAAATATAGCTGTATTTGGCTTGCAGCATTTGCGACTGTGCAAGTGTTAGCTGGTTTTTCGAGGTGCTATAATCTACAAAATTAACCATCCCCACGTCATATTTTTGCTGAATGTTTCTGAATGATTCCTGTATGGAAGCAACAGCTTTATCTGAAGCTACATATTGCCTGTAAGATGCAATGGCATCGGTTAGTGCTTGTTGAATATCCTTATAAAGTTGCTTTTTGGTATAGTCGAGCTGATACTTTGAATTCAATACATTAATTTTAGCATTGCTAATATTATTGTTTATCATCCACCCATTAAATATGGGAATAGAAACACTAAGAGAAACAGCTGTATTCGCGTTATCACGCAATTGACTACTAAACGGATACGAAATTGAATAAGTAGTTGGATGCTTGTAAACGACTAACTCGGATGGATTGTTTGCTAAAAACCCTATTGGTGTGGTTAGTATTCGGGCAGTATCACTTCCAAACCGGGTACGTGCATCCGAATAACCTGATCCGTATGAAGCACTTAAAACAACTTTGGGACTTCGTCCGCCACGTGCAATGGAAAGCCCTTTTTCTATGCCTTTCAATTGATATTCAGCCAGCCTAATTTGTGGAAGATTGCGTTCTGCTTCTTTGTAAATATCATCGGCATAAGAAGATACAGCTTCGATAGACAAATTTGTGAAATCGGGAACAAGAATACTAAAGTTTTTAACCGTATCTAATTCTAACATCTGCTTTAACGAAAGTGTTGAAATATCAAATTGATTTTGACGTGTAACCAACGTTAATTCTTCACTGGCACTCTGCGACTGAACCTCATACAAACTGCCCTGTGGTAAACTGCCAGCTTCTACCAATTGTTTGGTTCTTTCAAGCTGTAAATTTGTGATGGCAAGCTGCTCCTTGGATGTATTTACCAATTCCTGATTCAGCAATATTTGCAAATATCCCAGGGCAATATTCAAGCCCATATCATTCTTGAACTTTGCAACATCTTCTCGACTTGCCAGAACATTATACTGATTCTGCAAAACTGTATTATTGCGTTGAAATCCATTAAAAAGCACTATGGAAGCGCCTAAAGATAAATTTGAAGAATTGATGGTTTGATTGTTCGTAAACTGGTACGTAGTTTGATCCAATACGCGTCCTTGTGAAATTCCATAAAATACATTCCCGTAAATGTTTGGAAGAACTCCTATTAACGATTGCCTGTAATTATTCTGATTATACTCAACATTCAGTTCTTTCATTTTAATCTGAATATTGTTTTCATAAGCGTGAGAGATACATTGCTCAAGTGTCCATGCTTGCTGGCAGGATGCGCTCTTATTTATTAGTAATGAAAAGGTTAAAATAAGGAATATGCATTTTCGCGCTTTTATGTCATGGAAATTTTTACAAAAATGGGAAGTGACAATCTTCAGAAAAGGTGTTTCATGCATTATTGAATGTTTTGAAAAACATGCTCGATTCATTGTTAAAAAATTAATGCATAAATATATACAATATTGACATATATTTAAACCAAATTCTAACTAGAATTTTATGAGTTCTAAAGTACATTATATAAATACGATAGGGGATGTTGAATTTGTAAAAAACAATCGTTCCAAAAGTTTGAGGATAACTGTAAAACCTAACGAAGGGGTTAAAGTTACCATTCCTTCGTACGTTTCTTTTTCAAATGCCTTCTTGTTTGTAGAGGAAAAAAAGGATTGGATTCGCAACAGTTTGGAAAAGATGAAATCACTGGAACAAACCAATACAATCTTTAAACCGGGGACTGATTTTACCACCCGATTTCACAATCTCGAATTTATTCATCAACCCGAAAGTTTACTCAATGCAAAAGTAGGGAAAGGTTTTATAAGGATATGTTATCCTTCGGAAAGTGTTGTTCTGTCAAAAGAGGGACAGGAGTTAATAAGAAAGGCTGTTGAATTTGGATTGCGTAAAGAAGCAAAAGAGTTTCTTCCAGGACGGGTTAAAGAATTGGCTGCTAAATTCACTATTAATTATTCACAACTATTCTTAAAAAACTTGAAATCGCGCTGGGGAAGTTGTTCCTCAATAAATAATATTAATCTGAACATCCATTTAATGAGGTTGCCTGATCATTTGATTGATTATGTTATTTTGCATGAACTAACACATACAGTGCATAAAAATCATGGACCAAAATTCTGGCAAACATTGGAAAACCTTTCTGGAAATGCACGATTATTTGCAAAAGAAATGAAAAAGTACCGTACACGTATTTACTGAGGTATAACTTTTAAGTCACTGGTCAATAAGGCTTCCAAACTTATTACGTATTGCAATGCTTTCTGCTCCCCAAAAAGCTGTTCAAATTCTTTATAAACATAATCACGAATATCAATTTGCCAATCGAGAAAGGAAAGTGTAGATATTTTCCCCATTTCGCGTTTTTCAAAAAAACGTTTTAAAACGTTAACTTTTGAATGATAGGCCATAAAAGCTTTAATTTGAGTGCGTAGCTCATTGCTCAAATAGTTTTCTATCATCTTCAATTCGCTCGGTAAAATTTCGAAGGTTGATTCGTAAAAATTGCTGAATGAGTTCTCCCAATTAATAAAATGAATGAGATAATTCGATGTTTTAAAAATGTCACGACTTTCATCCTGATCTATTGATTTAAGAAAAACATTTTTAAGTTCTTTCCTATAAAGATCCTTTATTTTAGCATCGAGCTTGCTGGTTATTTCCTCGGTGTATTTAGTATAATCATCACTAAAATTATTAAGACTAAAATCCTTATTAGAGAAGGGTTGCAGAATCAAAATAATGCGTGTAATTACCGCAGTCTCATCAATTAATAAGTGATGTAATGGGAATATTTTTGCTTTTGAAATGTCTTCAAAAAATTTTTCAGAGAAGTGACCTTCCATTAACAATTCGTTCTTTTCCTGGTTGTTTTTAGTAATTCGTTCTATATCACTACGGTAAATTTTTAGATGTTCGTTAATTTTACTTTTAATCTGAGCTTTTTTACCGTTAACAATTATCTGTATATAAAGCGGATAGTAATTCTCCTTTAATAAAGGTTTCGGTTTTGCTCTTGTGTTCAGGTAATGTTTTACAGTTATCTTTCTGTTTACCATCTTGTAAATGTTATTCGGCTAAAAGTCAATAGCTGTTTATTAAATTAAAAATTAAAAATTTACCATTAATGAATATAGTATCAACTTTACGAGCTTATACTCAGAATCAAATAAAAAGGTTATAAAATTGCGATAATAAATGAGATTTATCAAGTTTAAGCTTCTCCCATTGGAGTGCATAATACTCAAGAGTATATTTATAATCACAATTTACTAAAACTATATACCAAACCAAAATTTGTACCAAAAATTTTGACTAAACTATATTGTAAAGTTCGATGAACTCAAATGTATTGCCCGTCCATTCCATAAACTCTAAAAAGTCATTGAAATTCAGAACAATACTTGCTGTATTAATGTTTGGATGAAAACAAATTTTTTCTGACTTTTTCAAAGATATATCAAAAAAAGTATGCACGTGATGTTCAGTGTCGTTAATTATCCCAAAAGGGGAAACTGATCCGGGCTTTATTCTCAGATATTTTTCCATCCGTAGTTCCGAAGCAAATGAAATTTTCCCTTGGTTTAAACTTTTTTCTAAATCGTGAATATCAAGTATTCGGGAACAATCCAGAACAACTAGATAGTGCCGGTTTCCCTTATGATTTCGAAAGAACAGATTTTTACAATGTGTGGCGTCTATGTTCTTCCAGTATAACATCGCAATTTCGATTGTTGGTGCCGGAGGATGTTCGTAGTAATCAAATTTTATATTAAGTTCTTCAAGAATTTTATAAAGTTTAGGATCGCCGTTCATATACCTTTTTTATCGTTAGAATTACATGTACTTACAAAAGTGAAAAAAAAAATTCAAATCAGAAATTTGTAGTAAAAAAGTACATTTGCATCCAAATAATTTGAAATGATACATACACATATTGGAGAATATGCATCTTTACTGGTTGCAGTTTTCTGGACCATTACCGCACTTGCTTTTGAATCAGCCAGTAAAGCAGTTGGGTCATTAACAGTAAATATTATAAGGTTGTTCTTTGGATTTGCTTTTTTAACCATATTTTCTTGGATTTACCGGGGAATTCCGTTTCCAACTGATGCGGGTATTCATCAATGGGTATGGCTTAGCCTCTCGGGATTTATCGGGTTTGTTCTTGGTGATTTATTTCTGTTTAAATCGTATACGATTATTGGATCGAGATTAGCCATGTTAATTATGACGTTAGCCCCTCCAATTGCAGCTGTTACAGGTTGGTTATTTTTGGATGAAAAATTATCTTCGTACAGTATTATCGGCATTATTCTTACTTTAGCAGGAATAGCCATCACTATTTTGAATCGGAATCCCGCTGAAGACAAGATTAGACTAAATATGCCTGCAAAAGGTTTTTTGTTTGCTTTGGGGGGTGCCGCCGGCCAGGCTTTTGGATTAGTGCTAAGTAAAAAAGGAATGGCTGGATATGATGCCTTTGCCTCCACTCAAATTCGCATAATCACCGGAATAATTGGTTTTAGTGCAATAATTATCCTGTTTGGACGGGTAAAGCAAACGCTATTGGCTTTCAGTAACCGAAGGGGTATTATGGCCATTACTATTGGGTCATTTTTCGGACCTTTTCTCGGTGTATCAATTTCTCTTTATTCAATTAAATTTACTGCTACCGGAATAGCCTCAACCATTATGGCAATGGTGCCAATACTTATAATCCCTCCAGCAATTATTTTCTTTAAACAAAAGATCACACTTAAGGAGATTATCGGCGCTATTATTAGTGTTATAGGAATAGCACTGTTTTTTATAAAATAAAATATCGCAGTACGATTCAAATAATTACACTACTTTTGCGACAAATTTATAAACGTCTGTGATTTACTTGTCAAGTAATTGATAATCTGCACACACGAATATAAGGAGAGCTGGCAGAGTGGTCGATCGTGGCAGTCTCGAAAACTGTTGTCCGGGCAACTGGACCGGGGGTTCGAATCCCTCGCTCTCCGCAAAAAACAATTCACGTAATTTCAAAAAGCCTCCAAATGAAAGTTTTGAGGCTTTTTTGTTGTCGAAAACTTTAACTTTTCTTCTTGTTTTTTCAATATCCTTTTACCCAATTAGGACACCTCAATTTGTTGCTTTAGCAGGTAACCCAATTAACATTATTTATTTGTATATCAAATAAATATATTGATGTATTTCTAATTATTTCCTATTGTTTCAATACCTTTGTTTTTCAAATTGGTTACCTAAAACGATTTTAAAGACGGAACATAAAAATACATTCTATGTATCTTTTTATCAAAGGTTAGATAAAGTTGACAGTGTAAAAACGGTTCTACTTCGGGGTCGCTACGAGAGCTGAAAAGATTTGGCTTGCCTTTTATTAATTCGTTGAGGCGTTCCAGAAACAGTAATTTTTGATCCACATCGGGAAGTTCCTCAAACCGGTCAAGTCCTAACCATACGCTGACGAACAGCACCGAACTCATCGCGGTAGCTTTCGCACAACCGGTAATAGAGGTAGGAGGTTTTCCAGGTTTTACAATATTTATGAATGGTATTCAAAAACATGCCCCATAGATACTCACATAACAAACTGAAATCTAAATACCCGGGAGTCCACACAATGGCATTTTTTTAAATTTAAAACACATACTTGATTATCAACTATTTATAAAAATAAGGCTTCAAAAATAATTGAAAAAAGTCGTTTTATGTGAATTTTACCTTTTTTTGGGGTTGCAGGCTGCAATGAGGGTTAAATATTAGTCCAGTTTTTATTGTTGTACATACTACTTTGGGGTAAGACCACAAATAACAAACTTAGCTACCTAGTCCGAAACATTTAATGCACATTGAACCTATTATTTATCAAAGATTGTTTACTAACCACCAGTTTATATCGCCGACCAAAAATTTAGCTTTACCATAAACACGTTGGTTGGGTTTACGCCAAACAGATCGTTCACATTGTGTTGAAAAGAGGAATAATAAAAGCTATCATTGCTGCGCAGGTTATTTTCCCAAACAATATAAAGGGTTGATCCTGCTCTATATTCCCAGCGAAACACAAGGTTCGAACGAAATTCCCTGAAACTGAAGTCTGGCTTGGCAAAGGAATATTTATTTGCTCCCTCAACAATATTATAGTTACCCGAAACTTTATCATAAGTAATTTCGCTTTCGGTAAACGCATGAAAACGATCTTCCAACTTTTGTGCATGTGCATTATTGGCCCTTTTAAAGTCGGTATAACTAGCAATCGAAATAAAAGGGCTTCCATAATATTGAATGGACAAATCGGGCGTAAAGTTGTAATTAAATCGTAAAGTTACATTATAAGTTTGTTGTTTTATGCGAGCCATGATGTATTGCATTCCGTCATTTTCAGGTTTTTGTGCTACATACATAAAGTTATCGATGTTATGCGTATAATTAAATTCGCTGGTAATGTATGCATGATTTCCTACCCGAAAGGTAACCCCTGGTTTCAGCATATAAAGCCTGGAAATGTTATCACTGCTCACCGAACTTTTATTTTGAAGCTTGAAAGAAACCCGTTTTGATTTATCCGTATTAAAAACGAATGAATTTTGCCAATATGGCGAAAATCGTAATGCTGGTCCTCCCCGCAAAAGCCTAGTTTCTAAGTCTGAAAGAATATAATTTTCAGTCATATTGAATTCCCAGCGGTTAGTGAACATAGTGATAAACTCAAGCCCAACATCATTCTGGGTATTTGTTCCTCCGTAATTCCAATAGTTCGATTGTGACAGATTTAATGTAAAATTACGAAAAACTGGTTTAGGGTCGGTTTGACGAACTCCAACTTTGGTATGGTTTTCAATTAAATCAGCCATCATTAAATATCCAACATCGTTGAGGTCGAAACCCGGAGACCACCAATTTACTTTTTGCGAAAAGATGAACCGCTTGTTCCCTTTCCTTCCAAAACTAACATACCCACCCGATCCTGTAAGTGAACGACGTGTTGTATCCAAGCCCAGATAATCATGTGCGTCGGGCCGCTGATAATAATGAAGAGGATTTCGTTGCAAAGCCACCATTGCATCTGTCGAACCATCCACATAACTAACCATCCCTTTTAAATCGATATAATATTCACGATTTCTGAAGTATTGTAAAAGGTCAACACCTGCGGTAAATGCGTTACTATTTAACGAATTTTTCTGCATCTCGTTAAGTAAGCGATTGGTAGAAGTAACCATAGCGCCTAATTGGGTATTACCATGGTTGGCAATTTTCTGAACACGTCCTACCACATAATTCGTCAATGGTTCCACCGAAGGTTTTGTCTCAAATCCATTATAAGTAAGTCGACCTATTTCTTCCTGTGTAGTGCTTTGGAGTATACCCACCGACACTCCCTTACGCGTTGTACCGGTAAGTTTAATCGCGTTAAAGATGGAGGTAAGCTCAGGCCCCTCATAAAATGAATTTAGATTGTCTGTTGTTACCTTAAATGTTGGGGTATGCCCGATACGTCTGGAGTAAAACATCATGTTGAGGTCGGGCGAAAAATCGAAGATGTGTTTTCCTTCAAGAAAGAATGGACGTTTCTCATCATAAAATGTTTCGAAAGCAGTAAGGTTCATCACCGAGGGATCAGCTTCAATCTGTCCAAAATCGGGGTTAATGGTCAAATCAAGTGTAAAATCCCCAATGCCCAGCTTAGCATCGATACCTGCATTTCCATGCCATTTTCGTCCCTTGGAATAAGGACTGCCTTGAAGCGCCGGGGCAGAAATAGTTTTTGCCGAAACATAAGGGAGAAATTCCAGCAATCTAGGTTTTTGAACTCCATGTAATCCATACATCTCACCAAACGAATAAACGTGTCCGCTATTTTTGCGAGGTATCAGACTCCATTGGTCTACTTCCTGAGTTCGTCGAACTATTCGCCGTGCATGCAATCCCCATACCATACCTGTATCCCTATGGTTGTAACGTAATTGATTTAATGGTATGCGAAATTCGGCAGTCCACGACGAATCGTCAATCGCTGTTTTCCCTTCCCAAACGGCATTCCAGTTTAGATTAACAGAAAGATTATCGGAAACAATCAGGTCAGTTTTATTTCCGCCGGCATTGATATTAAATTCGGTACCGGCACGGTAATCATGGTAAGTATCGAAGCATACACTAATTAAGTCGCCAATGGAGTTGTCGTCACGGTTACCCACAAAACGGTTAATTTTGTTAGGTTCCGGATCCCAGGCACGCAAGGCAAAATAGATATTTTTATCGTCAAACAGTATTTTAATTCTAGTCGGGTTTGATGCCTGGCCACGTTCCACAGGTGTATTTTGAATAAAATCCTGCGACCAGCTACCTTCGTTTTTCCAGCAGTCATCATCAAGTTTTCCGTCAATCAATGGTGGAGAGCCCACTAATTTTATGGTATGGTAGTTACGTTTGTATGCTTGGTCGAAAGGTATCAGGTTGATATTATCCTGACCAAACAAATTGAAATTACTCAATAAAAAGAAAAGTAGAGGTAAGCCAGATTTTAGTTTCTTTATAAACATAAGATTGTAATGCCAATATGAATGTTCGAAAAAATATATAAGTTAAATGGATATTCGAAAAAATGGTTAAATCTCTTTTTGGTAAACGACAACGTCAAGCAATCGATTGAACTTTTCGCCTACATTTTTAAAATGGGCACATTTTGAATATCCCATTTTTTCAAATAGTTGAATGCTTTCCATATTATCGCCCGATATCACTCCTAACAGGTTTTTAAGTGTTACTTTTCTTGCTTCAACTTCCAGAAACTGCATGGTGGCAAGACCAATTCCTTTTCTAAAAAAATCATGTTTCAGGTACAAGGTTATCTCTGCAGTTCGGTCATAGGCCTGACGCTTTTTGTAATAGGTGAAATAGCAATATCCCGCAGGAACATTATTGTAAAAGATGATAAACGATTTATATTTTGGATGGTTTACGTGGATAAATTCCTTTATTTCATCGATAGTGATTTCTCCAATATGAAAGGTAGCAGTGGAATTAGCAATGTAATATTCGTATACCTCTTTAACAAAGTGGAGATCATATTCAGTCATCTCACGAAAAGTAATTTTTCCCATTTTTGGTTTTATTATTTCGAGAATCAAAAGTAATGGTTTGTAAGGATTTCCGGAACAATTTTTCCCAACCGAAATCCTGATTTATTAGAATTATTCTTAAGACTTCATTATAAATAGATTCAGCTAAATCAAGGGAATAGAATATTGTAAAATATAAATTCTAAAAAGTGATAAACAATATATAAATGTTGTAATTTCACTTGCTGATAATAAATTACTAATTACAACTATCATTCACATAAACAGTATTCTCGCCTTATCTTTTTCTTACAATGTTTACAACACATGAAAAAGAGTAGAAGCACCTTTGCGGAAAAAACCTTGCGTCCTAAAAATATTGAACCATCTCTGGAAAGTAATCCTGATGAAACCATTTTACCTCAGAAGCATGGCGACCTGCAAACTCAATCATGATCAGATGGAACATCAAAAAAAAATAGAAATACAGAATACCGAGCTGCAGCGAGAAAAGCAAATAACAAAAAACAATTCCGATAGATTATTGAAACTTTGTGATTGTTTAACATCTCTTGGCCAGGATCATGATTTTAACATTTCCAGACTTACAATTCTGTGCAGCGAATTGCTTTCAGCCACTTGCGATCTAAATAAAGGCAGTGATGACTCAACTGAAAGCTCATTATGTATCGCATATCAGCCGGACTATTGCCCCACCGATGAAGACAAGCAAATTTCCAACCTTATCAGAGCTGCCATCGGAAACGAGGGTACACATAAGAAAATATCATTAACCCTAATTGAAAATCAGCGACTTCTTGTGGATACAGAAGCTATTTCCAAGGTGGGTGGTTGGGAGTATTCAATCGCTCAGAAAAAAATTACATACACTCCCGAAGTGTATCGTATTTATGGAGTTGACCTAACTTTTAAGATGGATGATTTGGTTAATCCCTTTAAAGATTATTCTGATTCAGATCAACAGATTATAAAACAAGCAATCAATTATGTATTAGAAAATAGAAAACCTTATGATCTTGAATCGCACTTCAAGTCGTTTGACGGAATACAAAAATGGGTTCGTATAAAGGGACATCCTGTTTACGCGCATGGCAAAATTGCAAAAGTATCTGGAAACATTGTTGACATTACCGAACGCAAGAATGCTATACTCGCATTGCAGGAAAGCGAAGCACGTTTCCATAAGTTGCTGGACAATGTTATGAATACTGCTGTTCAGGGCTATGATGCTAATTGCATAGTAAGGTATTGGAACAAAGCAAGCGAATATGTTTATGGCTATACCTCCGAAGAGGCCATTGGTAAAAACATACTTGATCTCATTATACCTCCATCCATGAGAACAGCCGTAATGGAGGATATCGGGAAAATGATAGAAAGCGGAATAGGAAGACCTGCCGAAGAACTGCATCTTATTAGGAAAGATGGCTCTTTTGTACCAGTATTATCAAGCCATACAATAATTCAATTACCTGGAAAAGGAAAAGAACTTTTCTGTATTGACATTGACCTTACTGATAGCATAAGGTTAGAGAAGGCTCTTATAAAAAGTGAGGCACAATTTAAGGAACTGAATGCAGCAAAGGATAAACTCTTTTCGATTATTGCACACGATCTAAGAACACCCTTCAATAGCATTTTAGGATTTACTGATTTACTGATAGTGAACATCCGGAAATATGACATTGAAAAAATTGAAAAATATCTTACTTATATTAGTTTGCAAGCTAAAAGTACTTACAATCTGCTCGAAAATTTATTAATCTGGGCAAAGTCTAAATCCAACCAGCTCATCTTTAAACCACAATATGTTTACCTGCCAACCTGTTTAAATGAAATAGCTGAAAGTTTGCAAGCTTCAGCGACTTCAAAAAACATACAACTTATCATTGCACATACACCAGATATTAAGATTTACGTTGACTTAAATATACTTAACACAATTTTACGAAACCTAATTTCGAATTCTATAAAATATACAAATTCAGGCGGATTAATAGAAATTAATGTTACCAAACAGCCTCATGATGTTGAGTTTAAAATATCCGATAATGGTGTTGGAATGAGTAAAGAAACTCAAAAAAAACTATTTCGAATTGATACCAATGTTTCCACTATAGGAACTTCAAATGAGAAAGGCACGGGTTTGGGTTTGATTCTTTGCGTAGAATTCATTGAAAAATTAAATGGAAAAATTTGTGTTGAAAGTGAATTAGGCAAAGGCAGTACATTCATATTTACTCTTCCGGCATAAAAGCTAAAACTCAACTTGTTATTCGACTACGAATTTCCCTCCCGTTTTTACCATGGCCGTTCCCGCTCAGTTGTAACAAATTTTTACAGAAACGAAGTCGATTTTCAAAAGTTAGATTGGAAAATTATCCATGTTAAACAGAAATAATAAGTGCTAGTTTTTTGCATTCTTATTATAGCATTTTCAATTGCAGATGATCTCCAAGACAATTTTTAAAGGAAAGTGCATAATTTTCGCAAGCAATGAATCGGGTGGAGTAGCAGTTTTTAAAACACGTCATGTTCATCTATTAAAAAAATCATGGCAGCCATGGCTGCGCTTCCGATTTGCATTTCGCGGTGACTAATTTTATCAAATGTATCGTTAGCCGAGTGATGATAATCGAAATACCTTTGTGAGTCGGGATGTAAATTAAGCAATGGAACGCCAAATTGATTCAGTTGATCAATATCCACACCGCCTCCCCCTTTATAAAAATGAGTAATACCATAGGGTTCAAAATATTTTGCAAGCGCCTGGAACGATTGAAATTTATCGTCGGTTGTGGAACAGCCAAACCCACGGGCAACACCAGCGCCACTGTCCGATTCCATGGCGGCATAAATTATTTCACCTTTTTCCTTAACCGATGACGCATATTTTTTTGCACCTAGCTGGTTCATTTCTTCATCAATAAACAAAACTACCCGTAATGTTCTTTTAGTTTTAATTTTCAGTTGTTTGAATAATCTCAACACCTCCATCGATTGAATACAACCGACACCATCGTCATTGGCTCCCTCGCCAACGTCCCAGCAATCGGTATGGCCACCAACGGTGATAATCTCATTGGCTTTTTCGTACCCTCTTATTTCAGCGATAATATTATATGATTTTACATCTGCCAATGACTTGCAGTTAGTTTTAAAATGGATTTCAAGATCAGGATCTTTTTTGAGGAGGTAGCTCACTTTTTCTGCATCAATTGTACTTATGGCAATTGCCGGAATTTTCGGAATTGTATCGCCATAACGCATAATTCCTGTATGTGGAAAACGACTCAGATTGTTCGAAAGGGATCGTATAACAATTCCCACAGCTCCATATTTGGCTGCTTCTATCGCTCCATTAAAACGTTGAAAACTTGCCTTTCTGTAGGCTTCGCCCGGATTAAATAATCCCGGATCCATGGCGTAATTATAAAATATAATCTTCCCTTTTACTTTTTTGGTACCTAGTTTTTTTAGATCGTCAAACGATTGAATTTCGATGATTTGAGATTGAATTCCAGATTGCCCTGTACCAATAGAGCCACCTAACGATAATGCTTCTAACGATAATTTACCGGAATTCCTGCTACTCAAAAATGCAATTTCCTTATCGCCTCTTTCCCATGGCTTAGTTAATACTTCTTGCAGGTAAAGTGTGTCAGGATGCATCTCCTTCAACTGTTTAAAAAGTATTTCTATCGCTTTGGCCGACCCAACAGAACCGGCGATTCGATGCGGAGCTTCAGTGCAAAGTTTTTCGAGATTTTTATCTGCTATAGTTGATCGTAACGCCGAAGTAAAAAGGTTTTCAATAATAAGAGAATCGGCTGGTTGCGAAAGCAAAAAGGTACTGTGAAAGCCTAATACAAAGAGTATAAGAATCATAATCAAAATGTTTTCTGTTAGCTTTAATCTAAAAAAATGTTTTAACCTACATATTTTCCAAAGAATCTGGACAGGTTTCCGTGAAACTTATGAATTCCAGTTGGATTTGCGTACATCATAATGCACGCTTTCGAAACCAGATTTATGTGATTATCTGAGGCAATTTTAATAGAATTGCGAGTTTCGCTCATCTGCTGAATCCAAATGTTTTTGATCCCTTTCTGTATCGCATCGTTTAAAACATTTTCCGTATCACGCCTGTGAGTAAGAATCAATAGATTCCTTACATGGTCAGGAACATCAAACACCGATCGAAACCAATTGGTATCACTGTTTTCTTCAGCATTGGGGTTAATGGGATAAAGGTCATACCCGTTCTCTAGCAAAGTTTTATAAACTAAAAATCCAAAATTTTTAGGATTTCGCGAAACTCCTGCAATTGCCAATGTTTTATTTTCTAAAAATAAATTGATATTGGTTCGGGTATTCATAAATAATGATGGTTAAATTGAGTAAGTTAAAATACAAATTATGCTTTTTAAATACAAACATAAGCACATTTTTCATAATACAAATCTCATTAAAAATTACAATGATTGCACACTGAAAATAGCTATTTTTGAAAAATTTTTAAACATGGCAAAAGCTAAGAATATATCGGGTGTGGTTTATTCTACTAATCGCGATTTTCAATATACTACAAGCAACAACTCACTATCGGAAACGCTTCCTCCTCAGCAACAGGATTTGCGTGTAATGCTTGATAAGAAAAATCGTGGAGGTAAAATAGTTACTCTGATTACCGGTTATGTTGGTAAGGAAGAAGATCTGGAAACCCTGGCAAAAACGTTAAAATCGAAATGCGGTGTAGGTGGCACAGCAAAAGAAAGTGAAATTTTGATTCAAGGTGACTTTCGTGATAAAATTCTGCTTTTATTGATTGGTATGGGCTACAAGGCAAAAAAAGCGGGTGGTTGATATTTCACAGTTCGTTCGAATCGATTACTTTTCAATCTAATTTTGAATAATAACCAAACAGTGAATAGAACTTTTCTCACGTATTTTCTTTTACTTCTGCCTTCTTTAATTTTTGCACAATTCTATCAATCTGGTCAGGATCCCTCCTCTATACACTGGAAACAAATCAATACTCCGAATTTTCAGGTTATTTTTCCTGCTGAATTTGAACCAGAAGCCAATAGGTTTGCAAATACGCTTGAGTATGTATACGTACATGTTGCTAAAACATTGAATCACAAACCTAAAAAGATATCAGTCATTCTTCATAGCCAGTCCTCATATTCAAATGGATTGGTTACCTGGGCTCCCAAAAGAATGGAACTTTTCACAACACCACCTCAGGATAATTATTCTCAGGACTGGCTTGATCAGTTGGCGGTTCATGAACTTCGGCATGTAGTTCAAATAGATAAGTTAGATCAGGGAATTACTAAGGTTTGCCGTATTATTTTCGGAGAACAAATAGTTGGAGGAATATCCGGTTATCTACCACGCTGGTTTTTGGAAGGAGATGCTGTTGCAACCGAAACAGCCCTTACGAATACAGGACGTGGACGTTCAGCTTCCTTTGAGATGGAAATGAAAGCTTTAACTACGAATCAACCCAAATTATTTTCTTACGAAAAAGCTGTTCTGGGATCATACAAAAATTATGTACCCGATTACTACCATATGGGTTATCCCCTGGTCGCCTGGTCAAGGCAAAAATATGGGTCGGATATTTTTGATAAAACCTTAAATTTTGTTGGCCGTAATCCATATCCCATATTCCCATTTCCTACTGGTTTAAAAAAACAAACCGGATTAAACATTCCAAAGCTTTACAAATCTGCCTTTACCGATTTGAAATCACAATGGAATTTACAAATAAACGCTTTACCATCACACCCTTTAAAACAGTGGAACCGGAATTCGAAAAAGGGTTATACTAATTATCGATTTCCTCAATTTATCAATGATTCCGTTTTGCTTGTTGTTAAATCAGGTATCAATCAATTAAAAGAATTTATATTGCTTGATGAATCAGGTAAAGAATCGAGA
Organism: Bacteroidales bacterium; assembly: GCA_038213375.1. Taxonomy (GTDB): domain Bacteria; phylum Bacteroidota; class Bacteroidia; order Bacteroidales; family JAAUTT01; genus JAAUTT01. The sequence continues at coordinate 38,453 of JBBQTB010000014.1, read as the reverse complement.
GTTCATATCCCCGGAAATTTTTATAATGACAAATTAACTTTTGCACAAGAAAAATATGTGTGGGCCGAGGAGATCCCAGACATTCGCTGGCAAAACCGTAGTTTTTCCTGTATCAAAGTAGGTGATTTCAAATCGGGAAAGATAAAAATGATTTCAAATAAAAGCCGATATTTCTCCCCATCACTCTCGCCCGATGGAACGAAAATTGCGACAGTAGAAGTATCCTTAAAAAATGAATATTCGCTTGTCATACTTGAGGCTGGTTCAGGAAAACAATTAGATAAAATCGCTTCACCTGCAAACGAATTTCTTCAGGTACCCGAATGGACAAATGATGGAAAATCTATTTTATTACTTTCTTTAGGGAAAAAAGGCAAAGCGATTCGCCGCTATTTTCCTGATACCAAAACATGGGAAGAATTGTATCCACCAACTTTTCGGGATATTAGTTCGCCCACCGATGCTGGTGCTTATGTTCTGTTTTCAGCCAACTTAAATGGAACCAATGACATTTACGCTATATCAAAAAATAATTATTCGCTTTGGCAGGTCACCAATTCAAAATTGGGAGCTTTCGATCCTAAAATGTCAACGAAGAATCAGACTTTGCTCTTTGCTGAATATTCTTCGCATGGGTACGATGTTGTTTCAATTAAATACAGTCCTGTTTCCTGGAAAAGAATAACATATTTTACCGACCAATCACCAAAACTTTACGAAAAGTTGGCAAAGCAGGAAGGATTTAACCTTCAGGATAGTATTGTTCCAATCAATGAATACCCAGTGAAATCTTACTCGAAATTTGTTCATACATTCAATGTACACAGTTGGGCACCATTCTATTATGATTACGACAATTTAAGTCTCGATTACAACCTCATAAAGCCAGGAATCTCCTTAACTTCACAGGATAAGCTTGGTACTTGTATTGCATCTGCCGGATATGCTTACAATCAGGAAAACTCTTTTGTGAAAGCAAAAATCTCTTATCAGGCTTTATTTCCAATCATTGAATTATCATCTACCTATGGAGGTCCAACATCCTTATATAGTGGGCCACCTACTATTACAAAGCCTGCCATTTCAAACAATAAACTAGACCTAAGTGCCAGAATTTATCTTCCTTTAAATTTAACGCGGGGAATTTATGCGACTGGTATAACACCAAGCGTGGAGATAAATTATAAGAATAACTGGTTTTATTATCCTGATATATCATCGTATCAAAAGGGCTTGAGTTTTATAAGTTACTATCTTTATACGTACCGATATTTAAGAACATCTGCACGGGATTTGGCTCCAAAATGGGGGGTAACATTATCTGCCAAATATTATTATACACCATTTGAAAATACCCAATTTGGTCGGCTATATTACCTGCGAAGCCGGGCTTATATGCCGGGCTTATTGCCACATCACAGCCTTCAGATTACAGGAGCAATTCAAAACAATAAATCTTTGCACTTTGTAAATTCTACTCAAATTGTATTTCCAAGGGGATTTTCATCATTATTAAGTTATTTGAACCACAACCCGCTACTTGTAACTAATCAGCTTAAAACATTGTCGTTGGACTATACATTTCCTATCGCTTACCCCGATTTCGATCTTGGCCCATTGTTTTATCTGAAACGAATTCGCAGCAACTTATTTCTCGATCTGGCAAAAAATAGTTATAGGGGATATTCATTCGACAGTATTAAATACAACGCAAGCACTGAATCCCTTGCAAGTACAGGGGTTGATATGACAGCCGATTTTCATTTGTTCCGTATTCTTTTCCCCATAAATGCCGGTGTACGAATGATTTATTTTCCAAATACCGGAGAATATACAACACAACTATTATTTCGGATTGATTTGGGAAATTATTAACCACCTTCTTTCCTACTCTCTTATTTTTTATTCCTTTTCCGTTTGCAAAACATATGGGTTTCGTGTAAGTTTGCGATCAATCATTTAACATGCCAATAGTGCTCGATTTTATTGAAAGACACAAAATAGGAATTCTAACGACAATTATTTTCCACCTACTTATAATAACCGCATTTCTTGTAATGCAATTCGGTACCTTAAAGCAAAAGAAGGAAAATAAAGAGGTGCTAATTGAATTTGTCGATCCCGAAGTGCTTCAAAAGCAAATTGACCAAAAGAAAGAAGAGATTAAAACCCTTTCACAGAAAGAATTTCTAAAAAATATGCAGCAGGAATATCTTGGACACAACCTACCTATGAACGAAGCAAACCCTGATGCCCAGAAGTCGATTGATAAAATGGTGACCGACATTAAAAATGAGTTGAATATTAAAGACGATCAACGTCAATCGATCGAAAAGGAAAAAAAGGTTGAGAATAAAGAAGCACAGGTAACTCAGAAAAAAACCGAATTCTCCACTAACGCCAAAGGGGAACGAACTTTCTTTAAAGGAGCCACCACCGTAAGTTATTTTCTGGAAGGCCGAATGCATACCTATTTTCCGGTGCCTGTATACCAATGTCAGGGGAGCGGGAAGGTGTTTATGAACATCCAGGTGGACAAGCGTGGATATGTAATTTCGGCCTCGGTCGATAATGTCAAATCGCAAATTACAGACGAATGTTTAATCGAAGCAGCAAAACGAGCTGCCCTAACTGCTCGTTTTAACGAAAAATCCGGCGCTCCTGATAGGCAAAACGGCTATATCACATATATATTTATTGCGCAGTAATTCAAGTAAACATTAAGGTGGATTAGTGAAAAAAGCCACGTGTGAGTTTTATCTCAACGTGGCTCTTGTATATCCCTGAATCAATTTGAATTGCTATAAATAGGATCTATTAATAGCCCCATTTCTTCATGATTTCCAAATCTTCTTTAACACAATCCATTGGCGTTTTTCCCTGATATGATTCCTGTTCAATAATAAAACTAGTGGTGCCACCAAGTTTTTGTGCGAGATCCACAACATCCTTAGTTCTTATAACTCCCTCACCTAGAATGCAACTCTCAAATTTATCATTTCCTCCAGCTGCCTGAATCTCATCCTTTACGTGGATAATCTCAAATCTACCCGGGTATTTATTTACAATATCCAGAGCTATGGCGCCTGCATTATACATATTACCAATATCCAGTTGCAATGCAACAAGGCTTGGATCTATACTTTTCATGATAATGTCAAAAAGCAGTTCGTCGTTAAGCTTTTGTCTAAACTCAAAATCGTGGTTATGATAACCAAATTTCATTCCCGATTTTTTACATAACTCGCCGCATTTATTAAAAATATCCATGTAACGTTTCATATCATCGTATGTTTTGTACATGCTAACGTCCATTGAAGGACTGATTACATATTTCTGCTCAAGCGTGGCTGCATCTTCTATTGTATATTTCCAACTATCAGAGAAATCTTTTTTTTCTTCGTCCCAATGTTGTTTTCCCATTACAGTATGGCCGCTCGGCATTTTCAACCCCAAACCATCTAATACTTTTTTAAATTCCAACGCAGAGTAACCATAAAATTTTCGATTGATATAATTAGCATGTTCTAAATGGATATAGCCCATTTTAGACAATTGGGTTAGAGATGCGAGGGGATCTTTTAACATGTCCGCTCTTACAGAATATAACTGTAAACCAATCATTCCATTCTTAGTTCCGGCCGCAAAAACTGATTTGGGTAATAATGCTGTACCAACCACTGCCAATGCGCTTGCTTTTAAAAATGTTCTTCGGGAAGTACTCATAGTCTTCGTAATTAGTTAATATAATTTTGCACTCAATAAATTTAAACTTTTTATTGATACAATAATAATTACTTATGTTTCGAATTGAAAAATTTCTCTATTTTCCAAATACTTTTTTAAGCAAAGCCGTTGTTTGTGCTTTTGGATCCTTACGAATCTTCAGTTCTTCCTTCGCAACAATTAAAAATAACCCATCTATTGCTTTGCCTGTGACATATTGGGTTAAGTTGGGATTCATTTTTTGTACCATAGGAATTCTATTGTATGCTTTGATAAGATCCTCCCAATATTTTGTAGCATTTACCTTATCTAATGAAGCCTTAATAACAGGTTGAAACTTTGTATTTAATTCTCCGGAAGATGTTTGTTTTAAATACATTGTGGCAGCATTATTGTCCCCTTTCACAATATTAACAGCATCTTTTATACTCATATTTTTTACTGCTGAGACAAAGATCGGTTTTGCTTCCTTGCCGGCATCTTCAGCTGCGCGATTGATGGAGAGAATAGCTTCATCGACCTTACTTCCCAAACCGACTGCTCTGAGTTTAGATTCTACTACTTTTGCATCTTCCGGAAAAGGAATTTTAATTTCGGGATTGCCGAAATACCCATCAGGATTGGATACAAATTTTACAGCCTCACCTGTTCCATTTACAAGGGCTTCTTTTATGGCATCGGCAGCATCTTTTTCGGTTAACCCGCCACCTTTTTGCTGAACAAATTTTTTGGCATCTTTTAACAGTTGAGCATTCAAATCGATAGTACTCAATAAGAATCCGGCAAGAAATAAAATGATACTTAGTTTTTTCATATTTAAATAATATTTATGCGTTTAAAAGACTCAAATATCCTGCCAGTTTTGAATTATAAGGATTTGCTTTCTCCACCAAGCAGAATAAATTTACAAATTTTTTGCCGCATTGCTTGGGATATTTCCAAATTTGTTTGAATTTCTAATAATGTGCCTTGCTCCAATATAAAAAAAAGAGGCGCTAATAACCATAAAAATATGGCTAATGTCGCTATGAGTAACCCATTGGCAAATACCCCATTGGTTCATAAATACTATTGCTGAAATAGCTGAAAATCCCACAGCTATAAGAAAAAATTTGCTCCCTTGTGATTTTTCCTTGTGGTAAATATAAAAGTTAAGGCTTGATACGACTATCATAAGCCCATACGCCGAATGTACCTCAACAAAAATAAATTTCAGTGTGATAATGGTAATTGTAATGAAGATAGTCAGTTCAATAAGGTTGGCCCATTTAAAAATGACACTAAGTTTCTGCGAAATATGTGGTCTGGCATATTCAATGGCAGCCCTTTCAACAAATGCAATAGAGAACATGCTTGTGATCCAGCCAAGTAGTTTCCAGGCAAACGAGAGTTGATATAAAAATGCATGACCAATAATTCCTCCAATAGCTGTTGCTATTGCCATGAACAAAAAATAAAACTTCAGGTTAAGATGAACTTTATTTTGAATGGGTATTTTAGTAAGAACAATGAAAGCATAAAAACATACTCCGGCAACCATCACAGCTGTAAGTGAAGTAATAGGTTCATCAATACGTATTTCAAAAATATATATGGATGGCTGTTTATAATACATGATGGAATGGAATTTGCCTGCTTGTGAAATGATTGTAGTGATGAGCGAAAAGATTACAGTTTCAAGTACAAAAATAAACAAATTAAAAATTAATTAAAAGGGAAAGGTTTGGGGATGTTTTAGTTGCTTCCCCGCTTTGTATTTTTTGTGATTAAATAAAATGAGGCTGTCAAAAGGTAAAAAACCTATTTGACAGCCTCAGATTTAGAGTACAAAGAAGTGTAGAAATGAAGGTGATTTATTTGGTTCGTATTACAGTTTACCGCCTGCCAATTCCTTTGCAGGTTCAGTCTCGAAATTATATAGTAAGGTGGAAAGATAACGTTCGCCGCTATCAGGTAATAAAACTACAATATGTTTGCCTTTATTTTCGGGGCGTTGGGCAATTTGTAAAGCGGCATAGGCGGCTGCTCCCGATGAGATCCCTACAAGTAAACCTTCGGTGCGCGCTAGTTCACGTCCAATCTGAAATGCTTCATCGTTTTTTACCTGAAAAATTTCATCATAAATATTAGTATTCAAAACGCCGGGAACAAAGCCTGCTCCAATTCCCTGAATTTTATGAGGCCCTGGTTTGCCACCCGATAAAACTGGCGAATCGGTAGGTTCTACAGCTATAATTTGTATTCCGGACTTTCGCGATTTTAACACTTCACCAACCCCTGTGATTGTTCCGCCGGTTCCTATTCCTGACACGAAAATATCAACATTTCCATCTGTATCACGCCATATTTCTTCAGCTGTGGTGCGGCGATGGATTTCAGGATTTGCAGGATTTTTAAACTGCTGAGGAACAAACGAATTTGGTGTAACATGGTGTAAATCTTCTGCTCTGCGAATAGCTCCTGACATTCCTTCCGGGCCAGGTGTGAGAACAATTTCGGCACCTAAAGCTTTTAAAAGGTTTCGACGTTCAATACTCATCGTTTCAGGCATGGTAAGTATCAAGCGATAACCTCTTGCGGCTGCAACAAATGCAAGCGCAATACCAGTATTACCGCTGGTTGGCTCAATGATTACTGTGCCTTTTTTCAATATACCATCCTTTTCTGCTGCTTCAATCATGGCAAGGCCAATACGATCCTTTACACTGCCTGCCGGGTTGAAGTATTCCAACTTAGCAATAATGGTTGCTTCCAGCTTATGTGCCTCGTTAAAGTTTGTTAACTCCAAAAGGGGAGTATTGCCTATCAAATCGGTTAAATTCTTTGCTATTTTTGACATGATTGTGGTGTATTAAATTTCAATAACAAAGGTGTAACTTATTTGTATTCTATGTAATACCGCAAATATGGTATTTTATATACCTAAATATTGGTATTTCTTTTGCTTTATAATACATTCTTGATGTCCTGATTTGATTTGTGGCATTTGCCTAACAACAATTCAGCAACTTGACTGTTATAAACAGTATCAAATTCATTGATCTAAATTATACAGATATGAATAAAGCTTTATTACTTTTAGGCTTCATATTTATAAGCTCATCGGGCTGTACCCAAAACTCAAAGAGTTTAAATAACAACCAAAGTATACAAACAAAAAACGAAGGCATGAACCTAAGAAAGTTAACCCCCGATGAAGAAAGAGTGATTATCCATAAAGGTACCGAAAGGCCTTTTACCGGCAAATACAATAATGTTTTCGACGAAGGTGTTTACGTTTGCAGGCAATGTGGTACTCCCTTATACAAGTCGACTGATAAGTTTAAATCGGATTGCGGATGGCCAAGTTTTGACGATGAAATTCATGGCGCTGTAACCCGTGTTACCGATGCCGATGGCAGTCGTACTGAAATTACCTGTGCACATTGCGGAGCACATCTTGGTCATGTTTTTACCGGTGAAGGCTTAACTCAAAAAAACACACGGCATTGCGTTAATTCAGTTTCTCTTGAGTTTATTTCTGCAAAAGAAAAAATAGCCAAAAATGATACTGCAATATTCGCCGGTGGATGTTTTTGGGGCGTTGAATATTATATGAAGAAGTTGGAGGGAGTTATTTCTACTGAAGTGGGATATATTGGAGGGCATACAAATAATCCGACCTATAAGGAGGTTTGTTCGCATACAACGGGGCATGCCGAGGCAATTCGAATTGTATTTGATCCGGGTAAAACTTCTTTTGAAAAGGTGGCACGGCTTTTCTTCGAGATCCACGATCCTACTCAGTTAAATCAGCAGGGCCCTGATGTAGGAGACCAATATCGTTCGGAAGTATTTTATGTCAACGAGGATCAAAAACAAATAGCCGAAAAGCTAATCGTATTGCTAAAACAAAAGGGAATTAACGCAGTTACCAAAGTTAACAAGGCCACCACATTTTGGAAAGCCGAAGGTTATCATCAGGATTATTATGCTAAGGAAGGCGCTACTCCCTATTGTCACAGGTATATTAAACGGTTTTGAAACAAATGGTTAAGTATAGTTATGCTATCGTATTGAGGGTTGAAATATAAGAAAATTTAATTCAGACATTCGGTTATATTTCCTGCCATAAGTAACCGGAATTCTCCAAAGAGTGGAATATTCAAACTTTTTCATTGCCGATTCCATACTTTCATTTTTCTCATTGTATAAAGCCTTATAATCGATTATGTCGGCTATTTTTAATTGATGATAACGATCATTACGAAATATCAGGACTTTTACCTTGTCAAGATAAATTTCACTCAAGTAGTTTTTATCGTAGTCCACTACCTGATATACGGTTCGGTTGCTCACTGCAAAGGTGTCCACTAAACTTTTAAGGGCATGTAAAACTCCGCTTAAAATCCCATCCATTTCAACAACTATAAAATTGTTGATATTCAGATTGCTTATTCCAGCAGTATTTACAAAGAGAGCTAAACCAAAACCAGCCAATGCTCAGTTGAATAAGGATGGTGCAAAAATACAATCATTGCCACCTCAACAAACAGATGTCTTCAAACCTTTCATCATATAACGTTAATGACTTATCAATTGGTAATCAAAGAAAATTGGAGGTAAAAGGGCAATACTTAATTTTATTAAGGAAAAAGCGCTGTTACCTTTTAAAAAATCAAAATATAATCTACTTTTATCCTCGTTTTTAAAAACAAAACTTTACAATTTTATATAAATAAATTACAAGAGAAGCAATATGAAAGAAGCGATTGCTATTTTATGTGCAGGAGGCCCTGCACCGGGTATTAACACAGTGATTAGTTCGGTAACTAAAATTTTCTCCAATTACGGTTACAAAGTTATTGGTATCCATGGTGGATACCGCAGTTTGTTTGCAGATGAACCAGAATACGAGTATCTGGATTTTGAATATGCCGACAATATTTTCACGCGCGGAGGTTCTGCCTTGCGGATGAGTAGGTATAAACCCAAGGACGATGAGTTTAAAACAACATTCTTTGAAAAGAATAATGTCAAACTTCTGGTAACCATAGGTGGTGATGACACTGCCTCGACAGCCAACCGGCTATCGCAGTTCTTGGCTGCCAAAAAGTTGAATGTCGCAAACATCCATGTTCCAAAAACTATCGATAATGATTTGCCTTTGCCTGAAGGTTTTCCAACATTTGGATATAATTCGGCAAAAGAAGAAGGTGTTCGATTAGCCACAACAATCTATGAAGATGCCCGTACCAGTGGTACCTGGTTTGTTCTTTCAGCGATGGGTCGCGAAGCTGGTCATCTTGCAATGGGTATTGGTACTGCTTGCCATTTCCCAATGATCATCATTCCGGAAATGTTCAATAAAACCAAAATTAATTTTGATAAAATCACGAAGCTGGTGATTTCGTCGATGGTAAAACGCAGAATCTTAGGATTAGACTATGGTGTGGCCATTATCTCCGAAGGGGTTTTCCATTTTATGAGTGATCAGGAAATTATCGAAACCGGTATTAATTTCACTTACGACGATCACGGCCATCCTGAATTAGGCAATGTTAGTAAATCACATATTTTCAATATGCTGGTTCAGCAACAATTGAAAGATCTTCGTATTAAAGTAAAGAGCCGCCCGAACGAAATGGGTTACGAGCTTCGCTGCTGCCGTCCAATTGCTTATGATTTGTCATACGCAACCTTGCTTGGTTTAGGAGTATACAAATTATTTAGTAATGGAATTACAGGTTGTATGGTAACTACCGATCGAGTTGGTGCCATTATCCCTTTATTCCTGAAAGATGTTGCTGACGAAAAAGGGAAAATTATTCCCCGGTTGGTAAATATTAATTCGGAAAAAGTACAATTAGTATACGCTAATAACCTTCACTATATTACCAAGGAAGATTATCGGGCAGCCAAAAAGTATGTTCCAAATCCTGAAGAGTTTGATTTTCACAAAATACTTGAATGGTAAAAAATTCTTTTAACATTCATTATAATATTAGAAATGGCCGGGTAATACCGGCCTTTTTCATTAATCACAAATCACCATCTTATTCGGATTTTGCTTAAAATCAAACATGAGCTTGATCTGTTCGTGTGTTATCCTATCGGTCGATAATTGCGGAAGATTTTCTAACGGGTAAAAACATGCTCCAATCGTTTCCATGCCAGGTTGAAGCGTGCCTCCAATTTCGTGGCATAGGATAAATAATTTGTAGGTATACCAGGGAGAAGGAGGATGTGCATGGCGCTTTTTATCCAAAACGGCCAGAAGTCGAACCGGCTCTACTTTCAATCCCGATTCTTCCCAAACTTCTTTAACGGCTATTTCATTTGCTGTATAACCTATATCGCTCCAGCCGCCCGGTAGACTCCAGCAATGATCTATTTTTTCCTGAACCATCAAAATAGTATTTTCACGAAAAATAACTCCGCGAACATCAATTTTCGGAGTTTGGTATCCTTTTTCATGCTCGAACAATTCTCGAATTGTTCCAACTTTGGTATTACTTAACTTTTCCATCATTTCGAAGCTAATCTCACGCAATTGTTCGTACCTTTCAATATCGTACAGGTTTTCTGCATATTCCAGCCCAATTTGTGCAATAGATTGTATCTTTTGAGCAAACCCAAGAAAAGAATCCTTCATCGATGGTTTTTTAATGATAGTAAAGATAAGTCATATAATTTAAGTTAAAAAACCGATGAATCAATAATTGAAATTGTTAAGATGACGATAATTTCTAAATATTTTTTACTTTTGGTGCAAATAATTGCTTGCTAAACATTTAAAATGTGGTTAAAAAAACCTTGATATTTTTTATCCTTTTATTTTTTGTGGTGTCCCTTTTTGCACAGAAGCTTTCGTCAACTGTTATAACTTCCGGTGGTGGTTCTGCAACTAAATCATCCTATTCTCTGGCATATACTTTTGGGGAGACATTTATAAAAACATTGAAATCACAGAGCAACACACTTACTGAAGGTTTTCATCAAACATATCCGAAGGTAATAATATCAGGAGATAACGATGTAACTGCAACACCAAACCCAGTTACATCCCGAAACTTCTATAAATTATACCTGACGTTTTATATTGATGATGTTAACTCCTATACTGTAACCATCTATAATATAACCGGAAAAAATGTTGCCATATTCAACTACGATAACCTTCTGACAGGCGAAAATAAAGAAATTGATTTTAGCAGTTTTGCATTAGGAATTTACCTTGTGAAGGTTAAATCGAAAAATGGAATGATTCAACGAACCTTTAAAATAGAGAAAATTTAATACATCCTTTTAAAACCTTTTAACTCAACTATAATGAGGAAACTAATTTTTGTTTTGACGCTGATGGCCAACCTTATGATAGTTATGGGCCAGCAGGAACCAATTGGAATTAGTTATCAGGCAGTAGCAAGAAACGAAAAGGGAAACGAACTTATAAATAAAAGATTAGACGTACGTTTTAGCATATTAGCGGGAAATGTTAATGGTGAACTAGTATGGCAGGAGTTACATCAAGTGGAAACAAACGAATATGGATTGTTTACATTGATAATTGGAAATGGAACCAAACAATCAGGAACTGTTCCTTCTTTTTTAGACATACCATGGAATGCAGGCGCTCATTATTTGCGTGTTGAAGTGGATTTTGGTAATAATTTTGTAGACATGGGAACAACCCAAATGCTTGCTGTTCCTTATGCCTTGTATGCTTTACACAGTGGAAATAGCGGCACCGGAAGTCAGCAGCTTACCCTTAACCCGAGCGATAAAACACTCGATTTATCGAATAATGGAGGAAGTGTAAAAGTATCGGATATCACTTCGTTGATGAAGGTTGACAAGGACTCAACGAATGAGATTCAAACTATTACATACGAAAAGGATAGCAAGATCTTAAAACTCAACAAAAATGGTGGACAAGTTGATTTTTCCTCTTTTACTGATGGTGATTCCGACCCTACGAATGAATTGCAAAACCTTTCCCTTGCTGACAATGTATTGTCGATATCTAAAGGCAATTCAGTAACACTTCAGCAGCCCTCTTTATTTCTGGAAAAAAGTCAGCTAACCCTTAAAGTTGGAAATAAACCAATGGGATCCTATTCGATAGACACAGATTCGACTAACGAAATACAACACCTTACCTTTTCAGGTAATTATATCAGATTGGATAAGTCGGGAGGATCAGTTTATGATGCGGATACAAGTAAAACGAACGAACTTATCACTGCTTCAACATTTGATGGTGACAAGTTGCACATCCTTGAGGCGGGTACTGATCATCAGATTGACATTTCAGCCTTGAAGAATACTCCTTGGGTTGGATTCAACTGTTCTTATCTTTCAGTTGGAGCCCCTAATATGGTTGCAAATAGCGAGTTCTCTATTCCATGGGCCAAGGATTTTGACGATACTAACAATTTTTCAAATAGTAAATTTGTTGTTCCATGCAGTGGAGTGTATTCTTTTTCTATTACCCTTTTATTTAACACTGCTTCTGATAATATGGATTTGAACATCTATAATTCTGCTTCAAAAATAATGTCGTTTAAGGAATTAGGAGTAAAGGCATTCTCGACATCATTTCTATTAAAATTAATTATAGGTGATATTATAGAAATTAAAGTTGCCAATAATTCGCTCACCTCTTCATATAATATCAATCGTGGTGTTTTTAGTGGCTATCGGGTTCACTAAGCCATACCACCTTCATTATTAAAGTGCTAAAACATCTTTTAAGGGTTTTAATTCACTTTACCGTGGTATTTTATTTGCATGCCGTGCAGAAAATTACGCAAAATCTGATCTTCGCAAGGACGATATTGGTTCTGATTTGGGTTACGAAAAAATGCGCTTAATTCATGTTTACTAATACGCATTTCAACCAGAGTAAGAATCTCAAGGATATCCTCATCTTTCAGGTTTAACGCAATTTTTAATTTTCGAAAAATGATATTATTATTCAACCGTTTTTCCGGAATGGGTTGCTCTCCTTCTTTTTTGCCGCGCTTATCGTTGATCAATCCATTTAAAAAAAAAGCCAGTTCATTATCAGTAAGTTCTTGATAAGCAGAATCGTCATCCTTTTTTAACCAATCGCTTATATGCGCTCTCGTTACCTGATAATCAGCTAATCCAAATATCTCAATCATTTTCGAATCATTAAATTCGAAAGTGTACCTAATTCGGCGAAGGATGTCGTTATTGTTCATAATTATGAGATAGGAATATCGTATAAAATGGCACCATCTTTTTCAAAATCAATCACTCCCCTGTCGGTCATTGGGTGACTCATAAGAGCTATTAATACATCGTAGGAAGCTGTTACCGAATGACATCCTGTTAAGCTTACTCGATATATCTGGTCAACATTTTTAAAACTTGCAGCCAATACCCGTGTGGGTAAGCCATACAATCGAATGCCTTTTACAATATCCGAAACCACTTCAATTCCATGTGAAACAATATTATCGAGCCTGTTAACATATGGAGCCACAAAATCTGCTCCGGCATTTGCCGCGATCATGGCCTGCGGTTGTGTAAAAATGGCAGTGGCTGTAACATTCATTCCCGCATCTTTAACAAGCCGAATGGCCCGAAAACCTTCGCGGGTAACAGGTATTTTTACATAATAATTATCCTTCAACCCAAATATATCTCTATACTTCTTTGCTTCTTTTAATATATCTTCCGAGGATTCACTAATGGTTTGTATATGAATCATTTTATCACCAATACACTCCAATATTTCCGGAACAATCTTTGAAAGCGGTTTTCCTTCGTGCGAAAGAATTGTTGGATTAGTGGTAACCCCGTCCATTGGATAATAATTGAAGAGGTCTTTAATTTCTGCAATGTTTGCAGTGTCTGCTAAATAAATCATGATAATATTTTGTTAAAAACAAATGCAATAATTAGTTAGCAGTTTAGCAGCTTAGTTAGTTTAGGGATGCAAATGTAATTCATAATTGATGCCGTTGTTGCGTTTTCATAAAAGATATCAGTAAAGGTTTACTTTATTTTGAGTAAAAATCAATCATCCTTTGGTGGTTAACAAGGTAAAAAATTTTATAGTCGTTCTTTAATTTGTTTCGATTAAGTTATTATATGAAGGTCCCCAATAGGGCTCTTCGCTTATTTCATCGAAAATATACGGTTCACTTGCTTATCACCACAATGAAAATAATTGAAATGAAGCTTCCAATAATCAAAAAATTAGGGTATCAATTATCAATTTTTTGAACAAGAGTAAATCAAAAAGCCCGGCAATTGATTAATTCCCGGGCTTCAGTATAGAATTTATATAAACTACCCTCTAAGAGCCTCAGCACCTGCCACAATTTCCAAAATTTCGTTGGTAATCGAAGCCTGTCTCGCCTTGTTGTATTGAAGTTTTAGTTCTTTAATTAAATCTGTAGCATTATCAGTAGCCTTATGCATAGATGTCATTCGTGCTCCATGTTCCGAAGCTACGGAATCAAGTATGGCTTTAAAAAGCTGAACTTTTAATGATTTGGGAATTAATTCCTTAATGATTTCTTCTTTCGTAGGTTCGAAAATAAAATCGTTATGAACAGTTTTCATTTGCAAATCCTTCTTTTTTACAGGTATTTTGGCAATTGGAAGAAACTGTTCGGCAGTAGTTATCTGAATCCCTGCATTTTTAAATTGATTGTAAACAACTTCTATCTTGTCGTAGTTACCTTCGATAAATAAATCTATGATCATCTGACCTTCCGAAGCAGTTTTTTCAAACGTTGGTCCATCAAGCAGATGATTGTAATTACCTTTTACCACCTGATATCCTTTTTTGGTGAAAAAGTCATTTGCTTTACGACCTATTGGCATAAAAAATAATTTTTTATTTGATAATTGGTTCTTATATTTTTCATTAGCCAGTTGCAGCGAAAGTTTAATTACATTCGAATTAAATGCCCCACATAACCCGCGATTGGATGTAACTACAACAATCAGTACATTATGTGGCTCCCGATTTTTTCCATAAGGATTATCTGTACTACTCTTATCGCTATCGCTTAAGTTAGCCAGAATTTCCTGTAGTTTAATTGCATAGGGCCGCATCAGTAAAATGGTATCCTGAGCTTTTTTTAGCTTAGCTGCAGAAACCATCTTCATAGCACTTGTTATCTGCCGTGTAGAACTTACCGAAGTGATCCGGGTACGTATCTCCTTTAAATTTGCCATTAGAAGAAAATCATTTTATCCTTTAAAAATTTAACCATAATTTACACCATGGAACAAAACACAAAATGCAAAAGAAAAATTATTTATATCACCATAACTTGTGTTCCATTTATATAATAATTACAAATAGTAGGTATTACTACTTGTAAATTACTACTTCTTATATTTGGCTCCAACTTCTTTTGCAACCTGCTCAAGAACTTGGGTAATTTGATCATTCAAAACTCCTTCTTTCAGCTGACTTAGCACATCCCTGTGTTTTAAATCGAGGTATTCAAGAAATTCAAATTCAAACTCTTTAACTTTTTTCAAAGGCACATCTTTAAGTAACCCTTTTGTTCCGCAGAAGAGTATTGCAACTTGTTTTTCAACCGGACAGGGTGAATATTGACCTTGTTTCAGTATCTCAACATTTTTTGATCCTTTGTCAAGAATGGCAAGAGTAGCAGCATCAAGATCGGAACCGAATTTGGAGAATGCTTCTAATTCACGGTATTGAGCCTGATCGAGCTTTAATGTACCGGCAATTTTTTTCATCGATTTAATCTGGGCATTACCTCCCACCCGTGATACGGAAATACCTACGTTGATAGCCGGCCGAACACCCGCGTTGAAAAGGTTATTTTCGAGAAATATCTGTCCATCGGTAATCGAAATTACATTGGTTGGGATATATGCTGAAACATCACCAGCCTGAGTTTCAATAATGGGCAATGCCGTAAGAGATCCGCCTCCTTTAACCAAAGGTTTAAGAACATCCGGAAGATCGTTCATTTGCCGTGCAATTTCATCGGAGTTGATGATCTTTGCTGCACGTTCAAGCAACCTTGAGTGAAGATAGAAAACATCTCCCGGATATGCTTCACGTCCCGGCGGGCGACGCAACAATAACGAAACTTCGCGGTATGATACCGCTTGCTTTGATAAATCGTCGTAAACAACCAGAGCGGAACGACCTGTATCACGGTAAAATTCGCCAATGGCAGCTCCGGCAAACGGGGCATAGAATTGTAATGCAGCGGGATCAGAAGCTGTAGCCGCAACAATTACGGTGTAAGGCATGGCTCCATGGCGTTCCAAAGTATTTGCTATATTGGCAATGGTTGACCCTTTTTGTCCGATAGCCACATAGATACAAAATACAGGCTCACCCTTCTCAAAAAAATCTTTTTGGTTGATGATGGTATCAATGGCAATGGCAGTTTTACCGGTTTGACGATCGCCAATGATTAACTCACGCTGTCCGCGACCAATAGGGATCATAGCATCAATGGCCTTGAGACCGGTTTGCAAAGGTTCTTTTACCGGCTGTCTGAAAATTACTCCCGGAGCTTTGCGCTCTAAAGGCATCTCGTATGTTTTTCCTGTAATTGGTCCTTTGCCGTCTATTGGTTCTCCAAGGGTATTAATTACCCTGCCCAACAATCCTTCACCTACATGAATAGAGGCAATTCGTCGAGTACGTCTTACCGTATCACCTTCTTTAATTAATTCTGAAGATCCTAAAAGAACAGCGCCAACATTATCTTCTTCCAGATTAAGTACAATACCCTTCATTCCATTATCAAACTCAATCATTTCATTCGACTCAACGTTTGATAATCCGTAAATACGGGCAATACCGTCACCTACCTGTAAAACTGTGCCAACTTCTTCAAGCTCAACTCCTGATTTAAAACCTTCTATCTGCTTTTTAAGTATCGATGATACTTCTGCAGGTTTAATATCCGACATATCTTAATTTTTAGTAGATATTTAAATACAAAAACTATACACTCTCATTTAGCAAAGCGGTTTTCATCCGTCTTAACCCGTTAGCAACACTTGCATCATACTGTTGATCACCTATTTTTAAAATAAATCCACCTAGTATTGATGCATCCTGATGCGTAATCAAATCTATTTCGGTTTTGTAAACCGACGACAACAACTGATAAAGGTTCTGCCGGATTGAATCATCCAACGGAACGGCTGTGGTAATCAATGCCGGTTTAATGCCTTTGTACTTGCTGTAGAGATCGAGAAATTGACGTGATATATCTTCCAGATGATTTTCCCGTTTATTTTGCACAAGTAGTCCGAGAAAATTCAGACAAGTTTCGGTAACCGAATTTTTAAATATATCTTTTATCAAGTTATACTTTTGTGATGATTTAACAACCGGACTTTTCAAGTATAACCTAAATTGCTCATATTCCTTCAACGACTGAGAAACCAGCAAAATATCCTTACGGACTTCTTCAAGCTGATCTTTTTCAAGTGCCAATTGGAACAACGCTTTTGCATACCTCACTGAAATCTTACTTTGATTCATAGACTGAAGTTTGCTTAGTTCAATTTAATTTCGTCCAAAAGCTTATCAATATAATCGTTTTGATTGGTATTTGAGGAAAGCTTATCCTTAATCAATTTCTCAGCAATCTGTATTGATAAAACTGCAACCATATCCTTGATTTCCTTAATTGCCGCCTTCTTTTCATTTTGAATGGAAGTTCGTGCCGATTCAACAAGTTTCTTCGCTTCATCCTGAGCTTGCCCCTTGGCTTCCTCAATGATTTTATCTTTCATTAACCGGGCTTCTTTCAATAATTTATCGCGCTCAACCCTGGCTTCGGCAAGTAACTTCTGATTATCAGCCTGAAGTTTTTCCATTTCGAGCTTCACTTTGTCAGCTTGACGGAGTGCGTTTTCAATCGATTTTTCCCTGTTTTTGAGTGCGTTAATTATAGGTTTCCAGGCATATTTCTTCAAAATGAAAAATACAATCAGAAAACTTACTATCATCCAGAATAGTAGTCCCGGATCCGGAGTAATCAATCCCATATCATACTGGTTTTACAAATTAAATCTATTATTTTCCTAAATCAAGAGAAAATCACCTTTCATGCAAATGCCATAATATTTAACTCTAATACATGCAATGCTTTGCAAAATTGGTGTACTTTATTTACGTACTTTTCGTGAACGATTCTCTAGGTGAACCAATCGTATTTCTACATAAAAAGAATCAATAAACAAACCACGATGGAGAAGAATGCAACCCCTTCAACAAGCGCTGCCAGCAAAATCATGTTTGTTCGAATATCTCCAATGGCTTCTGGTTGACGGGCAATGGCTTCCAAAGCTCCACGTCCAACACCGCCGATACCTATTCCCGCTCCTATCGCAGCAAGTCCAGCTCCGATACCTGCGCCCATCTTTGCAAATGCAACATTTGCCGCCGCTTCTAAAATAATTGTCAATGTCAACATAGTTATTGAATTTTTATGATATTTAATTAGTGATGTCCTTGTTCTTTAGCCATTCCAAAATAAAGTGCCGATAACAGGGTAAAAACAAATGCCTGAATAAAGGCAACCAATAGTTCGATAAAATATATGAATACTACAAAGGCAATAGATACTGGAGTAAAGCTAAACCCTGCAATGGGATTCATAGCCCCGAAAATAAAAATCAGCATTATAAAACTGAGCACATTGATGTGTCCGGCAGTGATATTTGCAAATAATCGAATCATCAACACAAAAGGACGAATCACAATATTAGAAGAAAATTCAATGAAAGGCATTAAAGGTACCGGTAATTTCAACCACCAGGGAACTCCCGGAGTATTAACCAAATGAACCCAATAAAACTTGTTAGAACTAAATAGCGTAATTACAAAAGTTATTAATGCCAAAATCATCGTTATGGTGATATTTCCCGAAACGTTGGCTCCTCCTGGAAAAATTGGAATCAAACCCATCATGTTATTAATCCAAATAAAGAAAAATACCGTAAGCAAATAGGGCATAAACTTCTCATATCGATCCTTCCCAATGGATGGAATAGCAATTTCGTCGCGAACAAAAATTACAAGAGGTTCCAGCATCGATTGCATTCCCTTCGGGGCTTCATTTGGGTATTTTGAATATCTGCGAGCCATGGAAATAAACATCCAAAGCATCAATGCAAAGCTGATGAGTAGTGATAATACGTTTTTTGTTATAGAAATATCGAAGGGTTTTTGAATTGAACCATCCGGAAGTTTTTCAATTATTTTTCCTTTGTATTTCCCTTCCTCCGCAATTTCAAACCCCTTGTACGCCTGATGACCATGCTCTAATTTAGAAGAAAAGAATATACCAAATCCGGTGGATTTACTGTAAACAATTACAAGCAAAGGTATTGAAACAATTTTATCCTTAAATGAAACAATTGGCCAATCGTATGAATCACCAATGTGTTCAAAAATAATATCTCCAGGTTTTAAAGCTTCTTTTTTTTCGGTAGTATCCAGTTTTGATTTAGCGGAATCTGGCTCATTAGCCCATGAATAAGGGGTATTCAATAAAACTCCGGTAACAATAATAACAACCCCAATAATTAATCTCCTAAAAGTCAGTCCCATCTTAAATATCTAGAAAAAATTTAAAATTAGTAAAAACTATTGATTAGTTGAACCTGATTTAGAATAATTTTTTTTAAGAAATTCTAAAATCGAAACAACCTCAAAAACTGTAAACACTAGGTAGGATAAGAGAAAGGTTAGAAGAAAGGAAACCGGTTGTGTACCAATTAGAAATATATACCCAATGATAAAAAATAAGTACATAAGTAGCTTAAAGCCGGTAAATGCTAAAAATTTATTTATGAAAGCCATATTTTGTTTCGCAGCTGCCTTTATTAAAATAGAATGAAAAAAAACAGTTACACCAAAAACTATAATAATCACGGCAGAAAAGCCAGAAAAATAATTACGGGGAAACCAATTTTTAAAAGCGACTAATCCTAAAATATATAAAATGACTGCAATAATAAAACCTTGAATGCTAAATCTTACAATACTTTTGTTCATTCCTTTTTGGGCTTGTTCTTAATAATATCTCTGAGAGATAAATAGAGTGCAATAAATATTGATGAGATCGACAGAAGTAACGTAAAAACCGGAAAACTGAAGTTTAACCAATGATCAAGTTTTATACCTCCAAATACACCCATACATATTACCACTATCATTTGTATGGCCATGGTAGAGTATTTGGCATAATTGAATAAAAGTTTATCAGGCTTCAGTTTCGTCTGGTCGTCCACTTTGAGAATATTCGTCCGTCATTTTACAGGTACCGGTAAATTTGCAACCTGGCTCAATAGCAAGCCGATTGGTTTCAATATCTCCTATTATTTGGGCTGTTGCCTTAAGTGCTAATAGTTCGGACACATCCAATTTACCTTCAACAATGCCATATATATCTGAATTTTTGCAAATGATGACACCATTAACTTTACCTGATTCACCAACTACAAGTTTTCCTTTGGCGGTTAAATTTCCATTTAATATGCCATCCAGACGCATGTCTCCATTTGAAACAATGTCACCGGTGATTTCTGTACCAACTGTAATAGTATTGTGTGAATTGGGTTCACTCTCAATAAATTTAGCCATGACGATATATTTTTTTTAAAAATCCGTTATTGGGTTTAACAAATATAAAAAAATCTAATTGGATTTAGAAATATAACGTATAAAATTAGGATTAAGTACATATAAATAGTTCATAGTACTGAGAAAGAATTGTTCAATATTTATTTTTTTGAATTTTATAACATTGAGTCCACTCCAAAAACGATGTTTTTGGTAATTCATAGTATTTATAGTTTTATATACTGCTGAATAATAACATGTTAAATTCGTGTAATTCGTGTAATTCGTGGCAAAAGGACTTTTTAGAATTGACTCAATATTATTTAAATTGGGATTCGATATTAAAATCAAAAAACCTGACTATTGCCAGGCTCTCTATTTAAATATACTAAATACTGGCATTAATTACTTATTAAGAATTATATGCCCATTTCAAGTACAGGGAGCCCCATGTGAATCCGCCTCCAAAAGCAGCAAGAATAAGTTTATCTCCTTTTTTGAGCTCTTTTTCCCAATCCCATAAGCAAAGAGGAATTGTTGCCGCTGTAGTATTTCCATACCGCTCAATGTTTATCATCACCTTTTCTTTACTTAAACCCATGCGGCGAGCTGTTGCTTCAATAATTCGCATATTGGCCTGATGAGGCACCAGCCAAGCCAAATCATCAGGAGTAATGTTATGTCTTTCCATCATTTCCACGGCAACGTCAGCCATTTTTGAAACAGCTATTTTAAATACAGTTTGACCGTCCTGATAGAGGAAATGTTCGCTAGTATCGATGGTTTCATATGAAGAGGGTTTATAAGAACCGCCTGCTTTTATATAGAGATTATGTCGACCTGATCCATCAATCTGAAAAATATGATCAATTACCCCAAAGTCTTCTGTATCTGGCTCTAACAATATGGCTACTGCTGCATCACCAAACAAAGGACATGTAGTTCGATCGGTATAATTTGTTACCGATGACATTTTATCTCCTGCAACCACAAGTACCTTTTTATATCTGCCGGTTTCAATAAATTGCGAAGCTGTTTGCAAGGCATAAATAAATCCGGAACAGGCAGCACTTAAATCAAACCCCCATGCCTTTTTTATACCAACTTTGTCAGCAATAACGCATGCTGTGGAAGGAAAAAACATGTCGGGCGTTACTGTAGCTACTATAATTAACTCAATATCATCAACTTTGGTTCCCGTTTTGGCGAGTAACCGGCGGGTTGCTTCAGCACCCATGTCAGACGTTGCCAGATCTTTTCCTTTGAGAATGCGCCGCTCCTTGATACCAATCCTTTGCATAATCCATTCATCGGAGGTATCGACCATACGGCTTAGTTCTTCGTTGGTCAAAATATATTCGGGCAGATACGCCTCAATACCTGTTATTGCAGCTCTGATTTTTGTCATTACTTAAAAAATTCCATAATTTTTTCAGGCAGTTTTGCATGAATTACATCCTTGGTGTGCAAAATCATGTTTTTAATTGCAATGTCATTGGAAACCCCATGACCTATAACCACATTGCCATTTACACCAAGAATTGGAGTACCTCCGTAGATTTCAAAATTAAATCTGTTGAAATATTCATCGTTCAGTTTTCTATACTTGGCAAGATGAAATACAGCTTCTGCTTGTTTTAAAACTACATTCCCTACAAAACCATCACATACAATTACATCAGCCTTATCATCAAAAATTTCGTTTCCTTCAATGTTTCCAACGAAATTAAAATCTTTTGTTTCAGCCATTAGCTGATAAGTTGCTTTTGTAAGGTTGTTACCTTTTTCAGGTTCAGATCCGATATTCAATAAACCAACTTTCGGGTTATTGATATTACAGACAAACTCTGTGTAGAGCGATCCCAAAATACCATATTGATATAATACTTCGGGTTTGCAATCCGAATTCAAACCCACATCCAAAAGAATAGTTGAATTACCATTCATTTTTGGAAGCGGTGATGTAATAGTTGGCCTGATTACTCCAGGGATCGACTTAACCGTATACATGGCACCAACCATCATCGCTCCAGTACTTCCGGCACTGGCAAAGCCATCAATACTACCAGCTTGCAACATCTGGAATCCTACAGAAATACTGGAATTGGGCTTCTGCGTAAAAGCTTTTGAAGGATGATCCCCCATTTCGATAACTTCCGTAGAATGAATAATTTCAAACCACGAAATGTCAGCTCCATGTTTTATCAACAATTCCTCAATCATATACTGATTACCTATCAGTATTATTTTGGCATCACTCGCCAACACTTTTTGAGCCAGAATAGCGCCTGCAATTGTTGCTTCAGGCGCATAATCTCCTCCCATTACATCCAAACCTATCCTTATCATATCGAATTGTAGGATATAATTTTACTCGCTTAGCTTATGCTTTAACTACTTTCTCAATGGCAAGTTTTCCACGATAGTAACCACAATCGGGGCATACTCGGTGATACAAAACAGATGATCCACAGTTGTTGCATTTTGCAACAGTTGGAACCAATGCTTTGTCATGAGTTCTTCTTTTGTCTCTCCTTTGTTTGGAATGTTTTCGTTTCGGATTTGGCATTTTCTTTTTTATTAATTATGATTCAATAAATTTTTTAAATCGTCCCAACGAGGATCGATTTCTTCATTTTGTTTTCGAACAATATACTGGTCTAATTTTTTAAGCATTTCCTTGTTGCAAGTACTATTTCCCCTTTTATCATTGGGATGAACGCGTTTATATGGAAGACTTAAATGGCAAAATTCATAAATATATTGAGCAACATCCATTTCATGTTCCGCATGTGAAAGAACAATTATTTCGTCTGTTTGTTCTTCTGTTACGTCCCCAAATCTAACAAATAATTTGGAATCATATTCAATGGTAATTTCGAGTTCGTCCAAACAAATATCGCAAGTAACTAAGACAATACCTTGCAAGTCGAAATCAAATTCTAACATGGAGGGTTTTTTATCAAGAGTTACTTTGGCCTCTATCTTACCTTTATGTATTTCACTACCTTCAAAACCATCAAAGAACTCATCGTCGATTTCGAAGATGAAATCGTGTTTTCCTATGCTAAGACCCTTAAATGGGATGACAAACTGACGATTAGACTTCACGTTACAAAATTTTCGAGCAGCAAAAGTATAAATTTAAATCTTAATATAAAAAGAAAAATAAACGGAATTTTTTTTACTACATTTGCAACCCGATTTTTTTAAAGGTAAATATGCAAAACATCAGAAATATCGCAATTATTGCGCACGTAGATCACGGAAAGACAACATTAGTTGATAAAATGCTGATGATGGGCAATCTCTTTAAGGAGCATGAAACTCCAGGAGATCTTATCATGGACAGCAACGAATTAGAAAGAGAAAGAGGTATCACCATTCTAGCAAAGAATGTTTCGGTATATTATAAAGGTGTAAAGATCAATATTATTGATACACCTGGACACGCTGACTTCGGAGGCGAAGTTGAGCGAGTATTAAATATGACTGATGGTGTTCTGCTTCTGGTGGATGCATTTGAAGGAACGATGCCGCAGACACGGTTTGTACTTCAAAAGGCTCTGCAACTTGGACTGAAACCCATCGTAGTCATCAATAAAGTAGACAAAGCCAACTGTAGACCCGAAGAAATTCAGGAAGAAGTATTCGAATTGATGTTTAACCTTGATGGTACCGAAGATCAATTGAATTTCCCGACAATTTATGGCTCGGCCAAACAAGGCTGGATGTCAGCAGACTGGAAAAAACCATCGAAAGATATCTCACCGTTATTTGATTGTATTCTCAAAAATATTCCAGCACCCCAAGCGCTTAAGGGAACACCACAGATGCTCATTACTTCTCTGGAATATTCGTCATATGTTGGACGGGTTGCTATTGGTAGAGTACATCGTGGCGAATTGAAAGAAAATATGATGGTTTCACTTGTAAAACGTGACCTGTCAGTTACCAGAACCCGTATAAAAGAACTTTTGGTTTTTGAAGGCTTTGCCAAAAAGAAAGTCCCATCCGTAAGTTCTGGTGAAATTTGTGCCTTGGTAGGAATAGAAGGTTTTAATATTGGTGATTCCATTTGCGATATAGAAAATCCGGAGCCTTTGGAAACCATTTCCATCGACGAACCAACCATGAGCATGGTATTTACAATTAATAACTCCCCTTTTTATGGTCGTGATGGGAAGTACGTTACCTCACGCCACATCAAAGACCGGCTTGACAGGGAACTTGAAAAAAATGTAGCCTTACGACTTGAACTAACTGATTCAGCTGATGCATTTACAGTTTTTGGACGTGGCGTACTCCACTTATCAATATTAATTGAAACGATGCGCCGTGAAGGTTACGAACTTCAGGTTGGTCAGCCAAAAGTTATTATCAGAGACATCGCGGCAGAAAAATGTGAACCAATTGAAATTCTATCGATCGATATGCCTGAAGAAACATCAGGGAAAGCAATTGAATTAGTTTCTAAACGCAAAGGTGAACTATTAAAAATGGAACGTAAGGGGGATCGGATTCATTTGGAATTTAATATTCCTTCACGCGGAATTATTGGTCTACGTAATCAAGTGTTGACCGCCACTGCTGGGGAGGCCATTATGACACATCGTTTTTTGGAATATGCTCCCTGGAAAGGCGAAATTGAAAAGCGAATCAATGGTTCACTTATTGCCATCGAAACCGGAGAATCAATTGCCTATGCCCTGCATAAACTTCAGGATCGTGGAAAATATTTTGTAGACCCGGGTGAAGAAATATATTCCGGACAAGTAGTAGGAGAACACACCCGATCGGGCGATTTAGGTCTGAATATCACCAAAACCAAAAAGCTTACCAATATGCGTGCAACTGGTTCGGACGAGAAAATGCGGATTGCACCAGCCATTAAATTTTCACTTGAGGAAGCTTTAGAATATATTCAGGAAGACGAATATGTAGAAGTTACACCAAAATTTATAAGATTGAGGAAAATTCTTTTGAACGAAAATGATCGTAAACGTTACAATAATTCTTCAATTAGTTAGAAATTACATTATCAACGGATTCAACTAATGCATCAACAAAATAATCTACTTTTGGAATGTATTTGGTGGCTCCGTTTTTAATAAATTCCTTTACAAGAGTGACGTCGTCCTGTGATGATAAAATAATTACAGGAACGTCGTTATTCCTTTTTTTTAGTTCAATCAACGTATCAAGCCCTGTCATGCTCTCGCTTCCTTGTAAATAAAACAAATGATCGAGAACAATAAGGTCAGGATTCATTTCCAAATTTTCTAAGCAATCTTCACCAGAAAAAAAAGTTTTTACTTCATAGCCTTCTTTGCTTTTGAAAGTATATTCCAAAAGATTTAGGATAATTCTGTCATCATCTACTATAAATATCAATTTATCATCCATAAGTAAGGCTTCATTTCAAATGAAAATTTTATACCTTGAATTATTTTCCGTCATACCGTTTTACGAGAAAATTTTAAAAATGTTCCAAAATAATAAATTACTTTCAAAAATATGTTAACTATTTTATTATCTTGATTGTAAGCTGTTTCTATAATTTAATGATATTAATAAAATTGAAAAAGAAATTAGTGTCATAAATTTTATAAGATAATTCCCGATTTAGCATTAAGTGATAGTTAAAATATTGATTTTATCAGGAAAAACGATCATTTAAAGTATATTGCTTATTTTATTATTCATCATACCGATCGAAAATTGTGCCAAAACTTGTTTTTTGAGCGGCTCGTATAATAATATTTCTACTTTTATATTTTTTACTTTTCACATGCAATACGATATTATAATAATTGGAGGAGGCATAGTAGGGCTTGCCACTGCATTAAAAATTAAAGAAGCAAGGCCTCAACTGAAAATTGCTTTACTGGAAAAGGAAAATGGCTTAGCCAAACACCAAACAGGGAATAATAGTGGTGTAATTCACTCAGGAATTTACTATAAACCCGGTAGTTTAAAAGCCTTAAATTGTATTTCAGGCTACTCAGAACTTCTGAAATTCTGTAATAAAGAAAATATTCCGTATGAATTATGCGGAAAAATAATAGTTGCCACTCATCAGGATGAATTACCCCGTTTAGAAAGCCTTTATCAGCGAGGATTACAAAATGGACTTACTGAAATTCGTAAAATAAATAGTAATGAAGTAAAAGAATTTGAACCTTATACAAGTGGAATTGGAGGTCTCTGGGTACCATATACAGGTATTATTGATTATAAAGAGGTGAGCGAAAAATATGCTGAAATTTTTGTAAATCGTTATCAGGGTGAAATTTTTCTTGAACAAAAAGTAATTGACATCAATACACGTAATAATTCCTGCGAAGTAATTACAAGGGATAAAACGTTGAAAACCCGATTAGTTATAAATACAGCTGGTTTATATTCTGATAAAATTGCCCTATTAACCCAAAAAATCGATGTGCGAATTATTCCTTTTCGCGGAGAATATTTCGAATTAAAAAAAGAAAAGCAATATTTAGTAAAAAATCTTATTTATCCTGTTCCCGATCCGGCATTTCCATTTTTAGGCGTTCATTTCACACGACGTTTAAAAGGCGGAATTGAAGCAGGCCCAAATGCTGTTTTTGCATTTAAAAAGGAAGGCTACACGAAAACTGATATTAGTTTGAGAGAATCATTCGATTCGCTTTCATGGCCCGGTTTTCAAAAAGTTATGTTTAAATATTGGCAAACCGGCTTGGGTGAATATTATAGAAGCTTTAATAAATCGGCATTTACAAAATCATTACAACGATTACTTCCCCAACTTCAAAAAGAAGATTTAATTATCGGTGGAGCAGGTGTCAGAGCCCAGGCATGCACAAGGGATGGCGCTCTAATCGATGATTTTTTAATCTTTGAAGATCCTCATATAATTAATGTGCTAAATGCCCCTTCACCTGCGGCAACAGCATCGCTGGCAATTGGGAAGACCATCTCCGGAATGGCTTTAAATAGATTTTAAGAGAGAGATTCTTTTTCATGCAACGTAAATGGTAAGCGCAGAACAGCCTTAAAATCTTTGCCTAAGTCTTGCATAAGTTCATCACCCGTTTCAAAATACCAATTAATATTAATAGTATTACCATTTTCGTAAATATGTTCAAAAAGTGTAAAAATGGCCATCAAAGACCGATTAGTGCTACTGTTAGCATATTCCAAAAGGATATTTACTTCAGTAAGAGTATCTGGGTTTTTAGCGTATTCCCCAATAAATTTAAATAATGGTTCAAAAAACGAAATCGCATTTTCAGGGATTGATCGACCTGAAATTACTAATACACCATCTTCAAATTTTACAAATGGAGTATTTGATGCTTTTTGAATTAAAATATTCATTAAATCATTTTGTTAAATTAAATCAGCAATGAAATTTTGGTTTAAATTAAAAAAATATATTATTCAAACGCAACCTTTTGGCAAAATAAACATCTAAGGTATCAAATGGGCAAAGTATCATTATAAACAAAAAGTTGGCAATAGTTTGTTAATCTTTATTATATTTGATTTAGATATCGAAAAACGTGTTAAATGAAGAAACAAAATTGTAGTTTGATTAGAAAATATCATATGAATGTAACATCTGTTAAAGAACTTCGTAAAATCAAAACTTTAGTTTAAAATTAATAGAATAGAATTTAATAAAAATTTATAAGATCCAAATTATAATATATATACCAATAATTGGTTTTTTATAACAAAGCTTATCTTAACGTTATTTAGTATATTAATGCTTGTAATTTTCAATAAATGAATTTTATGATTAACCTCAATTCAAACTCAGTTATTTTAAAAACGATTCGGTTTTTCAAATCCACAACTCCCACTTGGATTATTTTTAACATCGACTTATTTGTATGCGCTACTTCGCTCTTTTTAGCCTTTCTGTTACGCTTTAATTTTTCGATTCCTCCTGAGTTTACTCAAAATTATACGCTTATTCTTTTATTGGTATTGGGAATACGTGCCATTTTCTTCTTTTTCGGTAAAACATATGCTATGATAGTTAGGCATACCGGGTTACGTGATTTAACAAAATTGATTTTGGTAGTATTAGCAGGTAGTTTTACCATCGGTATACTTGACTATTTTGCTTATAAAATTGACAACAGCAGGTTACTAATTCCTTTTTCAGTTATTATTATTGATTTCTTTATAGCAGCTTACCTCATGACTGCTTCCAGGTTAATAATAAAATTTTTCTTTATTGAATTCAGAAATAATACGAAAGTCCGGGCGAATGTTATTATAGTTGGTACCGATGAACTTGCTGTTGCAACAAAAAGAGCTCTTGATCTGGATACCGAAGTAAGATATAGAGTAGTTGCTTTTATTGACGATAAAAAACAAAATCATCGTAAAAATCTCGAAGGTATAAGCATATATCCACTTTACAGATTAGACGAGTTGTTCGAGAAGAACGAAGTTAATTCATTGATTATTGCAAAAGATTATATAAGTCCGATTAAAAAAAATCTTATCGTTGAGAAATGTCTTAATTATAAAATAAAAGTGTTAACGGCGCCGAAAATTAAATCGTGGATTAACGGCGATTTCAGTACACGTCAACTTAAACAGATCAATATCGAAGATTTACTAGAGCGCGATCCTATTAGCCTCGATTCAACAAATATTCGCAGACAACTTAACAACAAAGTAGTTTTAGTTACCGGAGCTGCTGGCTCAATTGGTAGTGAAATTGTAAGACAAATTGCAAACTATTCACCACGGAAAATTATATTACTTGACCAGGCGGAAACACCGTTATACAATTTGGAAATTGAAGTCGCTGAAAAACTTCATTTTCATGATTATGAGATAATTATAGGTGATGTTACCAATCAGATGCGTATGAATAAAATTTTTGAGCGGTACCCGATTGATATCGTTTATCACGCAGCTGCATACAAGCATGTACCAATGATGGAAAACAATCCGGCTGAAGCAATCAATAATAATGTATTCGGAACGAAAGTATTGGCAGATTTATCGGTTAAATATAATGTAGAGAAATTTATTATGATCTCAACGGATAAGGCTGTTAACCCAACGAATATTATGGGAACATCAAAAAGAATTGCAGAAATGTATACTCAGTCGCTTAATAATATTTCATCAACCAGTTTTATTACCACACGTTTTGGAAATGTTCTTGGGTCGAATGGATCTGCCATTCCGCTATTTAAAAAGCAAATTGATCAGGGTGGTCCTGTAACGGTAACACACCCAGAAATTACACGATATTTTATGACAATTCCCGAATCATGTCAATTAGTACTTGAGGCAAGCGCCATGGGTAAAGGGGGAGAAATATTTATTTTCGATATGGGCAAATCTATAAAAGTAGTTGATTTAGCTAAGAATATGATTCGTCTTTCCGGTCTTGAAATTGGCAAGGATATTCAAATCAAATATGTAGGATTGAGACCTGGCGAAAAGCTTTACGAAGAACTGCTATGTGATAAAGAAAATAATTTACCAACCTATCATCCAAAAATAATGATTGCCCGGGTTGCTCACAACGATTTTGAGCTAATTACAGAATACATTAATATTTTCGAACGGTTGATTAAAATACAAAACAATCTTGAGATCGTTAAACTTATGAAAAAGATTGTTCCGGAATATAAAAGTCAGAATTCCATTTATGAAGTTCTTGACACTAACTCGAAATCTAAAGTAAGTGGTAAGATTTCGGTAAATTAAATCCAAAAAAATCAAAAGTAGAAATTATTTTTCTAGTGAAAGCAATGCATGCAAATTAGGTAATTTTTGCATGCATTGCTTTGTTTATAGCAATTGAGACAATGATGTTCTTTTAAATAATTAAGTAAGTTTATGGTTTATTTTCTGCCAGAAGTAAAAATTGGTTTACAAATCATCATATCATACAATACTAATCAATAAGTTTTTTTAATTTTGGCTTTTAACCAGCCAATCCAATAATTAAGGTAGGCATTTACAGTATGATGAAATGAGTATGTTGATTTGACGATTCAAGATTTACAGAAATCATTTTGAAAACTTAAAAATTCCATACAGTCTAAATTGCTTGGTTTGCACTTCGAATAATTTGCTTATAATGAAAGTTAGCCTTATCATTCCTACATATAATCGCGATGAATATTTAGTGGACACTTTAAATTGTGCACTACTTCAAAACTTCGATGACTACGAAATAATTGTTGTTGATCAAAGCTCGCAGCATAAGGCAGAAACTCAGCTCTTTTTTGAAAAGCATAAAGGCCAACTGATTTATTTGCGATCAGAGACTCCTTCACTCACTCTTGCGCGAAATATTGGCGTAAATGCCTCGCGGGGAGAAGTAATTATTATGGTTGATGATGATACGCTTTTTAATGAAAGTTTTATCAGAGAGCATTGGAACGCCCATCAAAAAGGATTTGATGTTGTTAGCGGCCGGGTTGAAGAAGGGTTACTGAAAACCTCAAAACGGCCAATATGGTTTAACAAATGGGGCAGATATGTTGGTAGCGAAAATTGTCCGGTTAACGGTCCTACAAATAAATTAGCCGGTTGTAATGGATCCTTCAAAAGAAAAGTCTTTGATAGTATTGGAGGATTCGATGAGCGATTTATTAAAATGGCTAATTGTGAAGATGCAGACTTTGGCTATCGTGCATATACTGCTGGTTTTAAAATAACATTTATAGCTTTAGCTGAGGTAAATCATCGCAAAGCATATGATGGAGGCGCTGGAAATCGCAATAAATATTTATATCTTGATCAGGCTTATTATCAAAATCGCTTTTATTTCACGAAGAAAAATTTTCCTGCATATGCTTTATTATATCTCCGTTTAAGGTTAATTATCAAGGGGATGAAGGCGGCCTTTCAACTTGTAAAATCGGCAGAAAAAGAGGCTATGCACTAACTCAAGATTGCATATTTCCATTTGAATAAAAAGGTCTTACATCGGTAACTTTCATCCCGGCTTTTTGCGCAGCTTCTATCCCTTTAATACCGTCCTCAAAAACCTGGCAAAATCCAGGTATCACACCCATCAGTTCTGCGCATTTTAAGAATGTATCCGGTTCCGGTTTATGATTCATTACATCATCGGCAGTAACTATAACCTCAAAATACTGACGCATACCAATGGCTTCCAGAATCATTTCTGCGCTTCGCCTTCCTCCACCTGTACCTATACTCATTAAAATTTTACCATAATGAATTTTTACAAAACCTGCAATTGGTTGAATTGGTTTAATAGAAGCGGCTACAGAATAAAAACAAGATTGGTTTAATTTTACAATTTCATCAATTGAGAGATCACAGTGGCTATCACGCTTTACATATTCTGCAAACTTATGGGTGGGCATTCCGGTTAAATCGTAGAGAATTTGCTCATCAAATTGATAATTAAAGCTGGCACAAACCTTTTGCCAGCATTGGATGTGGGTTGGAAGCGAATCGGCTAAAGTGCCGTCCAAATCGAAAATCAGAGCCTTAACGCCTTTGTGTATTTCAGGAAGAACCATTAATTATAACTTTAAGATCAATTCACAAAAATAATGGTTTTGTGGTTCCGTTTAAACTAGATTCCAATTTAAAGAGAAATTTAGCGTTTTATAATTTTTATCCTTTATCTCTAATGGATACAGGGTGATTATTCAGCTTTCACCCTTCAGGGTCAAGGGTAAAAAAGCTCATAATCATTAAAAATGTTAACCTAACAATAGAATTAAAAAAAGAATTCAATCTTTACATAATAATAATAATATAAAAAAACTATATAAGCACAACCAAATCATTTACTTAAAGACTTAGTATTAAAAAAATGGAAATTTTAAATATTATATTGGCAGATAACCAAACATTAACCAGACTTGGTATAATTTCCATTCTCACTGCTTTTTATGGAAAATCATTAAACATAAAAGAAATAAATACCAAAGATGAATTATATGATTCATTAATATCCTTTGATACAAATATTGTGATTATCGATTTTGAATTGTTTGATTTTAGTGATATTTCTGACCTGCGTGAAATAAAAAAAAACTATCCATCAATCGGTATTTTAGTAGTTTCGGATAATAAATCGCCACATGAAATTCTGAAAGTGATTGATAATGGAATTACTAATTATGTTCTAAAATCGTGCGAGGAGTCGGAATTTTTAGACGCTTTTAATGCCACGTTACAAAGTAAAAAATATTTTAGTAATGAAATAATGGATGTTATTTTGGAGCATAAAACGTCTGCAAAAAAAATAATAGATTCAGGACATTTAACTAATTCTGAAATTGCAATCGTAAAGCTTGTTACTCAAGGGTTAACTACGAAAGAAATTGCTCAGCAAAAGAATCTTAGCTTTCACACCATCATAACGCACCGAAAAAATATCTTTCGAAAGCTTGGTATAAGCAATTCTTCTGAACTGCTTATGTACGCATTGCGGGCTGGTATTATTGATACCACGGAATATTATATTTAAAGTTAAGTCAATAATTAATATTTATCCTGTATACATAGCACTAAATATTAATTTATTGCATACCTAAATTTAGGTATGCAATATACCACATCAACGGTATTTATAAACAACTGTCAGGTTCGCAACTTTGCATTGCGGGAAACTAATACCCGCTTTGTAAACAATATTATGAAGAATCCTGATTTTACATCCATTCTGCCATTTAGTTCCGATCAAAAAAAACTGGTCGAAGACCTCCTGCATTCTTTTGATGATCAACAACTCACCTGGCTAGCCGGATATCTTTCGGGAATAAGTTTACCCCAATCTATTAAAACTATTCAGACTCAATCACAAGCCAATGGGAATCCAGGGCTTCCGGCAATAACTGTTTTATACGCTTCCAGAACTGGCAATGGAGCTGCAATTGCCAAAAAATTAAAAACTGAGGCTGAATCAAAAGGCATTTCCGTTCGACTGGAAGACATGAACGAATATACTCTCTCGAAACTTAAAGACGAAAAATATATATTGGTGATAGTCAGCACTCATGGAGAAGGTGTGCCTCCAGTTGCCGCCGAGGAATTTTACGAGTTTCTTCATGGAAAACGTGCTCCCAAACTAACCAATACAAAATTTTCCGTTTTGGCATTGGGTGATCGTAGTTATGTGCATTTCTGCAAAACTGGTCAGGAGTTGGATAAAAAGATCGGAGAACTAGGCGCTGAGCGCTTGCATCCGAGAGTTGACTGTGATGTCGATTTTCAGGCCACTGCCGATATCTGGATCCAAGGGGTAGTTTCCAAATTATCCTCGCACAATGGAGGCACTGCATCATTGTCGGTTGTAATCAACGGTGCGGAAAAACCAAAAAATAACGGTTTCCCCGAAATAAAGGAATCCGCGTACACTAAATTAAACCCATTTAAAACGAGGATATTAGATAAAATAAAGCTGACCGGCAGGGGCTCAGAGAAAGAAATATTTCATTACGAAATCTCATTGGAAAATTCAGGTCTTAGCTATGAGCCTGGTGATTCTCTGGGGGTATATCCAATTAACTCTTCGTACCTGGTGAATGAGGTGTTGCATTCGCTTAAACTCACCGCCAAAACAATGGTGAATTTTGGAAAAACAGAAAAATCTCTGGAAGATGCATTAGCCCATAATTTTGAGCTATCGATGATTAGTCCCGATGTTATGGCAAATTATAACACATATGCTAAAAATACTGATTTGCAGCATATTTTAGATGATGAAACCAAACTCAAGGAATATGTTTATGGAAGGGATTTGGTCGATTTAACAATGGAATTTCCTGTAAGCCTATCTTCTGAGAACTTTATTGGAATACTTCGAAAACTTCAACCACGATTGTACTCCATCGCATCAAGTTCGAAAGCATATCCAGATGAAGTCCATCTAACGGTTTCGGCTGTTCGATACAAAAATGGACGCTATAAGGAAGGAACTTGCTCCACGTTTTTATCCGATCGGCTCATCGAAGATCAGGAAATATCAGTTTATCTGGAGAGAAATTCTGAATTCAGACTACCTGCCAACTCAGATGCTCCGGTAATTATGATTGGTCCCGGCACCGGTATTGCGCCTTACAGGGCTTTTCTTCAGGATCGGGAAGCAAATGGCAGTCAAGGTAAAAACTGGCTTTTCTTCGGAGACAGGCACTTTTCAACGGACTTTCTTTATCAGACTGAATTTCAGAATTATCATAAAAAAGGGCTTCTTACCCGCTTTAATGTAGCCTTTTCACGCGATACAAATAAAAAAATATACGTTCAACATAAAATGCTAGAGCATTCCAAAGAATTATATTCCTGGCTCGAGGAAGGCGCCTATTTCTATGTTTGCGGCGATATGAAAAATATGTGGACTGACGTTAATAAAACCCTTACTGAAATTATAGCTAAAGAAGGTGGTCATAGCGCTGAGATAGCCAGGGATTATGTTAAACACCTTAAGAAGAGCAAACGATATCAGGTAGATATATATTAAATGAATACAAATTATGAGCGATATTACGCAACCACTATCCGAGGTAGAGATAATCAAAGAAAATAGCAATTACCTAAGAGGTACAATAAAAGAAAGCCTTAACAACGAAATAACAGGAGCCATTGCCGCGGCCGATACAAATCTGATAAAGTTTCATGGATCGTACCAGCAATTTGACCGCGATTTGGAAAGCGAGCGCAAACATCAGAAACTTGAACCCCTTTATTCTTTCATGATACGGGTTCGTCTTCCCGGAGGTATTGCATCCCCGAAACAGTGGCTTTCGATTGATAAACTGGCGGATGAATATGGTAGTGGAACGATTAAACTCACTACCCGACAAGCTTTTCAACTGCATGGTATATTTAAAAGTAAACTTAAGACGACCATACAGGAAATCAATCATTCACTTCTGGACACGATTGCAGCCTGCGGCGATGTTAACCGCAACGTGATGTGTAATCCTAATCCAATCCAATCCTTGCTTCAAGCCGAAGCTTACTCCTTTGCCAGGAAAATAAGTGACCATCTTACTCCTCAAACCAAAGCATATCACGAAATTTGGCTTGATAAAGAGTTAATTGCAGGTGGAGCAATAGATGTGGAACCCATTTACGGTAAAACGTATCTCCCACGGAAATTCAAGATAGCCATAGCTATACCGCCTCATAACGACAGTGACATTTTTGCAAACGATTTGGGATTAATCGCTATTGAGGAAAATGGTAAGCTTGCCGGATTTAATATTGCTATCGGAGGAGGGATGGGAATGACTTTCGGAAATTCTGAAACCTACCCCCGGTTAGCCACCGTAATTGGGTATTGCTCCAAAGATCAGGTAGTAGATGTTTCAGAGAAAATTGTTTTGGTTCAGCGTGATTTTGGAAACCGATCCGACCGAAAGAACGCAAGACTTAAATACACTCTTGACAGATTAGGCGTTGATAAGTTTATTCAGGAATTAAACGTTCGTCTTGGATATGACCTTAAACTGGCAAAACCATACCATTTCATATCAAATGGGGATGCTTATGGCTGGGTAAAAGGATTTGATGGTAAATGGCATCTCACACTGTTTATCGAAGGAGGTAGGGTTAGAGATACGGAACAATTCCAACTTAAAACAGTCCTAAAAAAAATTGCTGAAATACATGATGGTGATTTTCGCCTCACAGGCAATCAAAATCTTATTATTGCTAATATTTCGCTTGAAAATAAAAAGTCTGTTGAAAAAATATTGAATAAATATAGTTCAGCTCTTGATAAAAAGCTAACAGGTTTAAGGCTCAATTCTCTTGCCTGTGTTGCTCTGAATACATGCAGTCTGGCTTTTGCTGAGGCCGAACGTTACCTTCCTTCACTTATCGATAAACTTGACGAAATTGTCGTTGCAAATGGAATTGAACAAGAACCAATTGTAGTTCGAATGACCGGCTGCCCAAATGGCTGTGCCCGTCCGTACCTTGGCGAAATTGGGTTTGTGGGAAAAGCTCCGGGGATATATAATCTTTATCTTGGAGCCGGTTTTACAGGAGACAGACTTAATAAATTATACAAGGAAAATATTGATGAAAAAGAGATAATTGAAACATTACAACCGATTCTGGAAGATTTTGCCAAAAGCCGCAATAAATCAGAACGTTTTGGCGATTTTGTCATTAGAAAAAGATATGTAAAAGCAACTATTGAAGGTAAGGATTTTCATGAGTTGTAGATCAGCAATGATAGTCTTCTCCTTCTTTTGCATCAATCACAATCAAAACAAACATATGATGACTTTTTTAACTAAATCACTTAATACCACCGACAAAAAAATCTTTTTAATTGGTGGCGGACGCATTGCCAGTCAAAAAATAGGTTTTATGGAACAATTTTACATCCAATATTTCGGTCGTATATCGGGCCATTGAAGTTCGTAATAAAATTAAAAATTATTTCGAAAATGATCCATCTATCTACTATCAATCAGTTAAATGATTCATTGGCTCAACGTGAGTCTGCGGTAAAGGAATTTTCACCTTTCACTGATGTTGCCGGTGTTTTAGTGCAGACGTGTAACCGATTGGAGTTTTATGATGGCGTTGGTAAAGTCCCATTAAGTATTGCCCGACATCTTTTTCGGGTGGTATCAGGTTTGGAATCAAGTTTAATTGGTGAAACTGCGATACAAGGCCAAATAAAAAGTGCTTATCTGGAAGCTTGCGAAAAAAATAATTTATCCAAAGGAATTCATCATCTTTTTCAAACGGCATTATTTGTTGGAAAGCGGGTAAGGAGTGAATCGGGTATTTCACGCGGAGCCATGTCGCATAGTCAGGCGGCAGTTGAAATTATTTCCCAAAGTGGTATAAACCTTAACAAAGGTTTGATTTCATTGATTGGAGCACATAAGCTAAATGAGGACATTATCCGGTTTTTGCAAAACAAAGGTGCTGAAACTATTTTTCTTGCCAATAAATCATATGAAAAAGCTGAATCCCTGGCCAAGAAGCATGGATGTCAAATGATGAGGTTAGATCAGTTGCCTGATATGATGCAGTTTTCTGATATACTCATTTGCGCAACTTCGGCTCCCCATCTTATTGTTAATTTTGACGACTTTCCAAAAGACAGGGAAATGCTCGTTCTGGATCTTGCCTTTCCAAGAGATGTGGACGTTCGAATAGGACAATTGCCCGGTGTAACCTTATTCAACCTTGAAACAATTGAAAATACGGTGAATCAGAATATCAACAAAAGAAAAGCTGAAGTTACAGTAGCAGAAATACTTATTGAAGAGGAAATTGTTTTCTTTCTTGAAAAACAAACCAGACAACATTTATATGCTGAAAGTAATAACCAAGAACCAACAAACACGATTATTCTTCAGTAAACAAAATGATTTACAAATAATTATGTAGGTTATTAAACTCCTCGTTTTATGTCCATTATAATACAAAATAAAAATAAAAAAGACAGTCTTAAAGTATTCAAACTAAGGGTGGCTACCCGAGCCAGTAAAGTTGCCCTTAACCAAGTAGAACAAGTATTCTAGAATTTTCCTGATTTGAATTATGAATTAATTCCAATTCAGTCATTTGAAGATAAAAACACGCATATTTCGCTAATCAACAATAAGGTGCAGGATTTTTTTTATCTGCGAACTCGACAATGCAATTTTACACAATGATGTTGATTTGGCATTACATTCTACAAAGGATCCAATAAATATTTTATTGGATCATTAAAAGCAAATTATATTCTGATGATATGATTGCGATGGTGGATATTTAGCATACTCTGTCGCTTGGAATCAATAAAATTTTGCTTTTCGAAGTTATTGAGTTATTGCTTAAATACGAGACAGTTACCGCTGCGAATACACCGGTTAATTTAACAGTAAGAGACGTTCGTGCTATAAAATCTAATTTTCCCTCGGTAAAATTAAACTTTCCGAACGCTATTCTGGCGACATATCAGGTGTCCAGAGAATACATGACGATAAAATCAGCAGCCGGCCCAGGCTTTAACCCACATTGCAGCTAACCTGACTGAAAAAAGTGTTTTTCAGTAATTTGACAGTCGTTAAATTCAGATTTGTGTACTACGGATTTTTTCTTTGCAAAGGGTGCGTATTTGTAATTGAGAGTATCGTAGATATGTTTC
>JBBQTB010000013.1:0-133049 GCA_038213375.1 Bacteroidales bacterium | reverse complement strand
ACCATAAAACGACGTGTAAAGTCATTACAACAACGTATCACGAAGGCAATAAATATGTTGCCGGATACCAACAAACAAGTTGGTATTTTAGCAAGTGCCTGAACCATATGAAGGGAAACTTTCAAGTACGGCTTAGAGGGGGAAAGCGGGGCAACCCGCTCTACCTAATCGACATATTGGGGTATAAGGGTTAAGGCAAGCACATCGGCCGTTGGCAAGGTTCTTATCGGTTGATAGGGAAGTACCCACGAAACCCCCAACATTTCATACTGCCACCGTTAGCTCCACTGCAAAAAAAATAGGTTTTCCCAAAATGGGAAATTTTATTATCTTTGCAAATAAAAAAGGTGAGAGTACTAGCAAAGAAAACATTACGTGAATTTTTGCAATTACACAAAGATTGTAAGGAGCAATTAAAGAGTTGGTATGATGAGGCTGAGAATGCGGAATGGAAATCTCCAGCAGATATTAAACGTGAATATACATTAGCAAGCATAATTGCAAATAATCGTGTTGTTTTCAATATTAAAGGGAACTCTTATCGGTTGATTCTAAAGATAAACTATGGATATGGTATCGGTTGGATTAGATTTATAGGAACGAATGCTGATTATGATAAGATTAACGCAGAAAATATTTGATTATTATGGTACAAAAAGTGATTAAAACAGAAGAAGAATATAATCTTGCATTCGAAAGATTGGAAGAAGTATTTGATGCCAAAGTTGGTACTCCAGAGGGTGATGAATCAGAATTACTTTCTTTGTTGATAGATAATTACGAAAAGAATCACTACCCAATTGATTTACCTGGCCCAATTGAAGCGATTAAATTTCGAATGGAACAATTGAATTATAAGCCTAAAGATTTAGCCAAAGTACTTGGATTTAGAAGCCGAGTAACGGAGGTACTGAATAAAAAACGAAAACTATCATTGGATATGATTAGAAGGCTAAATAAGGATTTAAATATTCCAACAGCAGTATTAGTGCAAGAATATTAAAAATGCACTGGAGCTAATAAATAGGGCTTCATGCGGTCGGCACGACCCAGCATGAAGCACTGGTTGAACTACATCCAAGGTAAGCTAGTTCGGTTATGCACTTATCGACGGTTTTATGGATCAGGATTGCTAAAAGTAGAGGTAAGAAATAGGCGTTTCAATTATAAAGTTAGGTTCATTTTTCATTTTTAAGCAAAGTGTTGACAATAAAAACATATTAACGAAAAATCAAATTTTTGGTTATTTTTGATTGACGAGAGGAGTTATCCCGGAGGGAGTTAGATCAACAAGCGGTATAAAATATTGGGGTTTAAGTGGTATGCCAAGCGCATCGCTCTAAGGTAAGGTTCTTATCGGTTGATAGTTTCGTAGCCACGAAATCCCTAACATTTCATATCGCCACCGTTAGCATTCATTCTAAAAAAAACATAACCGCAAAGGACTGACAAAAAATGAAATTAATTACGTGGAACTGTCAAGGTGGATTTAGAAAAAAGGCGGACATCATTTTAGCCCATAAACCAGATATTCTAGTTGTTCAAGAATGTGAGCATTCTGATAAATTACTTTTCAGTTCAACAACTCAACGACCAAATGACTTTTTGTGGTTTGGCGACAATCATCATAAAGGACTTGGCGTTTTTTCGTATAGTGACTATAAATTTCAACTACTTGATCAATACAATCCTGACATTAAGATTATTTTGCCGATTTCTGTTATTGGTGGACAAGTTGATTTTACACTTTTTGCAATTTGGGCTAACAACCCACAGGATCACGACAATCGCTACATTGGACAGATCTGGAAAGCATTAAAATATTATGGCCAGCTTCTTGAGAATGGACATACACTACTTACTGGTGACTTTAATAGCAATAAAATTTGGGATAGAAAAAACAGAGAAGGAAATCATTCAGCAGTTGTTGATAGTTTAGCGGACAAAAATATTTATAGTATTTACCACAAGCATTTAAACCAAGAACAAGGAAAGGAAAAACATCCGACTTTTTTTCTGCAACGCAATAAAAACAAACCTTATCACATAGACTATTGCTTCGCATCTGCTGACATATATGACAAATTGCAAAAAGTAGAAATCGGGACATTCGAAAACTGGATAACTTATAGCGACCACTTACCCTTAATAATTAACTTTGACTTTTAACAAGAAAAAAGAACGAACCACTAACAACGTATATATTTTATTGGGGTGTAAGTGCCAATTTTAAAGACTTTCCCACTGTTAAAGGTCATTGTATCTTGATAGATAATTGCTCCGAAATCGCCAACAAAACAGTAACTACTCAAGTTGTTTAGCTTGCAGGGTATTTATCTCCCTTAAACATAAATTTAAATATCGAACGCAAGAATTAAGAGACAAAAAATATTAATTACTTTGATTTTTTCCTTTACGGGTATCGGCAACAATTGGTTTATAAGTGCCGTTCAAAATTCCAGTGTACAAAGTTTTACTGTATAATACTTCTATAGCTTTAGTTACATGAGTGTCAGTAAATAGAGATATTTCTATTCTTCCATGTTGAAAATAATACCTGCTAATAATTTCCTCTTTTAATAATTCGCTCACTTCTTCTTTGTATGTTTCAAGGTCTTTTATTTTGTCATGGATTATTTTATGTGAAAGAGACCTGAATTCATCTTTAGATTGCTCAAGGTATTTCTCCTGCGCTGCAACATTGGTGAGTTTAATAAATGCTTCTTCGCTTTCAGTTTGGTAATCAAAATCTTTTTCCTTTAAATAATTAACAAAATTTTCGTAATCTTTTTCAGTAAATTCGAAAATGGAGGGTGTAGCAATCGAATCATGTTTTGAAGCAAATTCTGTGGCATAGTTGAAGATATAACTTCTTGAGTATAAGTTTAAGGTCAGCCTGCTTAACGATTCATTTTTTATAAATATGTCAGGGACTATTCCACCACCATCATAAACTTTTCTGCCATTTTTAGTAGAAAATTCACTAATTAACGAATCTGGAATAAATCCAACACTACCATCCGGATCGCGATGACTATAATCCAGAGCTTGGATACATCTTCCGCTTGGTATGTAATATTTTGCTGTTGTTACTTTAAGCTGTGTATTATAACTTAATGCACGGGTTGTTTGAACTAACCCCTTACCAAAAGTACGTTGGCCTATAATTACTGCACGATCTATGTCTTGTAAGGCACCCGCAACAATTTCTGCTGCTGAAGCCGAACCCTTGTTAACCAGAACAGCAAGTGGGATTTGATTATCAACAGAGAAACTCTTTGTTTTGTATGTATTATCCCACTGTTTTACTTTCCCTTTAGTTTTTACAATTTCTTGTCCTTTATCAACAAATAAATTTGCAGTATTTACGGCCTCAATTAATAATCCGCCAGGGTTTCCGCGTAAAT
This sequence comes from Bacteroidales bacterium, assembly GCA_038213375.1. GTDB lineage: Bacteria > Bacteroidota > Bacteroidia > Bacteroidales > JAAUTT01 > JAAUTT01. The sequence continues at coordinate 129,642 of JBBQTB010000013.1, read as the reverse complement.
CAAGAATAATGGCCTGCGCCCCTTTTTCTCTCAATTTCAATAAGGCAGATTTAACTTCAATGTGTGCATCACTTGTAAAATTGGTGAGTTTGATGTATCCTATGTTGTGAGTTACCATTCCATAATATGGAACATTGTTCACTGAAATTTTTTCACGTAAAAGTATTTTTTTAAATGTTTTATGTTCTCCGGGTCGTTGGAGAGTTAATTCTATTTCTGATTTTGGGTTTCCTTTAAGTAACTCACTTATTTCGGATATGCTTTTCTGGTAAATTGGTTTTCCATTAATTTCGTGTACAATATCTCCGGCTTTTATTCCAGCTTTTTGAGCCGGATAATTTTCATAAGGTTCGGATATTACGATGTTGTTCACGTTTTTTCGTAACAATGCTCCAATTCCACCATATTGCCCGGTAGTCAAAAACTTGTAATCGTCAATTTCCGATTCTGGAATGTAAACCGTATAGGGATCTAGCGATTCAAGCATGGCATCAATTCCAACTTTTATTAGTTTGTCGGCATCGGTATCATCAACATAATAAAGGCTTAATTCGCGAAAGAGGGTAAAAAAAATATCAAAATTCTTTGTGATTTTAAAGTCATTGTCTACAAAAGCAAAAAAACAGAGAAATGAAATTACGGAAACGCATGTGATTACTCCCAATCGCAGCTTTGTTCCTACCAGACGTTTTAAATAGTTCTTCATCCCTTAAAATGGAAAAGTGTGCAATTACAAAGATAATTAAACAATAAAAAATATATTATTAATTTCGGTTTTCTTTTGTTTTGAATTGTTGATTTTTCTTATTAATTTTTAATAATTTGCAATAAATTTTTAATATAAATTTCATACTATCTTGTAATTGTTTAAGAGTTATTTTAATTTAAGTCAGTTTATCTGGGTTTATAATGTAAGATCAATGATAATATCATATTTTTTACGTTTTTTATTTTACTATTAAATATTAACTATCAAGTCCAGGCTTTATGAAAAGAACTACCTTATTCATTGGTTCAGCTATTATCGTACTTATAATTGCGACCGTTTTTGTTTTTCGTTCTTGTTCTCACCGCAATGTTAACATAGATCCGGGGTTTAGCGAATATATCTCTGCTTTTACTTCAGGAAGGATCTCAGTCCAATCAGCCATTCGTGTTGAATTGGTCAAAGAAGTGGAATCGGTTTCGCTTAATGCTGAAATCGATAAAAAATTATTTAGTTTTAGCCCATCTATAAGCGGACATGCTTATTGGATTGATAACCGTACCATAGAGTTTCGTCCGGAAAAAGCGTTAAAACAAGGGACTCAATATCAGGCAACCTTTTATCTTCATAAATTGATGAAAGTGCCTGGAAAATTTGAGGACTTCGTTTTTGCTTTTCAAACAATAAAGCAATCAGTAGCTATTCAAGTGGAAGGCTATCAGACTAATGTTTTAACGAACCTCATATTAAATAATGTTACAGGTTCAGTAATCACTGCTGACTTTGCTGACGATGCAGCAGTTGAGAAAATGGTCGAAGCAAAGCAAAACAGTATGAAGCTTCCTATTTCGTGGACTCATACGGGAGAAACTAAAACACATAAATTTAAAATTGATAGTGTTCACCGAGCAGAAGCAGCGGGAGAAGTTAATATTAATTGGGATGGATCGTTAATTGGGGCAGAAAAATCAGGAGAGAATATTGTAAAAATACCTTCCATAAACGATTTTTCTGCTTTGGAAGCTAAGGTTGAACAAGAACCGGAACAATATGTTTCCATTCGCTTTTCCGACCCTTTGGATCCAAATCAGGATTTAACCGGATTAATTCGTTCTGATAATACATCGGATCTGACTTTCGAAGTCGATCGAATGTTCATAAAAATTTATCACTCTGTTCGCCAGACAGGAACTGTAACTCTCAATATTGAGCAAGGTATAAAAAATGTTGCCGGAGCTAAACTAAAAGAACGCCAAACATTTCAAGTTCTTTTTGAAAGCATTAAACCTGCAATTCGACTTTTGGGAAAAGGTGTAATACTGCCAAATTCTAAGGGCCTTATTTTTCCATTCGAATCGGTCAATATAAAATCGGTGGATATTCGGATTGTAAAAATCTTTGAAAATAATGTGGCTCAGTTTCTTCAGGTAAATCAACTCGATGGGGAATACGAATTGAAACGGGCGGGTAGGCTTATCCTTAAGAAAACAGTACTGTTGGATTCTGATAAACCAATTCTTTATAATAAATGGAACACTTTTTCAATTGACCTTGCCGGATTAATAAAGCAGGAGCCGGGAGCAATTTATAGAGTATTACTTTCATTCAAAAAGGAATACTCTACTTATCCGTGTGGCGATAAAAAGGAATCGAACACCAAGGAAAATATGACTTCCTTGCAAGAGGTCGACCAAAAGGAACTTGATAGTGAAGTTGCATATTGGGACACACCATCAAACAATTATTCTGAAGGAGATTATGAAGAATACGGACAGGATTATAATTGGGAAAAGCGCGATGACCCTTGCGAACCATCATATTTTTATGGAAATAAATGCCAGGTAAGCCGAAACGTGTTGGCTTCGAACCTTGGTATCATTGCCAAAGGTTCGTCAAATAATAATTTATTGGTAGCTATTACTGACTTGGTTACTACCAAACCATTGAGTGGCGTTGAAATTGAAATATTTAATTATCAGCATCAAAAAATCGGTTCATCAAAAACAGATGGCGATGGATTTTGCACTACTATATTATCGGGCAAACCGTTTCTGTTAATTGCAAAAGATGGTGACCAACGTGGATATTTACGCATAGATGACGGTAATGCTCTTTCGTTAAGCAATTTTGATGTTTCCGGAGAAGTGGTTCAAAAAGGATTGAAGGGTTTTATTTATGGTGAACGTGGCGTATGGAGACCAGGGGACACAATTTACCTTTCATTTGTTCTTGAAGATAAATTAAAATTGCTACCCTCTAATCATCCTGTTGTACTTGAAGTATTTAATCCGCAAGGGCAATTATACAAAAAGATCGTTAAAACCTCAGGTGAAAATGGTTTCTACCTTTTTTCGTTCAATACTAATAATTCAGATGTAACTGGTAATTGGATGGCTTATATAAAAATAGGTGGCACTACCTTTAGTAAAACATTAAAAATTGAAACAATTAAACCTAATCGACTTAAAATTCTTTTTGATTTTGGTTCAGAGATATTAAAAGGGTCAACTCAAAAAGCAGTTTTGACTGCAAAATGGTTACATGGAGCTCCTGCAAAGAATATGCGGGCCACGGTTGATGTTTCCCTTTCTAAGGTAAGTACAAATTTCAAAGGATTTGATGGATTTCGGTTTGATGATCCAGTGAAGAAATTTGAATCTGAAGAACAAACGGTTTTTGATAGCAATTTAAGTTCAGATGGTGAAGCTTCTATATCTGCAGGTCTTTCAGCTGGTCACAATGCACCTGGGTTTTTAAGGGCAAATTTTATTACTAGAGTTTTTGAACCCGGTGGTGATTTTAGCATCGACCGGATGAATGTGATTTATTCACCTTATACTTCTTATGTTGGAGTAAAACCTCCTGAAGATCAGTTTGGTTATTTATTTACAGATACTACTCAAATTTTTGAGGTAGCAACCGTTTCTCCTGAGGGGAAACCTCTTAATCGATCTAACTTAGAGTTTAAAATTTTTAAAATGGAATGGCGCTGGTGGTGGGATTCCAATTCTAACGACTTTGCCAACTTTGCAACAAACACATATGCCAGCCCAGTATATTCAAAAACAATTAAAACTGAAAATGGTAAAGCAAAAGTTAACTTCCGACTCAATTATCCAAACTGGGGACGCTATCTCGTTCGGGTAACTGACCCTGAAAGTGGACATAGTACCGGAAAATTGGTTTATTTCGACTGGCCGGGATGGCGCGGTCGTGCCGATAAGGGTGATGCCAAGGGGGCTACAATGTTAAGTTTTAGTGTCGATAAAAAAACTTTTAAAGTTGGCGACAAAGCTACAATAACTGTTCCTTCCTCAGCAGGTGGACGAATTCTGGTTTCTCTTGAAACTGGTTCGGAAATTGTAAAAGCTTTTTGGGTTGAAACCGCTCAAAAAGAAACAAAAGCAACTTTTGAGGTTACCCAGAAAATGACCCCCAATGTATTTATTCATGTTTCACTTATTCAACCCCATGCACAGTCAGTAAATGATTTACCTATTCGATTGTATGGAGTGTTGCCTGTAACTGTCGAAGATCCTGCTTCTCATTTAAGTCCGGTAATATCTATGACCGATGTGATGGAGCCCGAAAAACCTACTGTTATTAAAGTAAGTGAAAAGAATAACAAACAAATGACTTATACCCTTGCAATTGTGGATGAGGGACTTCTTGATTTAACCCGTTTCAAAACTCCTGAACCATGGTCAGCTTTTTACGGTCGCGAAGCTTTGGGGGTAAAAACATGGGATCTTTACGATTATGTAATGGGCGCGTTTGGAGGAAAATTGGAGCAATTGTTTGCAATTGGCGGAGATGAGAATCTCAAAGGTGGAGCAGGGCAAAAGGCAAATAGGTTTAAACCTATTGTTAAAGTGATAGGTCCTTTTACCTTAAAATCTGGAACTAATAAGCACGAAATTAAATTACCGCAGTACGTTGGATCAGTAAGGGTTATGGTTATTGCTGGTAATGGTAATGCTTTCGGAAGTACCGAAAAATCAGTTCCGGTTCGTATGCCTTTAATGGTTCTGGCCACATTGCCACGAGTGGTTGGCCCGGGTGAAGAGGTAGCTTTGCCTGTTTCCGTTTTTGCTATGGAGAAGCGGATAAAAAATGTTACAGTTGAAATTGTTGGAAACGAATTTTTTCAGGTAATTGACACTAAATCTAAGTCAATATCGGTAAAAGAACCAGGGGAATTCGATGTGGCGTTTAAACTCAAAGTTGCGTCTCGTGAAGGCGTGGGCAGCATAAAAGTAGTTGCTCGCAGCGGAAATGATAAGTCGGAATACGATATAGAAATCAATGTTCGCAACCCGAATTCCAAAATTGTTCAATTTGTAGAATCAATTTTGGAAGAAGGTAAATCTGCCGAGCTTGCTTATAATTTAATTGGTATGCCGGGAACAAATAAAGCTACGTTGGAAATTTCATCAATACCTCCAATTGATTTAAGCGGACGTATCAGGTATTTGCTCGAATATCCATATGGTTGTGTGGAACAAACTACTTCTGGTGTTTTTCCACAATTATACCTTGATAAGTTTATTGAACTTGATGACATGACAAAAAAGCGCCGTGAAACTAACATCAATGCAGCTATCGAACGTATAAATTCAATGGTAACTTCCGATGGCGGAATTGGTTATTGGCCTGGTGCGGCCTATGCCAATGAATGGGGCACTTCATATGCGGGTCATTTTATGGTGGAAGCCGAAACTAAGGGATACAGTTTACCCTCAGGATTTAAAAAGAACTGGATAAAATTTCAGAAGAAGGGAGCCCGCAACTGGAATCTTCCAAAAACTGTTACTTATGAATATGACAGATATGATTCGGAACTAAATCAGGCATATCGATTGTATACTCTAGCCTTGGCCAAAGAACCCGAAATGGGCGCTATGAACCGCATGAAAGAATTGACAGGCCTTTCAGTTTCTGCTGTTTGGCGGTTAGCTGCAGCTTACGCTCTGGCTGGACAGACTGATATCGGCAAAGAACTTATCCAAAAATCGGGTTCTGAAATCAAATCATACGCGAGGTTTAATTCAACTTTTGGTTCTATTGAGCGCGATGGAGCTATGATGCTTGAAACGCTCACATTATTGCAAGATAAAACAACTGCATTTACTTGGGTAAAAAAAGTCTCGGCATCCTTAGGCAGTAATCAGTGGATGAGTACTCAAACTACCGCTTATAGTTTGTTGGCTATTTCTAAATTTCTTGAATCTGAAAAATCTTCACGCGATATAAAATGCACTTATGCGGCTGCTGGCAAATCATCAGTTAAAATTGAAACACGACTTCCGGTTTCACAAATTAAGCTTGAAGCCAAAAATAAAGGAAATGAAAAAATATCGGTTTCAAATAACGGGAAAGGTACGTTGTTTGTTCGTGTTGTAACTGAAGGTATTCCAGAGGTTGGACCTGCATTAGGCTTTGAAAATAATTTAAAAGTTGCCATTTCATTTAAGAATTCTGATGGTAGTGCCCTCGATATTTCCAGATTGAAGCAAGGCACCGATTTTATTGCTGAAGTAACTGTGCGAAATAATTATGTAAATGGAGGTCTTACAAATTTGGCTTTAAATCAGGTATTTCCCTCAGGATGGGAAATTGCAAATTCTCGCATGGATAATGAAGGTGCTGATGTTAAGGAAACTAATAATTTTACTTATCAGGATGTTCGGGACGATCGCGTACTAACTTTCTTCGATTTGGCAAATGGGGCAACAAAAAGGTTTAAATTTAGATTAAATGCCTCATATGTTGGAAAGTACTATCTACCCGGCACATTGAGTGAAGCAATGTATGAGCCCGGTGTAAATGCATTTACTCCCGGAAAGTGGGTTGAAGTTGTAAAAGAGGATTAAGTTTGAAGTTTTTAGTAAAATTGGTTTTCAGAATATAATTATATTTCGAAAACCAATTTTGCATTTTTAGCCAATTATGAAATGATTCAATTTAAAGTTCATATAAGGAAGCATAAATTATTATATTCTATAATTTTAATTATTATTATATTCTATATTTTTTGTCTTCCGCGCAAATTATTTCCTAAAGACTATTCAACTGTTATTTATGATAGAGCTGGAGATTTGATTGGAGCGAGAATAGCCGTTGATGGACAATGGCGATTTCCCGAAGATTCCACAGTTTCAGATAAATTTAAAACGGCAATTATTGCTTTCGAAGATCAGTATTTTCTGTATCATCCCGGATTTAACCCTTTGTCATTATTTCGGGCGTTTAGGCAAAATATTAAAGCAAGGAAGGTAGTTAGTGGAGCAAGCACTATATCCATGCAGGTCGTTCGTCTTTATAGACACCACAAAAAACGGACAGTAATTGAAAAAGGAATAGAAATTGTTTTGTCCACCAGATTAGAATGGGGATATTCTAAAAATGATATACTTCGTTTATACGCCACTCATGCTCCATTTGGCGGAAATGTTGTTGGAGTGGATGCTGCTTCATGGAGGTATTTTGGTTGCAATGCAAAAAACCTGTCCTGGAGCGAAGTTGCCTTATTGGCTGTATTGCCAAATTCGCCTTCCAACATTCATCCGGGAAAAAACAGACTACATTTGCTTGAAAAGCGAAATAATCTTTTACAAAAACTTTATTTGAAAGGAACTATCAATAAAGAGATGTATCAGTTATCATTGTTGGAACCATTACCTATAAAACCATTATCTTTACCGGATATTTGTCCGCAGTTAACCGAAAAGTTGAAGAATCAGGCGTCGGGTAAATCCATAAAATCAACCATAAAGAAATCAATTCAGGAAAACATCAATCGAATTGTTTCTGATTATTATAATCAAATAAAAGCCAATGAAATTCATAACGCCTGTGTATTGGTCATCGAGGTAAATACTGGAAACGTAATAGCTTATGTTGGAAATATTCCATATCAAAATTCTTCAGTTGATGGACAGGCAGTTGATCTAATTCAGGCACCGCGGAGTACCGGAAGTATTTTAAAACCTCTTCTTTATGCGGCTATGTTGCAGGAAGGAATCATTTTGTCCGGTACATTGATACCCGATATCCCAACAAGGATAGCTGGTTTTAAACCAGATAATTACGATTTATCGTTTGATGGAGCTGTTCCTGCTAAACGTGCATTGGCAAGGTCGTTAAATATCCCTTCGGTTAGGATGTTACAGAGTTATGGTATTCCTAAATTTCAGAATTTTCTGCAAAAGTTGGGTATGAAAACGCTGGTTTATTCACCCGATCATTATGGATTGACATTAATTGTGGGTGGAGCGGAAGGGAAACTTTGGGATATAGCAGGAATTTTTTCCGGTTTGGCTCGTACTTTAAATTATTATAATTCATTTAACAGGTATTCTAATAACACGTTACATATGCCATATTTAACTGTTAGCAGAAGCAATTTACCTTTAAAAGAGGAATTTTCATCTGTAGCTACTCTGGTAAATGCTGGCGCAATATGGTCAACCTTTGAAGCTTTGGTTGAGGTGAATCGTCCTGATGAGGAGGCAGGATGGGTTAATTTATCTTCGGCTCGAAAAATTGCCTGGAAAACAGGAACAAGTTATGGGTTTCGTGATGCCTGGGCAATTGGAACTACTCCTGAATATGTTGTTGGTGTTTGGGTAGGTAATGCCGATGGAGAAGGTCGCCCGGGCCTAACTGGAGTTGGCGCTGCTGCCCCACTTCTTTTCAGAGTTTTTAATTCTCTCCCGCAAACATCCTGGTTTCAAAAGCCTTTTGACGAATTAGTAAAAGTTGCGGTTTGTCACCAGAGTGGTTATAAGGCTGGCCCGTATTGCGATGAGATTGATTCGACTTATATTTTAAGAGCTGGCTTAAAATCTGACATCTGCCCTTATCATATATTAATTCACCTTAGTCCTGATGGAAAGTATCGTGTAAACAACAAATGTGAAAAAACGGATATTATGATTCATAAACATTGGTTTGTATTGCCTCCGGCCATGGAATGGTTTTATCGTCGGAAAAACGTGTTTTATAATCAGCTACCCCCTGTTAAACCGGGATGTTTGGATGAAAACCCTCTTGCAATGATGGAACTTATTTATCCTACCGATGTTCTTAAAATTTTTATTCCTCGCGAAATTGACGGAAAACCCGGTAAAACAGTATTCGAAATTGCGCATAGAAATGCCGATGCAATTATATACTGGCATATCGATAATGAATATATTGGCTCAACTAATGGAATTCATCAGATTTCAATTGCGCCTAATACCGGAAGGCACCAGCTAACTGTGGTTGACAACAAAGGAATCACTCTTACTCGTTGGTTCGAAGTGGTGGACAAAAATTAGCCATCAGGCATTTAACTTGGCAAGGTTATGTTCATTTATGGTTAATTGAATGATGGAAACGAGAATAAGTATTCCACCCAATATTAGTTCCAAATTCACTTTATCCCGGAATATTGAAATCCCTAATATTGCAGCAAAAATAATTCGGGAGGTTGAAATTATTGATCCCATATTTGCCTCGATGTATTTATAACCGGACGTTATAAAAATTTGCCCTCCAAGACCAAGCAAACCCGAAATGATGATATAAATTGAATTTTGAAATGTTGGAATTCTAAAAACACCGATCATCAAAGTTCCGTTAATAACTGTACCTATTGCCATGATGTAGAATATAATGATGGTGGTTGAATCAAATTCCCTGGCTTTTCGAAGCGACATTACCGATAAGCCTCCTACAATCCCTGACAATAGACCAAGTAAATCTCCAAAAAGTAAATTACTGAAATTTGGCTGGATAACCATATATACACCTAAAATTGAAACAGCGAGGTAAATAATTCTAACGGGTTTAATCTTTTCATACCCAAATAATGGAAGAAATACGAAAAGAAAAATTGGATAAGTCATGTTAAGCATGTTCGCATTCGTAACTGTTGTATACTTAACTGACAGAAAGAAAAGAATTACAGCTATCGTATTTAATATTGCTCTTGAAATAACAAATTTTTTATTGTTGGCAATGAATGACATATTGTTTTTGCGTATTGAAGCATAAGCAATAAATACACCGAAGAAAAACCTGAAGAAAGTAATTTCTAGTGGCGAAATATCCGAACTATTCGTAACCAATTTTGCAAAAACGGTAGCTGAGGCAAAGCACAATTCAGCCAAAAGCAATAATACTATTCCTCTATACATTGTTTTATTTTTGAAGCCATAATAATTTTAGGGTACCGGGTCGTATCCATGACCACCCCATGGATGGCATGAAAAAAATCTTTTCGTTGTTAATATTAGTCCTTTAATCGGTCCATGTTTTTTAAAGGCTTCAGTTGAATAATTGGAACATGTTGGATAATACCTGCATGACTTTCCTATAAATGGTGACAAGGTATATTGATAGATACGTATCAGAAATATGAAAAAATCAGTTAGTATTTGCCTAAACAGATCCGATAATTTGTTCAAGAACAATTTTAAGTTTTGATTCCATTTCATGATAGGTTAATTCTTCGGGTGCTATGTAAACTAATAATATTTGAATTTTAATATTTTTCGTAGTTAGTACATCGTATAATCCTGCCTTACAAAGACGAAAACCCTCTCTCATCCTTCGTTTTAAAATATTACGCCTGTTTGCGTATTTATATCTCCGTTTTGGAACTGAAAATGCAATTTGTACGGGAAAAGGCTGGTCATATTCCGTTTTCACCCAAAGAACCTTATATGGAAAACAAAACAAGGATTTTCCATCTTTCAACAAAGCCTCAATTGCTTTTCTACTACAAAGTTTTTCTTCTTTTGAAAAGGAAAAATTCAATTAATTCAGATTTGGTTCATAAAAAAAGCTGACACTTTAAATCTATAAAGATCGCCGGAGTCAGCCTTATAATAAGGTAGTATTTAATTACTTTACTTTACTTTCTTCTGGTTTTGGTTCTATTTGTTTACCGTTTTTGCTGTCGTTTTTAGCTTCATTTTTGTTATGATCCTTGATAAAGTGTTCCAAGGCCATAGTCATTGATGGAAATTGAGGCATAGGAGCCTGAATATCTAAGCGTAACCCAGCGTCTTTAATTGCCTTAGCGGTTGATGTTCCAAAACTTGCAATTTTAATTTCGGCTTGTTTAAAATCAGGAAAATTTTGTAATAATGACTTAATGCATGATGGGCTGTAGAAAACAAAAATGTCATATCTAATACCAACTAAATCAGTTAAATCAGAACAAACATTGCGATATAAAACAGCCTTTGTGAATTTTAGTTTATTTTTTTCGAGAAGCTTTGGTATTTCCGGTTTATGCTGATCGGAAACTGGTAAAAGAAACTTTTCTTCCTTATGTTTTTGGAGGATGTCAATCATTTCGGGAAATGTTCCTTTCCCAAAAAAAATCTTTCTTTTGCGATACACAATATACTTTTGCAGATAGAATGCGGTAGATTCCGACATACAAAAATACTTCAAAGCATCTGGAACAGTAATTCTCATCTCCTCGCAAATACGAAAGAAATGATCGATAGAAGTTTTACTTGTAAAGATGACAGCACCATGGGACAAAATATCAATTCGGCATTGTCTGAATTCTTTTACCGATACACCCTCAACAAAGCTAAACGGACGAAAATCAATCTTTAGATTGTTCTTTTCAGCTAGCTCAAAGAAAGGTGATTTTTCCTGGTCAGCGGGTTGTGGCTGGGATACCAAAATTTTTTTAATTTTCAATGCTGTAAATTTTTAAGTTGTACAACTGACTTAGACAATATTAAATCAATGTCGATGAATATTTTACAATTAAAAGTACCGGTAAAATTTCAACCGTACAAAGATACAAAATCAAATAAAAAGAAGAGACTCCTTTGTATATAATAATTTGAAATCCTCTTATTATACGTAATATAAAGAGTATTAGAAACAATACAATTCCAAAATATAGTATGATTGGTTTTATAGAATCGTTTATATATGGTATCATGATAACTATTGGGAAAAGAAAAAGTCCAATATTTTTATTGAATAAATTAATATTGTGAACGTATTCAGAAAATTCAGCCTGGGCTAAAAATAAATAACCGATAAATCTACAAAGCAGAGTTTTAATACTATAGATGGTGGCTATTGAAATGCAATAAATTAAGACACTTAAAAAATTATTTTTGGAAACGATCTGTGAAATATTAAAGTAAGTCATTGCAAAAAAAAGAAAAAGTCCAATATTTATAGCAAATACAATATTTAGCCCGACTGACATATTTTTGAAAAGGACGTTTTTCTCACGAAAAAGTCTTACGGATGACTGGTAATTTACCACCGCTGCAACCACTTGTAATATATACTTTTGGTATAATATTTTCATCCATGAAAAAACAAACAGTGAGAGAAGCAATAAACCAGCAATCCAGTTAACTGAAGATTCTGATAGCGCCGTGCCTTCTATACCGGTTATATTTTTTTTTATTCGTGGAGATATCGCTATGTGAATAGATTTTTCTATCCGGGGTAATGTTGATGTGTTACTTATTGAAGTTGTATCAAAATGATGTGAAAGTGTTTTGTACGGAATTGATAGTAAAAAATTTTCCTGGAAAATAACGTCTGTAACAGTCTTGGTATGCTGATAGGGCAAAACCTCTTGGTAAGTTTTGAAAGAACTGGTATCCTCCGGATTATTTGCGATCTCCAGTTTAGGTATAACAAGTTTTCTATGTGAAGATATGGCTTTTTCCCGTTGATTGCTTCGCGCAAAAATAGAGTCTAAATTTTTATGAGTTGTTTGTCCGGAAACTGAAGGAAGCGCAAGTGCGGGTTTTGCCGGGTTTAATTGAGGGTCTGTAAGTATTTGTTTTGAAATTTTTGAAGTATCCTGAGACAGAAATAGTATCTCTATAACGTTTTCAGACGTTGTAAAGTGAGGCGCTTCAATATTTTCAAATTTCTCCAAAGATATTCCCTTTAACATACAGAACCGTTAGGAAATTTGCGCAAAATTAATTAAATTATTAGCAAATTGTCAGAAATAACCAAATTTTTTTGTACTCTAGCTCACTTTAGTTTTTCATTTAATTGATGTCTATTGGAATCCCTTTTGGTTTTTTTGAATAAATTTTTTTTGAATGCCTTTGTTAAGTCCACTCCAGTTTGATTTGCCAGACAAATTAAAACAAATAATACATCGGCCATTTCATCTTCAAGATTTAATTTTTTGTCTGATTCTTTAAAAGATTGATCGCCGTATTTTCTGGCAATTATGCGAGCCATTTCACCTACCTCTTCAGAGAGCAATGCCATATTTGTAAGTTCACTAAAATAACGGACTCCAATAGTTTTAATCCACTGGTCAACCGCTTCCTGAGCTTCTTCAATAGTCATTTGCTTCACATTAAATATGCTTGTTTACTGATTCGTATAATATTTCAGAAATAATTGGTTTTGTGAGACAATCAACACACCCAGCTTCAAGTATTTTTTCTTTTTCATCATTAAAGGCATATGCCGTTTGAGCAATAATAGGAATGGTTGGATGTATTTTAAGAATCTCTTTTGTAACTTCATAGCCATTTAAATTTGGCAACTGGATGTCCATTAAAATAACATCAGGACGTGTCTCATTGCAACATTCCAAAGCTTCAAATCCATCTTTTGCCCAATATACTTTAGCTCCGGTTTTCCTAAATGCTGATTCTAGTAATAAATAATTGGATGCAACGTCCTCTACCACCAGAATTGATTTTTTACTCCAGTCATATTTTCCGTTAGCCGTATGAAGCTTATTTTTAACAGGCGGCGATAATGCATAGGTGTAAGGTAATGTAAACATAAAAATAGACCCTTGTCCGGGGCTTGATTCCACAGTTAGCGTCCCATCCATTTGTTCGGCAAGTTTTTTAGAAATTGTCAATCCAAGACCTGTACCTCCATATAACTTTTTATCGTCGATATGTTTATTGAACCTCTCAAATATCGTTGATGTTTTTTCGATAGGAATTCCGATTCCAGTATCTTTCACGTATATGTTAATCGACTTATTTTTTTGAATATAATAACCAATTTCTATGCAGCCTGATTCTGTGAACTTTAAAGCGTTTCCTAACAGATTAGTAAGTACTTGTCGGAATCTCACCTGGTCTACCTGAATAAGTATTTGATCGTCAAAATTTAATTCAGCGAGCTTCAATTCAATTTTATCTTTATTCAATCGTTTTTTTTCGCCTAGAAAAAATAGATGAATTTCTTTAAGAAGGGAATTTACATAATATGCCGACTTACTGATTTTTAATTGACCAGCTTCTATAATGGAAACATCGATGATATCATCAATTAATTTTAACAACGTGTCACCACTTGTTTTTATAATGTTAGCAAATTCTTGCTTTTCGTCTGAGGAAAAATCTTCATGAAGCAACATGTCCGAGAAACCAATGATAGCGTTCATTGGAGTGCGTATTTCATGAGACATATTGGCTAAAAATGCTGACTTAAGCTTATCGGCTTCTTCGGCTTTTTCTTTTTCTTTTTTCAGGTTCTCTTCTTTTTGTTTTCGATCGGATATATTTCGCATGAAGGCGAACGCATATTCTTTTTGTTCATGATAAATGTAATTCAGGATAATTTCTACGGGAAATTCGGATTTGGACTTCCGAATAAAATTGGTTTCCACAACCAATGAGCCTTCTTTTTTAGTAATTTCCCAAAAGTCTTTCCAATCGGTGATTGAAAATTTGGGTATAATATCGGTTATTTTTTTCCGGAGAATTTCCTCTTTCGAATATATTAGGTTTATACATGCGGAGTTATTGGCATAAACGAATCTGCCCTTGGAATCAATCCAGAAAATTGGGTCAGCTGCATGTTCAATGGAAAATTGTGTAAGGCGAAGGGCGGACGTCCTCTCTTTTACACGCAAGTCGAGCTCTTCGTTTATACGTTCTATTTTTTTTCCTTTAATTTCCAGTAGTTTGTATTGACGAAATAAGCCAAATGCCAACAAAAGAATTATAACGATACCAATTCCAAACAGGTAAAGGTGAAATTGTTGTCGTTTAATCAATTCAATGTTTTTATTTATTTCAGCATTTTTATGTCGAATTTCTTGTTCCTTTTTATCGGTTTCATATTTGGCTTGCAATTCGGCAATCCTCGTTGTTTTTTCACGATTCGAAACTGAATCGTTCATAACTTGATATTTGTGGTAAAAATCCAGTGATTTTTTATAGTCTTTTCTTAAATTGTATAAATTGGAAAGTTCGAGATAAGTTTCTTTCAATAATTCCAGCGATTTTACTTTTATGGCATTAATCAATGCTTCGTCCAGGTAAATCTTGGAATTAGTAAAGTCTCCCAATTTCATATAATATCTTCCAAGATCATTACTTGTTTCTATTACTCCCCAAGTATAATCAAATTTTTTGAACCGTTTATAAGCGTTTATAGCGATCTCTATCGCCTTGAGGGTATTACCCCTTTGAAAATAAATGTTTCCTTTGGACTCGTCCACATATGCCGATTTTCTTTCAAAATGCAACGAATCAAAAATTGATTTTGAAAGATCGAGATATAATATGGCTGTGTCATAATTTGACATTTTGGCTTGTGTATTACCTAATCTGAAATATAATTCAGAAAGACTCTCTGCATCGTCAAAGTCGGCGAAGTATTGAATAGATTTATTTAAATATAAAATGGAGTTTTTATAATCACCTAAAACAGTATATAAGGATCCAATGTTGTTGTATACTTTAGCTATTCCATTTTTGTATTTATGCTGTTCATATATGTTCAGCGATTTTAAATACTGGTCTAAGGCTTTATCGTAGTTTGTTCTATACCAATATACATTTCCAATTTTAAGAGTACTATTTGCAATTCCAATCTGATCACCTGTTTTTTGTGCCAGTTCTAAACTTTTTTGATAATACTGAAAAGCCGAATCATTTTTATTCATTTTATAAAAAACATCCCCGAGTGTAATTTGTAATTCGGATTCCAGATTCAGATTTTTCTCTTTTTTGATAAGTTCCAAGGCTCTATTATAGTATGGAAGCGAAAGTCTGTCGTAATCAAGTTTTCGATATACGTCGCCTATAACTTTGAGCGCTTTTGCTTCTGATAATTTATCGTTGTGTTTTTTTGCTATCCCGATAGCAGTTTCAGCATATTGCAAACTTCGCTCAGGTTGATGAAAATATACTTTTGTGGCTAATCCCAGAAGGATTTCGATATTATTATTGTATCCTGAATTTTGAGAGGATTTCGATAAAGTATCTTTTTGGATAAGAGTCAAACCATAGGATTCAATAGATCCTAAAATAATAATTAATAAAAAAATTACTTTTACTCTCATCATATTAATGTTCGCAATTTAATTTAGAAAAGCAGAATTTTCAATCAATTGAAATGTGGTTAAATTACTCGAAAATATAAAACATTTAGAGGAATATATTTGAAACAAAGTATGAAATCATATATAAATAGCAATAAAATGAATTATGCCAGCAATACTTGCAGATATAAACGTTCATTTCAGAGTGCTTATTGTATCTTAATTTTTGAAGTTTATTTATAACTAAAATGCAATTAGCATCTATTATTAATTTGTTGGAACTCAAGTTTAAATAAAAGAGAACGTTACACTCCCTACAGAACAAATGGCTATTAATTAAATAGAAAAAAATGATAAAATTATTAAAAATTCTCTTCTATTTATGAACTTATCCTTAAATTTATTATTAAATTAGAGTGCTGTTTTAATTACTAACCTCAAAATTTTCAGTTATGAATATTACATTCAATGAACTCAGAAAAATTAAGGATAATTTGCCTGCTGGCAGTATTAGAAACATTGCCGACCGTTTAAATGTTACTGAAGATACGGTTCGAAATTATTTTGGTGGAAGTCATTACAAAAGTGGAGATTGTGTTGGGATGCATGTTGAACAGGGACCGGATGGTGGTATTGTTTCGCTGGATGATACTACTATTTTGGATATGGCCCAAACAATTATTAATCAACACGAACATCAGACTAATTAGAGGGATGTAGTAAAAAGAAAAAAGGGCAGAAATTTTAACTACATATTTCTACCCTTTTTTTTATTTATTCCGTTTATGGTGAACCTGAAATAAACCTGATTCTGTTTTAAATGACATGGCTATTAATTTACCGGATTTATCAGCGATGCCAGTTAATTGTAAATTTGAGTCGGTTAATTGATTATATCCATTAACGCCTGCCTGTAAAATTTTAAAGAAAGAGAGTTTCCCTTTTGAATCCTCTACTTTTTCCAAACCCAAATTGTTTTTTATTTCTGATAAGGCATATTCTTTAAATGTACTGGTTTTATTTACTTGATTTATAGTTGGTAATATAGATTTAATTGGTAAATCATTTTCAGTTAAATAATTTTTTATATCAGTAACGTAAGGGTTTATTAGTTTTATTGATGCTATATGCATTGTATCTTTGCGCGTGATTTCGGTATTCAGTATTTTTTCATTCATTAATTTATTACTTGAAGTGTGGTTATTTAAACTACTAAATGACAATTTATTAAAATTATTGTTAACATTGACTAAAGCGTTTATGGAATTTGCTTTAATTGGTTTTTTCTGATTAACAATGCTTCGGGTATTGTCAGTTTTATTCAAGGTAATAACATTCATTTCCCTTACCACCTTTTCATCAAAATATTTCAGATAAATACCAACAAATAAAGCCACACCGGCAGCAATCGAAAACCACTTATATAATGGAATTATTAATCGTTTTATTACTTTGCCGTGATATAATAGTTCTTTGTTTTCAAAAGTTATTTTTAGTTGAGGTTTTAGATATGTTTTACCATAGAGGTTAAAATCAATTACATATTTTGAATGTGTGGTTAAAAAGGCGAGAAATTCTTTTTCTTTATCATCGGTTAGCAGATGCTCGTGATATGCAATGCATAACTCTTCAATAGTTGATTGTGAAAAAGGATACAGGTTAAATTCAAATTTTTTAAGAGATACCTTACTTGAGTATATAATTGGTTTTGAAATTAATGGTATAAGATCTTCAGGTAAAATATCTACTTTTAATTCCGGATTAATTGCGAGGAATGCTTCAAATTTTTGCAAAGCAGATTTATCAAGATTACCTTCAAGGTAGTCCAGAAAAAAAGCTTCGTAGTTATTTATGTTTATTTCCATTTTATTTATCAATTAAATCACCATTTCGAGACTTACTATATAGTTTTTAAGAAAAGCACGTGCCCTGAAAATGTATACTTTCACTTGCGATTCATTTAACCCAGTAATTTCTCCAATTTCTTCGTATGAGTAACCTTCGTAGTCGCGAAGCAAAACCGCGGATCTCTGGATCTCTGGTAGACGGTTTAAAGCATTATGAAGAATTTCGTTGATATCGGTGAATTGTTCGCTATGTGAATATTCCCCCATATTTGTTTCTTCCAAAACGGTCATACGCTTTTCTTTACGAATCAAATCAATCATGGTATGATACGCTGTTGAAAACAAGTATGACTTTACCTTTTCGTGTGAGACCGTTTCAATTTTTATCCATAGTTTTTCGAAACTATCCTGCACAACATCTTTCGCTTTGTCCTCGTCTTTAATATTTTTAAGGATAAAACGGTACAAATTGTCGGAATAGAGATCGACACTCGTGTTATATTGATCTATATTCATGTTTTTCTGAATTCGATGTTATGACGATTAACTCCCGGGAAAGTTACGAAAGTTACAAAAAAAAATCCCTCCCTTTAACAGAGAGAGATTTACAATTGAAGTGTTATTTAATTAGTTGAAAATTTCATCTTTTACGTCTGTATTTATAATAATTTCATCAACAGAAATTTCGAAAGTTTGAGGACCAGCCGATTGTTTCATTTTATTTGGAAATTTTAATCCGTTTACTTCGGTATACCCTAATAATTCAGTTACTTGTGATATTTTTCCCGCAGGGGAATCCTGTTCCGTCATTGATTTAACTTTTAGTCCGGTTTCAACTGAGAAATAATCCACAGTAATGGCTTTGGACGGCGAAGTTACTTCAATCATATAAGCATCTTTACCGCTTACCTGCGCTATTTCTTTTACTTCAGTTTTATAACCCAATGATTCATACTTCAACTCGGGGACTAGTTCTGCTTCCATTTTAATTTTTTCTAGCTCAGGGCCTTGTAAATCTTTTGCTCCCTGCATGCCGGATGCTTTACCTTTACCATCATTCAATACTTGTTTTTGGACATTTTGCCCGTTCATAACAATTTCAGATAAATATTTCCCAGGAAATTTATAAACAATATTCATGCTTAATGCCATCCCCTGAACGGACACTTTTCCTTTCATTGTTAAATCTTTAACCTTTGATATATTGGCGATTCCGCCAATTGCCTCAACGTATTGTTTAAGTATCGATTGAGCTGTAACACCTTCAGGTATGGTTTTACCTTTTTGAGAAGGATCATAAAGGTTTGCATCCGAATCGTAATATTCTAGTTTTCCATCTTTACTGTATTTTTTGAGTTTTTCAGCAATTTCTGAAGCTTTGCCAACAACCAAAATTTCAGATTGATCCGGTAAGATATATTTTTGTGCAGTTTCCTGTACTTCTGACGGCGTTACAGCTTCAATTCGTTTTAAATAGGTTGAGTAAAAATCTTTTGGGAGTTTGTATCGTTCTGTATTTATTGCGAAAGAGGCTATGGTTTGCGGTCTTTCCAATGACAATGCAAAATTTCCCATCATATAATTTTTTACCATTTTTAATTCGCTTTCTTGCACAGGTTCTTCACGAAGACGTTTCATTTCGTAAAGTATTTCGCCCACGGCACTATCCGTAACAGCATTGCGGACACTTGTGCTTGCCTTAAAGTTTCCAATGATTGGATCATAATTGAAATTTGAATATGCTCCGTAAGTGAAGGCATGTTTTTCACGCAAGTTGAGGAATAACCGAAATATTCCACCTCCAAGAATAGTGTTTGTAACTCTGGTTTTAATAAAATCAGGGCTCCCAATATTTATGTCAACCGGATAACTGACATCTATTACCGATTGAACTGATTGTGGCCTATCAACTATTGCAACCACTGTGGACTTAGGGGGCTGAGGTTTAGCATAGGTTGGCGATTTTACTATACCTTTTTTCCATTTACCAAAATATTTTTCGATTAGTTTTTGAGCCTCAGCCGGTTTAATGTCACCAACGATGGATAAATACGCAATATTTGGATTGAAATATTTCTGATAATACTGGGAGCACATGTCCAGTGAAATATTTTTTATTGACGATTCTGTTTCAAATTCACCATAGGGATGACTTTTTCCATAAGTGAGTGCTGATGATACATTGGCTGAAATAGAATTAGGATCGTCTTTGTTTGCTGCTATACCTGAAAGGGATTGGGTTCTGATTTTCTCCAACTCCTCATTTTTGAAGACAGAGTTCATGGTAACATCTGCAAATACATCAAGTAATTTTTCGGTGTGCTTTTTCAGAGACGACGCATATATTCCTTCTGAATTCGCACTTAAACTAGCTGCGATAAAATCAACTTCTTCATTTATTTGGTCTTTAGTTCTGGTTTTAGTTCCGGTGCCGATAAGTTCTGATGTTACTGATCCTAATCCACTATTTGCACCTTCTGTTTCGGGATCGAATATTAACGAAATGGAATATGATACTCTTGGTAGTCGATGGTTTTCAACTACAAATACTTTTAATCCATTTGCTAATTCAAACTTCGTGTAATCACCTATTTGAATTTTTGGTGCAGGAGCCGCTTGTGGAGCTTTTGTCCTATCAACCTGAGCAAAAATGCTGGTTACTGTAAAAGTTAACACAACAATACTATATAATAGATTTTTCATGAAATGCCTCCTTATTTTTTAAATGATTCAGGTAAATAATATAGAACCAAACGATTTTCGGGGTTTAAATATTGATTTGCAACTCGTTTAATGTCCTCTTTAGTTATTTGCTGGTATTTTTGAATTTCAGTATTTATCAGGTTAGTATTTTTAAAATAGGTATAAAAATTAGCCAAAGTGGAGGAAATCCCTTGCATGGTGGAATTTCGGCTATAAAAATCGTTTTCAATTTGGTTTTTTATTTTCTGAAAGTCACTATCACTTATCTCCCTTGATTTTGCTTTTTCTATTTCAGTATTAATAGCTGCATCAAGGTCTTCAGCTTTTTTACCGAGGTTTGCAAAGCCATATGCAATGAAAAGTCCTGCATCTTCCAAACTAAAAGGGATAGCTCCAACTTGCATGGCAATTTGTTGCTGATCAACCAATGATTTATACAATTGTGAACTTTTACCTCCGGCCATCCATTTTTGTAACATATCTAAGGAATATGAATCGGGCGTTCCCATTGCGGGAATATGATATGCATAAAGAACTACCGGTAATTGAACTTTGTCATACGTATTCACTTTAATTTCACTAGTTTGAATAGGTTCTTTGTCTTTTGGCCTGAATATCTCATGATTTCCGTTTGGGATATCTTCAAAATATTTTTTAATCATTATAGTTAAAGCTTCAATTTGAATATCGCCCGCAATTACTAATACAGCATTTTCCGGAACATAGAAATGTTTGTAAAAGTCCTTAAATTCTGAGTTCTGGGCTTGGTCAATATACTGAGCTTCGCCTATAGGCATCCAACGGTAAGGATGTACTTTAAATGAATTTGAAAAAACTTCCGAAAGAAGCCTTCCATAAGGTCTATTTTCCAACGATTGTTTTCTCTCTTCCTTTACTACTTTTCGTTGAGTTTCAATTCCTGTGCTGTCAATTTTCAAATGAAGCATCCTTTCCGATTCCAACCACAAACCAAGTTCCAGCTGATTCGATGGAAGGACTTCGTAATATTGAGTGATATCAAATGAGGTAGAGGCATTGTTATTGCCACCGGCATTTTGTACATATTTAAAATATGCACCTCTATCGATGTTTTCTGATCCTTCGAACATTAAATGTTCAAAGAAATGCGCAAAACCCGTGCGGTCGGACTTTTCATTTTTTGAGCCAACGTGATACACTAAATTGATTGCCACTGTTGGTGTTGAATTATTCTAATGAAGAATAACATGTAACCCATTTTTCAGGTCAAATTCTTTAAATTCAATTTTGCCTGATTGCGCGAAGCTTCCCGGTCCACTTATCAAAAGCAGGAGGCCTAAGAACAAAAGTGTTTTAACTTTTTTCATTTGTATTTTTTAGGTTTTTGAAAAAATAAATATATAAAAACTTCACTGATATTATATGTATTTGAATAAAAAGTTATTATTAAGAATTATCCTAGAGTTAATAAATGTACAAATATCATTGTTATTATATGAACAAAAAAGCCATTAGAGTGTCTATATCATATAAAATCATTCGTTTGAAATGACAAAAAGTGTTTCAATAATTGGTGCAGGATTTTCAGGGCTTTCAGCAGCTGGTGTATTGGCTCAAAAAGGATTTAACGTGGATGTTTACGAAAAAAATTCTCAGCCTGGCGGCAGGGCATCCAAACTGCAATCCGATGGCTTTACTTTTGATATGGGACCTACGTGGTACTGGATGCCTGATGTTTTTGAGCGATACTTTGCCCTATTTGGAAAATCCGTGGAAGATTTTTATACCTTAAAACGATTAGATCCTTCGTATAGGATGTTTTTTGGCAAAGATGAATTTATTGATGTTCCTGCCAGTTTGAATGAACTCTATAATTTGTTTGAACAGATTGAACCTGGAAGTTCCGATAAGCTTAAGAAATTTTTAAGTGATGCCGAATTTAAATACAATATTGGAATTAAAGAAATTGTTTACAAGCCTGGCAATTCTATTTTTGAGTATTTTGATTTCAAGCTAATAAAAGGAATATCCAGACTTGATTTTTTTCAATCCATGACATCTTATGTGAAATCAAAATTTAAGGATCCACGGATTATAAAAATACTTGAATTTCCCGTTATATTTTTGGGAGCAACACCGTCAGAAACTCCTGCGCTATATAGCATGATGAACTATGCCGACCTGGTATTAGGTACGTGGTATCCGGAAGGTGGAATGAGTAAGGTAGTTGACGCGATGATAGATTTAAATTCGTCACTTGGTGTTAAAGTTCATTTTAATAGCGAAGTGAATAATATTGAAGTAAATAATAAAAAAGTTGAAGAAATTATAGTTAATGGGTCATCTGTAAAAACAAATATTTTAATTGCGAGCGGTGATTATCACCACATCGAACAGAAATTGCTACCGGAAGAATATAGGGCTTATTCTGAAAAGTATTGGCAATCGCGAAAATTGGCGCCTTCTGCCCTTTTGTTTTTTCTGGGCATTAATAAGAAAGTTAAAAATCTGTTACATCATAATCTTTTTTTTGATCAGGATTTTAGTAAACATGCGGATGAAATTTATAAAAACCCGCAATGGCCAACAAATCCTGCCATTTATGTATCAGTTAGTTCGAAAACCGATTTATCTGTGGCTCCCGATGGATTTGAAAATGTAATCATTCTCATTCCTGTTGCTCCCGGACTTAAGGACACAGAAGAAATTCGCGAACGATATTACGATTTAGTCATGGATCGATTAGAGTTTATTACTGGCGACATTATAAAAACGCATGTTATTTTTAAACGAATATATGCCCATCGTGATTTCGAAACTGATTATCACGCTTTTAAAGGGAATGCTTATGGATTGGCGAACACTTTATTGCAAACTGCAATATTTAAACCTAAAATGAAAAGCAAAAAGGTTTCTAATTTGTTTTATTGTGGTCAACTAACTGTGCCCGGTCCCGGTGTTCCTCCTTCAATTATTTCCGGGGAAATTGCTGCTAGTTTGGTTGTTGAATATATTAAAAATCAAAAATATGAAAGAACTTTTTGATCAGATTTCGTTTGAAGTCAGTAAGCTGGCTACAAAACGCTATAGTACATCTTTTTCTTTGGGAATCCGATTTATTGAACCTAAAATACGTAATGCGATTTATTCCATTTATGGATTTGTGCGATTTGCGGACGAAATTGTAGATACGTTTCACGATTATGATAAGGAAATGTTGTTTGCACGTTTTAAAGGCGATGCGTATACTGCAATTGAAGAGGAAATAAGTTTGAACCCAATTTTGAATAGTTTTCAGGATACAGTAAGAAAATTCCATATTGACAAAGAATTGATTGCAACTTTTCTTAAAAGTATGGAAATGGATTTATACAAGAATAATTATGATTACGAAGGTTATAATGAATATATTGTTGGAAGTGCCGAAGTTGTTGGCCTAATGTGTTTAAAGGTTTATTGCAATGGCGATGAAGAATCATATAAATCACTTAAATATTATGCCGAAAGGTTAGGCTCAGCATATCAGAAAATTAACTTTTTACGTGATTTGAGTGCTGATTATAATAAGCTGGGAAGAGTTTATTTTCCGGGAGTTGATATTAAGGAATTTAATGAATGTGTGAAACAAAAAATTCTCCTCGATATCGAGAAGGATTTTTTGGAAGGATATAAGGGAATTTTAAAACTTCCAAAAAATTCGCGGTTTGGAGTATATCTGTCTTATATTTATTTTTATTCCTTGTTTCAAAAAATTAGGTTTATGCCACCTGAACTAATTCTCCAAAAGCGAATCAGGATTCCCGATAGCTATAAGTTTTATCTGTTTTTTAACTCATATGTTAAAAACAAGTTACATTTGATTCAATGGCAAAATTAATTTTTTTTACATGGTTTACTTTTAGTGTAGGTGTATTATTTTCTCAGACGATGACCATTTCTCAGGTGCGCGATCTTTTTTTTAAAGCTGGAGCTGATCCATCTATTTCGGTAATACTATATAACCAATTATTAACCTGTCATGTATCAAATCCATTATATAAAGCTTACAAAGGCGTTTCCGAAGCTATGAAAGCGCAAACTAAGATTAATATTTATAAAAAATATAAACTTTTTATATCCGGCAGAGATACCTTGGAAAAAGCATTAAATGAGTCACGCGGGAATTATGAAATAAGGTTTATTAGATTTCAATTTCAAAGTAATATACCATCGTTTTTAGGATATAATAATATAGAAGAGGATAAAAAATTTCTCTTACATAATGCAAAGTCTTATTTTTCATATTGCGAGGATAAAATTTTTGCGGATAAGTTATTCGCAGTTTTGTCCCGATCAAAATTTTTTTCAGTAAAAGAGCAGAAGGAAATTATGCTTATCAGTTTAACTCGAATGGTTTTTAACAATTAAATTATTGATTATGTTACAGTTTCTATTATTCATTGGAGCGTTACTTTTAATGGAGGTAGTTGCATGGTTTACACACAAATATATTATGCATGGATTCTTATGGGTTCTTCATAAAGATCATCACATGACCCATTCAAAACGTTTCGAGAAAAATGATTTATTTACGCTTATGTTTGCTTTGCCTAGTTTTTTGTTGATGTTTTTTGGTGCGAAAGCCGAATTTGATTTTCGATTTTGGATAGGCATGGGAATTGCCGGATATGGTATCTTATATTTTATATTTCATGATTTGCTTTATCATCAACGAATTAAGTTATTCTCACAAGACAAAAACAAATATTTTCGTACGGTGGTTAAAGCACACGGAGATCATCATGCTGGTAAAAAGAACTATGGTTTTCTTTTTATGTTTCCATGGAAATACTTTAATCTTGAATATAAGCATTAAATAATGCAATATACATATTTATTAATTAACATATTAGCAGTTTGTTTACCCTTAGTTTTTAGTTTTGAACAGCGAATATCTTTTTATAGAAAGTGGAAATATTTATTTCCTGCAATGTTTATTACTGCTTTCATTTTTATTTTATGGGATATTTGGTTTACTAGTTTAGGAGTATGGTATTTTAATCCTAAATATATTACGGGGGTTACCATTATTAATTTGCCATTTGAAGAAGTGTTATTTTTTTTGGCAATTCCATATGCTTCAATGTTTTTATATGAAGTTTTAATTCAAAATGTGTTTACTTCTTCTTCAAAACTTCGATATAACTATCTCTCATTATTAATTAATATAATATTACTTATAATAGCATTTTTTAATTTTAATAAAGCGTATACATTTTCTTCTTTTTTCCTTTGTGGCGGATATATTGGTTTTCTTTTTTTGAGAAAGTCAAAAGTGCTACATCATTTTTTTCTATATTTTCTTATATTAACCTTACCATTTATGATTGTCAACGGTATCTTGACTGGTTCTTTTTTGGATCGGGAAGTTGTTGGTTATAATAATATGGAAAACTTAGATATTCGGCTTCTAACCATCCCTGTTGAGGATTTTATCTATGGAATGCTGATGATGTTGTTAAATGTTAGTCTTTATGAGTACTTTAAATCGCGGTATTGATTATTTCTCTTAATTTGGAATCAATTAAAAAAAGTAATTCTTTTTTATTTATAGGTTTTGTGATATAATCAGTGCATCCGGCTTCAAAGGATTTTTCTTTTTCCTCTTCCAATGCATATGCTGTTTGTGCGATAATTGGGATTTTCTTGTTGATTTTTCTTATTTCACGGGTAACCTCACATCCATCCATTTCTGGCATTTTGATGTCCATGAGAATCAGATCGATTTGTTGATTTTCTTTAAATAGTTGCAAAGTTTCCAATCCATTTTTTCCACGAAGAATTTTTACTCTTGTTTTTGCAAGCATTACTTCAAGCAGTCGGAAATTAATTAGCTCATCTTCTGCAATTAATATTGTGTTTTCGGACCAATTAAACATATCATTTGTGATTTCTTGCATAATATTTATTTTATGAGTGATTTACTACTTTCTAATAAAACATGACTTCCATCAGAATATAGGCGGTAATAACCTGATGAATCGATGTATAGTCCTTCCATAGGGTTTCCGGGGAAAAGATAAAACGGAACATCAAGACCATATATTTTGGAATTGTAAAATTGTGTTATAGTGGGCAGATATGAATGGCCCACCATTATTTTGTTAACCTGATAGTATTTTAGTATTTGATTTAAATTATCATCGTTCATACTAACATATAATTGTTCTCGCTGAATCATTCCCCGATACCAAAATGGACCGTTTATACTCAACAAAAATTCAACTAATGAATTGTTTGGTTTATCTTTTTTTCGTTTTGCATTTAAATAGTTGTTCATCAGATGGTTAATTGAATCAACTGATACTTTGTATTGTAAAAGATTAGGATGTATTCCGCCATGAACAAACAAAATGTTGTTTATCTTAATCAAGGTGTTTTTTGATTTTAACCAACGGCCTATAATTGATTTACTTGAGTAACTTTTTTGGTAGTCTGATTTAATATTTTTGAAAAGATAGAGGTATTTATCTGCTACATAACGTGAATCTCCTGTAAATGTCATTAATTCGTGATTTCCCAATATCAGATGTACCATTCCGCCTGATCTTTTTGCTTCCTGCTCCAACCGGTAGATAAGCCATAGCGCTTCAGTAACAGTTTCTCCGCGGTCGAAGATATCTCCAAGAAATAGCAGGTGTCCATTTCCATAACTCCAATGATTGTTTTTATCTGTTATATTGTTGTTAAAAAGAAATTTTTTCAGACTGTCACATTGTCCATGTATGTCTCCAATAACCACTAGCTTTTCAACGTTTTCATAGGTAGATTTTTCTGGTTCGTATGTTTGTGATATTTCATATATATTCTCATCCCCATTAATACCGATCATGTTGTGAGCGTGCTTCTTCCAGTCATAAACCGATGCATATTTTAATGTCCTATGATGCAATGAATCGTGTTTAAGGTATGAAATCTCCAGTTTTTGCTTGCTTATAAAAGTAGCATAGGGTCCATCAGTGTAATTTGGCAAACGTCTTTCGAAAATCGTCCGCAAATAATTAGTCATGGGTTTATTGTTCGAATGAATGGAGAAATCGCGGGCAGTATATCCAACCTTATTTCTTACGTTTAAGGATGCGCCATATCGAATAAGTATTTTACCCACGGAAGCAGGTTGAACCGCTGCAGCAATCATTAGGGCTGAAGTCCCGGTTGAATCAGTTTCATTTATGTTGGCTTTATGGGCAAGCAATATCTTTATTTGCGTTTTGGAAATAACCTGGCAGGCATACATTAAAGGAGTTCGACCTTTGCAACGCAAATTGGGATTTGCCCCTTTGGCTAAAAGAAACATTACAATTTTTGGTTGGTTAGATCTAAGGGCAATAATTAGTAGTGTATAATTCTCTGGTGCAAACAATAAGTTTATATCTTGGGGTTTAAGCAATTGTTTCACCTGCTCCAGATTGCCTGATTGAATGGCGTAAATCAGTAAAGGTGATTCAATGTTCGTTTGCTGCGAAAAGCTGTATGAAATCAGCGGCAAATAAATAATTAGTAAGACTAGTGATACTAATAATTTGCGAACAGTTGATTTACAATAAAAAAGAATTGTCATCTACTATTATTTTCAAAATGCTAATTAACAAACTAAACGATAATTTGACAAATAAGTTATGCAAATAATTAAAAATCATTCATAAAAGCATTTTTTTAATCACTGCTGTAACAATCCTGATATGTAAACCGTCACACCTGCAAATAAAATGTGTGTAAACAATTAAAAATTGAAATTTATGAAAACCATTTTGACTTTTGTGACAGCAATTTTTATATTTTCAGCAACCTGGGCCCAAGAGGACTCCCTTAAAAAAGTAAAGAAGGATACGACCAGAATTATAATTGGCAAAAAAGAAATTCAGATTGTTGATGGTGATGATGGAACCGATATCAAAGTTAAAGATAAACAATTTGAGGGAAACAACGATAATGAGGAAAATCATGAAGATGATGAAGGGGACAATTATAAATGGGATTCAAGACATTCGGGAGGATTTAAAGGACATTGGAGAGGTCTGGATTTAGGCTTGAATAATTATTTAAGCAGCGACAAATCATTTACTCTTAAAAACGAAGATGATTTTATGAGTCTACGAACGAGTCGATCCATTAATGTCAATTTAAATTTGCTACAGCATAGTTTCAGTCTGATCGGAAATCAGGTTGGATTTGTTACAGGTTTGGGATTTGAATTTTATAATTATTTTTTTGAGAATAAAAATACCATCGAGGAAAATTCGATGGGTGTTATCGTTTCAAAACCATTGGATCAAATTAATCTGGACAAGACTAAATTGTCAATGACGTATCTCACAGTTCCCCTGCTTTTTGAGTTTCAGTTTCCAGGACAACTTAAAAATTCAAAACGATTACGAATACTAGGAGGTGTCATCGGTGGGTTAAAATTGCGGTCGCATACCAAATACGTTTTTGAAGATAATGGCACTCAAAAAAGGAAAAACTGGGATGATTTTAATTTAAGAAGTTTGCGATATGGTTTCACGGGCAGAGTCGGTTACAGGCATTTGAACCTTTACGTAAATTATTATCCGGTTTCGTTATTCGAAAAAAACAAAGGCCCTGAGTTGTATCCAATTGCAGTTGGTTTATCGTTTGTTGGATTATAATAATTATATTCGATTACAGAAAGGGTTGGCATTTTGTCAACCCTTTTTTATTAATTCTAATTTGATAGATTAAATAGCCTAATTCTTTTGGTTCTTTAAATTTTTTAATGATTTTTCAGCCTTTTTACCCTTGACCCTAAAAGGTGAATGCTGAAAAATTAACTTGTTCCCTTTTGGAATTCAGGGTAAAAAAGGGTTGGTTTTCTAATGTGTCACAGCAGAATTAATTAATAGTCTTGTTAAACCATTTTTCCATTTTCATGTTTACTTTTACAGATAGTGAAATAAACATTTGGAAATGAATAATCAGATTTTGAGCGATGCTGAATTACGGCGTTTTAAGGATCAAATCTCTTTACCTTTTATTGGTTTTGAAGGACAACAGCGGTTAAAAAATCTTCGAGTAGCCGTTATAGGTGCAGGGGGAATTGGGTCGGCCTTGCTGCAGCTCCTCTCATCAATAGGTATAGGCCATTTGGGTATCATCGATTTTCGACTGGTTGAAGAAAATTCAATGCAACGTCAAACATTATTCGGTGGGAATGACTTCGGTAAACTCAAAACAATCCTTTCGAGGGAAAGGTTGCAAACTATTTTTCCTTTTGTAAATTATGAGATAATTAATCTTGAAATTACAAAGGAAAATTCGCAACGTATTTTTTCAAAATTTGATTTTGTTGTCGATTCTTCAAGTTTACCAACTACCTCAGGTATTACTTTCGAAGCATGCAAAAATTTAGAGTTACCTTCTTTTTATGGTTCAGTATCAGATATAAGGGGAATGGTCACAATTATTGATTTTAAAAAGGCTCCTAAAAGTCTTGTTTTTAATGATATATTTAATAACACTTTTAATACCAAAACTTCTGGCAAAATTTCTATTGCTTATAATTTTGTAGCCATTCTTATATGCAACGAAATATTGAATTTTAATACTCCTAACCCTTCTTTTCCATATTCAAAGCGTATTTCGTTTGACTTGTCTGATTATCGTATTACCATAGATTAATGTTTAGACCTTATCGGACATACCAAATTGAATTTTTAAGTCCCATCGGTACGACCTAATGGAGTAAAATAATTAAGCCCTCCATTCCAAGTCTCGTCGGGACGGTACATTTTTATTGACCTACAAGATTTACTCAATATTTTAATCTGACACTATTGATTATTCATAATTGCGTGAAAAGTATTATAGTCCACACCATGCAAATTTCAGAATTATAAAATATAGACAAAGGATAATAAAACATTACTTTTGCAGGTATAGTTCTAAAGACAGTTTTTTTAATTAAATTATATCTATGTTGCTATGAGACTTTTATTACTTAGCAATTCCACCAATGCCGGTGAAGCTTATCTGAAATATCCTTTAAATCACATAAAAGAGTTTTTAGGTAATAAACCTCTTAGTGCATTATTTATACCATTTGCTGCGGTAACTTTTTCGTTCGATGAATACGAACAAAAGGTGAAAGAACGTTTTAATGAAATTGGTCATAGGATAATTTCAATTCACAAAGTTAATTCAATGAGCGATGCCATAAAAAATGCAGAAGCTATAATAATTGGTGGGGGAAATACGTTTCATCTTTTAAAGTTGCTTCAACAGAATAATTTGTTGGACCTTATCCGGGAAAGAGTGGGAGAGGGTATCCCTTATATTGGATGGAGTGCCGGTTCAAATGTTGCATGTCCTTCAATTTGTACGACTAATGATATGCCAATTGTGGAACCTCAAAGTTTTAAAGCATTAGAACTGATTCCATTTCAGATAAATCCGCATTATTCTGATATCGTTCAAGGTAATCATGCTGGAGAAACACGTGATCAGCGTATTTATGAGTATTTGGACGCTAATCCTGAAAAAACGGTTGTCGGACTTTGGGAAGGAACGATGTTACATTATACAAATAAAAAACTTAAACTCATTGGCGAAAATCCAGCTCGAATATTTACTCATAACCATCTGGCTTTCTCAGTTAGTAACGAAGATGATTTGAATTTCTTACTTAATTGAATTTATTTTTTACTTATAATCTTAAAATTGGGATTCGAAAAGTTAAAAAAATGAATAAAAAGATTCGTAAGTACCTTAAAATAGGCAGTTTTATTGCAGGAGTAATCCTAATATTACTGGTAATATCTACTCTCATAATTAATTACTTTTTTAAGGATCAAGTAATTCAATATGTTGTTAGTCAATTGAACAAACAAGTTGATACACAAATTAGTATTCGTAAAGTTGATTTTTCGTTATGGAAACAATTTCCAAATGCATCTGTTGAATTTATTAATGTCTATGCACAATCATCAAAACGTTATAAAGACCTAAATTTTAGTGAAGCAAACGATACCCTTTTGGTGGCCGATAGAATTTTTCTCGAATTCAATATGATTAAATTATTGAGAGGTCATTATGAACTTAAAAGATTGAATATTAAAAATTGTTATGTTAAGTTAAAAGTTGATGTCAATTCGTGTACTAATTTCGATATTTTTAAAAATAAAGTTAAAACACATGCAAATGATTTCCAGCTTAAGTTTAACGATGTAGTGTTTTCCAATACAATAATAAACTATGTAGATTGCCGAACATCGATAAATTTTTTAGGCAAAGCTGATCAACTGAATATAAAAGGAAATTTTGGATCGTCGGCGGTAAATTTGAGTATTGAATCGAAGCTATTAGTTAATCAATTAAATGTTTACAAAATTAATTATTTGCACAATAAGCCGGTTGTTTTTACATGTGATTTAAGTATAAGAAATAATATATATCACTTTAACGAGGCTAAGTTTAATGTTTCAGGCTTGAAGTTTCTAGGTACATGTGTTATTAACATGAATGAAAAACCGGGGATTAATATGATAGTCGAAGGACAAAATTTAAATCTGGGAAACCTTCTTGAAACATTGCCTGAAAATATTTCTTCAAGTTTGAAAAATTACAGAGGCAAAGGTACTTCAAACCTGAACCTTTCAGTGAAAGGTGGAATTGGGAGAGGAGCTGATCCTAATGTAAAAGTAAGGTTTAATTTAACCAATGGTATCGTTACTGAGAAATCTTCAGGAATAAAATTATCAAGTATTGATTTAGAAGGTAGTTTTACAAATGGTTTAGGTAACTGTTTACAAACGTCAGAAATTAAATTAAATAAATTTAATTCTAATTTTGGAAACGGTTCTTTTTCAGGTATTGGCCAGATAAATAATCTTAATAATGGATCATTTTCAGGTAATTTAATTTCAAAGATCAATTTACAAGATTTCAAGAATTTTTTACATCTTGATTCTTTGGAACAACTTAATGGTTTGGTGGAATCGACCATTTCTGCGTCAGGTAAATTAGGGAAAATATTTGAATTCAAGTTTTCTGATATTTACGATTTGACGATTTCTGGGCAAATTAAACTTGAAAATGTTGCGTTTAAAAGTAAAAATAGTGACTATAATTTTCAACAGATTAATGGAGTAATAGGATTGAACAACGATATTTTTTTAAATAATTTGTCTTTTTATATTCATGAAAACGATTTTTTGGTAAATGGATCTCTGCATAATGGGATTGAATATTTTCTCAAACGGACCAATCAACTTTCGTTAAAGGCCGATATTGTTTCAAAAAATCTAGATTTATCGAAGTATTTTTCAAAAGATGAAAAAAAGAATAGTGAGGAATATTCCAGAGAATTATTATTTCCGGATAATGTGTTACTTGATGTGAAGCTTACAGTAAATACTTTTAAATTAAATAAATTTAATGCGAAATGGATTTCCGGTTATTTAAATTATAAACCCCGCATGTTCGTTTTAAAATCGATCTCGTTTGAAACCCTAGCAGGACATGTTTCTGGCAATGGAGCTATTATTCAGGACGTTTATAAGAGTTTCATTATAAAAGGTCAGTCAGATATCTCGAAAATCGAAATTCAAAAATTGTTTTATACGTTCAATAATTTTTCGCAAAATGTTGTAAAGGATAAACATTTAAGGGGTCGTTTATCAGGAAAGGTTAGTTTTTCTTCAGAATGGAACAACAGATTAGTATTTAATAAGGATAAACTTTTGGTTGATGGAGACATTACCATAACAAATGGGGAATTGGTTAATTTTGAACCCATGATGGGCTTGTCTAAATTTGTTTCACTTAGTGAGCTGCAAAATATTAAATTCTCTACCCTGAAAAACAAAATTTATGTGAAAGATAACCAGGTTATTATACCACAGATGGATATTCAATCATCTGCATTTAATATTTCCGGTTCCGGCATACATTATTTTGATAATCATTACTTTTATAAAGTTAAGGTACTACTCTCAGAGGTGCTTGCCAGAAAAGCAAATAGAGCAAAAAGAGAAAACAGCGAATTTGGAATTATTGAAGATGATGGACTTGGGAGAACAAGTATATACCTATCTATTCAGGGTATTAATAGTGACTATAAAATATCATATGATTCGCGTAAAGCTTTAGATGTAGTTAAGGAAAGTTTTGTAAAACAGAAAAATGAGTTAAAGGATGTTTTGAATCATGAATTTGGTTGGTTTAAGAACGATTCAGCATTGGTTAAAAGAAATAAGAATAAGAGATCTTCAATTATGGTGGAATGGGATGATCAAAAGAATACAGAGAAGCCTGAAAAAAAAGAAACTGAAATTTCTAAAAAGGAGAAAACCTCGAAAAAAATAACCGACGATAAAGTGAAAGTCGAATGGGAATGATACCTGGGCTAGATTTATACACCAACAAGGAACGGTGGAAATTACTTCTTTTTTTTATTGCAATTGGAATAGGCATCGGTTCGTTGTGGTATACGAATAAATTAGTGCACGAATTATCGAGGGAAGAAGAAAAGAAGGTAGAATTATGGGCTGAGGCTACCCGATATGTTTTGGAGACACAAAAAGAAACTATTGATTTGAATTTTTTATTGAAGGTAATAGAAAATAATACTACAATACCGGTTATTCTTACTGATCAAAACAATAAAATTTTATTTTTTAGAAATGTTGATTCCATAAAAGCTTATAGGAATGAATATTTAATGGAACAGCTTGAAGTTATGAAAGAATTTCGGTTACCCATGACTATAAAATTAGATAACGGGAAATATAATTATATCTATTATCGTGAATCCGTTATATTAAAAAAACTTACCATATACCCATACATTCAATTATTGGTAATCATCATATTTGTAATTATTTCTTATCTGGCTTTTAGCTTTTCAAGGAGAGCGGAGCAAAATAAAGTATGGTTGGGTTTGTCTCGCGAAACGGCACATCAGTTAGGAACACCAACATCATCACTAATGGCTTGGGTTGAATTGCTTAAAGAAACTAATCAGGATTGCAATCTGATTTTGGAACTAGAAAAGGATGTAATCCGTTTGAATATAATCACTGAGAGATTTTCGAAAATTGGGTCAATACCCAAACTGGAACCAATGGATCTGTATTTCGCTATAAATGAATCTGTTGAATACATGAAAAAACGTGTTCCTTTTTCGGTGAATCTTCAAATTGTGAACAATAACGATGGAATAATTGTAGCAATTAACAAGCATTTATTTGGATGGGTTCTGGAAAATTTAATTAAGAATGCGCTTGATGCGGTTGTGAATGCAGGATTTATTGAAATCAGAATATCAAAGAGTCCTAATAAAGTATTTGTTGATATTTTAGATGATGGCAAGGGAATATCAAAAAGAAATTTCAAGCGTGTGTTCAAACCTGGGTTTACAACTAAAACCCGCGGTTGGGGGCTTGGATTATCACTTACAAAACGAATTATTGAAGAATATCATCATGGTAAAATATTCGTTTTGCAATCGGAAATTAATAGGGGAACAACCTTTCGGATAATTCTTCCTATTGTTTAAAGAGAACTTCATTCGGATGGATGAAAATTACATATGAATATTTTAAAATGTGAGCAACAATGATAACTCGAAAATACTTTGAACTAATGGCTCCTGTCGGCTCCTGGGAATCACTTATGGCAGCTATTCAGGCTGGAGCTGATTCGGTTTATTTTGGCATCGACAAACTGAACATGCGTTCGCAGTCAACGGTAAATTTTGGAATTGATGATTTTGAAAAAATTGTCGATTTATGTAATGCATGCAATGTAAAAACCTACCTCACGTTAAATACGGTATTGTATGACCCCGATTTAGATTTGATGCGAAGTTTGGTTGATGCTGCCAAAAAAAATAAAGTGGCGGCTATTATTGCCTCCGATCAGGCAGCTATTAATTATGCAAGTTCAGTAGGAGTTGAGGTTCACATCTCAACTCAGGTTAATGTTTCAAATATGGAGACAGTTAAGTTTTACTCGAAATTTGCAGATGTTATTGTTTTAGCGCGCGAGCTAAATATGACTCAAGTTGCAAATATTGCAAATACTATAAAAAACGAGAACATCTGTGGGCCTTCAGGAAAGCAAATAAAGATAGAGATGTTTGTGCACGGGGCTCTGTGTATGGCCATCTCCGGCAAATGTTATTTAAGTTTGCATGAATATAATAAATCTGCAAACCGTGGCAGTTGTCTTCAAGTTTGTCGCCGCTCTTATATCGTTAAAGATAAAGAAACTGAAGTTGAACTTGAGATAAATAATCAATATATAATGTCTCCTAAGGATTTATGTACTATTGATTTTTTAAATGTATTGTTAGAGTCGGGTGTAAGAGTTCTAAAGATTGAAGGTCGTGCCCGATCAGCTGAATATGTTAAAACCGTTGTTGCATGTTATAATGAGGCAATTGAAGATTATGTAATCGGAACATTTTCAAGTGAAAAAGTTTCTGATTGGAAGTTGAGACTTTCCACTGTTTTTAACCGTGGTTTTTGGGATGGATATTATTTAGGCCGCAAATTGGGCGAATGGAGTAATAGTTATGGATCGTGTGCCACAAAGAAAAAAATCTATGTTGGCAAAGGTCTCAATTATTTCTCGAACTTAAAAGTGGCAGAATTTTTAGTGGAAGCAGGCACCCTTAAAGTTGGTGACGAAATTATCATTACTGGTCCCACAACAGGAGTTATAGAAGGTACTGTAACCGAACTTAGGGTAGAACTAAAAAACGTCAATGAAACGAGTAAAGGGGAGATGGTATCGATCCCAATCGATAAGCAGGTAAGACGTTCAGATAAACTTTATAAAATGGTTCCGGTAACAAATCTTAAGGATGAATAAAATTGTCATGTATAGGCTCGGAAAAATACTTTATTAATATTTTTTTAATAGCATCCATTTTTGTTGGTTTAGTAATGAAACCATCCATGCCGTTTGTGATTGCCTTATTTTTACTTTCTTTACTTGCGTTGGCTGTCATTGCAATAATAGGACCTTTGTAACCTTTCTTTCTTAAGTCTTTTGTTGCTTGCACACCATCTTTTTCTGGCATCATCATGTCCATAAATATAATATCATAATTATTTTTCATAGTCATATCAACAGCTTCAATGCCGTTTGCAGCAATTTCAATTTCAAAGCCGATATTTTTGAAAATAGTTTTTGCAACTTTCTGGTTAATCATATTATCCTCAGCAACAAGAATATTTATTTCTTTTCTGATTTTATTTAATCCTACAGGAATTCTTGTACCTGGATTTAGTGATGGAAAACTTTCCTGGACCAAATTAAATACTTCTGAAGATTCGTAAGGTTTAATTAGATAGTAATCTATTCCTAAACGCTTGGCCCGGATAAAATTCCCGGTTATATCATTGTTGCTGATAAGAATAAATAAGTGTTTGAAAATTATGCCTTTGTCTTGCATTATTTTGGCAACTTTAAAGCCATCTAACTCATGGGAATCACTAATAACAACAATTTGAAATTTATCATATTCTATTAATAATTTGTTAAATAATAATTCAGGAGTATCCACGTGTACTTTGTATCGTTCGTAATTGATACCAAAATTATCAAAATATGCGAAAATTGGTTCCGTTCTGTTTTCTTCTCTCGTTATAACCAATGCATTAATCTGTTGATATTCCTTTATTTGAGTGAAATCGTAGCTTTTTTGTGACCTTTCATTTGAAAAAACTTCAATGGTAAAGTTAAATTTTGAACCCGGAAAGGAGGAATCTGTTGAAATAGTCGAAGGACTTTCAGCCCAAATTTCACCACCCATTAATTCAACTAATTGTTTACTTATAGTTGTACCAAGGCCTGTTCCGCCATACTTTCTGCTAATGGATCCTTCGGCTTGAGTATAGGAAGCAAATATGGTATCAAGTTTTTCTTTAGGTATGCCAATTCCGGTATCTTCAATTACAAACAATAAAGTAAAGTGTCCGGAATATTCTTCGGCAACTTCTACATTAATAACAATTTCACCTTCCTGAGTAAATTTAAGGGCATTGCTCATCAGGTTTGAAATTACCTGACGCAGACGGAAAGGATCACCAATAATGTGCCCTGGAACATTTGAAGCAATATGACTGATTATTTTAATTTCTTTTTGATCGGCTATTGGCTTAAACAATTCTTTTACAAAATTTATTTCATCTTTTATATAGAATGGAATTTCTTCAAGCATCATTTTACCTGCTTCGACTTTTGAAAAGTCAAGAATGTCGTTAATGAGGCTTAAAAGGAGGTCAGATGATTTTTTTACTATTTCGGCATATTCATGCTGCTCCTCATTTAAAGGTTGCTGGAGTAAAGCATCTGCCATTCCAACAATGCCATTCATCGGAGTTCGTATTTCATGACTCATTTTTGCTAAAAAATCACTTTTTGCTAAGTTAGCTGCAGCCTCAAGTTTTCGTGATTTTTCGATTGGCGTTACATCAATAAAAGCTTCGATTAAAAGTTCTTCTTTATTTAATATGAATGGAATATCGTTTTTATAAATAGTATATTCATTTGCATCTTTATCGAAAACATAAAAATGCCCTGTGTCGTAGGCCGAATCTGATTTCACTTTATCATCGAAATTTTTTGGTGTAATCATGTCTGCAACATTACGACCAATAATATTGGTTTCATTCTTCCCGTAAAGCATCTCGGATGCAGTTTGATTGATATGGCGAATGGTTTTATCCTGTGTAAGAATCATAACACCTATTGGAATCGAATCAAAAATCTTCATCAGATTGAGCTCAGAATCATGCGCTTTCTTGTTTTGTAGTTCTTTTTCGGAAAGAATTTTAATCAATAACCAAAATAGAAATCCTCCAACAATTATTATTAGGAATGAACTGGTAATTGCACGATAAACTAATGGGCGAAGTATTTTTTTATATGCAACTGAAAAAACAAGACCAAAATTACGTTTTACAAGTGTTAAAGTCTTGAACTGAGAATAGCAATGGATGGTTGATTTTTCAGTAATTATTTTTTGAAATAGGGCTATTTCAGATTTTTTGTTAAATACATTATTAATTGATTCCTGATTGACAACTTCGAATTTGATATTCGATAAATTATTAAATACGACAGTTCCTAAATTGTTTATAAGCCATTGCCAGTTATAATCATCGAATTTATAATGTTGAAGAATCGATTGAACAAAGGAGGCATAATTTATTGTAAAACAAAGACCTCCTAGGAGTTGTTTATTTTTAATTATTGGTAATGAATAGATGTATTCATCGTTTTCAAAATTCAATGACTCATGAGTTAGAAATACTTTTTGAACATGAGCAGTATAATAATCTGTGATGAAATTACCCGTTTTATCAAGATAAAGACTAAAAGCATTTTTATTGGTATCAAAAATCGTAATGTTTGAAATTAGAATAGGAAACTCAGAATATAAAAGCTTTAGCTTCTGAATTGATAGAATGTCTTTATTTTTTGTATTAAATACTGACATTAATGAGTCGGAGGAAAGTATGCCTTTTACTTTATTTTCAAAATCGAGAGAGATTTTTTCAAGGTTTTCTGAACAAGTCTTGTTTTGTTCCTTTAAAATTGATTGTGCACTTGAAAGTTGTTGGCGATATATACTTATATAAAAGGTAAAATTAATGATTAGTATAAATGCTATAAGCGAAATGAATATCGAATATATCTTCTTCATTGATAAGGATTCTGCATTTGATTATATGGTAAATATAATTTATTTAATATAATATAAACTAGAGTATTAGAAAATTATTTCTCAAATAATATCAATTATTATTTTCTATACTTTGTTTGTTGGTCGTTTACGATACTTTGATAGCTGTAATATCTTGAAGCAAAAATAATTCCATCCTCAACGGCTTTTTTTACTGCGCATTTTGGTTCCTCCATATGAAGGCAATTGTAATACTGGCATGAGGATGCATATTTGAAGATTTCAGGGAAAAAGTGGTAAATTTCTTTTTTATCCATATGCACCATGCCAAAGCCTTTTATCCCGGGAGTATCAATAATATATCCACCTTCAGGTAATTCAACCATTTCTGCAAATGTGGTCGTATGTTTTCCTTTCATGTGATAATCTGATATTTCCCCTGTTCTTAGCTTTAATCCCGGGAAAATTGAGTTTATCAGCGTTGACTTTCCAACTCCTGAATTTCCTGCCATCACGCAGACCTTGTTTAATAAAACAGCTTTTAACAGATCTAAATTTTTATTCAGAGGAACGGAGGTTTCGATTACCGGGTAACCAATTGGTTCATACATATTG
This sequence comes from Bacteroidales bacterium, assembly GCA_038213375.1. Taxonomy (GTDB): domain Bacteria; phylum Bacteroidota; class Bacteroidia; order Bacteroidales; family JAAUTT01; genus JAAUTT01. The sequence continues at coordinate 89,794 of JBBQTB010000013.1, read as the reverse complement.
TGAATATCGCTTACAAGTCCCGGTAAAGTATTTTCATATAGATCTGTTTTATTTAGAATGATAGTTACCGGAATTCTATATGCCTCTGCTGTGGCTAAAAAGCGATCGATAAATTCCAGCGATGTTTCGGGAAAAACAAGAGTGACAACCAGCAACGCTCTGTCAAGGTTAGCGGCAATAACTTGAGATTGCTTCGAAAGGTTGGAAGCTTTGCGAATAAGATAATTTTTCCTTTCCTGGATATTGAAAATGACACCGGTTTGAGAATCAACTATTTCAATTTCAACCCAGTCGCCCACAGCGACAGGATTGGTGCTTTTTATATCCTGTGTTCGTATTTTACCTTTGATTTTGCAATTTATAATATTACCATCTTCGGTTTTTACCGTAAACCAGCTTCCTGTTGATTTAATAACCAATCCTTTTTTCAATGCGTTGTTTAGTTTTTGGAACGTTACAAATATAGGCTTTGACTGCGGGTTTATGACATTTTTGGTAAAAATCTGTGTAAATTTGATCCCTAATTAATAAGCATTTATGGAAGTTTCATTTTATTCGTTCAATGTAAATGGACTAAGAGCAGCAATTAAAAGGGGGTTTATCGATTGGTTGAAAGATGCAAAACCCGATATACTCTGTCTTCAGGAAATTAAAGCATCACCTGACCAACTTGACTTAAGCTTTTTGCCAGAACTTGGTTATCATCATTATTGGTTTCCTGCAGAAAAAAAAGGATATAGCGGCGTTGCCGTTTTTAGCAAATTGAAACCTGATTTCGTAAAACTTGGAATGAATTATCCGGAGTACGATTTTGAGGGACGTCTCATACGCACAGACTATGGAGATATTACTCATTTAGCAGTTTATTTTCCATCAGGAACAAGCGGCGATATCCGCCAAGTATTTAAAATGAAATTTTTAAAAGATTTCGATGAATACATTTCCAAATTGAGATTTGATCGGCCAAATATTATCATATCAGGAGATATTAATATTGCGCACACGGGAATTGACATTAATTATCCAAAAAAACATACCAAAATGTCCGGATTCCTACCTGAGGAGCGTGCTTGGGTAGATCAATTTCTGGAAAAAGGATTTATAGATAGTTTTAGAGTTTTTAACCATCAACCGGAACAATATTCCTGGTGGACCTACAGGGCAAATGCCCGGGAGAAAAATCTTGGTTGGCGAATCGATTATCATTTGATTACTGACACGCTAAAAACACGATTGAAACAAGCATCGATACATTCGGATATTTTCCAATCTGACCATTGCCCGGTTTCTTTAATCTTGGATATTTAGTTCTACTTTGACAGATTTGAATTTTATGTACAACAATTTAATTAACAATAAGGTAATAAGGTCAAATTTCTCTATTAATATTTTTCTACTAAGGTTTTAGAAAGTAAGATAATTAGCCAATTAAATTTAATTTCCAAGAATGAAAACCCTTATTTTTCATTCTAACCTTAGTAGAAAACATAGGCTAAATTAATCAAACTTTATTATCTTATTAGGAACAATATAATAATATTTAGACAGTTATGATTTTTAACAATTTGTAAAAGTAGAATTAGAAGATTATATGTTTACCGCCACCAAATAACCTCCATATTTACGGATATTCATCACTTTTTCGTTGTCAAAAATAAGATATTGACCCTTAATTGCGGTTAGCTTACCGCTTATTTGAGATGTTTTCTCCAAATCCAGGCTGGTAACTTTAATTGGATAAGAAATATTGGGATATTCGATGTCAGTTACCGTGTTATCCACACAAATGTATTGTTGAATCTCAACCGGCAGGAGGGAGGCAATGTGTTTTTTCTGCCCATTGAGGTCGATATCGTCAGCAATTTTATTCATCAGCATATGTCGCCAGTTGGTTTTATCAGTTAAATGTTTTTTCAGTTCTACCTCAATAAGTCCTGCAATATACCTGTTTGGCGTCTGTGCGAATTTTATTGCCTTGGATGCTCCCTGATCAATCCAGCGTGTTGGAATTTGCGACCTACGCGTAACCCCTACTTTTAGAGCACTGGAAAGTGCAAGATATACAAAATGATCCTGAAGGCAATGTTCGGTGGCCCACTCGATATCGCGTGCGATTCCTTCGTGCGCTTTGCATAATTCAGGACGAAGTACACAATCTTCGGTTTCGGGAATTGAAATAAAACAGGGATAACAATACCCTTGGGCAAATGACGTTTTGGTGAGTTTTCCACAATTCTGGCAATGAATATCATTCAACCAACTAATTGATATTTGAGAATTGAGCAACTCATTCATATTAATGCTACCATCGTTAACCGGAAGATAATATTGAACAGGACTTGTAAGCTCTGTCAACATCTTTGAAATCACACCTCTGTATTCCATAGTTTACCATTTTTTATACAACAAAAATACATTAACCATGCGCAGGTTTCAAATTATTTTTTAATAATTATATAAAATTAGTACTATGCAACACATAGTACTAAAAATATTATATATCTTTGTATTGAATTTACAAAGCAAAACATAATACGAATGATATGAAAAAAGTTGTTACAATACATTTAGCCGGAAAACTTTTCCAAATTGAGGAAGATGCTTTTTTAAGGCTCGAAGATGCACTTTGCAGGATGCGCTTGAAAGATCCTGTTCGTTGCGAATCCCTTGAAGCTATGTTTTCAGAAAATTTCCAAAACCGTATGGAATTGGGACAAAAAGTGATCACTTTTCAAATGGTGTATGAAATTCTCAGGGATCAGAACCTTTTGAATTTAAATCAGGGAAATAGCCAATCCGAACGTACACCATATCAACGTCTCACCAGAAATTTGAATGATAAAGTATTGGGTGGGGTTTGTTCGGGAATGGGGAATTATTGGACCATGGATCCGATCTTGTTTCGATTGCTATTTGTTGTCCTATTTTTTGGTTTTGGCGTAGGGTTACTCATGTATATCATTATGTGGATTGTAATTCCAAAGTCAAATTAACTAGTTCATCAACTTGCAATAATTACTGAGGTTGCATTCAGTTGTCACCTCAGTTGAAAAAATTGTGGGCTGCAATTTTACAAAGTTTTATTTTAAAAGCAAATGAGTATGAATACAGATAATGCAAATGCACAAATGCGAAAGGGGATACTAGAGTTTTGTATCCTGCTTGTTTTAGCGCACAAGGATATGTATGCATCCGATATTATCAATCAATTAAAAGATGTTAAACTGATAGTGGTTGAGGGTACTTTATATCCACTGCTTACACGGCAAAAAAATTCGGGACTTCTCTCTTATCGCTGGGAAGAATCCAATCAGGGACCTCCTCGTAAATATTATACAATCACTGAATTAGGTCGTCAGTTTTTAAACGAAGTTGACAATTCCTGGAACGAATTAATTACTTCGGTAAACTCATTACGTTCAGCACGAATGACTGCTGCCCAAAATATTTCAAACGCTTAAACATACCAACGCTTAAATAATTTGCTATGAAAAAGACAATTATTATAAATATCAGTGGAATCATTTTTAACATTGATGAAGATGCTTACGATAAACTGCAAGTATATCTTGATACATTAAAACGATATTTTGGGAATAAACCTGAAAGTGCCGAAATTGTTGAAGATATTGAAGGTCGTATCGCAGAATTGTTTCAACCAAGGGTAACCGAAACTAAGCAATCGATTAATTTCGATGATGTTTCGGAGATTATATTTATTCTGGGTAAACCTGAAGATATTGCCGGAACAGGAGAGGAGAATTATGAAGCCGGCAAAAAGACCGTATACGAACCTACAGGTAAACCATCACGGAGGTTATACCGGGATGGTGATAACTCCTACCTTGGTGGTGTTTGTTCCGGGTTAGGCGCATATTTCAATATGGACCCTGTTTTTTTCAGAATCATTTTTATTGGGTTGATTTTTGCTGGAGGTATTTCGCTTATCATCTATCCTATTCTCTGGATTGTTGTTCCAAGAGCGGTAACAGCAGCACAAAAGCTCGAAATGAAAGGCGAAGATGTTAATATAAGCAACATTGAACGCACCATTCGTGATGAGTTTGAGCATGTGAAGAAAAATATGAACCGGATGGATGGGAATTCATTTGGCGATAAGTTGCGAGGATTTATTAATGAGCTCTTTCATGTATTTGGTAATTTTCTGAGGTTTTTGTGGAGTATTTTAAGGGTATTATTGGGAATCTTTTTAATTGTTATGTCCCTTGGTTTCATTATCGGAATAATTTCAGTTTCGTATTTCAACAATTTTATGTTTGATAACTGGGATGACAATAGTTTTTCGTCTCTAAAAGATTTACTCACTCACTTTACAAACTCAGCGAGTGCCGATGCATTATTAATTTTAGCATTTATCATCGTTTTATTACCAATAGCTGGGCTCATTTATGGAGGCCTTAAGCTTATAATTAGATTCAAAGCAAAAGATCGCTTGGTTCTGGCATCAATGGCTATTTTTTGGATTATCTCCATAGTTGCTTGTACTTTGCTTGTTTTTGATCAAATAACGAATTTTAAATACGAAAATACTTCGAAAGAGATTGTTGACCTTCAAAATAATAAATTCAAAACGCTATATATCAGTGCTCCTAATCCATTTGAAAACGACATTCATAAAATGGAAAGATTGCATCGTTCCAACATGTTCGGTGTAATATCAACCGGAAAAACCACCGAATTATATGGACTTGTGCGGTTGGATATCGAAAAAAGTAGCTCTGATAAAATGGAGTTGGAGATAGTTAGGGAAGCACGGGGCATAAGCAGCGGTGTAGCGCTGAATTCGGCTAAACTTATAAAAGTAACCTATACTCAGCTTGACTCAGTGCTTAATATTAATCCCGTTTATAAGGTTAGCGATAACCAATGGAAAATTCAAAAGGTACGCTTTACACTTCGCATTCCTGTTGGTATGAAAGTCCATTTGAACGAAAATACAAGGATGATTCTTAGTAACATCGAAAATGTAAACGAATACTGGGACGACAGAATGGTGAATAAAACATGGCAAATGACTATCAATGGTCTTGAATTGGTTGGATTTAACAATTCCCAAATGTCGAACCTTAGTAAAACCGCACAAAGAAGAATAAATATTCAGGTGAGCGAGCACTATCCGATTTCCGAAAATCAAATTGAACGATTTAGGGATCATAACAAATATGGGCGATTGATAGTTGATGGAAAGAGATATTGTTTCGGAAGCATTGAATTTGATATAAAAAAGAGCGATGACGACAATATGAAAGTTGATGTTTCGAAGAATTCGGCTGGATCCAGTAATGACGAAGCTAGTTCAATTTCCAGATTAATTAGCTATTCGTACGGGCAAAAAGACACCATATTGTGGCTTGATCCAATCTTCCTCTTTCCAGAAAATACAAAGTGGAACGATCAAAATGTTAAAGTTACGCTTCGAATCCCTATTAATACTGAAGTATATATAAGTAAAGGGCTTCGACCATTGATCAGTGACATTGAAAATAATAACAGCTGGGAATTGATTAATAAAAGGTGGAAGATGACCATTGACGGTCTTACACAGGTGGAAGAATAAAAATGGATAAAGAATTAGTTCGCAAAGAAAATTTTTATACTTTTGCACCTCGAAAGCAACGGTACTGACCTATGGTGTAATGGCAGCACAGCAGATTTTGGTTCTGTTAGTCCAGGTTCGAGTCCTAGTAGGTCAACATAAAGCCCCGTATTTACGGGGCTTTCGTTGTTTTGGAGGGTAATAATTCATTCGTTTATTTTACTGTTGGCTACAAGGCAAATAAACGACACCTGCATATGGACACAGATTATTTATCAAGAGAAACATAACGAGCGTTAATAACTGCAGTTGAAAAATTCAATCACAATTTAACATTACAATTAGGGACTAATTGAATGGATTCCTTTACAAGAGCGGGTTCATCAGCTTTTCTCATACGACTAGCGACGGCACTCGCATTTCTTTTATGGATACTGCCTTTATTGGCAACAAGCCGAAGAAAAAATTCTCCGGTGATACCTTACAGCTTGATTGAAAAAGAAAAAAGAAAATGTGCCAACCCAAAAAGCAAAAGTTTGACAAACATGCCCCAATTCATCCATACGCTTCCATACACTTCCTTTCTTCCCTCATCCTACTTCGAAGATAGGTTAGTGCATTTAAAAGACTTGCAACTAAATGATAACTCAGAAATGTTATTTTTGAGACTTTTAATAAAATAGTATAATAGATAAAGTTCGAACAGACTTTCAAAAAAATTGATGATATACTTCACAAGGACGCTGGTTGTGGGAGTGAATTAGATTAATGTTGAGCAAACTTCCTTGGTGCTATTTTTAAAGTACCTCGACGATTATCTAAACAGTTAAAAACCCCAAAATGATCATAAATACATTAATATTAATGTGAATCAAAATTCTGATCCATAACCGAGATAGAATTATATTTCAGAAAGGTATGATTTTTAAAGAAAACACCGGATAGTAGATTGGTTACGTCTTTTGAACTTTTATCAAAAGTCTTGTGTCCATTGTGGTGATTTAACCACCAATCCCTGTTGCTGTAGATAAAGTTTAAAATATAAGCGTAGCCTTCTAACTACGCTTATATTTCGAATTGATGATAATAAGTCGTTTGGGCAGATAAGTGGTTTGCCGCTTAAAACAGACTTTTTATACAGGCACCAAGTGAAGAATTTTTAAAGTGGAGTAACTGTTACTTTGATCAAACTTTTGGTGGTGGGGTACATAAACCCATCATTCACGACCACAATGTTCTTGCTTTCGACAATGCCGCCAGGCCCACGTGCAGGTTGATGGTTTCCGGCTCCCGGATATTCATCCACTTCGGTTCCATCGTCCCAGACGGAAATTTGTGAGCTCACGTCCCCAAAAGTCGGAAGTTTGTCAATCCATAGAGGAATGCCCATATCCGAAGGTGCAAAGAACAAATCATTTGATTGTCCAAACATACTGGCAAAGCTTAAATAATCCCCTTTTGAAGCCTTCACTGTAAATTCATATTTTTCACCAGGCATTAATGGCCCAGGGGAAGAAGCTCCTTTCGGCATGTTAAAAACACCAGTTGAAATTATTCCGCTTTTTGTTTTTAAAGAGGCTGCAAGTGTTGTGGGATCGCCACCTTGGGCAATGAATTTAAGGCCTTCCGCGTAATCCAACTGGTTATTTTGAAATATAGGGTGCATACCCTTTTTCGTGATTGTCCAAACCCCTGGGGAAATTGGTGTCACCAGGCCACTATTGTCAGCCAAGTATTTTCCAAGGGCTGTTGGGTTGGCATCTTCGGCAATGTTCTTCAGACCTAAACCACGATCCAATTGACCAGGTTCAAAAATGGGATTGTCAGAGGTGTGTATTAACCAAACACCAGGAGAAACTGGGGTAAAAGCACCTGTAAGATCATCTATCCGAACTGTGAACATGGTGCCTCCATCATTTGATATAGAAACTTTAATGATGCTTGCCACCGATGGGTAAGTAAAGCCATCGTTAACCTTACTGATTTCCATAACAGGAATGCTCTCATCCGGACCCATGTCGGGGGCAGATTGCGTATTTGCCTGGTACATTCCCATACCGGGGGCTTCGTTTACTTCAGTCCCGGAATCCCAAAGTTTGATCATCGACGTGATTTCGCCACTTAGAGGTGTATCGCCGTTGTAAAGTTCGATACCTTTACCATCAGGGGCAAAGAACAGGTCGTTAGAGCGGCCAAACATGGTTACGAAAGAAAGCTTATGGCCTTTTCCGGCGTTAAATGAAAATTCAAAACTATTCCCTGGTGTGGCCGGGCCTGCTTTGGAAGCACCGATCGGGGTGTTAAAAATTCCCGAAGCAAAATACTTCTTTGGGGCTTGTACGTTTTCGATGGTAATTTTGAATTTTTCTGAAGTTGCCTTTCCAAAACCCCCTTCACCTAGCTCCTCCAGTTTATCGCACTGGGTAAACAATATCAGGCTTGATGACAACAATGAACTAAAAATAATTTTTGTATTCATAATTTTACATTTAATGGTTTGTACCATCAAAGGTCTTTTAAAGTTGTCACAGAAAAGTCACAGAAAAATGATATTTCTATCACATCAAACAAATGAATAAAAGTGGTATCAGGTAATTTTTTACATTACTTTTTAAGGTTGTTTAAAGGAGGTATCACGTATCAATTTATCGCTGAAAAAACGGATACACGATTCTGTGATTTCAAAAATATATGTAACCAACTCACAATCAAGTTCCCAAAGGCTTACGTTACCCAAATTCGAGGTAAGGAGCATTGCCCCGTTTTTGGCGGGCAGCATTTGTTAGTTATTTGTGCAAGATTTTGTTTTTCAATTGTAGATATCCCCTGGTAAAATACACCCCGTTTTGCGATTCGCGTAAATCGAAGCCAAAAGCACGTTTGCTAACTGCAATAATCGGAGGTGCCTGGATACGTTTGAAGTAATTAAGTTTGTAGAGTTTCCACTTGTGTTCTAGGTCGGCGATAAAGGATGCGTTATCTTTAAAATAATTGTCAATAATTGCTTGGTCGCAATGTAGAACTTGCCCCAATGTACCTTCGGTGTAATAGCGAAGGATATCTTCCGGGTCGAGGCGGAACTCGACAAATGCACGCACCAATTTGTCATGGTATGGATAATAAATGGGGTCACCTTTTCCTTCGTTTATATTCTGATCGGCGCTCAATTCGGCTGAAGCCGGAATATTAAAGATGGTGGCCGGTATAACATTTTTTTTACTGTTTATAAATGCAGCCAATTCATAAACCTCCATTTTATATAGGTCGGCAATGGGAGCAAGAGCCCCATTCACATCTCCATACAGAGTCGCATAGCCAAAAGCAGTTTCGGTTTTATTGCCATTGTTTACAAATACAGCCCCTAAAATGGAAGCTACTCCTGCTAGCAGGCGGGAGCCCCGATCTCTCGCCTGGATATTTTCTTTATTAATACCTGAAAGTTTTAACTCTGTGGTTGCATTCGAACCATCTAATCGGGTAAATATGGCTGATTCCAAATCCATGATTGTATTCTCATATGAAGCCTGAATGGGTATAGTGGTGTAATGAATGCCAAGATTTTGTGCCAGAATTTTTGCAGCGCTTTTGGTAGTTTCGGAATTAAACTGAGAGGGCATATTAATGGCGTAAACATTCTCAGAACCTAACGCCTCGGCAAGTAACACTGCGCTCAAAGCTGAATCTATTCCACCACTTAGTCCTAATACAACACGACGGTTTGGAAAAATGTCAAAAAATTTCCTAATCCCGTACACGAGACCTTTATACAGTTCTTCCTTATCCCTTTCGTCACTTACATCGGGATTGGGCATTATCTCTATTTTTTCACCAAATATGGTTGCCCTGATTGTTTCTTCAGTATAATCTTTTGCTACTTTTTGGAGTGAGCCATCAGGATTATAAATGGTAGAATTGCCATCGAAAAGAAAAATGTTTTTACCATTATTTTGAATCCCGATATTATTGGCATAGATAAAATAAACTGGTTGGTTTTGAATCCTGTTTCGCACTACAGAATGCCGTTTATTATTCTTTCGCCAAGTCCAGGGAGAGCATGAAAGGTTTACAATTAATCCGGCCTCCTTTCTCAAAAGAATATTAATGGGGTTTATGGTGTAATCGTCACTCCACATGTCCTCACATAGGATAACTCCAAGTTTGTGGCTTGTTTCTTTTATAGTAACATCAAAAGGATCAAATACTTCCTCAATATGTAAATACCTGTCTTGAGCTTCTTTTCTGGCTGAATAAAAATGCCGTTCATCGTCAAATTCACGATATTTTGGCATTAAAGTTTTATGAACACGACCAGCCCCTTGATAATTTTTGTTTTGGGCAACAAAGGCTGCGTTGTATTTTCTAATCCTGCCATCTTCATTTTTCATAGTTTCATCCAAATCAACATTTCCCCAGATAGCCACAATGTTATCAGTTGCATTTTTTATTTCATCGTTATATGAATAACAATCATTTACAAATGCGGTGTTTTCCCACTCATCACCAAGCAAATAACCGGGAACAGACATTTCAGGGAAAACGATGATATCGTCTCCGGCATCTTTTGCATTTTCAATTTCCCGAAGAACCTTTTTTGCATTTATATCCGGATGTCCGGCAATAACTTCTAATTGAGCAACAGCTATTTTTACAGAATTAGTGGAAGACATCATGGAAATTAATTTCTATTAATTAAATACAATATTTTATTCTCCAAAAGCAATAAACCGGATCGGGTTAAGAAAATTTGCGACTGCGCAGTGCATACATCAAATTCAATTGAATCCACTTCGCTAAAATCAGGTGTTCGCAATATTTCAATTTTTCCATCCTTGGGAACAAAAACAAATGCAGTTCCTGTTGTTTGTTTAACAGCAAAGCTAAATATTTCTTCGGTTTCTTTGCACATCACAAGGTTTAATCCATTTATGCAAAACCAATTATGTTTAATTTTTTCATCTTCGAAATAGGTAATTACACCAGTATTTCCTTTCAAATTCAGGTTTTTAGCATTCAATGGTAATTTCACCGAGTTTATGGCATCTCCATATCTAAAATGTGTTCGGGCAATTCCTCCAGTTAGTTGTATTGGGCTAAATTCAAATTTAAACCCACGTCCCCAGGAAGGTATCTTGCTCCATGAAATAGTTTTATTAATTATTTTATCAGGATAAATATGGTAGATATTTTCCCAGTCAACACCAAACAGAATATGATCTAATTGAATAACACGGAAATTTTCAGGTATTTTGAAGTTGATTATAAGGTCATGATGATAATAAAGTTGATTATCATTCACCCGAAGTATATTTTTATTTCCAACCCATAGAGAATCATAGTCTGTATTGTTTATTTTTCCGGTTAAACTCAGATTACCTTTGAAAGTGCAATCGTACAATTCAGAAATGGTATCAGTTTTTATATACCCCAATGTTTCATTGAAATAGAAATCAATTACGTTATCTGAAATTACTTTCACCATAATATTCGTGCGGTTGGTTTGAATAACAGTTTGTGGTTTCTTGATTGTGATTATTTGGTCCACCTGAATTAAAAACCTTTCGCCATCTTCAAATATCCGTTTAAATTGCATTTCTAATGCTTTACTACCAATGGGTTCGTAAAATGCAGGAATTATTAAATCGGTATCGTTGCTAAGTACGGATATTCTTTTTATTGCTCTTTCTTCAAGCTGTTTCCATATATTATGAACTCCTTTGTAAGGATGCACATACGTTAAAAGCCTGAAAACATTTACTGCCAGAGCATAATAATCGCTTTGGCGGCTTACCTTTCCCAAATAATAATGATCCCTAATATCGTCAAGCAAACGGCCTGAATGCTTTAAGGCTGGGGTTTCAAAACTATCAACATCTAAAATTTGTATATCTCCATGAGGGTTAATAAAAATATTATAAGGATTAAAATCTCCAATCACAATGTTTTTGCTATGAGCTTCTTTTATTATAGAAATGAGTTCATTTGAAATTTTATTCTTTATTATTTCGTTAATTCCCAATTTGGCACATTGCGACTTAGTAAAAATTTGCGAAATCCTGTAATAGGAGTTATCCAACAGATTCATGCTAAAACCAATAATTGCTTCGGTATCATTATAAAATAATTCCAACGGTTTAACAAATCTTTTATCAAGCTGACTAAGATAAATCCAGGTTTGCTGTGTTAGGTTATGGACAATGCCTTCGTGATATATCTTAATTACCTGGTTTTTATCATTAGGGTGTGGAAAGATAGAACCTTCCCCTCCACGATCAATTTCCTTTGAAATATCAACCTCAAACTTGGTTGAACCTCCGGAATCGTAAAGTTTTATTTTATTCATAATATTACTCTGTTTTGACTCTAATTATTGTGACGTCATCGTAATGTTCATATCCTTTGTTCCTTAAAATATTCAGCTTTCTTTTAAGGGATGCCGGGTTTTTATATAAAAAATTATCTTGTACCAAATAGCTTTCACATAAAAAGTCGGGTTCATTTTCGTTTGTTTTCTTAAACGAAAATATCCCATCGGACGAAACGCTGAAGTCTTTTGTATTAGCGGCAAACGATTTTTTCATATCCCAATAGGTTCTGAAATTTTTGCCTGTCAGGATTTCATCAAGAGAATATCCAAGATAATCAGGTTTGTTTTCTTCATCGTTATTAAAAATTTCGAGGTATTGATTGTTTGCATAGGCTACCCCATCACCAAAAAACTTAACTAATAAGTTATTGCTGTTTAATTCATAAACAAAAAGAACAGCAGTTGATAACGTCTCGTCAGTGGCAAGGCCAATGGTTTTTATTATTCCATTCAGATTTTTGAAAAAGACATTTATAATAGAGGAAAAATTCTTTATGTTTATGTCTGCTTCATTTAAATCAAAAATCGTTTTTTTATACATATTAGCAAACAGTTTCGAGGCAAAGTAGGAATCCTTTGCGGAGCTGCACCCATCAAATACACCTCCAATAATTGAATTGTCGGTTAGTTTGAAATAAAAGTTGTCCTCGTTCCAATCGGGATGCGACGAACCTCGTCTCGAAACTGTTGAAATATGTATCATATATAAAATAAATTAATTAAAACACTACTTGAGTATTACCTCCGGAGCTTTTTGAAATAGATGCTGAAATAAACCCTATCATTTTTCGTATTTCTTTTGAGGAATTGCCAATTTTTGCTAAATGTTTAATACCCATTTCTTTTTGGGCATTTTCAAAATTAGCATCATTGCCAACACCAAAAAGTATGGTTTCAAAGTTAAATGAGTTTTTCTCCTCTTTCACAATATTATATAATACACTTTTAACTTTGCCTGCGCTATTTTGCGATGAGTTGTCTTCTCCATCGGTAATTATAAAAATAAGGGTCTGGCAGTTTACACCCGAATTTTCAAGGTTTGTTCTGTAATTAACAGCATTGGTAATCCCCGATAAAACAGCATCGTACAATGCAGTACCGCTGCCACATGGTTGGAATGATATCTTGTCTAAATCAATGGAATTAACAGGTTGAAACCCCGTACGCACGTTTATGGTATCGTTGAATTCAATAATGGAAACCATTAGTTTTTCTGCCACATGGCTTCTTTGCATTTCTTCAAGAAACTCTTTAAATGCTTTGTTAAGATCATTAACATAACTATCAACAGAAGGTGATACGTCAACAATCAAAACAGCATTTATGGTTTCGTCAGAAGATATTTCCTGTGGATCGAAGTTTCCAAAATCTATATTAAAATCGGGAAGATTAAAATTGTCCATAATCATTATTTTATTAGGTTAATAATTTGTAATTCAATAATCTTAAAGAGTGATATCTACAGATTTAGCGAATCTAATCCCCATCGTTTTTGCTTGGGCATATATTGGTGTTCCTAAATGGCTAAGACCTGTAACATCTGACATACAATCTTCAAGAATTACAAACTTACCAGCGAGGTTAGGCGCTTCTTCCATAGCCTGTTTTAGACTATTGGCCACACAATGCGATTTTGCTTCGCCCACCAGATAAACATTCTGGTACTTTTCCAAGGTATCGATCAATGCTTGATTAAGCTGTGTTTCAGGTCTGTTTGCCGCAGGGACATTTGCCCTGAATATCCCGAAATGCTCGGTAAGTGGATAAGTGCCTTTAGCCACAACCTGATAGAACTTACCATCCTTTGTCCATTCAATTAGGGCTTCCATGATGTTATCGTCCAAAGCAGCCCCTCTGGAACCTATTAAACAATGGTAAGGCCAGATAAAATGTCCAAATTCGCCTTGTTTTTCTAAAGCTTCAACATAATTGATAGCTTCCTTTGGGAAAAACCGTGGACTCCATTTTCCATCTTTTATCTCTTGGGAAGAAATGGCAGTAAACGGATTTGGAAATTTTCCATTTTTATCTTGCCAGAACGAGGGATGAGAAATATCATTCACCGGATGGCTATCCATTGTAACTGAGATATGGTCGATCTGGCTTTTATTGGATTTAATCCAATTAGATAACCGTTTCATATCTGCATCTGCACCAGCTACAAATAGTGCACCTTGTGGATTACAAAAATCGAACTGACCGTCAATGATTAAAATTGCATTTTGATTGTTCATTTGGTTGAGGTATTAAGAATTAATGTTTATCTTATCGTTTTTAAACAAATATCTATTTCATCCTGTCCACCTGTATGCTTTCCGTCTACATCCGAGAGCTTCACGGTTTGGAAAAAATTATCGTAGCCATAAGGCTTAGCTGCGAAAAGCTTGATAACCATGTTCATTGGTTTAACGCCCACATCGTTGCTGAGGTATGTTCCAATTCCATATACATCGTGAATTCTTCCTTTAACAAATTTTTTTATTTCTTTCACTTTTTCAAGATCCAGGGCGTCACTGTATACAATGGTTTTACTTTTTGGGTCTATCCTACATGCTGCATAATGTTTTAATGTTTTGTCGGTAAACTCAAGCGGGTCACCACTATCCCAGCGCACACCGTCGAAAAGTTTTGCATATTTCGAATTGAAACTGTGAAAGAAATTGTCAGTTGTAAATGTGTCGGTTAATGCAATCCCCAGACTTCCCTGATAAACGTCTACCCAGTTTTCAAGACCAATGGCATTGGCCATGCGGTAACCATAATGTGCGCCATGATACATAAACCACTCGTGAGGGTGCGTTCCCATAGGAGTAAGGTTATTTTTCATTGCCAAATAAACATTGCTGGTTCCGTTGAGACATTTACTAGCATGTTCTTTCAAAATTTCCACCACACGGTTTTGTACTTCGAAGGAGAAACGGCGACGTGTTCCAAATTCTGAAAGTTCTGCGCCAATAGCAGCAAATCCTTTTGCTTTTGCAATAGCCCTTGGTTCGTAATCGTCGGCTTTTTGATTGGTCATTGTAAAATAAAGCTCAGAAATGATTGCCATGAGTGGAACTTCCCAAAGAACGGTGCGATACCATAACCCCACAATATCTACCTCAAGTGTTCCGCCGGTTTGGGTAATTCGAACTTCTTCCGGATTATACCGGTAACCCTTTAAGAGATCAATAAATACGGGTTCGAAATAGTAACATCTATCTCGAATAAACTTTTCGGCTTCGTTGCTAAGACATAGATTTTGCATGGCATTTACTTCGTTACGCAAGGCCTCTGCAAAACCAACAGGGAACTCAGTTTTTCCGCGGTTGATGAACTTGTAAAGTACTTCTGCCGTAGGAAATTTTTTCTGAATAGCGTTCATGGTAGTGAACTTGTAAAGATCGTTGTCGGTAAAATCGCGAATAATCATTTTTTCTATTTTTAAAGTTAAATCATTGCTTTATATTTCGAAATTGAAACCTCTTTCCGATAATGCTTTATATTTATTCTTGTCGAAACTGAAATATTTGGCACCTTTGTGAGGAACTCCCTTTACTGATTCCTGATGGTCGATAAGTAGTTGGGTTTCAAGAATTTTTTTTCTGAAATTTCTCCGGTCGAGTTGCTTTTCAAGTATTGTTTCGTAGAGATTCTGAAGTTCAGGCAACGTAAATTTCTCAGAGAGTAATTCAAAACCAATGGGTTGATAGCGAATTTTGGCGCGAACCCTGTTTAATGCTATTCGCAAGATGAGGTTGTGGTCAAAAGCTAGCGAAGGGATTTGTGAGATTGGAAACCATTTTGCACTTTGGGCATCGTCGCCAGCTTGAATTTTAAAATCGGACAACTTGACGAGTGCATAATATGCCACAGTGATAACTCTTCCCCTTGGATCTCGGTTTACATCACTAAAGGTATAGAGTTGCTCAATAAAGACATTCTCTATTCCAGTTTCCTCGAATAGTTCCCTACGAGCACATTCATCGGAATTTTCATCCATATTCAAAAAACCTCCCGGAAAGGCCCATTTTCCTTTGAAAGGTTCTATTCCTCTTTCAATAAGAAGAAGTTTTAGTTCACCTGCATCGAAACCGAAGATGACACAATCGGTTGTAAAGGATGGTCGGGGATATTCGTAACAGTAATTATTGGTTTCCATAATATCTTTGCGTAATTGTTACGCAAAGATAATAATGAATATTTCATTTGCAAATTTTATTGCGTAAAAATTACGCATAGAAAATAAATGGAAATGCCAAAACAGAGTTTACTTCACAAAATCATTAATCTAACTCTTTGGCAATGGCCTCAAAAAGTAGATGCCTTTTTGGTTCGTGTAGTCACAGATTTTGGTGCTGCTTTTGGCGTAAAGCTTGCTTATATGGTGATTAGATAGTTCTTTATAAAGCAATGGCATTCGCAGAACCAAAATTAGTAACCAATAAATTTTGGCATTATTAATAGTATTTTATAAATATATGTCGTAATTTTACGACCTTAATCATAAAATTATGATAAAAACTGAATCATTTACGAAAGAACTACAAGAACTGGCAAAATTTACGAAAGTTCTTTCTCATCCTGCAAGGCTATCAATTTTGGAATACCTGGCCGAAACAAAAACTTGTATTTCAGGCGATATTTCCGATTATTTGCCATTGAGTCGCAGCACTGTTTCTCAACATTTAAAAGAACTTAAAGAGTTTGGGTTAATTCACGGAGAGATCGATGGGCTTAAAATTAATTATTGTCTATGTCATTCTACAATTTTAAAATACAAAGAAATGTTTGATGACTTTTTTAAAGATATGAAAACGATGGACATTAATTGTGAAGTAAACTGTAAATAGGATTTTGCTATGGATAAACTGAAAGTATTAATTCTTTGTACGGGCAACAGTTGCCGAAGCCAAATGGCACATGGCTTTTTACAATCTTTTGATAAAAAAATTGAAGTTCATTCGGGTGGAACAGAACCTGCAAAACAGGTAAATCCAATAGCTGTTAAAGTAATGAAGGATATTGGTATTGACATCAGCCACCATACTCCAGAAATGGTTGACCAATATTTGAAGAATCAATGGGACTATATAATAACTGTATGCGATAATGCCAACGAAACTTGTCCTGCTTTTTATGGAAAGGTGAACCACCGCTTGCACATTGGATTTGAAGATCCTTCGCGTGCCAGAGGCACCGATGAGTTTATCCTGAGCGAATTTCGAAAAGTCAGGGACGAGATAAATACGAAGTTTTATGAATTTTATTTGTCAATTAAACATTAATATTATGGAAGCAGAGGATTTGAAATTGATTGTGAAAGAAAAATATGGTGAAATTGCCAGTCAATCGAAACAGCAAAACGAATCGTCATGTTGTGGAACTATAAATTGCTCAACGGTTGATTATACAATATTCAGCGAAAATTATGAAAAGCTCGAAGGTTACAACCCCGATGCCGATTTAGGATTAGGTTGTGGCATCCCAACACAGTTTGCCGGAATAAATAAAGGCGACCATGTGCTTGATTTGGGCAGCGGTGCAGGTAACGATTGCTTTGTTGCCCATGCCATTGTTGGTGAAACAGGCAAAGTTACTGGTTTGGACTTTACCGTTGCTATGCTTGCTAAAGCTAATGAAAACAGCAGAAAACTTGGTTTTAAAAACGTAGAATTTGTAAAAGGCGACATTGAAGAAATGCCTTTGCCAGATAAAAGCTTTGATGTTGTGGTGTCAAATTGTGTTTTAAATTTAGTGCCGGATAAAAATAAAGCCTTTGCCCAAATTATGAGGGTTTTAAAGTCCAATGGGCATTTCTGTGTTTCTGATGTTGTTATAAAGGGCAATTTACCTGATAAATTACGCAAGGATGCTGAAATGTACGCGGGATGTGTGTCGGGCGCTATCGATATAAACGAATACCTTGAAATTATTAATAAACAAGGCTTTAAAAATGTAATTGTCCACAAACAAAAGGAAATAGAAATCCCTTTTGAATTACTCGAAAATTACCTTTCAAAAGATGAAATTACAAGTTTCAAAAACGGTAAAAGAGGCATTTTCAGCATTACTGTATCTGGTTATAAATTATAATTTCCAGATTCTATTATATTTAAATTGACACATCTTCAAAATCAGTTATTTAATCCCTGGTATAACTGTTTTCTGAAATTCGTGTG
Source organism: Bacteroidales bacterium (assembly GCA_038213375.1). Taxonomy (GTDB): domain Bacteria; phylum Bacteroidota; class Bacteroidia; order Bacteroidales; family JAAUTT01; genus JAAUTT01. The sequence continues at coordinate 71,709 of JBBQTB010000013.1, read as the reverse complement.
CTTCGATTTAAACGTAAATACTTTTTAAAAATTTAATAATTAAGTATTAACGTAGTGTGTTAATATTCATCCCAACTTTTTATCTTAATATCATCCATACTTCGTTTGCATATGGCCGTAAGAAATGCACTAGCCAAACGGGCATTGGTGAGTAATGGAATATTATAGTCAACAGCACTTCTGCGGATGGTATAGTCGTTATTTAATTCAGTTTTCGACAGGTCTTTTGGGATGTTAATTACCAGGTCAATCTTCTTTTCACGAATATAATCAAGAGTATTCGGCTCTTTGTCTTCATCCGGCCAGTGAAGCGCAGTAACTTCAACACCATTTTTTCGAAAAAATTCTGCCGAGCCTTTAGTAGCAAACAGATTGTAACCTTTCTCAACCAGTAATTTGGCACTATTCAATAGTTCAACTTTATCACGGGCAGGACCAGTGGAGAATAATATGTTCTTTTTTGGAATGGTATAACCTACAGATAGCATTGATTTCAACAACGTTTCGTAATAATCCTCGCCAATGCAACCTACTTCGCCCGTGGAGGCCATTTCCACACCCAAAACTGGGTCGGCTTTCAGCAACCTCTGGAATGAAAACTGAGGTGCCTTGATGCCCATATAATCTAAATCGAAAATAGATTTATCGATTTTGTCAACCGCAACACCCAACATAATTTTTGTTGCCAAGTCGATGAGGTTTACTTTAAGAACTTTTGATACGAACGGCATGGAACGTGATGCGCGAAGGTTACATTCGATAACTTTGATATCATTATCTTTGGCAAGATATTGAATGTTAAATGGTCCTGAAATATCAAGCTCTTTGGCAATTTTTCGGGCTATCCGTTTGATACGGCGAACTGTTTCGAAGTAAATTTTTTGAGGAGGAAAAACCATGGTGGCATCACCACTATGCACTCCGGCAAACTCTATATGTTCAGAAATAGCATAAGCCATTATTTCTCCTTTACTGGCCACAGCATCAATTTCAATTTCTTTTGAATTCACAATGAATTCCGAAACTACAACCGGATATTTCTTCGATACGTTAGCCGCAAGCTCCAAAAAATACTTCAATTCATCGCGGTTCGAAACTACGTTCATTGCAGCGCCTGAAAGAACGTATGAAGGGCGAATCAAAACCGGAAAACCAACCATTTCGGTAAATTCATAGATATCGTCGATGCTTGTAAGCTCTTTCCAACGAGGTTGATCGATATCCAGATTATCGCACATGGTCGAAAATTTATGACGATCTTCGGCTCTGTCAATTGAAAGAGGAGATGTACCCAGAATCGGAATTTGCTGATTATGCAGTCGGATAGCCAAGTTGTTTGGAATTTGTCCACCGGTGGATATAATTACACCTCTTGGGATTTCCAGATCCATTATGTCCAGCACTCGCTCCAGTGAAAGTTCATCGAAATAAAGACGGTCGCAAACATCGTAATCGGTACTTACTGTTTCGGGATTGTAATTGATCATGATCGATCGGAATCCCTGCTCTTTGATGGTATTCAGTGCACTAACACCACACCAGTCAAATTCCACAGAACTTCCAATACGATATGCTCCGGAACCTAAAACGACTACCGATTGATTGTCCCTTTCAAATTGTACATCGTGTTCCTGACCATGATAAGTTAGATACAGGTAATTGGTTTTGGCAGGGTACTCAGCTGCAAGGGTATCAATCTGTTTTACACTGGGTACAATATTATGAGATTTACGAAATTTACGAACATTTAGAATATAATCCTCCATCTGGTCATTGTCGCCCTTCAGAACGAAACGAGCCACCTGGAAATCAGAAAACCCCGAGCGTTTGGCATCCTTCAGTAATTCGAGGGGCAATTCATCAAGCGAATTGCTTTTTTCCAGATCATTTTTTAGGTCGAAGATATTCCTGAGTTTGATCAGAAACCATTTGTCGATTTTGGTTAACTGATGAATTTTATCTACAGTAAGTCCTTTTTCAAAAGCACTCGCGATAACAAAAATTCGCATGTCGGTCGGTTCCGACAATTCTTTCTCAATATCTTCGAGTTCAATATCCCGATTTCCAACAAACCCGTGCATTCCCTGACCAATCATTCGTAAGCCTTTTTGAATGGCCTCTTCAAATGTTTTTCCGATGGACATTACTTCCCCCACGCTCTTCATCGATGATCCGATTTGCTTGGAAACTCCCACGAATTTGTTCATATCCCACCGCGGGATTTTACAAACGATATAGTCAAGCGCCGGTTCGAAAAAAGCCGAAGTAGTTTTTGTAATAGAATTCTTCAACTCGTGAAGACCATATCCAAGTGCCAGTTTGGCAGCTACAAAAGCCAACGGATAACCGGTTGCTTTGGATGCCAGAGCTGAGGACCGGGACAAACGTGCATTTACTTCAATTACACGATAGTCTTCTGAATTTGGATCAAGTGCATACTGAACATTGCATTCACCAACGATACCGATATGGCGGATAATTTTAATGGCTAATTGCCGGAGTTTATGATATTCAGCATTTGTAAGTGTTTGTGAAGGAGCTACAACGATGCTTTCACCGGTATGGATTCCTAATGGATCAAAGTTCTCCATGTTACAAACTGTGATGCAATTATCGTATTTATCACGCACCACTTCGTATTCTACTTCTTTCCAGCCTTTCAGGGATTCTTCAACTAACACTTGAGGAGAATACGCAAAAGCTTTGCTGGCTAGCTTTTTAAGCTGATCCATGTTATAACAAAAACCTGAACCAAGGCCGCCTAGTGCATATGCTGCACGGATGATCAATGGAAAACCAAGTTTTTCGGCTGCGGCAAGCGTGTCGTCAAGGTTCGATGCAGCAATGCTTCGTGCGGTTATTACATCTATTTCGTTGAGTTTATTTACAAACAATTCACGATCTTCAGTGTCCATTATGGACTGAATAGGAGTACCAAGAACACGAAGATTGTATTTTACGAAAATATTGTCTCTGAACAGAGCAATGCCGCAATTTAGGGCTGTCTGACCACCAAAAGCAAGTAGTATACCGTCCGGTTTTTCTTTTTGAATAACCTTTTCTACAAAATAAGGTGTTACTGGCAGAAAGTAAATCTTATCGGCTAATCCTTCAGATGTTTGAACAGTGGCAATGTTTGGGTTGATGAGGATGGTATACACACCTTCCTCATGCAATGCTTTGAGCGCTTGCGATCCCGAATAGTCAAATTCACCCGCTTCACCGATTTTTAGCGCACCCGAACCAAGTACAATTACTTTCTTTATGCTTTTGTCCATCTCCGTGTAGATTTTATAAGATTAACTGAAATTTTTATTGAAAGAGCAACTAAATGATCTGGCGATTTGTATGCAAAAGTCACACCATTTCAAACTTAAATTCTCATTCACAAAACTTTGTGGGCACAACCTAACAAAATTTCAGGGTGTAAAAATATATGTTTTGCAGCACTTAATAAAATTTAATTTTGCATACAAATTAAAAAAGAGAACATTTTTGTCCTTAATCTACCATGTAATCTTAAATTTTTCCAAATTTGGAATTCCAAAAAAAACCCATACGTTTGCATAAATTTTAAAATTAGGCATTTAAAATGATTTCTCTAACTACAATTTTGCAAGTATCCGAAACATTAAACAAACTCAAAGTCGAAGATGTTGCTAACCATCATCTATCTGTGTTTGACCTTTTGATGAAGGGTGGAGTAATTCTCATTCCAATTGGAATTTTATCCATAATTGCTATTTATTTGATTGCTGAAAAATATTATATCATTAACAAGGGAACAAAAATAGTTTCCTCGATTCGGTCAAATTTTAAGCTACACGTTAAAAATAACGAACCAGAAAAGGCAATGACAGCCCTTTCGGCAGGATCGGGTGCTTACAAGGCAATCTTTACACATTTTCTTAAAAACCTAAGTGGTCCGGTAAAGGAAATTGAAGCTGAGATTGAAAGCGTAAGTAATATTGAAATTTCCAAGTTGAATCAAAACCTTAATTATTTGGGAATTATTGCCGGTGTTGCTCCAATGCTTGGTTTTATTGGGACTATCTCAGGAATTATCAAAATTTTTTACAATATTTCGGTAACAGATAACATTAGTATCGGAATTATATCCGGCGGTTTATACGAGAAAATGATTTCGAGCGGAAGTGGTTTAATTGTCGGAGTAATTGCCTATTGCGGTTACCATGTGTTAAATATGAAACTCGATCGTTTTATCTCATTTGTAGAAGCTGAATCGTTTGAGATTTTAAATTCCGTAAAAGAATTAAGGGCGAAAAAAGAGGAATAATTTACTGATGGTTTACCATTAGAACTTACGATTTATTTAGATATGAAGATTAAACGTAGTCACGATTTTAAAGCTGAGGTAGCAACGGCATCATTAAACGACATTATGTTTTTCCTGTTGCTGTTTTTTCTTATCGTTGCCACTTTTGCTAACCCAAATGTAATTAAATTGATGCTACCGAAAGCCAGCTCCAGTCAAACGCTTTCGAAGAAACAAATAACACTTTCAATTACTGCTGATAAGAAATATTACCTTGATCAATTGATGGTTGCGCCTGCTGATTTGGAACTTGCTTTAACTGAACGGAAGAAAAAGATTAATGATATGACCGTTGTGCTTAGAGCTGATAGCCATTTGACTATTCAAGATTTGGTCGATGTTCTTGAAATTGGTAAACGCGTTGAGGTAAAGATGATTTTGGCTACAGAAAAAGAATAAAATTCAATTTGTAACCATTTATTGTACATATTTTTTTGTAACCAGTTTTGTTCTCAAAACAATTATCAAACTAGCTAGAAAGAATACGGAAAGCAAAAGTGCACTCAGTCGCATACTTCCGGTTACCTCTTCAATAAAACCGAAACATAACATACCTATCACAATGGCAGCTTTTTCTGTGATATCATAGAAACTAAAAAATGAAGCTGTATCTTTTGAGTTTTCAGGAATTAGTTTTGAATAGGTCGAACGAGCTTGAGACTGGATTCCACCCATTACTAAACCTACTAATGATGCCAGAATAAAAAATTGAATATCGTTATGAATGAAGTACGCAATAAAACAAACCACAGACCATATGATAAGCATGGTAACCAACGAAAATTTATTTCCTTTCTTTGTTGAGACCCAACCAAAAAAAGTAGATCCTATAAGTGCCAGAATTTGAATAAGAAGGATGGTGACAATTAGTTTCGAACCTTCAATGCCCAATTCCTTGCTTCCAAATAGGGTAGCCACCAGAATGATAGTTTGAACTCCAATACTAAAAAGAAAAAACGAAAGTAAAAACCTCAGCATGGTTGTATCCTTTTTTATAATGCTAAACACTTTTATAATCTCCTGAAATCCTTTCGTGAAAACGTGCGATTTAATTGTAAAACCTCCCTTGTACTCTTTCAAATGCCAAAATGCTATTTGGGCTATTGCAAACCACCAGATCCCCACTTCAACAAAGGCGAATTTTATTGCATCTAATTTTCCGGTAAAGCCAAATTTCTGGTAGTTTTCAATACAATATAAATTGAAAATTAACAAAATCATACTTCCTCCATAACCCCATGAAAAGCCCCTCGCACTTATTTTATCATGCCTGTCTGGCGTTGCTATAATTGGTAAAAAAGAATTATAATATACTAGCGAACCTGCAAATCCAACTACTGCCAATGCTGGAAGTGCAACTCCAAAAATAATATTATATCCGTTAAACCAATATAATCCAATGCAGGATAATGAACCAATTAAAGTAAAAAATTGCATAAAGCGTTTTCGATATCCTCCCATATCGGCAATACCTGAGAGCAGAGGAGTTAAAAAAATAATGAGGAAATAACCAAAAGCAATAAAATAGTCATATAGAACCGTATTTTTGATACTTATGCCCATAAAAGATACCAAATCTGAACCCCATGTTTGTTTTGTAATGGCTTGATAATATATTGGATATAAGACTGTACTTATACTTAAACAATACGCTGAATTAGCAATATCATATGAACACCAAGCGTTTATTATTTTTCTTTGATTTTTTTCGGGCATCATATCCACATTCCTCATAGATAAGTTGATAAAATGAGTTTACATTAAATGCATTATTTCGCCATTATTTTCACTACAACCTTTTTGGTTTTTTCAAAACCTTCTATTTTAATATTTGGCCTATGCGCATCGGTTGGGAAAAAGATTAAAAACCTACCGGGTTCGGCTATATAAAACTTGCCGTTTGAAGCATCGCCAAACCCAACATCTTTAATTTCGTTGTATGGGGTTGTTATCGAAAGGCTTTCAATTGGAGTAGTTCCCATTTTCTCTTTACCTTTTATAACATATTGAATATCTATATATTTCTTATGAAATTCCCATTTGGTGTCCTCAAAAGATTTGGTTGGATTTTCAGTTACCGATGCAAAAACAGAGTCGCCGTCAATCACATGTTTTCCTACAGAAATCGTGTCTAGATTGGTTTTTTTTAAGTACGAAAAAGCTTTATCCAACAGATTTTTATTTTTTTGATACTGAATATAGAATTCTACTTTATTTACACCCTCGAAAGGTTTTAGAGATAATCCGTCTAAATATTTCTGACTTTTAAACCATTGATCTGTTTTTTTTAGAAGCGCTGCATCTTGAGCATTAATTGAGGTATAACATGAAAATAGAGCAATCAGGATCGACAAAGATTTTAAAATAATATTCATTTCTATTTGTTAAGTTTGTTTGGGAAAGGTACATAAAAAATAGTATCTGTTTTTACAGGATAGCGTTTTTATAATATGATCAGAGATACTTTTGATTATAAATTTGGTGTTCTTGCAAACACTATTTAACAAGGTCAAAAAGAATTTCAGATATTTTTTCGAAGTTGAACAGGCTAAAAGTTTGCTGCATTTTTTCTGAAATCTGTTCATTACACAAATTCCCAATGCTACCCTCATGTGTATGTTCAACATTCATTTCAGGATTAAAGTTACCATCTTTAATATCTTTGCTAACAATTTTATATGCATCACGGAATGGTGTTCCACGGAGTACGAGTTTGTTTAGTACATCAACACTGAATAGATATTTGTAACGACCATCTTCCAGTATATTTCGATTGATGATGAGTTTGTCCATCATAAAAGCTACGATGTCAATGCAACTCCGTAACTCGGCAAATGCAGGAAAAATTGTTTCCTTTAGAAGTTGTAAATCCCGAAAATAACCAGATGGAAGGTTGGCCAACATTATTGTGATGTCGTTGGGTAATGCTTGAAGTTTATTGCATCTGGCCCGGATAAGCTCAAACACATCGGGGTTTTTTTTATGAGGCATGATGCTTGAACCAGTGGTATATTCGTCGGGTAAACTTAAAAATCCGAAGTTCTGACTCATGTAGAGGCATACATCCATTGCAAGGCGGGACAGGGTAGCTGCTACTGAGGACATGGCAAAAGCTGCTATTTTTTCGGTTTTGCCTCTCCCCATTTGGGCGTAAACTACATTATAACTTAGGTTTTCGAATCCTAATAATTGAGTAGTTAGTGTGCGGTTAAGTGGAAACGAGGACCCATAACCTGCTGCAGAACCCAATGGATTCTGGTTAGCAATTTTATAGGAAGTATGAAGCAATAATATATCGTCGGTGAGGCTTTCTGCATAAGCACCAAACCACAACCCAAATGATGATGGCATAGCCACCTGCAAATGCGTATATCCGGGTAATAAAACCTCCTTATAACGCTCACTTTGTGCGATGAGTACATCAAAAAGCGTTTTTACCGATTCAACCGTTTTCTGAATCTCATTTCTTATAAATAATTTACTGTCAACCAGTACCTGATCGTTACGTGATCGGCCGCTATGAACTTTCTTTCCAAGATCGCCCAGTTTATGAGTAAGTATTAGTTCTACTTGTGAATGAACGTCTTCAACACCTTCTTCTATAGTAAAGCTTCCAGCTTTTATTTTATAATATATTTCCGAAAGTTCTTTTTTCAACAAAGGAAGTTCAGCTTTACCAATCAACCCGATGGTTTCAAGCATGGTAATGTGTGCGATGGTTCCCAGCACGTCAAATTCGGCAAGGTAGAGATCCATTTCACGGTCGCTGCCAACTGTAAACCGCTCAATCCATTCGTTAACTGTTGTTCCTTTGTCCCAGAGTTTCATGTAAAGATTGTTTTTAAAATTCAAAATTAGGATAAAACTAAACCATTCAATAGCTCTATATAAGTTGATATCCCTTTTTTAATCTCAACAAGTTCAATGTATTCGTTTGCCGTGTGGGAACGTGCTGAGTCTCCTGGACCGATTTTCATGGAAGTTAATCGCATCACCGCCTGATCGGATGTGGTTGGCGATCCGTAATAAGTCAATCCCAACCCTTGACCGCGCTTGACCAGCGGATGGTTAAGTGGAATGTATGATGAATTATGCCGCAATGACCGGGGTGTTACTTCCGAATGTTTCATGTGGTTGAGAATGAGTTCAAGAGATTGTTCATTTGTATATTGCTCGTTGGTACGAACATCTACTACATAGGTGCATATATCGGGGACCACATTATGTTGATACCCCGCATTTATTATAGTAACCGATGTTTTTACCTTCCCCAGAATTTCGGATTCCTTTGGGAATTGAAATGTCCGGAACCATTCAATATCTTCCAGTGCCAGATAAATAGGATTAAGGCCTTCGTCACGCGCCGCATGTCCGGTTTTACCCATCACTTTGCAATCGAGTACCATCAATCCTTTCTCTGCAATGGCCATTTGCATTTGGGTTGGTTCGCCTACAATAGCCAGATCAATTTTTCCAAGATAGGGCAATATGCTGATAACTCCACCCAACCCGGTAATCTCTTCTTCAGCTGTCGCACTATAAATGAGGTTATAGGGTCGGTTGGGTTGTTTGGATAATTCAAAAAATGCCATCATCTGACTCACCACTGATGCCCCCGCATCATTACTTCCCAATCCGTATAGTTTACCATCTTTTTCTGTTGGTGTAAATGGGTCGAAAGTCCAGGATGACGATGGTTTTACAGTGTCGTGATGCGAATTAAGTAAAACGGTTGGCAGTTTATCAGAAATGATCGACCGCACCCAAACATTGTTTCCTTTTCGTTCTGGGGAAAAACCGTTCGATTGTATATAATTAAAAATTAAATCGGCAGTTTTGTCCTCTTCCTTGCTTAAAGAAGGAATTGCAATAAGCTTTTTTAAAGTATTTATAGCCTGTTGATAATAGAATTCCATTTTATTATTATAGTACTAAAATGATTTGAGAAAACACTCAAATTTAAAATAACAATATAAACTACTATATATTCAATATGCAGTTATTTTAAATTTTCCAAAATTCTTTTAATGATAGTTTGCGCCGAATAGATACGATTTTCGGCTTCGTCAATCACAATTGAATCAGGGCTGTCAATGACTTCATCAGTAACAATCATGTTTCGACGAACAGGTAGACAGTGCATAAATTTGGCCTGATTTGTAAGTTTCATCTTATCAGCTGATACGGTCCAGTTTAGATCCATATTCAAAATCTGACCGTAGTTTTTATAATTAGACCAATTTTTTGCGTAGATAAAATCAGCTCCTTCGAATGCTTTATTTTGGTTATACTCAATTTTTGCACCATGGGTAAACTTTTCATCTAGCTCGTATCCTTCAGGATGTGTAACCACTACTTCGTATCCGGCAGCAACCGTCCATTCTGCAAAAGAGTTGGGAACAGCCTGAGGTAATGCTTTTGGATGGGGCGCCCATGTGAGAACAACTTTTGGGCGTTCTTTCTTTTTATATTCCTCGATGGTGATAACATCAGCGAAACTTTGCAGAGGATGCCCTGTAGCGGCTTCCATGCTTACAATGGGAGTTCCGGCATATTGGATAAACTGCCCCAACACGTGTTCTGAATAATCCAATTCACGGTTTTTCAATTCGGCAAACGATCGAATACCAATAATATCACTGTAACGACCAATAACACCGGCCGCTTCCTTGATGTGTTCGGCTTTGTCGCCATCCATAACCACTCCAAACTCGGTTTCAATTTTCCAACCATCCTCATTAATATTGAGAATGATAGTTTTCATTCCAAGATTTTCAGCTGCCTTTTGGGTACTTATGCGAGTACGCAAGCTGGAGTTGAAAAATAATAAACACATCGTTTTGTGTTTACCCAGATTTTCGAATTGATACTGATCTTTCTTGATTACAAATGCCTCTTTAAGCATTTGATTCAAGTCAGTTACATCGTGAATGGAAGTGAAATGTTTCATTTTTCTATGTATATGGCTTTTAGTACTATTTTCTGACTTGTCCGCTACCCCTAACCACCCATTTATAACTGGTTAATTCTGCCAATGCCATCGGACCGCGGGCATGGAGTTTTTGGGTACTGATGCCTATTTCAGCTCCCAATCCGAATTGAGCGCCATCAGTAAAAGATGTTGAAGCATTTGAATAAACAGCAGCTGCATCTACTTCATTAATAAATCGTTCAATATTTTCAATATTTTCACTGAGGATTGCTTCACTGTGTTTTGAGCTAAACGTGTAGATATGCGTTAGCGCCTCCTCAAAATTGTTCACAGTTTTTACGGCCATTTTGTAGTCGAGAAACTCAGTACCGAACGATTCGTCCGTTGCCGGTTTAAGCAATTCATTAGGATATTGACCAATCAAAATCATCATCGAAGGCTCATCAGCATAAATAATAACGTTGCTTTTGGCCAAGGGCTTCAAAACAAAGGGAAGATTTCCAAGTTGATTTTTATGTACAACCAGACAATCGAGGGCATTGCAAACACTGACCCTTCGGGTTTTGGCATTGGCGATAATTTCGCGCGCTTTGTCAATATCAGCAGTATCGTCGAGGTATGTATGAACTATACCTGCCCCTGTTTCTATCACCGGAATTTTTGCATTCTCGGCAACAAAGTTAATCAAACTTTGGCTTCCACGGGGAATAAGGACATCTACAAAACCACGTGCTGTTAAAAGCGCCATAGTTGCTTCGCGTTCTATAGGAAGAAGTTCAGCTATGGAAGAATTTAATCCAAATTTTGTAAGCAGCTTTTTAATTATGGAAATGATGGCTATATTGGAAAATTGAGCGTCACTGCCACCTTTTAAAATGCATGCATTACCTGATTTGATACAAAGCGAAAAGCAATCGAATGTAACGTTAGGTCGCGCTTCATAAATAATTCCGATAACACCCATTGGAACTGATACTTTGGATAGTTTTAATCCGTTGGAAAGTTCGCGATGTTCATGTATTTTTCCAAGTGGTGATGGCAGTTGTGCGACATTTCGAATATCCGAAACAATATCCTTTATTCTGTCGGTGGTTAATTTAAGGCGATCGTATTTTGGATTTTGCGAATCCATTAAATCTATATCTTTTTGGTTTTCAGCAAGAATAAAGGCTGATTGATTTTCTGTTTCGTCCGCTAACGCCAATAGCACAGCGTTGATGGTTGCTTCTTTCACCGCAGTCATCTCTCTAGCTGCATCTTTAACATTTTGAAATATTGTATAATAAGCAGTTGGTATAAATTCATTTGACATATAGTTGCTGTTAAAAAATTATAAAATAAGTAGTTATTACGATTTTAAATACAAATAATCATAATGAATGATGGGTTTGTTGTTTTTTTCTCCAAGTTTTTTTAGAGCAGACTCAGAATTATATTGTGATTTTCCTAATCCAACAAAATGACCATCGTGATCAACTATTCTAACAATGTCGCCTTTCATAAAGGAACCTTTTATATCAGTTACACCTATTAACAACAAACTTGTTGCTTTGTGTTGGAAAAGAGATTTTCGGGCGCCTTCGTTGATGTGCACTTCTCCTTTGGTACTAACGTCTGAATATGACAGCCACTTTTTAATGGTTGTTGACTTTTTACCGGGAGTAAAATAGGTTTGTATCAATCCCGGCCTGTTCTCCAGAATGTCGATTAAAATGTTTTCGCGACTACCATTAGCGAGGTGAACTGGCGTTCCAGAGAGAGCTACTTTCTTTGCCATACCGAATTTTGTTATCATCCCTCCACGGCCAAAATTTGATTTATCAGTAGATATAAACTTCGTTATCGTATTTAAATCTAGTTCAATAACAGAAATTAATTTTGATTCTGAACATTCTGGATTTCCGTTATAAATTCCATCCACATTACTTAATATAATCATGGCCTCTGTATTCATCATTGACGAAATTAGTCCGGCTAATTCATCGTTATCTGTGAACATTAGTTCAGTAACAGAAACCACATCATTTTCGTTTATAATGGGTAGAATGTTGTGATCCAATAACGTTTCAAGACAATTCCTGATATTGAGAAAATGCTGGCGATCGCGAAAATCTTCTTTAGTTACTAGAACCTGAGAGCAAAGCATGTTGTGCTGTTCAAATAGTTCCGAGTATTTTTGTATAAGTTTTACCTGACCAACCGAAGCCCATAGCTGACGGCACGAAACCGGATCGGTACGTTTGTTGCAGGTAACAATTTTCCTGCCGGAAGCAACAGCGCCTGATGACACCAACAATATACTAACCCCTTTCGAGCGTAGATATGCCATTTGATCAACAAGATGAGCTATGCGCTTCTCATTTGGCATTCCGTCAGCTGTGGTAAGCACATTCGACCCGATTTTTATGGTTACTGTTTTGTACATTTTTTAGACTTCCGACTTATTTATCGCCGAAAATATCCTCATTTGATTAGCTAAAATCTTAGTGAAACCTTTTACATCTTCTCCGGAAAAGGAAGTATTTTCTTCGCCATATTTAGCAAATTTTGCATTCATGAGGTCGTGTTTCGACTCAATACCAATGGTTTCGAATCGATGAGGCATCAATTTTAAAAACACTTTGCCAGTGACAAACTCTTGTGAGTCGTCGAGAAATTTCTCGATATTGCGCATTACAGGCTCCAAGTACTGAGATTCGTGAACAAACATACCGTACCAATTTGCCAATTGTTCTTTCCAATAAAGTTGCCATTTGGTGAGAACATGTTTTTCGAGTAAGTGATGAGCCTTGATAATAACGAGTGGAGCGGCAGCCTCAAAACCAACACGGCCTTTGATACCAATAATGGTATCACCAACATGCATATCACGACCAATGGCGTAAGGGCCGGCAATTTTTTCAATTTCACGGATGGCATCCACCGGGTTTTCGAATCTTTTTCCATTTACACTTTTTAGCTCTCCTTTTATAAACTCAATGGTTAGCAATTCATCACCTTTTTGTTGAAGTTGAGTAGGATAGGCCTCATCCGGTAAAGTATTATTTGAAGTGAGGGTTTCTTTTCCACCAATACTTGTTCCCCATAGACCTTTATTGATGGAGTATGTAGATTTTGACCAGTCGGATTCCACTCCTTTGCTTTTCAAGTATTCTATTTCGGCATCGCGCGAAAGTTTCATGTCACGGATAGGAGTGATTACCCCAATTTCGGGAGCCATAATATGAAATACCAGATCGAACCGAACCTGATCGTTGCCAGCCCCGGTACTTCCATGCGCAATGTATTGAGCGCCTATTTTTTTGGCATATTCAGCAATGGCTATTGCCTGAAAAACTCGTTCAGAACTTACCGAAAGTGGATAGGTATTATTTTTCAATATATTTCCGAAGATGAGGTATTTAATGCACCTTGAATAGTATTGTTCGGTCACATCCAGTGCTTTATGAGACGAAACTCCCAACCGAAAAGCTTTGGCTTCAATTTCTTTCAATTCATTTTCAGAAAAACCTCCGGTATTTACAATGGCTGAATGGATGTCCATTCCTTTTTCTTCTCTCAAATATTTAGCACAATATGAGGTATCTAACCCTCCACTGAATGCCAATAATACTTTTTCTTTCATTATTTTTTAATATTAGTTGTACACATTACAAATCCAGCTACGCCGGAATAAAATAATAAATAAAACATGAAGATGTATAGACACATAGTATGAATAGTATGAAGTTTTACTTTGAGACATCGTGTTCAATAATCTTGTCTTTTACATTCGTGTTTCTAAATTCATATATTTTCTAAGTATGGATTAGCTAGATAGCTTATTCAAATGTAAAGGTTTAATACCCTTTTCTACTTTCTTCCTTATTTGCTTTCTTTACAAAAATAAAAAAAACCTGCGTTGAATGGCAAGTTTTTTATATGATTTGTTTTCATACAGCACTACCATACAGCATTAAACCATGCCGGCCTGAGAGGTAAATTCCTATGAAAATTAATATTCATTATTGTTTATATTTTGAAAACGTAAAGTAAAATAATTTTTATGAATAAACGAAAGGGTTTTGCTTAAAGATATGATATAAGTCATATTTGCATTTTAAAGAATAATTATTTAGGTTGATATTTTAACGAATGATTAACAAACATTTCGTTCGTCCTTGCGGCAATTCGGCAAGTGAAGCTGTGGTTGTGATATCCGAAGTTGTTGGTACATAAATTGAGTCCGTTGACGCTGCAGATAAATGTAAGACATTGAGTCTTAAATTGAAACAATTTTAAAAATATTGATTTACCTTTTTACTGAAAATTATATCTTTATGCCAGTAACCTGCCATTTACAATAATGAAAAATTATTATCAAATTCTGGAGGTAAGTGAGAACAGTTCTGTAGAGGAAATTAAAAAGGCTTATAGGAATTTAGCCAAGCAGTATCACCCAGATATTAATAAATCGCCCGACGCTCACCGACAATTCATTGAAATTTCTGAAGCATACGAGGTTCTTTTTCATCGTGCGGCTGGAAAAGAGGAAACCCAACCACATGTCGATTACGAAGAATTTCTTCGGGATGTTCGCGAAACAGCAAAGAAACAAGCGGGTATGCGATACGAAAAATTCGAACGTCAACATGAAGCGTTTCGCGAAAGCGGGCTTTACGACGTTGGGTTACTGTTTAAATACATTGGTAAAATTTTTTTACCAATCATCTCAATGGGTATGATTTTTATCCCCGTATCTGTTTGCATTTCGGAACGTTCGATTTTTCCATTCTTTTACCTTTGTTTCTTTTGGTTAATTGGTGGTTTTCTGCTTTATAACGCATATCAGGAAAAAGATAAATACTTCAATTTAGGGAAATTTTACTACTCCTACAATAAAATAAAAGAACTTTACATAAAGACCAACGAAAAGGCCTTGGACGAATGCTTCTACTGCAACGGATTAAAGGCTAACTCCATTCCATTTAAAATGGAGTTGATTAAGGTGAAAGATATTCAGCTTAGAAACAATGGACCTATGCAACACCAGGCAGGATACAACCGGAAAAATATCACCATTATTTTTCCCCGGTCTCAAAAGGCATTTATCATTCACTCCGTAGTCTCAACCCTTAAATTATGTTGCATTTTGGCATCTCTTCTTTTTTTACCAATTACCAGCATCGTTTGGCGATTTATCGGAGGAATATTGATGGGTTGGATGATATCCTCAGCATTGCTGTGGTTTTTTCAAACGCGGTCAAAATCCGCTTATATGATTAGTTACGGCATGTTCATAAAAATTATTCTCTGGCTTGGCGTTATTAGCGCTTGCTCAGTATTTAACCTATCTACATTCAATATCTATACCACTGCATTAATTAATTTTGGAATAGTTTTTTACCTATTTCTGGATGCATTTATTGAGCAAATACTAAAAATACCCCATAAACTTTATCTTTTTAAGCCAATACCAAAACAATACATTAATTTAACCAAACATTTCGAGGAAAAATGCATGTTATATCTTGAGATACCATTCTGGACAACCATTTATCCCTTTGTTCGATGGATATTTTGAAAAAAAGTCGTTGGTATAATTCGAAATTCATAAGCAAACGAACTAATCATCGACTTTTATAAGGGTTGGTGTTGAAACAACCTCATCGGAGTTAAATGACGCCAAGCCTTAAAATAGATTACTTGTATTGGATATAAATGCCATAAAATTAATGATTAACACTAGCCAAGTCTTTACAATATATAACTTTTGCAATTTCTTATAGAAAATAAACCTCGCTAACCTAAACTTCTTATGAACGGACACGTATAAAATTCGGTCGACTATTTTTTGAAAGTTGAAAGAGAATTTTAGTAAATTTAGAAACAAATCAATTTAACTACCCAATGGCAAATTCAGCATTCAAGTTTTTTATAGGTTGGTATCCAAAGACTGATGATATTGAGAAAAAACATAATGAATTAATTAAAGAATATGAGGAGATTAATCAGTTTGCTAAATCTGAGGAGCTGATCCATTACCTCACTCTCGATAAGTTTGTTAATTCTAAGGAATTTGCCGAACGTAAAAGTTATTTGGAAAATTTGACTTTTTCTGGTAGCGATGAACAGAAAAAAGAAAAAGAATACCGTCGGTTAGTAAAATGGCACGAGGTAAAGTTCTATTACAAATATAAAGCGTCATCAGCACTAGCTCATTTTTCATCACTCAATGGATCGAAGGAAATTTCCGATTTCGAGCAACTCAAAGCCTTCATGGAATCGGCGGAATTCAAAAAGGTTCGGGAATACATGAACGACAAGAAAAGGTGGGAGAAAACCGACGAATATAGAAAATTACAGGAGTTCGAAGCTTTATTGAAAAATTCGGGTTTTATCGGATATTTTAAATTTGTTAAATCAAAAGAATACTCGGATTTTACAAAACTATATCAGTCTACTGAAATTGCTGCCTATGAAACACGCGAAAAATATATTCATTCAATTGAATTTGGAGAGTCAGTAAGTTCAAAAGAATTTAAAAAATCGGAAGCTTACGCGAAGTTTAAAGAATTTGGTAAGTGGAAGAAGTCGTCGGCATTTAAAAACTACTTTAAGCTTAAAAAAAGCGATATGTATGCCGATTATAAGAAATTACGCAACTCCGAAGAGTTAGCGAATTATAAAGAACTGGAGACATTCGTGAAATCACCTCAGTTTAAAGAGAAGAAGAAACAAATTGAATCACTTCGTTTTGATCAAACCTACGAATACAAAAAACTTCAGGAATACCAAAAGTTAACATCATCACGCCGAATCAAAGATTTTTATAAAATTAAAACTTCGGAAGCTCTTTCGGAATACCGCAATTTGGACGGATCGAAAATGATTACCGATTACGAAGCACTTGAAAAATACATAAAGTCCGACGAATTCAAAAACAGGAAAATTTATTTGCTTGATCCGAAAAAGTGGCAAAAAACCGAAGAATTCAGGAAATTTCAGGAATACCAAACGTTAAAAAAGAATCCGAAAATTGTTTGGTACTTCAAAGTAAAAGATTCTCACAAATATGATGAGTTAAAAACATGGAGTCTTGCCTTTGAAGATGATTTTGCTTCGGGGAAGATTGATAAAAACAAATGGATTAACCGTTATTTCTGGGGCGATGTTCTTTTAAACGATTCATATGCATTGCCAGGAGAAAAACACTTTATAACTGATGGTAAAAATTTGGAATTAAATGGAACTACGGTTAAAATAGTAACTAAATCAGAGAAAGTAACAGGCAAAGAATGGAATCCAGTATTCGGTTTTATGCCAAAAGAATTTGATTATACATCAGGATTATTATGCTCAGGAAATCATTTCCGTGCCAAATATGGCAAAATTGAGGCAAAAATTAAACTTGAATCAGCATCGGGTATATTTCATGCATTCTGGTTAGGAGGAGACACCATGGTTCCACAGATCGATATATTTAAACTATATAATAACAAACTTCTGTTAAGCACTTTCTTTGGTCATCCAGAGGTTAAAGGAGGCATAAAGCATGATACCTCAACACTCAATGCAGCGAAATTTGTTGGGAAACAATTCATTTATTCCATTGAATGGGATGCCGATAAAATCATATGGCGTATCAATAACCTAGAAGTTAAAACCCAAACTGAAAATATTCCTCAGGATTCAATGTACATCGTTTTAAATTCCGGTGTTGTTGGTGATCAAAACATGATTCCTTCTAAAATGGAGATTGATTGGATCCGGTGTTATCAGAAAAATTAAAATAAATTCTTAAAGATAAAGTATCAAGGGGAATCGTGGCAGTTGTCGCGTATTCCCCTTTCTATTTCCATCCAATATGTTAAAAAGTTACTCGTATTTTATTACCTGTGTTGGGCAACTATCTGCCGATTCCTGAATTTGCGATTCATATTTTGCAAAGTCCACTCCTGCTTTTATCACCATTTTGTCGGGTACTTCAAATACTTCGGGACAAATTCCCTCACATGCACCACACGAGATGCATTCATCGTTGCTTTCATCAAGCCATACTTTAGATATTGCCATAAAGAAAATCTTTGTGTTAAACAGTAATAAAACAATGCAGGCTATTCAGTTGTTTAATGGCTAAAAATTAAAAAACAATGGGCAAGGGTTTTCGCGCATAAACATGGCAAATCCAACTAAACTATGATTTCGCTAAAACAAATTTTCTTAGCAGGTTTATTTTGTATGTCCTCTTATTTAGGTTATTCTCAGGTTGCAGACAAAGTGGCTGATGACGAATCAAAAGATTCTTTAAACATTTCAGAAGTTGAAGTAATTGCTTTTCACACTCCCGATGTCCTTAGGGCTGTGGCAGGTGCAGTTTCCGTAATTTCATTTGGACCCGCACAGAGGGATAATATAAATATAGTTTCATCATTATCAGCCAGTCCGGGTGTTTTTGTTCAGGAAGGAACCGCTGGAACTGTCAAACTTACGCTTCGGGGAATAGGGTCAAGATACGCTTATGGGACGAAAAAAATAAAAATGTTTTTTGATGATATTCCTCTTTACAGTGCCGAAGGGGAAACTACTTTTGATGATATAAATCCTGAATATCTTAGCAAGATAGAAATACTTCGAGGCCCGGCATCAAGTATTTACGGCGCTTCGTTAGGAGGAACAGTAATACTGTACCCGCGAAGATCTGGCTATAATCAATCAAAAATAAAGCTGCGTACCACATTTGGTTCTTATGGTTACGAAAACCATTCACTAACCTATGCTATCGGAAAAGGCCAAAATGATCTCTACATATCTTATTCTGAGATTCAATCCGATGGATATCGCCAAAATAACAATTATAACCGTAAATCCTTTTTCATTCATTACAAACAATCATTTAACAAAAAACTTACCGGATCATTGCTTCTTTCAGTATCAGTAATAAAATCGCAAATACCCAGTTCTGTTGATTCAGTTACATATTTTACAAGTCCTTCGAGCGGGGCACCTACATGGGTTAAAAGCCGTGGTTATGAGCGCCCTAAACGGATACTTGGTGGATATAAGATGACATATTCTGCGTCTTTGAACTGGAATTTATCAGCCAGTATTTTTGGAAACTACCGGAAAACCGAGGAAAACAGGCCATTTAATTTCCTGCGTGAATCGGAAGTATCCTATGGCTCTCGAATAATAGCCGTATATTCTAAAAACACCTCAGGAATGCGATTCCAGTGGGTTTCGGGCACTAATCTTTTTTTTGAACGTTACCAAAGCAGCATTCTTGAAAATATTGGTGGGAAGGGAGTGATAGGAAGTTTGCAGCAAAAAGGGAAAGAAAACATCTACCAAACTGACATTTTTACCCAAGGAGAAATAAAGATAAAAGGAATCACTCTTACGGCAGGTTTAAATTTTAATATTTCAGGATTTACGTTTACGGATCAGTTTTCAGTAGATACTATCAATCAAACAGGGTTTTATCATTTTCAACCCATCGTATCACCGCGTGTTTCTCTTGCATGGAACCCGATTGCCGGTGTAAACCTGTATTCGGCAGTCAACCATGGGTTCTCTGTACCATCGCTTTCCGAAACATTGAGTCCGTTGGGTTTAATCAACCGCGAAATAAAACCTGAAAGGGCATTGAGCTTTGAGGGAGGATTAAGGTTAATGCTTTTAAAGAACGTTACGTTTGTTGATATTGCTTCATACTATATGATAGTTACTGATTTAATTGTGCCAAAAAGGACAGGCGAAGACACATATATAGGGATGAATGCAGGCTCTTCGGTGCATAGAGGAATAGAAATTAGCTGGCATCAAAGGCTATTTGACAACAACTCGGCAATAGTTAATAAATCCTTTTCAGCGACAGCCTATTTGGCTTATTCAGCCAACAGATATACTTTTCGGAACTTTATCGAAGACGAAACCGATTATTCGGGCAGAAAAATACCCGGAATGCCTGACCATAGTCTTTCGGCCAATCTGGAAGCAAAGATCAAAGGATTTTATTTCAGTTTTAGCGTGATATCGGCAGGTAAAATACCATTAACGGATGGTAATGATAGATATACCAATCCGTATGTGGTTATGAATGCCAAAGGTGGATTCGAACATAAATTCGGACGCCACTGGGAAATCAACACATTAGTTTCAATAAACAACATCGGAAATCAACACTATGCTTCCATGGTGGTAGTAAATGCCCCTTTTATTGCATCAAGAGCTCCGCGATTCTATTATCCTGCGATGCCCCGATGGATTTCTTTTTCGTTAAACGTGGCTTACAACAAAGCTGTCTCTAATTATTAGAAAATAACCAATTTGAAGAAAAAGCTATTCCTTTAGGCCAAATAATTGACATACTTCCTTGTAAGGCATCTTCTTTAAATCACTTAGATTAGTACTTTTTAATCTGGCAGACTTTAAGGTATAGCTTGCCGGAATGATGATAAAACGAAAATTATAACCAGCTGTTCCTGGACTATTTATCATGTCTGAGGTAAATTCTATTGCACCGTAATTAGATATTCCATCGTTGGGAAGTAAAAAATCCCAATTAGCTCCGATGATAAATGCAGGAAGAGGTCTAACGGCAAAATCATATACATCGCCAGGAAGACTGATGTATGCTAAAATGGCTCCACCTTCAACCACATCTGCAGTAATTTCAGAGTTTGAAACGTCAAAATACCAATCACCACTTTTACCAGACCAAGAGTTTGGAGAATACCAAGGTGATGCAATCACATTAGCTTTTCCATTCAAGCCATCGAAACCATTCAAGCCATCTAAACCATTACGACCAGCTGGTCCCTCTTTGACACATGCTGTCCAAACAAATGTTGTTAATGCAATAAATATGAACGAAAAAATTGTCCTGATTTTCATTTTTATACGATTTTAAGTTATTAGTAAAGTTAAGAATTAAAATTAAACAGAGGCGTTTTTATCAACTCGCTAAAAGTATTCAACTCGCTAAAAGTAATAATTCATAGAGCATCGTTTGTTATGCAGTTCACTAAAATCGAAAAAGGCAATATCTTTGGACATTGCCTTTTTACTAAATAAAAAACCTCAATCTACCTAATGAAAAGCTTTAACGAATGCAAAGGTAAGAACCATAAATTACTATTTGTTACATAATTATATTAAAAAATTACAATATTCATTCATTTACGCATTTATATTCTAAACACGATTGAGCTTGATTTTTTTAAAAGAGAAAGTCTAATGAATTCAGTTAAATGCAATGTAAATAGAAACAGCGCCTCACACGTGGGAGAGGTATTTAGGTCCAATTAAGTTTATTCACTTTTATCATTAAAAATACACTCTATTCTTCTATCGGGAATTAGCCAAATTAGTGCAACAATAACATAAATAGTACCTGAAATCCATTGGTTTATAAATGCTGATGGAATTGCAATCAAATAGAGAATGGGCGATATTTTACCTTTCATATCTTTACCCAGTGCTTTGGAAAGAAGCGAATCCTTACCTTGTTTAAGTAGTATCAGACGTTGAAGAATAAAATAGGCTATGGCAGCCATAAGAAGGATCACGCCATAAAGCGCAATTGGAGCCTTCGCAAAATTGTTTTCTCCCATCCAACCAGTAACTGCGGGTACAAGCGAAAGCCAAAACAATAAGTGGAGGTTTGCCCACAAGATTCCACCGGTAACCTGTTTCGCTGTATGTAACATATGGTGATGATTGTTCCAATAAATACCAATATAGATAAAACTAAGTGTATAGCTGAGAAATATAGGAAATAAAGGTTTCAATGAGGAAAAACTATTATCATGAGGTACTTTCAAATCGAGTACCATAATAGTAATGATTATGGCCAAAACACCATCACTAAAAGCTTCTAATCTGTTTTTATTCATGAATTTTGTTGCATTGTTTAATTATTCTAAACAATAATAGAGTTAAAAGAGTTTCAGAACGTGAATAAAATCGGAACTAAATACATCAAATAATATTTGATTTGCAGGAAAGTTAGTTTTTCATGAAATCAAGAAATTGAATTCGCCAATATAGCTGCTATACTTCTCACCTCGAATTTTGGAGAAGTCAAAGTTTGTGAGCGGGAATGCGAGTTAGTGACATAGATTTTTGAGATGACCGATTCGTGCATGCGCTTTTCTGCATCAACTGTAAGGGTTTTGGGAAGAATAGCATGTGAGGCAATCATCCTTACTTCTTTAGCCCCGGCATTAAGGATCTGCTCAGCTGCTTTTATTGCAGTGTTTCCGGAACGAATCATATCATCGAAAATAATGGCAACTTTATCCTTTACTTTGGAAGAGGCATTGCCAAGTTTAACTTTATCAATCCCATATCGATCCTTGCTCATAATATCGTGAGGAAGCTCTGTTTTATAGGCAAGTGCTTTTACCCATTTGCCTCTTCCGGCATCGGGCGATACAAGGATAAGTTCCTTATTTTCTTGCTTTATCTTATTGATAATTTGAATTACAAGTTGTTCCGAATAGATATGATCGGAAATTCCATTACGGCCCCCAACATTCATGATACCATCTGCATGCAGGTCAAAAAAGGTTATCTTCCGTGGCATGGTGTCAAACAAGCTCTGAACCCTATAGATTCCCCTCGGACAAATGCCGGAATTAGGTTTTGAACGCTCGGCAGTAGAATAGCCAATATAAGGAACAATAACATCTACAATGTTTGCCTTGTATTGTTGTTTAAACGTACTTACCAAATCAGCTAAATCGGCATAATATCTAAGGTTTTCGGCAGAACCGATGATAATAATATGTTTGTTTATGGGGGCAAGTCTGTCACAAATCTGAATTTCAAATTCTTCGTCCTCGAACTGAACCCAGTTTATTTTTCCAAATGGGATGTTTAATATTTGTGCAATTTCGCTAGAAAGATACTCGGTGTTTTGTGTGGAATATATAACTTTATCAATCATTTTTACACTATAAATAAATTAGGTTTGTAAATATATGGGAAATATCGGTAATCTATTCAAAGATTATAAATTGCATAAGAAATCGAGAACTGAAAAACATTCAAGTTATCCTGTCAGAATGTTTGTTCCGGATAATAAAGTTTCCTGGCAAACAGAATTTCCTGAATATAATCCTATTGAATTTAATGCACCAATTGTTTTAGATATAAACACACCCTGGGCTGACCCACAAGACATCCTAAAAGTAAATAGATCGTTTATAAGCTTTGAAGGTGAAGTAAAATTCCATAAAGGTATACCGATAAATCCTTTTGGCAGAACAGGGTTATGTGGCAGAGGCGTTTTAGGTAAGTGGGCCGCTAATTTTGCGGTAGATGGTTTAATAACTGCTATCCATCCTGAAACTAATTTTTTTAAGGTTTTAACCATTGTCAGAAGCGATACTGGCGAAACCGCTTTTCCGGGAGGTATGAGCGATTCGAATGAAACGGCATTTGAAACCAGGAACAGAGAGTTATCAGAAGAACTATCGATAAACGGGAGTGATTTATCAAATCCGTTATACGAAAAAGTAGTTTTTACGGGATACGTGGATGATCCAAGAAATACGGATAATGCATGGATGGAAACAACTGTCATTCACACTCATTTATCGTATCAAATACTCCAAAATATGGTAATATCGGCTGGCGATGATGCTAGAGATTTTAAATGGGTTGATGTTACCGAAGATACCCTTAGTAATTTTTATGCTAATCATGGATTATCAGTTCTTATCGCATTAAATGAATTATTAAAATCTGGGTGTTCGTTTATGGATGATACTATGCGCATGAAGACAAGAAGAATTATTGACGTATTTGGTTTAATTTAAGCAAATAATTACTCTATTGGACGGCTTTTTCATGCAATTTATTAACTTAGAAGTTCATTTCTTAAAAAATATTACCATGTCGGAACAATCAGTAAATAATTATAAAGAAAAACTAAAGAACTCATTCCCCACTTTAGAAAGTATACCTCAGGAAGTTAAAATATTGGGAAAAAAATATGAACCTATTTTTTTACTTGATGGGAAAATACAGAAATGGAATGGACCACTTGAGGAAGTAAGTTCCCCGATATGCGTAACCCAGAATGGAAAATTAAATCGATTGATTATTGGTCAGGTTCCATTGATGGATGAGGCAGCTGCGATGGAAGGACTTCATGCCGCCGTTCGCGCTTGGGACAATGGACGGGGTATTTGGCCAACCATGAGTGTGAAAGGACGGATTACAGCCGTTGAAAAATTCGTTGTACGGATGCGATTAGTGCGCGACGAGGTAGTAAAACTGATGATGTGGGAAATTGGCAAAAGCTTGGACGACAGTTATAAAGAATTCGACCGTACGGTTGAATATATCATAAAAACTATGGAGGCTCTCAAAGACGTTGACCGTAACAATTCCAGGTTTAGCTTAGACGATGGCGTTATTGCCCAGGTTCGACGGTCCCCTCTGGGGGTTTGCCTATCCATGGGTCCATTCAATTATCCATTAAATGAAACATACACAACACTAATTCCCGCTTTAATAATGGGAAATACACTTGTAGTAAAACCTCCCAAGTTTGGGGTTTTGTTACATCAACCTTTGTTGAAAGCTTTCGCGGAATGTTTTCCTGCAGGTGTAGTAAATTTCATTTATGGTGATGGAGCTAAAATTATCACGCCAATCATGAAAAGCGGACTCATCGATGTGCTTGCATTTATTGGTTCCAGTCGCGTTGCCGACATTCTTAAGCTCCAACATCCACGTCCACATCGCATGCGCAGTATTCTGGGGCTCGATGCCAAAAATCCGGCACTTGTAATGCCCGATGCCGATATTGACCTTGCTGTGCGAGAATGTGTAATGGGAAGCTTAACCTTTAATGGACAACGATGTACTGGTATAAAAATTATGTTTGTACATAAATCAATTGTCGATCAGTTTTTGAAAAAGTTGGTTACTGCTATTGATGCCCTGCCTCAGGGAATGCCTTGGGAAAAAGGAGTAAAACTTACGCCATTACCTGAATTTAACAAAGCAAATACCTTAAAAGGGTATGTAGATGATGCCATTGCAAAAGGAGCAAGCATTATGAATGAGGGTGGTGGAACATTTTATGAGACAATGTTTCGACCTGCCATTGTCTACCCAATCACCCCGGAGGCTGCCTTATACGGGGTTGAACAATTTGGCCCGGTTGTCCCGGTTTGCTCGTATAGTGATGAGCAGGAATTTCTTGATTTCGTAACTAATTCGAATTATGGACAACAGTTAAGTCTATTTGGAAATGACCCCAGCACAATGGCGCGATTAATTGACCGGTTGACAAATCAGGTAAGCCGTATTAATATAAATAGTCAATGTCAACGGGGCCCTGATACACTTCCCTTCACGGGACGTAAAGATTCTGCTGAAGCAACACTATCAATTAGCGATGCTTTGAGGTGTTTCTCAATACGATCGCTGGTAGCAGCTCAGGCAAATGAAAACGGCAGGGATATCATTCAAAATATCGTAATTGGAAGACATTCCAATTTTCTGAATACAGATTTTATACTTTAATCGTAGCTTTTAAATATGGTTGGTGACTTTATGGTTTATCTTAAAATTGAACAGTTTTAAGAAAATTGGTAAAGGTTGTATCGTTTAATACCATTGCGGTCGTTTGAAAGAAATTTGTCTAGCGACTGAACTACTTTTGGATAATTGTCGTTAATTTTTTCAAAGGCTCCAAATTCAAGTTCTATGTTTTTTTTGTCGGAAAGCAAATATTCCACCTGAATTTAGAGCTGCTGGTTGTTTTTTGTGGAAATAAAGTCAATTTTCTGTTCATTCATTTTACCAACACTGTTGTCCTAAATTTGGGGGTAATTATAGTATTCCTTAGCAATTACGCACTGCTTTCTCAAATACTCATCGGTATGCGTTGGATGAAGTATAGAATGATCGATCATCATTGCCAGTTCTTGTACTTTTCCCATTTTTTCTATTATGATTAATAAAATTTTCCCAGTAAGTAAAAAGTGTTTTTGCACGCATTTATATTTACTGCCAGTTTGTTCTCTCCCACATTTACAGAAAATCCTTTTATTGAGAAAAAGCCAAGTGATGCGATGTTACTAATCCCTTAATGATTGCGTATATCAATATGCTTATAATTGAAGCAAAAAAGCACCAAACCGAAAGGATATAATTCGTATAAACTACATATGCAATAACGTAGGAAATGCAAACTGCCAAGCCGAAAGTCCACATCTTTTTAACTTTCGAAAGAAAAGTTGGGGCGATGGTTGCGATACCGTAAAACATATCGGCAACATGACCCCATGAGTCCGGATAAACTTGCTTGTATGCTACATGATGTCCCGTTATATTTGGATGAACCCCATACATTAGTAACCTATGGGCAAAATAGGACGATACCAGAACCCCTAAACCAACAAATAGTTGTAATAATTTTTTACGTTTAACATTCTTTTCAAGCATTGCAATAGATATTGGAACATAAAGAGGCCAAATAATTTGGGCAAAAACCAGAAATGTGTATGACGAAACTTTTTCCAATGGGGCAAAAGCTGAGTTCGACAGGGCCAACCATACAAAGCCCTCGGAGAATTGTTGAACCGCAAAAATTAATGGAATACTTGCAAAAGCTATTTGGGAAGGCGATGTTGTTTTTTTTATTACGGCAACACCAATTACAGAAAGTACGGCACTTGCTCCAAAACTTGCTCCGGCAGAAAAACACATAAGCTTTTAAAATAAATATAATTTACGTTGAGCGGACTTAATCGGCAAAATTTTTGGGCAATATAGCAAAATAAAAAATAGGTCATCATCTCAATTGTTTGTTAATAGTTTAAAGGCATTTTACTATAAACCTTGTGATCAGTATCTTTCTTTTTGGGTGTTTTTTGATAAAATCGTAACCTGATTTTAATTAATATTGCACAAAATTTATTAATGCTGTTAACTTAGGTCAAACGATTTAGTATTTATAAGTATAAAATAAACTTCCAATCGTGCAAAAAACAATTATTTTGGATGTTATAGGATATACAAAATATCCCGAATTCCATCGTTGTCTAACAATCTTTAGTCAAAACAAGTTGAAAAATTAACTTCATAAATGGTTCGCTTTGATACTTTGCATAGCTGAAAAACCTAGTGTTGGAAAGGAAATAGCCCGAATATTGGGTGCCAGAGACCGTCGGGATGGCTATTTTGAGGGTAATGGCTATTATGTTAGCTGGACATTTGGACATTTATGCTCTCTTAAAACTCCCAACGACTATACTGATGCATGGAAACGTTGGGGATTATCGATCCTGCCAATGATTCCGCCTCGTTTCCAAATCAAAGTAATTGACAACATGGGGGTTCAAAAGCAATTTAATACATTAAAATTATTAATAGAAAATAGCTCGGAAATTATAAACTGTGGTGATGCCGGAATCGAAGGAGAATTGATTCAACGCTGGGTATTGTCGTTGGCGCGTTGTAACAAACCAGTTAAACGGTTATGGATTTCATCCCTCACCGATGAAGCCATAAAGGAAGGATTTAACAATTTAAAAGATGGTAAGGAATTCGATTTATTGTATGCCGCCGGTAATGCCCGCGCCATTGGAGATTGGTTGCTAGGTATGAATGCCAGTCGATTATACACCGTTAAATATGCCAATGGAAAAGGAGTATTATCCATTGGTAGGGTGCAAACCCCAACGCTTGCGCTCATTGTTAACAGGCATAATGAAATTCTGAATTTTATCCCGGAAACCTACTGGGAGATAAAAACAAAGTTTCGTGAGGTCATATTCAATTCAACAACTAAAAAATTTGTCAATCAGAAGGAAGCTCTCAAACTTCTCGAAAACATAAAGAACAAGGAGTTTGAGATTATTTCATCATCGAAAAAGAAAGCAAATGAGCAGCCTCCGGCACTGTTCGACCTTACCTCGTTGCAGGTTGAATGCAATAAAAAGTTCAATTTCACGGCCGATGATACTCTCAAATTTATTCAAAAACTTTACGAACAAAAGCTGGTAACGTATCCACGCGTCGATACTACCTATTTGCCCCACAATATGCACCCCAAAGTGAAAGGTATTTTACAGGAAATGAGACCGTATTTGAATTTCACCAAGGAAATTACTGATAAACCAATCCGCAAAAACAAAAAGGTGTTCGACGACAGTAAAATAACCGATCACCATGCTATTATCCCCACAGGTATTGTTCCGTCTGGTGGAATGGCCATTCAGGAAAAGCAGGTTTATGATATTATTGCCCGTAAATTCATTGCCGCATTTTATCCCGATTGTATCGTGTCAAATACTACCGTTATTGGCGATGTTGATGGAAATGAGTTTTCCGCCACCGGAAAGGTGATTCTTGAAGAAGGTTGGCGCGTGTTGTATCCCAAAAAGGACAATGATGCAGCCGATGAGGAAGATTATGAAATGCCAATATTTACCAAGGGCGAAAGAGGCCCTCATTATCCCGATTTGCTCGAAAAACAAACCCAGCCACCCAAATACTATACCGAAGCTACCTTGCTTCGTGCCATGGAAACAGCCGGAAAACAAGTGGAAGACCCGGAGTTACGCGACCTCATGAAAGAAAATGGTATTGGCCGTCCGTCGACCCGGGCTAATATTATTGAAACACTTTTTAAGCGTTCGTATGTTGTTCGTCAGAAAAAAAACCTGGTTCCGACCATCACGGGCGTCGAGCTTATTAAAACCATTCATAGCGAATTGCTTAAATCAGTTGAATTAACTGGGTTGTGGGAGAAAAAACTACGTCAGATTGAAAAAGGCGAATACAATCCTAAAACTTTCATGGACGAAATGAAACAAATGGTTACCGATCTGGTAAATGAGGTTAAGAAAGACAACTTTGCAACCATTACTATTTCGGAAGAAAACACAACAAAATCAATAAAAACGGAGATAGTAACAAAAACAGAAGAAAAGGGAGAGAAAGTAATTAAAGCTACAAATAATTCATCTTTAATGTGTCCAAAATGCAAAAAAGGGATAATTCTAAAGGGCAAAACTGCTTTCGGATGTAATGCTTTTAAAGACGGCTGTAACTTTAAAATAGGGTTCGAACAATTTGGCAAAAAACTCACTGATAAACAACTACTGACGTTTATTAGGACAAGTAAAACTCCTCTGATAAAAGGCTTCTTAAAAAACAATCAGAAAGTAAACGGCAGTATCCTGTTGCTTGACGACTTTTCGGTTTCATTACAAATAGAGCAAGTAAAAGAGCCTGAAACGCCAAAACCAGTAATTGAAAATCCAATACTTGTTTGTCCAGTGTGCAAAAAAGGTAACTTATTGAAAGGCAATAGTGCCTGGGGGTGCAATCGATATAAAGAGGGCTGTGGATTTATAATTCCATTTAATGATTTATTTCAAAAATTCCATTCATCAAATTTAACTGTTGAAATACTTTCAAACTATAACCAGTTTTATAAACTTTGATAACCCTCTCCAAAATCCATCTCCCAAACAACTTTCCCTAACTTTTCAAAATCTTACAATGGAGTATTTTTATAAATTACCACCTAAAAATACCAAAAGCCTTGATTACTCAAGGCTTTTCGTAGTCCGTAGGGGAATCGAACCCCTGTGTCAAGGATGAAAACCTTGTATCCTAACCCCTAGATGAACGGACCGTTTTTTATTTTGCGCTGCAAAGGTAGAATTTTTTTTTTCTCTTCAAATGGATTTCAAAAAAAAGTAAAAAATATTTTTAATCACCTTTACTGTTTAATATACAAATTATTATCAGATTTTTGAAATCCTTTTACAAAAAAACATTGATCGGTGATGCTTTCGTAATCGTTAAATAAACGAACTCTTGAAAAATTGTATTCTTCCGTAAGCCACTGCAATATCCCGGATAACGATTCGAAAATGAGCGCTTCATCATTAGTTAAATCGAATACTTGATATGATATCTCAAGAAGTTTTTGTTCCATAGGTAAATGATAATATGAAATCGCCCCATTAATACGATTGTCACTTTTTGAAATCAATAGCCATAGCGTGTATAACAGATAATCCTTTTGATGCCTTTTTACCGCAGGAACATATGTTTCTATTAGTGCCTTTTTAAATTCCCACGAGAAAGTATTTGCATCATAACTTGCTAATTCGAAATCAGTGCCATTTTCCATCGAATCAACAAGTAATTCTAACTCAAACAGGTTAAGAGGGTTTATAAAATAGTTTTCTGTTATTATTCGCATAACCTTCTTTTTATTCTAAAAATAATTATTCTGCAAAAGAACTATTTTTTTCTATTATAAAAGTCAAAATTAAAAGCCTTTAAAAAATTCATAAACTCAAACCAGTATTTATCATTCTATAGTTATAATTATTGCTTACTATATTAATGAAACCTTATATGAGCTCTTTTGCAAACGAAGACAAATCGATTCCTCCAAAGTTACCGGAACTCATAAGCAACAAATTGGTATGGTCGAATTCAAACGTTCTAATATGATTCATTAATTCCTTCTCGGAGGTAAAAACGATAAGATCAGGATTGTTGAAGGCAGCCTTTATTCGTTCGCTTGATATTTCGGGTAATTGCTTGTGGCGAAAGGTTTCGGGATTATAATAAACAATGGCCGAAACAATTCCCTCCATGGTTCCGCTATACTGATCGAGAAAATTATCATTCAAACTGCTAAATGTATGAAGTTCAAGGCAGGCAATAAGTTTTCGGTTGGGATATTGTTCCCTAAGGGCATTAACTGTCGCCTTTACCTTCGATGGTGCATGCGCAAAATCCAGAAATATGGTTGAGTTTACATTGGTCCGCAATACCTGCATTCGCTTTGCCGCCCCTTTAAATGTTGAGATGGCTTTGTAAAATTCCTGTTCACCAACTCCTATTTTGCTACAAACTAATTTGGCCGCCGAAATATTTTGAAGGTTATGTTTTCCGAAAACGTTTAACCTAAACAAGCCGAATTGATTTATCAGATAAGTAATGTTTTCACGCACCACATGGTTATGTTCGGTATACGAAAGCTTACAAATACTGTTCATGCTTTTATTTATAACTTCCTTAAGTACCACATCACCTTGATAGTAAAATAAAGTTCCGTTCGTTTCAATCAGATTCGCAAAAGTCAAAAACTGTTCTTTGTAAATTTCAAATGTGGGAAAAACATTGATGTGATCCCATGCAATCCCGGAGATAACAGCTATGTGCGGTTTGTAAAGATGAAATTTTGGCCTTTTATCCAGTGGAGACGACAAATATTCATCGCCTTCGAAAATAGCA
Source organism: Bacteroidales bacterium (assembly GCA_038213375.1). Classification (GTDB taxonomy): domain Bacteria; phylum Bacteroidota; class Bacteroidia; order Bacteroidales; family JAAUTT01; genus JAAUTT01. Next base: position 40,168 of record JBBQTB010000013.1, on the reverse strand, counting down.
ACCGGAGATGATTCTGACAAACTAACCATCGTGTCAAACCCTTCCACACTGGCTCCCACCATGTAATCAAATTCGTTATTGCATTGTTTTAGAACATGCATGATCATCGAAGTAATTGTTGTTTTTCCATGACTTCCGGCGATAACCACACGCTTTTTGTTTTTGGTTTGTTCGTAAAGATATTCAGGATAGGAATAAATTTTGAGCTTCAATTCCCTTGCTTTTTGCAACTCGGTGTTATCTTCACGGGCATGCATTCCTAAAATAACAGCATCGAGATTATTGGTAATTTTTTCAGGAAACCAACCTAGTTCTTCAGGCAGTAACCCTTTTTTTTGAAGTCGTGATCGGGATGGTTCAAAAATTTCATCATCAGATCCGGTTATCTGATATTCTTTATCTTGCAGAGCAATTGCAAGATTATGCATCGCACTTCCGCCAATTGCTATAAGGTGTATTTTCATGATGAAGTCCTATCTTTGAGCATTTTCCGCTGTGAAGATAAGAAAATTATATTTATTATTTCTGCCTAATTATTAATAAGATAGGAGATTTTTGAAGGAATTAATATTTTTCTCTTTTACTTTTAACTTCTTATCAACAATGCCGAATGTCGATTTGTATTATCTGTAACTTTGTAGTCAATTATTGGAATGCAAATATTCACGACAATTATGGCTAAATTTTCTCACCTTCATGTTCATACTCAGTTTTCGCTGCTCGATGGTGCTGCCGACATTAAAAACCTTTATAAAAAAGCAATTAATGATGGAATGCCGGCTCTGGCAATTACCGATCATGGAAACATGTTCGGAGCTTTTGAGTTTGTTGCGGAAGCATATAAGCATAAGTTGAATCCGGATGATAAAAACGACAAGAGACTGAAAGTTAAACCCATTGTAGGTTGCGAATTTTATCTGGTGGAAGACCGCACCAGACATAGTTTTACCAAAACGGAAAAAGATAAGCGTTTTCATCAGATATTTCTTGCAAAAAATGATGTTGGTTATCGTAACCTTATAAAACTTTGTTCCTTAGGTTATATTGAGGGTTTGTACGGTAAATATCCACGAATTGACAAGCAATTAATTTTAAAATATCACGAAGGACTTATCGCCACAACCTGCTGTTTAGGGGCAAGCGTTCCAAAAGCTATTTTGAAAAAAGGTGAGGATGAGGGTGAAAAAGAGTTTAAATGGTGGCTGGACATTTTTGGAGAAAATTATTACATTGAATTACAACGCCATGGGATTGCCGACCAGGACAAAGTTAATCTGGTTTTACTGAAATTTGCCGAAAAATATAACGTTAAAATTATTGCCAGCAATGATAGCCATTATGTTGATGTTACGGATTATAACGCACATGATATTCTTTTGTGTATCAATACCGGAGAAAAGAAAAGTACCCCGGTAATTAAGGAATACCTTGATGATGATGAGGTTAGTAATAAAAACTCACGGTTTGGTTTTTATAACGATCAATTCTATTTTAAAACCACTCAGGAAATGTCGAAATTATTCGCTGACCTTCCTCAGGCCATTGATAATACTAACGACATTGTTGATAAAGTAGAGCTACTTGATTTAAGACGTAGCATGATGCTCCCAAATTTCCCTATTCCACCTGAATTTCTCACGCAGGATCAGTATCTGCGGCATCTGACCTTCGAAGGAGCTAAACGCAGATATGGCGAAATAACTTCTGAGATTGAAGACAGGCTAAATTTTGAGCTACAGACTGTTGAAACAATGGGATTTGCTGGTTATTTTCTTATTGTAATGGACTTTATCAGAGCCGGTCGCGACCTTGGAGTTTTTATTGGTCCAGGCCGTGGTTCCGCAGCTGGTTCGGCAGTAGCCTATTGTATAAGTATCACAAATATTGACCCTATCAAGTATAACCTCCTGTTCGAACGGTTTTTAAATCCCGACCGTAAGAGCTTGCCCGATATTGATACTGACTTTGATGATGAAGGACGTCAGAAGGTAATTGAATACGTGGCGCAGAAATATGGACGTAATCAGGTAGCCCAAATTATTACTTATGGTACTATGGCCGCCAAGATGAGTATCAAGGATGTTGCAAGGGTACTTGATCTTCCGCTGAATGAAAGTAATGAATTGGCTAAACTGGTTCCGGAAAGTCCGGGGATTGACCTGAAACGAATATTTGATGCCCCCCTTGACGGTGATAAAAGCCTTAAGGAAAAAGAAGGTCTGAACCCGGACGAAATAGTGAACGTTAAACGCCTACGCGAAATAATAAAAGGAAACGATCTTCCAGCTCAGGTTTTGCGGGCTGCCCGGTTGCTCGAAGGTTCAGTGCGAAATACCGGAGTTCATGCTGCAGGTATCATTATTGCACCTAGCGATCTTACCGACATAGTGCCTATGGCAACGGCCAAAGATTCGGATCTGTTAGTAACTCAGTTTGAAGGCAAGGTAATTGAAGAAGCTGGGGTTATAAAGATGGACTTCCTTGGCTTGAAAACCCTTACCATCATCAAAGGGGCTTTGAGGTTAATTAAGCTTAATTATGGAATTGATATTGATATTGACACGATACCTCTCGACGATGCCGCAACATTTGATTTATATCAAAAAGGTGAAACAAATGGCACCTTCCAGTTTGAAAGTCCTGGGATGCAAAAATACCTTCGCGAACTAAAACCCGATAAGTTCGACGATCTTATAGCTATGAATGCCTTGTATCGTCCGGGACCTATCGAATATATCCCCAACTTTATCGCCCGTAAACATGGTAGAGAAGCTGTTACCTACGATGTGCCCGATATGGAGGAATACCTGAAGGATACTTATGGTATTACGGTTTATCAGGAGCAGGTGATGTTGCTTTCGCAGAAACTTGCCGGATTTACGAAAGGGGATGCAGATATTTTGCGTAAAGCAATGGGGAAAAAGGACAAGAAAACGCTTGATAAGCTGAAACCTCAGTTTATTGAAAATGCAAACAAAAAGGGTCACGATCCCGCGAAGCTCGAAAAAATATGGACTGACTGGGAAGCTTTTGCATCCTATGCTTTCAATAAATCGCATTCCACTTGTTATGGTTTTGTAGCTTATCAAACAGCCTATCTTAAAGCACATTATCCGGCCGAATACATGGCCTCGGTGCTAAACAATGCCAGCAACATCGAAAAAATTACTTTTTTCATGGACGAGTGCAAACGCATGGGACGTCAGGTACTAGGTCCTGATGTTAACGAGAGTTATATGGCCTTTACTGTGAATAAACAAGGTAATATTCGTTTCGGTTTAGGTGCAATCAAAGGAGTAGGAGAAGGAGCCGTAATTGCCATCATTGAGGAACGTGATAAAAATGGCCCATTTACCGATGTGTATAACTTTGTGGAGCGCGTAAATTTATCGTCGGTTAATCGCAAAAGTTTTGAAAATATTGTTGTGGCTGGCGCTATTGACGGTTTTGGAATTCGCCGCTCTCAATTTTTTGCTACTGACGACAAAGGAATTAGTTTTTTGGAAAATATGATACGATATGGCACCAAATTAAAAAATGATAAAGCCAGCACAGCTAACACTCTATTTGGCGGAATGGGTGGAAATATGCAGGTTGATGTTTCCAAACCCGATGCACCAAACTGTGAGGATTGGAACAATCTGGAAAAGCTGAATAAAGAAAAGGAACTGGTGGGCATATATCTTTCGGCTCATCCACTAGATAGCTATCGGATTGAAATAGATCATTTTAGTTCTAATACTCTATCTGAATTAAAACACCTGCCGGAATTAAATGGTCGTGATATCTCGTTTGCCGGAATCATCACTGAGGTTCGTTCGGGTATAACCAAAACCAATAAACCTTATGGATCTATAACTATTGAAGATTATACTGATTCACACAAAATAATGTTTTTTTCAAACGATTGGGTCGACTATAGCAAATATTGTATTCTGGGTTATGCCCTTTATTTTAAAGCGAAAGTTCAGCCCAGACCTTTTGGTGACAATGAACTTGAAATTAAGATGAAATCAATTAATATGCTTGCTAATATAAGAGAGGAAATGGTAAAAAGTATCTCTATCGTAGTTCCGGTGCAATTGGTTACAGACGAGTTGATAACTGAGCTTAAAGCGCATACCGACAATACCAAAGGGAAGGTAGAACTTAAATTCAAAATTATTGACAGAGAGGAAAATATTGCTGTAGACATGCACTCGCGTGGACAACGAATTGATTTAACCGACGAATTACTTTCATATTTAAAGATGCGGGAAGAGATTGATTTTAAATTAAATTAGTGTTATTTACTTAACAATAAATCATCTTTTTAAGCAAGGTTATACTATCAATGATATTAAAATACCCGCTGATATTACCCAAATAACATTCACTTCTCGCACTAGCAATACGAAAGCAACCAGTGTGAATAATATATTGATGAAATTCCAATGAATACCGATGGTAAAGCGATATGTAATTATAGTAAGGAGCCCCACGAATGAGCAAAGAATTCCATTTATTACCTTATTGAATTGAGAATAAGACCTAAGTTTGTCGAAAAAGGGTATGACACCCATCAGGATAAGGAACGACGGGGTAAACACGCAAAATGTGGCAAGTATACTTCCTAAAACACCGAAGTGCATATACCCGAAAAACGTGGCAGCGATAATGATTGAGCCTGGTGTTACCTGACCCAGAATAACGCCATCCATGAATGTTTTTTCGTCAAACCATCCGAATAAGTCTACCAACTCGTGATACATAATAGGCATCGCAGCCAAGCCTCCGCCAAACGAAAATAGATCAATATGCAGCATAATTGTCGCAAGTGTAAAATATTCTTTATTCACAAAGAATAAGATACCTGCAAAAGCAGTCACTATCAGCAATAATATTAGAAAAAATCGAAAGGTTCGTATTCTAACTCGTTTTTCAGGTTGAATGATAATCTTTTTGGAGAATGCCAAACCTAATAAACCAGAAATAACTAGCACCAGAGCCGGATGCAATTTGGTAAGAAATAGTGCGGATGCAATAATTACAATTACCCAATCATTGATATTGTGAAGATTTTTCTTTCCGAAGATATATACTGCATTAGCAACTATAGCTATTATAATTACCCTTAACCCGCCTAACACCAATTCAACCCCGGTAATGTTTTTAGAATGCTTATAGAGAACCGAAAGAATAAACATGATGATGAAAGCCGGAAAGCCAAACGCAACAAAAGTTACCACAGCTCCACGGATACCCTTTAATTTCAAGCCAATATATGCTGCCAACTGCATTACAATTGCTCCCGGAATAACCTGACATAGGGCAAGACCAGAATCGAAAGTGTTCGAGTCAAGCCATTGTTTTTTATCCACTACATATTTTCGGATATGCGCTGTCATGGCAAGGCCACCAAAGGCAGTAAGCCCGATCCAAAAGAACGAAACGAACAAATCGGTATAAGAAGGATCTTCTTTTTGTTGCATACAAAGGGTTATGACAACATAATAATACACAAGAATTCGCACATTACAAAATAAGCTGGTCTTTTGTAAGGCGTTCCGTTTGTAAGGAAAGTGCAATTTTTAAATCAATATTTGACAGCATTACAATAGAACAAGCTTATTTCTTGTCTCATGGTTTATTTCAATTGGCAAACTCCTTTGTTCCATAATATCCATTACCGAAGAGACCCTAAAAGACTATCAAATTTAACTATTACAAAAGTTCAATAACCCTTTTTAATTTTTAGGTTACCTCATTGGCTAGTGGTTCTAGTGCCGGATTTTTAATTGCCATCATTGAAGCGATAGGATTGACGGTTGATATATCGATGGTTTTATCTTATCTATCAATAACAAGGATATTGCAAGGTAACATTACGCCTATTTTTTCTTCCGATTGCAGAGCTTTATTAGCAAATGCAGGGTTGCATTTTCACAAAATATGGTATTTTTTGAAATCGACATCCAATTTTTCCTTTAAATTCGATTGCATATCAATCATGTTTATTATTCCAAACCCATCCGTTTTCAGGGCTTCAATAACTTTAGTTTTGGCATCGTCAAAATTAGTATGTAAAATTTTACTAAAAAAATATTCCATTGTCTTAATTATAAGTATAGTATATGTTATTTTGCTAAATGTAATTCGTTTTGATTCCAACCGGTAATGCCATCCATCATTTGGTAAACGATTTTTATCACTTTCACACGTTCTCAAAGTTCAGTTGCTACCTCTTTAACCCAATAAGGTGTTCTTTTTGCAACTTTTTAAAATCGATAGATTCTTTTTTTTGCTCAATCACAATATTTTTCCATAATAAAACATATAAACACCTTACTCCTCAATATGCTGTTCCCTAACGTCGATAAATTGATTTGCCTGATAAAATGTTTGTAATGCTATGTCGGTCATCATGTCAATCCAAATTTTGGACTGTTCCAGTCGGTCAATTTGTAACAAATCATTTAGGTAGCGTTCAATTTCGGCAAACGTTTCAGGCAGAAAAAAATTCCCATAATCCTTTCCTCTGTAATAAATGTTTTTTTCGATTGGTAAGGAATTGATGTGCAATGCTGTTTGGTTTAATTTGAGAAACTATATCTTAGGGGTTTACCTAAGTTTTTTCGTGCTAAAATAAAAGTATTCAACCCAATTAAATTTAAGCCATGCTATTGGTAAGAGGCAATCCTACACGATTATAGATCCAGTCGCTAAGGTTAATAATTTCATTTCCCAAGGGATCCCATTTACTATTAGAGCATTTCCGAAATGAATTTGCCAATACGGCATTGTCTATTTTATACTGATAATTATTGCGTTTTACAATACTAATCATCTGATAAAGTTGATACAAGCGATCCGCATCACTTAGTGTATAACGTTGTAACCTTTTTCGAAACGACTCATACTTATAATCGAACCAATGAAAATCGCCGGTTTCTAACAGATTTATAAGCTCAAACAACATTGCATACGTTTTTTGGGATAAGTTGCTATTGAAACTTTGTTCGTTAGCAATAAGCAACCGGCAAGCATCTTTATAACGGTTATCGAGAAATAACATTCCTGCTTTAAATAAATACCAAACGCTAAAATAACCATTGTTTTTGTTTTGATTCGAGGAGAATGCTTTTTCGATCGCATTTGCAGCCATATCGAATTCATTTAACCGCAGATAACATCTGAAAAGCAATTGAAAGGGTAAGGTAATGCCTGATAATCTCGCAGGCATGTCATTAATGCATAATTTTGCGGCATCAATTGCATGATGAAAATCATTCAGATAAATGAATATCCGAGCCATCTGTAAATATAATTCATTGCGTTCATCTGCTGAAGCGATATCATTCTGAAGGTTTTTGTTATTTAACAAATCCAATGAAGCACTGAGTGCATGTTTGTGATCATTTTGTTGAATATAATAATGAATAATACCCATGTTATACCAATATACAGCCTTTCTGGAATTGGATTTTTGCATCTCTATCATTAAATTACCTGTGTTGTAATCTGTGGCTGTATCCGGTTGATAAACGGATTGTCCGTACATGAATGGTTGGTTGATAAACCTTGCATGTAATACGTTACTATATTGTTCAATGGTATTTCCCATATTGGTTTTATGGATTATGCGAGTAATACTGTATGTATCGCCGTAATAAACAGAATGTAATATATTGTCGCAATTTATTTTAACATCATGCAATTCCGATTTTTCTGCTTGCTGCGAGGTATTAAGAAGAATAGTCACAGCCTCGTCAGTTAATCCTCTGTCGATTAGCATTTTGCCTAAAAGTAAATTTTTATGACATGCAAAGGATTGTTTCTTTTCATCATCCTTTTCTTCGATCAGTGTCGAAAGTAACATGATGTTTAAGATATCGCTTTCCAACTTTTTTTTCACCTGACTAACGATTGAATTGTGCTTACCGGGACAAATCAATTGAGTGGCTTCTTTATTATTTTGAATCTTATTTTTAATAATCGAATTTAGAAGTTTTAATCCCATATATTCTTTGGAAGTTTCCCGAAAGTAACTAATATACATCTGCCGTAACAATTGAATTTCTTTCGTCTTAAGGGTATTTACCAGTCGAATCAGATTTTTCATGCGGATAATTTTACCATTTAGGGTTGATTTATATCGCCGGATCTGATGGTTTGTTCTGAATTATTTGCACCTAGATGAATTAAACAACTGATAAATATTATGGTTTAATTCTCCCTCATTTAGAACGTTATTTTTATTTAGATTTAATATAATAAAGAAAATGAAAATTGCGTTTACCATCGATTTTATTTGACGAAGCGCTTAAAAAATTTTACCATCTTTATGAAATTCTTTACGAATGCCTTCCAAAATATCCTTGTAACGAACAATACGCTCATTTTTAAATAGAGCCTGCAAACACGCATACTGAACACAATTCATAATGTTGGCTCCATTGAGCTCATATTGACGTGCCAATAAATTTAATTCGGTTTGATTATCAAGCGACATTTTCACCGGAAATGCCTTTTGCCAAAGTGTTAACCGCTCATTGTATTGGGGTATTGGAAAATAAATCTGACTTTGAAACCGACGAGAAAAGGCCTCATCGATATTGTTTCGGAAATTAGTCGCCAAAATAACCAGACCTGCATAATTCTCCACTCGTTGCAGCAGGTACGACACCTCCTGATTGGCATATTTATCATGGGCATCGCGCACACTGGTTCGCTTTCCGAATAAGGCATCAGCTTCATCAAAAAATAAAATCCAATCTTTGTTTTCTGCTCTATCAAAAAGATTGGCCAGATTTTTTTCGGTTTCTCCAATATATTTGGAAACAATCATAGACAAATCAATCCGGAAAGCGCTTCTGCCGGTTTTCCGTGCCAGCAGAGATGCTGTCATTGTTTTCCCGGTACCGGATGGTCCATGAAACAACACCCTATAACCAGGTTTTAATTTTTTTATCATGTTTAATTCGTAGAGCAGCGTATTTCCATGTAAAATCCACATTTCCAATTCTTCAATTTGCTGCATTGTTTCGGGCGGCAACACAAGATCGTCCCATTCCTGCTTGGTCTCCAATGGCTCTGCCGGAAATCCGGATCCAAAATGAGGTTTCGAAATACGGTTTGAAGCAAATAAATCAACATATTCCTGCGAGATGATGATGCGACCACTCATAGCAGGCTCGCCCATAGGTAACTCTTCAATCCACAAAATTTTTTTTCGACTGAACAGATGATCAGCATCAAACAGTTGTTGAACTTTGAGACGGGATTCCAGATCTTCACCACCCAGAAGATAAAGAGCAGTTTCGCCTGTGGGTAAAAAATTACGTGCATTCTTTCCGCGCATTCCGCCTATTTTGGGGAAATTTCCAGGATCAGGAAGTCGACTTTCGATAAAAGTATCGAAAAGATGCGGTTGAAGATGCGGAACCAGCGCAATTAATAATAAGGTTGCTTCCACGGAAGTGAGGTTTTCGGTGCGAATAAAATCTTTCATCGGCAAACTCCATTGTTCAAGCGCTGGCATACCTGGGGCAACCCGAATATGATTACTATGAAACGAATCATCCAGACGAAAAAGAATAAGATTACCAAGGTATTGAAATTCTGCAGGTCCGCTCAATAGTGATATTCCCTGATGGTTCTCTTCATCTTTGGTACCTTTGCCCATTGTAAAAGGTTCATCCATAGTTTCCATTTTTTGAACATCGTTTTGGTTAGATTTTGTCCCTGCTGCTTTATCCTTTTGTTGCCAAAACCATGTTATATTATTCATTTTAAAATTTTTAGTAATAAATTAATTTCATGCCAATCACTAATTTAACTTTTTCGTCAACTCATTACTTAATTGATAATGTATTTTGGAGTACTTTTTTACCCCAATATTCTTCCGCAATCCGAGCATTTAAGCGCATAAAATATACATAGCCACCAACATACCCAGTGTAATTATAAAAATGAAACATAGCATTTTCAAAAGAAAATTTGGCTTTTTCGACCAAAGTCTTATCATCCATTGGGCTTACACGAAGTGAATCCAATGCATCAAATCCCGACGACACCTCGAATAGCGATTGAAGAATGGAATCATCCGACAGATCTTTATTTCGGTATTGCCGAACTGCTTCCTGAAAAGGTTTTAAAGAATCATGGAATTCGGTCCATTGTTGCATTAAAAGTAAAATTTCCAATTTTACAAATTGTAATTCTAGTTCGTTAACCGCATTGCCATTATTATCCTTTAGGTTAAGAATGGTATTTTCTGCCAAATTTTTTAAGCCAATTTGTGCAGCATGTAATGCAAGCTGTATAATGATTTCTTGGGAAGATGGTTGTAGTGCCCAATACGAGAGTGCTTTTTCAATGGATTCCGTTGCGGAATTATGATGTCCGGCTTTTACAAGGGTAGCAGCTTCCCAATCGGCGTTGATATCCAAGGGGTAATCTGGTTCACTAAATTTAAGATGCCACATGCGTCTTTTCATCATTAACTGAGCATTGTGCTCGTACCATTGCTTTGCTTCGTCCCACTTTTCGAGGGCCCAGCACACATCCGCAAGTTGAATATTTATGTTTAAATCAAAATATACAGGCATATTGCCGGCAATAAAGGCGGTTTCGGCTTCTTTAATATCTTCATGTTGTGCCTCGCCTGCATAAAAGTAAATTTCGTCCAATATTTTTTTAAATTCAGCTGTCATAATGCCATTATTTCTTGAATTTATTTATAATACTAATTTCGCGACCATGTCGGATCAATGCTGCAACCTGCTTATACAGTTTACTTAAATTTGCCCATTCAGGTGTAATAATATGGATGGGTGCATTTGTTAACTTTTCAGTCAGAAATAAACGCATTCTTGCAAGGTCAATAGTTTCATTTGGATGCATTTTATTCAAAGCTCTACGTAAGCGTTCGCGACCCGCACGCGCAACAGGATGTTGATTTTCCAAAAATCCTTTTATGGCATTTGCTGTCCACCGTTCGCCAGTTTGTGTGCCCGCCACAGGAGTGCCTAACCCTGGAATATGCAGTGAGCCTTCCGATACAAATTTCATTTCCAAATGATACACTTCAACGGCTCCTGTTTTCTGATTCCACACTATTCCGATGCGGTCTATTCCCCAACCAGAACCAGTATATTGACCCGGTATTACAAAATCCATCCGTGGTAAACCTTTAATCTGACCTTGTCGCAAAGCTTTTTCTGCAAAAAGTTCAAACTCACCCCCGGTTAATACCAGAGGAGCCTTTGGAACAGTAGGAGCAACGGGCTGATTTGGGACACGCTGAATGGGCATTTTATTTACCGGATCGGGTGGGGTTGAGTCATCATCCGGTCCCAGGTCAATCGTTCGGTTTGTAACTGAACCCCCAATGTTATAATCCGGTTCGTCATTTTCCAATTCGTGCAATGCAACGGAAACTCCCGCACCCCCAATGGCTATTGCACCATCCTTGGCAATAGTTTTCAAAGCTTTTTGCCGGGCAGCTTGAGAAAGTTGGGCCTGCACCTCTTTTTCGGCCAACTCAAATGCTTCGCGACTTGCTTTTGCTCCGGATGTAGCGGCTTTTGCTCCATAAGCATCTAAAAATAACGCTACCGTACTTACAATTGCATCTACTAATTGAGCACTAATTTCACCCTTTGAAATAAGTGACAATTCATCCTTGGCGGACGCATCGCCAACGGTGGACATATTCAGGTATTTATCCCAACTATTTACAGCTTGTCCCAAACCGATACCCAAACCAAATCCAATCAATAAAGCAGCGGAGGCACCTCCCGTAAATGGAGCTGCAATCAAGGCTGCGGCTGCCAACATGCTCAATCCCAGGTCGACCCAGAATTGTTTTTCAGCTTTGCCTTTCAGGTCAGCATCTGCAATGTCCTTATAATAAGGTTTATCCCAAGGAAAACGTGTTTCAAAAGGTACTGCTGATGTTTTGTTAAACAATTGAACCTGTGTCATTTTCAGGTCGGTATATTGTATCGAGATATTAATTTTCCCCTTTGCTTCCACAATTTTTCCACGTGTTTTTACCAACGCATCTGCAATTACTTTTAAGGCTTCTGTCGAATCTTTGGATTGATCCAGCGTATCCAGTTTATCTTGTTGGATAAGAATGTATATGGATGGATAAATTTCTGAAAATGATGCAATCAAAGCACTCACCCTATCATATTGTGTTTTAACATCTTTCCATTCAGGCCAAGGAGGTGATTCAGTCTTTTTAGGTGGAACAGAAGGTTCATATTCCGGATTAAAAAATGAATCTCCCAAACATTCACCTGCCAGGCAATCTGGTTTATTGTAGTAACCTACCCGGAGCTTACGCATATCCTCCAATTGCTTTTTAAGGGTTATTATACCCGGAATCATGGCTTTTACGGACTGAAAGTGCTCATTTTCCTTATCCAGCTTTTCATAGGGGTTTTCGAGGTTAATACCATATTGACTGGCATCATTTTGCACAACATGTTCATTTTCCTCAAGATAAGCCTGTGCTAAACCTGTAACATCAGCAATAAAAGCATCAACTTGTGGTTTTACAAACTGTACCAGGTATTCACTTTCGTTAAGAGATTTATCCCATACGGCCCTGTTTTCTTCTGCAATAAATGGTCGTGTAGGATCATCAAAACTTTTCCAGATATCCGAAATAGCCTTTTCTTCTGTGTCGGAAACAAACCCATAAACCATCTCTTTGATAAGCCGGATACGAAGGCTTACCGGAACAGTGTTTATCTTAGATCCCAAGGCAATGGTTGTTTCGTAAGCGATATCATCCTTTTGAAAATCGTGAACTTTATCCAAAACATCATTTACCAATTGGATATTCGCAGGTAAATACGTTACCAACTCACCTACCAGTTTTGCTTCAGACAAAAATCCCAGTGTTGTGTATTTATCAATAAGTTCGGAAGCTGTTGGTGTTTTAGGGTCGCCATCCTTTTTCTGCAAGTGGGGTGTAAAGGCAGCACGACTTACTGCGGAATGTAAATGAGAATCATTCGATCTGGAGCCTACCTGACTGCTGCGTTTTATGCTGGTTCCCTGTTGTAGCGAATGGGTAAGTTCATGTGCAAGCAACTCGTTGCCCTGCTTGCTTGTATCATCGTATTTTCCAGCATTGAAATAGATATCATTGCCGCGTGTAAAGGCATGTGCACTTAAATCTTTATTCAACTGTGCTGCATTGTGGTCATTGTGGATGCGTACCCCTGAAAAATCTGCATCCATGGCCGATTCCATGTTTTTGCGGGTATCGCTGGCCAATGGAGTACCATTCCCCCGATAGTTATTTAACTTATTTTCAATGACAGCATGATCCGGTTGACTTGATGCTTGGTCGTCATCCTCTTTCTTTTGAACGCTTATATCATCGTCATAATCCTGTTTCTCCTCTTTTCGATGTACCGATTTATCATCTTTTAATGGATCGCTTGTTTTTTGTTGAACATGTTTATCTTCCGGTTTTTCATTTGCTTTTTTATTTACCGGTTTGTTTTCCTCAACATGTTTGCGTTGTGTGTTTTCCTCTTCATTACAATCGGCACATTTTTTTTGAACTACAGGTGTAATTTTATTCGATCCCTTATCTTCCTCTTTCGTGCCCTTTTCTGCATTTCCCATCCGTTGTACCACTTTGTTGGCCATCGCATCCGCTTCCTTTTCGTGTGGATCGTTTGGTTGACTTACATTCAGTTGAGCTTGAACAGGTTCTTTTGTACTACCTTTTTTAAAAAATGAGGATTCATCATTTTTAGCCTGAAAATGGCCACTCCCCATTCCTTTGCGAAAAAATGGGCTAGCACTGCGAGATATCGTGGGCGATGGTTTATGTTCTGCAGTTTTCATCGTTAACGATTTTCAAGTATATTTATTAGTGTCATCGTTTTATACTATTAATGTGGATCAATATCTCCATTCCCTCCATATTGTTTTGATAATTCTTCAAGAGATGGAGGTTGGAGACCATATTTCAACATGAGTGCTCTGTTGCGTGCAATCCAATATCCAGAGTAATGAACAATGAAATAGGTATGAAAGTTGTTAATTACAATGAGTGAGCTCTTTGTATTTTCTAGGAAGGCACGGCATTGACTACAGGGCGATCGTTCTGTGAGTATTTGATCCACAACTATTATATGTGTAGGTCCATATTTCTTGCGAAACTTTTTACTGCTCTGAATTTTTTGTAGCATCCCGGCAATAATAATTTCGGAATGAAGCTCAGCTTTTTTGTTTACTGCCTCGACATAAAAAGGCCCATCGGCAGTTTTTTTATCCAAGGAGTTTGACCCGGGTTTTAACACGTAATAGCGAGCCACGGCAATATTACTGCGACGGAAATTATCGAAGGTCTCGTAGCCCTCTTCGATACGTTTATAGGCCAGTCTGCTTTCCATCTCGGGAGAAGCTCCATTGGTTTGGGGTGTTTTTAACAGTTGTTTAGCTGCCGGGGCAGGTGTTGTTGCAGCCGTTTCTTTGCCGATATCGTCCTCATTGTATTTTTTACCATAATCGGTGATATGGTCTTCTAACTGCTTGATACCGTTTATTTCAGGCTCTTCTCCCGGCATAGCTGATTCGGCCGTTTTTTCAGCATTTTTTTCAACTGTTTGTGCTTCTTTTTCAAGCGATACAATATCATGTTCCTGAAGTATTAATGCAGCTTTATCATCTTCATTGACTATTAATTCCTGACCATACAATTTTATTTTTTCGTCAGTAATCTTATCTTCGATCGGTTTAGGATCGGATGCCATTTCGAGGACAGCCTTGGGTTTGGCACGTGTTCCCGAAATTTTGACGTCGAGTTCATGAAGTTTATCTTTCATGAGAAACTCATCTTTGAGTGTATAAGGAATAATAGGATCTTTGTCTTTGTCGGCAGGCATGGTATCTGTTTTGCTGAATGTGCCCGTTTCCTTCTTTTTTCCGTCCACATCCTGCTCAAAACCACCTGATTGTTTATCATCTTTTGCAGAACTATCTTTTTCGTGTGCAATCGCGTATGCCAGATCCCGACGGTTTTTACTTTCAAAACCCATTTTGGAATAATCAATTTCAGGCGATGCTCCCGATCCTAGAACGTAATCTTTTAACAACAACTGAATGCCGAAACTCCCCAAAGTCCAAGAGGCAATATGATAATCACCTGATTTAAAAACATCTACCTTAATTACCTCAACATCGATATTACCCGTGAGATGAAAAGTAAGTTGCCCACCAATATGCATAGCTCCCGCAATTGCATAATTGGCAGCTTTGTCTCCACCTTCCCATATAGCTTTAATGGTGGGCTCAGCATTAATATAAGCATTAAACACAGCATTTCCCGCCAATGATCCGGTTACTTTACCAATGGTGAATAATCCACCTAAAGCATAGGCGGCGCTTGCACTTGCGGTAATGGTAGCACTGGCCGATCCGGAAATATATAGTTTTGGTGTAATACCCAGCTCACTTCGGTATTTTGGATGATTGGAATATACTCCGGAAACTTCAATTTCGTATAAATAAAGTGGATTTAATTGGGTCGCTATATCAAAAGCGATAGCCAATTCCAGATTTATAGTACCAAAAGGAACCGGAGCCCGGATAGGTGTAATATCCTTTTGAAACAGATGTTTGTCTTTATCATTGGCATCGTTGGATTGATACTTTAAGGTATTGGTAAATTGCCATAAATAGGGGAATTTAACTTTACCAGCCAGAATGATATACCCATCGGGACTAACGGCAAATGCACCTTCACCTTCAAGATTCATCAATGCTGCTTTTGCTTTGCTGGGAGGTGCAGTTCCGCCCCCTCCACCCGCTGCCTTAGCTCCATTATCACCAATTAATTTGAAATGCATATTACCCCAGGCTGTTATGGCTAAAGGTTCGCCGGAATCGTCGGCAGCATTCGTGGGTATACCCGTTGTTGCAGGTGTTCCGGCTCCCCCCACTCCTCCGGCACCACTCACTTTTGTACCGGGAGCATGCAGCTCGAATAGCTGCATTGCTTTACTTTCGGTGGTTACGGAGATATTTACCTCTCCATGTATTCGCGACGACGAATAACTTGCTTTCCCGGCAATATCAAATGTTTTATTTTTATAAGATGCTCTCAGACTTCCCTGCAACACAAAAAGTCCATGTTCGCTATCCTTACTGCCAGCAACCCACTGTTTATCGAGGTTTAAGTTTAGCGCTTCGGCCAACAAAGAGCCTTTGCTGTTACGTTCTACCTTTAAATCATAATCATTTACACCTTTCGCTTTGCCATACAAATGTCCGAACCATACATACGACTGATCCATCAACAAAGAATTCCCATCGATAGTTTGTTTATTGGCCAATTCGAGGGTGCCCATCGAAAATAATTTGATACGGCCTTTGGATAATAAATTTGTAAATTCTAGACTTTTATAATTCGAACCTGTAAATTCATCTCCATAAATAAGTGGTAAAAATGCAGCTTCATCTGTAATTGCCGTTGAAGCATCCATCACCGGATCTACAGCATCTGCTTTTTTGCCGGCAATCCATCCCATCTTGCCAAATATAAAGCCTTTTCCAATTTTAACCAGCAACACTAAAGTTCCCTTGTCCTGTGTGTTAAAAGCATCATGATGAAAAGGAATAACATGGGTTGCAGCTTCGTAATTAGTCGTATCCGGTGGATAATTCTTACAAATACTAATCATTGGGCCAAACGGATATAACGGAACTGTAACGCAGCGCTCAGCCACAAAACTTCCGGTAGGTTTAACAAAGATATATCCGCTAGCAAACGACCCATATTTAATATTTACCGCAACCTCATTACCTGTTTCCCAAAAAGCTGAGATATAATTTCCCAATCCTGATTCCGGTGAAAAACTTTCCATGCCTTGAATGTTGACAACATCGTCGCGGTGACTTTCATATGCCTTTTGTTTTGGGGTATGCGCATAGAGATGTCCCGACTGTGGATAACGCTGAATCATTTCTGGCGCCTGCTGAATGTCAGGTTTGCGGGTAACAGTGCTATTTTGTTGCAACGTATGGGTTAACTCATGTGCAAGCAATAACTGACCTGCTCTACCAATAGGATCATATTTAGCTGTATTGAAATAAATATTATTCCCAACCGTAAAAGCTTGTGCATTAAGCATTTTACTCATTTGCACTGCCTGATTATCAGTATGCAACCGCACATTCGAAAAATCTGCATTAAAGGAATCCTCCATTTTTTGCTTTAGATCATCGGGTAACGGAAATCCACCTGAAGCACTTGTTTGACTTACTTTTTGCGGAGGTGAATCTTTATGATCCATTGGTTTTTTTTGCACAACCTTATCAGCCATGGCATCAGCTTCCTTTTCCAAAGGATCATTTTTGCAACTTATGGATGGTGTGGATGACTTTGTAAAAAACGGCGTTTCACTGTCATTCCCATGCTCCGATTCCATCCCACTTTTTTTGCGAAAAAAAGGAGCCGCGCTGTTTGCGTTGGATGCTTGAACCTTATTATTGGCCGCTTTTATCATCGTTATCGCCAGGTTACTTTTAATATATTATCCATCCACGGTAATTTAAGCAAACTCAAATTCCAAGGTAAATAATCGAGTAAAATATCTATACTATTCGTCTCAACATGTAAATTAAGCTGATCATTTTGAAGGTTAAGTTTCCCCGGGCGCTGCAGAAAACCTTCGCGCAAACCAGTAATTGTAGTGTTTTTTAGCATTGTCCACTGCTGTATAACTGCCGAAAGTACAGCTTCAGCCTCCCCCTTTTGCTCATCCGAAAGTTCAAACTCTATTTCTACTAGGTCTTCTAATGGACAAGCGCACAATACCTTTACTATGGTAAGTTCATACTCTTGAGATTTTGTTTCGCCGGTAGATAAGAAATGTAACAATGCTATTGCTCGCAGTTGTGCATTTCGATCAATAAATAAATTCCCTTCCAAAAGGTTAAGCCTTCTGAAAAAAGTAGGTAGAAAAGGATGAAGAAGCACAATTCCACTATTTACAATATAAATTCCACTTTCGTCGAGTGTATCATTTACCGTATAATTTTCAGGAAGATCATCATGTTCATTTACAGCCACAGCCAGATCATTTTTCATGGTTTCCTGCTTTTCATGAATTAGAGAACTTGTTTCAAATAATTGAGCTGTTAATTCATTCGGAAGTTTGTTAGCATAATCATACGTCGCGAAAAATTTATTTACAAGAAGAACTGTCAGTTTTTCGGACGTTTCCGAGGGTTTGGAGGCGGCAGTTTTTAGTAATTCGACCAAACAGTTTTTCACAAATGCATGGTGTGCAAGTGGATATTTTATTTTTAATGTTTGACGTATATGCAGATACACCAGAAATAATTCTTCGATAACCCGAATTAACGATTCCTGCGAATTTTTATTAAGCAATTTAAGTATTGACAGCACAAACGATGGAGGATGTTGAGTAGCTATCCGTTGTGATATATTCCCATTTTGTAATAATGCATTTCGTAAGACATTTATATTTAAATCATTGAATGTTAATGCATCCAATACAATCGTATAAAATTGATCAGTTATAGGATCGGCATTCCAAGGTAAATACCCATGTTCCATGTAGTAAAGCCATTGCTGAAATACCTTTATTTTATTAGGAGTGGACCTTATATTCGTCATGTCATTCGATTTAAGGAGATCACGAATTTGATTTTCGACATATTGAGCCATATCATTGCTCCATGAATTATGATTGATAGCGGCCTCGTTGATAACACCGAGGTCAATTTCAAGTCGATCAACCTCAATCACTGCACCCTCTATATCCATCGTATCAAATACTTTATTTAATACAGGTACAACATTATCCCAATATTGTTGGCTTATGGCATGTTGGATTCTGAAAGCATCCAATGTATTGTCGAGCCTTAAGTCTATGACCTGCTTACGGATGCGATGAACCATAATATTATAATCTAATTATAAAGTATTGATCAGGAATTAGCTGACCAACAGAACAGTTGATTAAGTTTATCGGAAAAGTTGATTTGATCACACTTATCTTCTGTTTCAGAAATACATTGAGAAACGTCGGTCGTGCATGGACATGGCATGCAATCTTTGCATTTATTCAGGATATTGTGTTGCTCCTTTAATAAAAACCCCTGTAAGTCGCAAGAAGCTGTTGACTCCATGCAATTTTTACCGGATAGTTGTACATTCCAGGCGATCAATAATTTTTCCAACTGACATAAATCTTGTGGTGTTAACCATAATATTCGTATCATCACATGAGCAGGTGTTTCCCGGTATAACATTTTTTCGATATATGCCCTGCTGTGATCTTGACGAAAACGAGCCGGCCAGGCAGGTAACACAATGGTTGCAATAAATGAATAGGGATCGCACCCAGGAGTAAAACAGGTTTGGTTTGAAGCTTTGCACGGGTCTGCATCATCGGTGGGTTTCCATTTGAAATGACATGTTTCGTCGTTTGTAATACATGGCTTTGGCAAACCATCACATGCACATTCCTTATAATTGTCATTTTGATCTTTGCAACGAGGACGAAGCAGAATATGTTCTATTAAATGCAACCCCTCAGCATTTATAAGATTCTCAGCCCGAAGCACCGCATCACATGCCATTGCTTCATCTTTATAATGTTGTGGATTTATCGCAATAATTTCATTAAAACAGGTTAATACACCTTGTTCACCGATATTTTGATTATCCAACTTGTGCCGGTTGGTATCAAAACAAATAGCATTTAAGGTAGCTGCTAAACGATGTTCCCGCTTCAGCAACAACTCCTTGCCTTTCAATGACAACAATGGTACTAATTCAATTCTGTACGATCCACAAGGACAATCATACACAGGCTTGTAATTTTCAAACGATCGAAGCAGGTCAAAGCTTTGTGCATAAAAATTTAAAGCCTCACAACACGACTCGAAACAACAATCACTTTTCCATGCTATATCGCACCCAACAATACAATCATCGTTATCCTTATTTTTGCAAGGATCTCCCGTGCCGAGTTCCATTCCACCAAAACCAGGTAACCGGATGGTTACAGAATAGCGGGTTTCAGTAATCGTACCACAGTCAACATCAATTTCAGAAATAGGAAAATATTGTGCGATACGTTTGAGCTGCAACTTCCATTCCTTTAGTGAAATACCATCAGGTAATGATTCTGCAAGGGTATAATTTACATTTTCAGCAACATCATAATATATAAGGTGAAGTTTATTGCCCATTCGTTTATAATGATCATCCAGAAATACTGCCTTGAAAAAAATTACCAGCCATTTACATGGAGAGAAATTCATTTCTCTTTTAGGAAAGTTAATTTGCACCAACGGAATTTGTTCCAGGTCGGTTAATACTATAAAATCATCGCTAACAGTATGTACCAAATTAAAAAAACTAAAAGTGGCTGCTCTGTATAAACGTTCCATAACAGCATCCCTGCGTTCGGGAGTTTCGTAAACACAAGGATGAATCAATCCTATATTATTACAGGCAACATAAAAACTATTGCTGCAATCCGGTTTATTTAAATAGGTATGAAAACCTCCATTACTTTGTGAAACACAGATAAATTTTTCGACACCTTCTATGCCCCAGGCATCTTCAGGAGTGGCAAATCCATGCGTGCTAATAGCTAAAACTTCGCGTATAGCAATCCTGAATACACATGCCACCGAATCCCAGATTACAATATAGTTACCACTATACAGCAATAATAAGTGGAAAGCCTTATTGGCATATATTGCTTCGCGATCAGTTGCATAATAACGCTTGCTTCGCCAATCAATGATGCATGTAAAGGTGGCTTCATCGATCCGGCATAATTGAAAACGATATTTATTTTTCCCGAGATATTGAATTGGACAGGCGGAGGACAGGGCAACAAGTTTTTTGGGGATGTCCAGTCCATCATACTCATATACAGTTTCTCCGGGAACAAAAGCAATGCTCTTACTATTCCCATATGGATCTGAATTATGAATAAAAATCTCCTTTAAGCTTATCCATTGATTTTGTCCATAGCTTTTTGGATGCCGACCATATTTGAGAATCAACAGGTAAAATTGATCAAATGCTTTCAAGGCTTCATCCGAGGATAAATATCCCCGAGTACTTTCAAAATACACCAGCAATTGATTTTGAAGTTCTCCTTTGGTATATTTTCGCACATTCGATCGAATTAAGAAATGATACCAGCTAATGCCGGTTTCAATATCAATGCGTACTCTTATGTTACCTCCTGATACATCAATATCAGTTGAGATATATGCAGATAATCCAAGTGTTATCAGTTCATTTTTAATATTTTCCGCTGTAGCCTCATCTGTTATCGCAGTGGTTGCAGGATGCAGAGCTTGTAAATTATCCTTATCAACCAATTTATAAATAAAATCTTCACCGGGGTTTATTCTATTTTTCTCAATAACCGTTATAAGATCCTCCGTTGCTGTTTTATTTATCCTATTAAGAAGTTCACGGCTATGATTTAAATCGTTGCGGGCAATATTGATATCATCCGGACGGATAATTTCATTTTTAAGTACACAATCTATTTTTAAAGGTTCAGATTCAAGTGCCAGAACCCATTTATCATCATCGATTGCTTTTATCGTAAGTTGCGGTAAATGTTGATAAAACGTTATTGCAGCATCACTTGCAGCTTTCAATGAATTAAAATGACCCGTACTAATATATGTAAATGTTTGATTGGATAGGTCTGACGAACGATACAGAAATTCCCATTCGTCGGCAATGGGATCCGACACATACAAATTGTAAGTATAATTATTGATAATTTGTATCAAATCTTTAATTTTCTTAAGCGCAGCATCCTTTGACGGAAAGTTTTCAAAATAAATAGCTTTTTTCTCTCCATTTTGCTCAATAAAAATGCTGAATTCCTCGTCTTCTTTTTTAGGATGATCAACCTTATAGTTAATCTCATTGGATAATAATAACACAAGCTCTTTAAAGCTATCCCGTGCAAGTTTTAAGTTGTCAAATTCCAATAATGAATCAAATTGCAATGTGGCTGCTTTATTAACAACCGAATATTTTTTCTTTTCTAAATCCAGATGAATAACATCGAATGGTTTAAAACGAAACTCATGCTCATCGATAAAGCGATGCGTCAATCCAGGCATATTTAAATTGATGAGCTTATCGGATTTAATACGTTTATTAAAGATAGTAAATTCCACATTACCATTAAGATAATAATTTAAACGTAGAGCAGTTTCTTGCCGATAAGCCTCAGCCTCGTCCTTATTTACAAAATGTGTGTTGCTCTCTGCGATAACAACATTTTGATTATTGGTAAATAATACTTTATGGATATACTGTGTTATTTCGATATCGTTATGAAGATCCGGTTCGAAATGAGTAATTGCAGTGAGTTTTTTTCCAAATAATTCAGCATCTACTTTGTTTGAAAATAATTCCTTTCCAACAAGTTTATGCCCCAAATCATCGGAAAAAGTTACATTCCATTTTTCTTCATAGCTTATATATGCCACTTCAAATACTGGATTTTTTAAAGCTTTATAAATTGCCTGAAGTCCAATTATTGCCTGTTCTTCATTAAAAACTTGATTTTCAACTACAAATTTTTTGTCAAAAAGCTGAATGGATAGTTCATAAAGTTTATCGGCCTGTTCAACTATAAAATTACATAAGTAATGACGGTTCAAATTTTTGATACCCGCTAAAGCTTTAAACCGTTTCTCAAAACCAGAAACATTTGCATTACCCCATTTATAGGATGTATAGTTACTCGCTTTACCCCTGTTACTGCTTATATCCGGATAATGTGTGAGAAAATTTTCTCCAGCTTGTATATTAGCTTCTTCAAGATCCTGACCCGTTAAAAATCCTGAGGATAATAATGCATAATCTGCAAATGTTTCAGCAAAACGCGCCATCAGATGTTTAAGAAAATCCTGACGGCGGTTGATGTATAATTCTTTATTTTCGACAATCAAGTGCAAAAAATCAGCATATGAAGTTATGTTGAGTACGATATCAAACGAAAACCGCTGACTACAATCATCTTTAGTAATCATAAAATTGCGATAATTACCTTCGAAAGTTGCCGTATATTGAATTGAAGAGGCAGCCAATCTGGCATCGGTTTCACTTTTATAAAATTTCTTACTTATAAGTCCATATTCGGACGACGATATAAAAATGTAAAAGAAAAATTGGCCATTGGTATTGGTCGTAGTTCCAATTTGAATATTCCCGTTTAAAAGATCATCCATTAATTGATGTTCCACTTGATCACGAACCGCTGCAAAACAAAACTCAACGATCGGGAATTCATCTTCCTGGCAGTCGTAACAATTTTGAGCAGGACTGGATGAGGCATTGTTATCAATAAAATCCTGAATTTTTTTCCGGTCAGTAAGGTAGGCTAAAGTAGTACCCGTATCTCCCAAAATACTACTTCCGTCTTCATTGCTTTTGAAACGTAATAATTTATCTAATTGGGGAGTATTGGATAAGGGTTGTGAAAAATAGGTATGCTTATCGTCGGTTTTTTCTGTTGAAAGCGCAAATAAGGAACGAATATTTTTAAGCTGAGCCAGGTAATTCACAAGTAACTGATCAAAAAATAATAAAAATCCTTGTAATTGCAGGGCTTGTGCCTTACGGGCATCGGTAGCATCTGTCGGTAACCCCCCTTCTCCAATACCATAGGTATTTGGAAAATCTTTAGCCAACGCATAGTAATCTGCCAAATCACTTCTATATCCACATATGGGAAAAGCAGCGTTTAAGGTCGGTGAATCTGCACTATACAATACTTTTTGATGATCAGAAAAGTTAAGTTTAAGGAAAGACGCATATTTTTTCAAATCAATATTTACGGGGATATCATTCCGGGAGAAGCTAAATCCCGAACAATCATAAGAAAATTCAGTAACATAATTTTGTGGTATTTTAAGTTTCCAGTCATTTACATCCAATACCTCACCAGCGCATTGAAGCCAACGTAAATTTCGCACTCCTTTAATACCCGTGATATCGAATAATAAATGATAAATATCTGAAAGATGCAATTCCCGTCGAAGTTGTAATTTCTCCAATTCGTTGGTATCAATAAACCCATGACCTTCCTTGGTATCCAATGGTCTTCCGGCATAAATATCATCGATAGATTTATTTTTATCAAGAAGTTGTTGAAGCGAATAAAATTTTGGTGAAGGAGAAAAATATTCGAGCAACACCGAAACCATTTTAAGGTAAACTGTACCTGCATCGGCATTCGATTCCAATTCAATGTCAGCACATATACCAACATCCAGCGTGCATAATACTTGAATATCAATAAAATCTTCACATAAGTTGCGATGCGTCATTAATTTTTGTTTCACAGCATGTACCACTTTTTCCTGACGATGTTTGTTTGTCAAAACATTATTTTCCAATTGGATATAAACATGATACAAACCATTTAAATAGTCACAGCTGCATGGATCGTTAAAATTGGCAGAACCATTGACCCCGCCAGGAATGAGGATTCCTGCAGGATCAGGGCAAAACTCAACGGGAGTATTGGCATCAATCTCAAGCCAGGCATTTTTAATACCTTCACAATCCACCAACATTTTTCTAAAATCGATAATGGTAAGCGGATTACAAGCTAAAATTTCAGCAGGAGTGAAAAAATTATTATCCGTAGAAGTATCATTTGGATTTCGGGCCAACAAATCATTGATCGGCAGATTGGTGCGGTATCCCAGATCCAGTATAGCATAAATTATTGATTCAAGCGTGGTTATCCCCGGGTCATGAACATTATGATCTGTCCATATATTACCCGAAAGATTACCCAGGTATGCGATTGCACTGCTGCGTAATTTCTGAAAATCCAGATAATCAGGAAATCCCGTTTTACTTTTGCTTATCGTTTTATTGTCTGTCGTATCCGCCATCTGCTTAGGGTTACCTGTAATAAGGAATTATTTACAATAATTGATAATGACTTCCGGTTTAATAGCGCATTTCTCACTATCCGACCAATCTTCACATTCCGGTTCATCTATTTTAACTTCAATATTTCCGGCAATAAATATGGAACGGGGTGTTTCCGGACATAGTCGTGTAATCGTATTTGAAATGGTTCCACCATCTTTACCGATCTGTATGTCGTTAATAAAATCAACATAATCCCGCGTTTCGATAAAACGAATAATATCTGCCCTATAAACACATTGACCAAATGTTAATTTATCGTATTGGCCAATCGCCCAAGGTTCGAGAAAAATTCGAATATCATCGGCTAGTTTTTCACGAAAATAGGCCGCATCCTTGCCTTTCACCAGGCATACTTCCATACATAAATTAATCTTCTCATACCGGGGATTTACTGCCCGAACACGAACAAAGGGAGATGTGCATTTACGAATCATTGCTTCAATATCTTCAAGCATGCTTACCGGAACTTTGGGTTCATTCGAATTGCCGGCTTTTAATTTGTTTAGATTAGGAATTACAGCCAGTATAACATATCCGGGAGCCATTGGGAAATCGTTGATGTAACGATCTGCATTGAGGACAAAACTATGATTAATGCATTTTATCTTGAATACTAGTGGAAATGCTTCCAATACGATCCGTTCATAATCAAAAGCCTGAATTGCTCTGCCTTTGTGTCTCAGGGTTTCACTCACACGAACATAAAACGCTCCCTGATCTTCGGGTAAACGTCCCAAAAATCCATCATAAGGCTGCATTACGGTTTTTACAGAAGCATCGGCTTCGTCGAGACGAGATATACTTCCGGCAGGCAGATCTAATGCAAGCCGCAGCTTGTCGTTTGCTTCGTCGTTGGTAAATGTTGCTTGAACAGCATGGAAATATATGCTCATTGTTTCGCTCACCACAGTGCTGTTATTTGGTATGGCAGCTTTTATCCAGTAAGTATCGCCAGCCATGATGGTATTTGACAGGCTTATGTTTTCCGGTAATGAAAATCGGATAATTCCAGATGTTGTAAGGTTTCTTGTTTGATCTTCCGAAATTTCAAACCCCTGGCGTAAGGGTAACCATTGGTTGTGATCTAAATAATGCCAGTTTACCGTTTCGGGATCAGCTTCTGAATTGGAGGTTGCTTCGGCAAGCTGAAACAACACTGAAAGTCCATCGCCCGGCACCAAAGCTTTAAGACCAAGAAATAGGGATCCTTCATCATAAAATGAAGGAAATACTGTAGGACGAAATGGTAGATCTTCAGTTTTAGATGTTTGTTCAAAGGGGTATAAATGCACAAATTGAATATCATTTATTGGTGCAACAGCTCTGTAATCAATTGCCAAACCTGACATTACGGGAGTATAGGGCTCGTTGGGGATAATGGCTTCAAATATAGCTGTTTGATCAATTATATTTTTAACATCAGTAATTTTATTTTCCAAATCAATCACATCTCCAATCATATTTTCACCACCTACAATGGGTGGATCCGGGAAAACAATTTTTCTGACCCTATCGGCATTACCTCCTACAATATTTCCAGCAAGACCAGTGTTTACAGCAATACCATTTGCTCCAATCACATCGTTTTGTACTCGCAAAGCAATTATTTGGGAATCAATAATTTCATTTTTTATTAGCGTAGGATCAAAAACAATTGGATCGCCAATTCCAGTAAAATAAACCGCATCACCTAATAACTGTGGTAACTTACCAAAGGCAAGCATTTGACGCGCAAGTATGTAGGGATAAATATCATGTTGAAAATCCTGACATTGCAAGGATATGCGCAGAAATCCATACCTCGAATCAACATCCAACCGTGAAACACCTAAAAATTCTACTTTTTCGGAAGGTTCAGGTAAAGTCACACCCAAAAAATCAGTATCTCTTTCAATGTCATACTGATGTGTTAATCCAGATGTGTCATCACAAGTCAAACCAGTTGGTTTACCTTTTTGAAATAACTGACATTTCAAATCAACCTTAGTGCAATCTAATGAATTATCTACCTTCTTACAATGAGTCCAAGGAATCCATTTTCCATCTATCAATATCGATAACTGCATTTTAAAATTTTCATCCTTGATTATGTTAGGCGGATTACCAAGCAAACTTGATTGATACGCAACATAATATTTTTTAAAATCCGCAGGTAAATCTTTCCAACTATGATGAATAAAAATATTTGTCCAGTGCTTTAACAACACTTCTTCCGATCCAATATAAAAGTTGGCATTAACTTTCGGTCTGGACCCAAAAGGATAAACCTGACCATTTACATCCATTAAACTCTCGTCATTCTGTACCACAAAATTCTTTAGTCCGCAAACATTTACATCAATTAGGGTTGCATCATTGGGGTTATTACTGATCTTATCTAGTATTTCGACATCTCTGAAAAAATGATAATATGAAATTTGTTGAATAGCTTCTCCCTCCTGATTTAGCAAACAACAATTATCATTTTGTTCACAACATCCGTTTTGATCGCCTCCATTTTTGGTCACTTTATGTTCCAGCTTTATAGCATCGTTAAGCGTAATTTTTACCATCGGGAGGATACTTCCCAAATCTTCGCCCAGATTATCTTTATTATAGGCCACAATTGAAGGTTGGCCAGGTATCATTTGAGCTTCGATGGTAAGCATGAAGGTGCTGCCAAATAGGTTACCAAGGGAGATTGTTAAATTACTAGGCAACAGCCAAGCCTTCTCTCCACTGAAATAAATATCCAAAACGTTACGACCGGGAAAAATTTCGTCGAGAATTTTCTTCTGATCAGTAATTGTTATTCCAGTAATAAAAGGATCCCAAAGCGTTTTATCAACAAAATATTCGTCGCGGTACGTTTTTTTATCGCTGTAGCAACCCACTGCTAATGGCAAAATAAGCATGAATTTATCGCGAATTTGCTGAAGAATACCGCTATCAAATCCTTTTTCCAGTGATTGATTGAAATAATCGTTATTGAGTACTATGTATTGTTTTCCAATATTGTTTTGTACATCAGCAAATAAATCGGTTGCAGGCAAGAAGCCAGGCGTTGAACTTTTAATTTGGCAGGCTACATGAATTCTGATCTTTCGATTGCCTTCCTTCAAATATAAGACATTGGAAGCCATAATAAAACCTAGCCGTCCATGCGGAAATGGTTTAAACAGTTTTGATTTGGGATCGATGTATTTGCTGTATTTGGCTCCGAGGGTGGAAAAACTTGTTGGTTGCCCATCCTGAAAGCTTTTGTCAATGCCATCGGCCATGTTTATTGCCGGAGCTATGTATACTCCTTCAACCCATTGCTGGTTAAATGAAGTTTTATAGTTTAAGAATAAGCTTTTTTCGGCATCCAGGGTGGTTTGCGTAATCACCAAATCCTCATTGGTTGCAAAAAGAATGTCTTGTTTATTGTTGTCTTTGCCATCCTTAAGCTTTATACCTTTTTGAATCAGGTATTTATCCAATTGCTTTTGAATCTCAAAAACCACATGAGCTCTGTCAGGTATATCATCTGCAGGTTTAAAAAGTAATACTTCACGATAAAAGAAATCGAGATGTTTTTGTGTATAACCATTCAGGTCGTCCTGAAGCTGTTGAAAGATGTTAATAAAAGTAAACAACAAAGCCAAATGTGGAGGATGATTTTTTTGCAGTGACGTCTGTAATGGTAATAAACTTTGATTGATATTTAGTTCGGCTTCGGTTGCGATTAATTTTAACACTTCGGGAAATACAGGGAATAGTGCTATGAATTTATCCTCTAGTAGTATTAATGCTGTTTCCGGACTTGTGGCCCCACTCAGATAACTACTGTCAATTGTATACAGGTCGGTCATATCGAGATTCCATACCGGATTAGCGAGCAATTGCATAAAATCAATCCGTTTAATCCCATAATCCCTCACGGCTGCATTTACATATTGAATATAATTTTTAAGAGGTTCAGCAAGTTTATTTTTTATCAAGCCATCCTGCATGGTTGCAATCGGTAATCCTGAATTTTGAAATTGTAAACTCCAGGTATTTATTTTGGCAATAAAACGATAAAAAATAAAATAAATATTTAGCTGCAATCCATTGGATGAAGGATGTCTGTTAAATAGTTCGTTATATACCGTAAAATTATTTTCAAGATCCGTAATGGGATAGCGAATAATGGAAGCGAGCGTAAAAGGTTGACTATTTTTGAAGAATGGTTGCCAATCGCTAATTTGTAACGTTTTATCGTAGAAATTAATGTGACGTGAGAGTTGCACAAAATAATCAAGTAAATCAGCAAGTGTACGGGCATCAATCTGCACTGCATCAATTACCAACGCATCAATAATACGTTGACGTTGGCTGGTTCCGGAATCCTTTTGGAAAGGATGTATGAGGCAATCGCAGAGAGACATGCATTTATAATTAAAGTGTAAAACTAAAGAGGTTCATTACCAGAGATTTTAAACTGGTCCCGAAGCCTCTTTCAAGTAATAATCATATACATAGTTAAACCTGGAATTGGTTTCCGGAATGGTGTATGAAACGGTAATTGTAATCCGGCCTTCAATCAGATCTGAAAATTCGGCAGACACATCAACATTATCAACAAGAATTCGTGGTTCGTAAAAAAGGATTGCTGTTTCCACATGATGCTTGATAATACCAATAAGACTGTTGTTCATGGCTTCAAACATATAGTCATTTAGATTACAGCCATAATCGGGCTGCATGATTCGCTCACCCAGACTGGTAGATAGGAGTATATTGAGACTTTGTTTAATATCTTCAATATCGCTCACCAGCTCTACCGTCTGACTTTCGAGATCAAATGTTGGTGGAAAAGACCACCCTGTGCCCAAAAAAGAGTTGAATGTTGAATTCATGCTTTTCGTTTTTTAACCACCAATGATTACGGTCGGAAAACCTCCCACAATAACTCCGCCATGTGCTGTCATATCACCCTGTCGAACCGCTAACCTACCTCCAATAATTACGGTTTTTGACCCTTTCACTAATGCGTCGGGTGGACCAACACATGCACACAAATCGCCAACTACGGCAGCTGGAAGGCCTCCTATCAGCACTGTGGGAACACAAGCACCGGTAATCGGTCCTCCAATATGCGGATTGGGAGTTGCCAAAGGGCAAGTGTGCATATCTGTAATTCGGGCTGCTGCTGGCATATATATTATTTATATTTAATTTATTTTAACGGGCAATCCACTGATCACCATAGGACCCTGTGCGCTAAGTTTGGCTGTGGCACCTTCAATTTTTACACTGGTATCGGCTTTAATTGATAACGCTGGTCCACTTATGGCTAGTGATATCCCGGCGCCAAGAGTTAAGATGCCACCAGCCTTAATATCAATGTTTTTAGGACTTTCTAATTTCATACCTTTTGGATCCATGGTTAACTTATTTTTATTCTGATCGGTAATAACTAGCTTTGTTCCTTGTTCATCCAACAAAATGCTGTTACCAGCAGGAGTGTCAATTTTTATCGTTTTGGTTTTGTCGTTAAAACTAATGTGCATCTTGCTTCGGGTGGTAAAGCCTTTTTCGTCGTTGGCGTCTTTTTCGTTTATTGGAGACGGTTTAGCGCTGCTATGGAGCATTCCAAGCATCACCGCATCGCGGGGATCGGCATTGATAAACCCAATAATAACTTCATCTCCAATTTCAGGCATAAAAAATGCTCCCCGGTCTTTTCCTGCATCAAGGCTTGCTACCCGTGTCCAAATTCCTTTTTCATTATTGTCGATAACCGGCACTTTCACCAGTATCCGGTGTTGTCCATCAGGATCATTTTGAAGTTGTACCACAACACCAATTTGCAAACCTTGAATGGCACCCACTAATCCCGCCGAAGGGGCATCCTCCGTGTCATTATGTTTAAATGCATAACGTTGCGGATCAAGTCCAAATTGCAATTGAGTTTCCCAAGTTCCATTCCCAAGATCGTGACGTACAGCAGTTACATAGGCTTTTCCGTTAAATCGATTACCAACTCCCGACAGTTTCACGGTATCTCCAGGTTTGATAGCACTGAAACCTGCAAATTTTGCGCGACCCCGAATCTTGGAGAGACGACTGCGAACCATGATGCCATCAGCCCAATCCTGAAGTTCCTGTTCGGATCTAAAACCACTATGGTGCATCTCATAGGCCTGAAGTTTCATTTTATCGGCAATGTCCCTACCCCGGATATTTCCGGGTTCTGCTAATGAAACCTCAGAGGATTCTGCATTAAATAATTTTTGATTGGTATAATCCCAGGCTTTCGTTTTTACATCACTCAATTGAAGGGAAGCATCCATTTCCGATTCAAATTCCAAAACAGACGATCCATAATTTACCTGAAGGGCTTCCGTGTTTTGAATAATTGGTTTTGCAGCCTTTACAACGCCATTTTCAACAAATATCAACATTCCATTGGCTTCAGCACGCAAAATGAAAAAGTCCCAATCGCTGATGTGATGTTGCACCAATTCCTTGTGTTGGAGTTTCGTTTTCGCGGCATCAGCCTTCAATGAATAGGGTTTTACCAGTTCATCAAAAACCTGATTATCAGTAAGGTTAATAAAATATCGACTATGTCGGCCAATGGTCATCCTTACAGCTTCGTCCTGGCATTCCAGAAGTAACTGACTATGACCATTTGCCTTTACCTTAACGGCATGTTTGGTAATGATGCCTTTAAAGGCAGTGGTATTTTTGCTATCGCGACCGATATTTATCTGGATTTTATTTCCGGGGATAAAATCATCCTTATTACTGATTTCAAAATTTTGTTTGGAAGCATCCCCATCCCGAATGATGATCTTGGCCATGGGTATCCGGTTTACCTCTTTCATCACCGAAAGAGATAAGAGTTTGTATGTGGGATCTACTTCTTTACCATTTACAAGCAGATTAAAAGTGGCCACATCATATTTGGCATCGTTGGGAATAACAATGGCTTCCATCAATTATCATTTTTGTTAATGGGAGGAAAAACAATTTCCTTACCCGGGCGTAATTGGCGTATGGTAACCAGGGAATTAGCCTTGGCTACTTGCAAAACAAAACCAGTATCGTCATAAATATTGAAAGTAAGCAAATCGAGGCGATCGCCTTGTACTACTGTTCGCTGGTGGGTTAGATCCGGTGAACTCATACGGGCAGTTGCAGCCGTAGCGGCCGATGATTCATATTTTACAAAGGTTGCAGTAATTTTAGCCCGCAACGGATTTCCATTGGGATTAAAAAGCGAATAGGTAATATCCATATGGGATAACACACTTGGAAACTTCAGTTCACTCCCCCAATGTACAATTAGAAACCGCGGCCGGTGTATCTTGCCTTCATATTTATAAACACAATTTGTAAAGGCTTTGATTTGAGCCGCAACCTCCATCGTCTTATATTTATCCACATACCCTTCCATCGTCTGACTTCCGTCCAGTACAAATTCTATTTTCAGCTCCTCAGGAGCCGTCGATTTATATTTGGGATTGGTGCCAGCTTGCCCATGACCACGGCTTGTATCAAGCTCCACATGGCTGGTCTTGGTAAACGTTTCCGGATTAATGGGCGTAGTAAATGTAAGCGAAGCATCCTCCTTTTTAAAGTCGTTCTTTTCAAAGGAATGGATGATTAGCTTTGCAAGTACCCTAGAGTTATCTGACATTTTTATCCTTTATAATTTCGAGAATCTTTTCGACGCATGTATTGATCATCTCTTCGTTCGGTGAAACATTCCCCCCCTGCGATTCACTTTGGGACGAAGCATGTCCGGCAGTCCCTTCTGAGACAATTGTAGCTTTTATAATCAGTTCACGAACTTCTATAGCCATCGGTTTATGGATTAGTAAATAACAATCGATTGTAATTCAACTCCAGCGTTTCAATAAGCACCGCACCTTGTTCGGCGTTTAGTTCAGCTATTTTCCAGCTACGAGGCCACACATTATTAATTGTCCAAACCATCAATGGCTGATGCTCTTCGTTTAAAAGTTTAATGACTACCGTTGCCAATGGCACCACCTTCTCATCATCGAATGCCTTTTTTAGCCATGTTGTAATACCGGAATCAGCAGGTCGGATTAGTCCACGTTTTAATGTTAATGGACCATACTTCCGGCGACTTGGTACAACATGTTCAAAACGGTTCTCGCCACCTTCCTTAATAGTTTCGGTATCTATGGTAGAATCCAATCCCCCTATCGATTGAAACCTCACATCTACCTCTTCCTTGCCAAGATTGAATTCAACCTTAAAGTGGAAATTTACCGTTTGATATGCATTACCTGCCATGTGTGAATCTCCTTACATCAATTATTATTTGGCTTCAACAATGTTTAAACCCTCGTGCACCAGTGTCATGGTTTCAATGGCTACTTCATTGGCATCCGCCTTTAGATCAGACGATTGTATTTTTGAAGGCCATGCTTTGGTTAACGACCAGGTAATAATAGGTTTATGTTGTTCGTCGAGTAATTTAATGTTTATATCCCGCCGAAATTTTTCCTTTCCTTCCTGAAACATAAAAGTTTTTTTCCATAACTGAAAAAATTCAAAGTCACCCAGAAAAGTACCCCGTTTCAATACGATATCGGCGTATTTGGTGAGACCCGGTTGTTTACTTTTATGGTAGGTTGGACTACTACCCTCCCGGTATTCAATGGGTGTTGTTTCAAAATCCAAACCGGAAACTTCTGTAAAACCAATACGTGTGCCGCCCCATTCAAGTTGAAAATGAAACTTGGGTAGTGGATAATTGTTCTTAGGATCGTCTGTCATATACTTTCTTATTTAATGATCAATTATTTACATCGTGTTTTGGGATCGACTGCTTTAATTGCATTGTCGAGACTGGTTTTACATGCCAATAAGGTTTCCTTACGTATCAAAACCTGATTTAGCTCGTCAGTTAACGTTTTTAGTTTATCATTATCTTGTAATATCCAACCTTCAACTTCTAGTTTAAAAGGATTATTGCAAATTGGAAACTCAAACGTTGGTTCCAGCATACATTTTTCCTGATTATTTTTATCAGGTTCTTTCATTGCCATAGCAGCACCCGAACCGATGGAGGTGCCGTCTGTGCAATCGACATCACAAGCAAAAGATTTATACCATTCACAAATGATGGTTTTAAATCCATAATAAATGTCGTTGGGTTCACATGCACATGGAGTATCATTGGGTGCACAAGGATTGTATGAATCATCGCAGCAACGGGTGGATATGCTATCACGAATAAGGCATGCCAACCGAATAGCCTCAATGATACCCTTGATAATATCATCGCGTGTTTTAATAACAGCGTCCAGCTTCTGTCGGTAATCGTCGAGAGCCTTCAAAATCCCTTGTCCCGGCACCAAAGAAGGATCATTTAATCGGGTAATGCAATTTTGCAAACCATCATAAACTGTTTTAATCTTATCAATTTGTGAATAAGTATCGCGAATCATGCAAAAAAGAATTTCGATAGCTTCTTCAGCTTTGCACGAATTATACCAAATCTTATCCGACTGTGTTGCAATAAGTTTCAACTGATAACAGATGGCGGCCGATAACGTTTCCGCTTTAATTAGTTCATCATCCCAAAGCTGATACCGATTGCGTCTGTCAGTGATAAAACTGATTTTGGCTTGCAATTGGGTAGCTTGTTCAATTACCTGATAATATAAGGGTGTAACCTTTTGCAGTTCATCCTGCCAACTATCATAACAACAGTCTGAACAGTTCGGGTTACCTGAAGTTCCGGTTTTACAACAATCGACAATCTCTTGATCCCAGGTATTATCGATGCTTGAATAATTATGGTTTGTAAGCATGGCTATGATTTTTTATTGTAATTAACCGAATCCGTATCTGCTGTAGTAGTAACATCAGTGCAACAGAAAGTAGTTTTTACCTCATCGCAGATGTTGCATATTTCTTTTTCACAATCTTTAAGTCTTGGAGGACAATCTTCAGCGCATTTTCGTTCACCCTGATTGTTTTGATTGGTTTGGGTATCATCAGAAGGTATGCAATCGCATTCGGGACAACATAAGAATTTGGTAGCATCGTAATATCCTTCAAAAGTGGCTCGTTGAATATTGCGATCAAAGGCTGCTTTGGTTACTGCCTTAACCTCCAAAATAAGATCGTCCTGAAGTTTATCCATATCTGAACGGTGACTTTTCATGGCATCACTAATAAATTTCTCAAATACCGACGATTTATCAGATAGATCTTTCTGCATCTGATCGAGCGAATCGATGTTTGAAAACATCTGAATACCAATAACATCAGATGATGCCTGAAAAAGAGTATCTGCATCCAGAGCCAATCCTTTAGGCATACATATTAATTCACTAAAATCAACCCCCGCATCTTTACAGTTTTCGTTGATAACTGTGGTATCAGTGCAACCCTCACCAGTTTTACCCGTAATTGCCTTACGTTGTACATTATTACAAGTATCAATATATACACTGTCTAATTTGTATGCAGCATCTTTTAAATCAGAAAATTTCGATTTAGCATCTTTTATCTGCTTAAAAAGAGTTGTTAAGGTGGAATTTAAAGCTTTATTCCAATCCTTAAGCTGTGTAACGTTTGCCTTGATGGTATCGTTGGACTGAAGGATTTCCGACCCAACAACAATTTCAAAATTACGATAGCGTTGATAATTGGCTTCCGTTCGCACAAAAAGGCATTTCTTCTCATGGTAAAGATGTTTTTCGCCTTCAAATTTTGTTTCTGATTTTGTAACAAGTGCCTTTGTATCATATAATTTGCTGCAAATATCAGAACGGTTGAGGTTTATACTCACCTGGGTAGCATTGTCCATATCTTTACAATCTTTGCAGCCACAATCCTCTTGTTGATTGGGTTTGCCCGGTATTATCTGATTGTTCATAATTGTTTATATTTTTTCGTTAGTCATTAAGATTCTTGCAACATTTTATGCATAAACCGGAGAATTATAAATTCAGCAGGACGAACAACTGCAAGTCCAATTTCTATAATCATACGGCCTTCCCAAAAATCAAGTTCCGTCATTGTTTCACCCAAACCCACATGGACAAAAAAAGCTTCTTTAGTAGACGCTCCCATCAGTGCTCCGCCTTTCCACTGCTGTGTTAGATAATTTTGAATCATCGATTTTACTCTAACCCAGGTATTCTGATCATTGGGCTCAAAAACAAACTGTTCGGTAGCATTTTTAACAGATTCTTCCACCATGTTAAAATATCGACGAACTGAAACATACCTCCATTCGTTGTCGTTTCCGGCAAGGGTTCGTGCTCCCCAGATGATGGCAGGTCCGCGACCTTCAAATTTGCGAACTACATTGATTGATTTCCCGGCTACAACATCTACATTAAGGTCTTGCTGTTCCAAATTTGTAATAAGATATTGAGGAGTAATGGCATTGTCGATGTTCACATTTGCAGGAGACTTCCATACACCACGAGCCTTATCCACCTTGGCGTAAACACCAACAGCAGCAGATGAAACAGGTAGCAGCATCTGAATATTTGTTAACGCACTCTTGGCTTGATAATACTGAGCATTGCTACCCTGTTTTAAATCAGCTAAAGTTGCACCTGCCGGATTTCCCACAATTACTACGGAGACATCATTATCCAAAGTACTACTTCCAGGTACGTTATAGTTAAAATTAACACCTGTAAATATGCGCGGAAAATACACAGCAGCATATTTCAAGTCCTCGGTTGTCCCAGCCAACGTAGCGCGCAAAAGCTGAATATCGAGACTCCATATACCCAAATTATCGGGCAGATGGTATACATCCATTACAACAAAACGGTCCTGAAGTTTTACACATTGCTGGATCGCTTGTGTATGGATATCATAATAATCTGTTGCAGAACTAAGGTTAACAGAATCCGGGAATACCAATAAGGTGACCTCATTAATTTTTGCTACTTCAGCAAGACCGAATGCAAGATCGGCAGTAACAATAACACCCCCTGTGGTCTGATAATCACCGACAGATGTAATCCAGCATGGACCACCCCCATTGGCAAAAAACATCTGCATCGAATAGTGCATTAAAAAATTAGATCGTTTTGTTTCATCAACAAATCCGTTAATATCCACCCGCGATCCAGTATTAGTAAATTGTACCGAAAGACTTTGCGTTTCAGGATCAGGATATCCAAAAAACTGCTCATACTCCAATAACGAAATAATTCGCCATGGCTTGTTTTTTAAATCACCTGCAGTTTTCCACTGCGCTTTCTGGGTATATCCGATGAAAGCTGGAATAGCTGTTTCTACAGATGCAATGGATGGTGGGAGATGCGGAATTTCTTCGATATACACTCCCGGTGTTTTGTACTCTGCCATAATGTATTTTTTTTAGGTCTTACTTAATTAAACATCTTCAATGATAAGGTCTTTAATGGTAGCGATATAGATATCCGAATATACCCTACCATCGTTTTCAACCCGAATAGATTGCACGTTAGGATTTGGAAGAAAAACATGTGCAATTGCAGGGTTAGGATCTTTAAATTCAAATGGAGCGGCAACCATCGAAAGAGGAAGTATAGAACGAAGCTTTCCGTTCTGGGCAGTTAGGTACGGACTTGTTTGAGCTGTAGTTTTGAACTTGATACCATTGT
Source organism: Bacteroidales bacterium (assembly GCA_038213375.1). Lineage (GTDB taxonomy): Bacteria > Bacteroidota > Bacteroidia > Bacteroidales > JAAUTT01 > JAAUTT01. Next base: position 2,563 of record JBBQTB010000013.1, on the reverse strand, counting down.
TTGAAACATACCGCCAATAGGTAAGCCTACTTTTAAAGCGAATTTCAAAAACAGGCGTTATGGCTGGCAATAAACCACCCGAATCAACCAAACTAAATGGAGAAGCCCCTCCCGTATTCGTTAATTCTACAACACACAAATCTTCGCGTTGATATAAATCTGAATTGATATAAATACTCAATAGCTGTGCATATCCAACATCGCCAGTAACATCCAGAAAATACCTTCCGGCAGGAATCGCTGTCGAATCAACCATCCGAAAATCAAGGGATACTCTATCCAGACGAATTGGATCGGATATTGTAATCGTTTTAACAATTATTCCACCAGGGGTATAAAGGTTAAAAACTGCATGTGTAATAGTGGATTCCCGTTCAAAAATATAGGTAAACAATCCAGGTATTAACTGGCGGTCACTTTCATTTACAATCCCAACCGATCCTATGATTTGCCAATGAGCCGGAAGATTATCGCTGGTGCGCACTGTTGTTTCCATTAATGCCGAACCCAACATGGCAACCTCTCCCATTTCATAAAAACGACCCGTCTGAAATTCGGCTATTGGCGCGGATAGTGAGGGATATATCAACGCATTGGTTTGATCCACATTGGAAAAATAATATTTTGCGGGGGTATTGGTAGCAAATCTGGTATTACTAAAACTTAAAAAATGGGAGTTGCGTAAACGAACATGAAATGCAAAAACTGAATTTGTAGTTGGAGCAATAAAAGGAATATTTAAATTACTATCTGGTTTTACACGAATACCTAATATAAAACCTGTTTTTTGCCTTACAAACCGAATATGACATCCATCCATTACTTTTTGGGTTTCCGGTGTGGGCTCAATAAACAAATCGGCCCAAATATCATATTGATCGTTGTTTATCTTGGCATCCAAAATTAAGGCACGAGTAGCATCATCCAGCGCAAAATATTCAGGATTTTTGTCACTGTTTAAATAATAATCGTGCAACACGCGCACTTCAACTAATTTTTTAAAGTATACAGTAGGTAACGACATGTTAATAATTATATACTGTTGAGTTCTGATTGTATTTCCTGAATAAGTGGAACTTCTTTAACAACACGGTTATCGAAGATTTTAATTAGTCTAAGTTTATAGAGTACAAATGGCATTTGTTTGCCACCCAAAGAACCCCATAAATGATTAACCTGTTCGAAGGATAATGTAAATAAGTCAAGGGTAATGGATAAGTCTAAATCTTGCGTAGAATTTGGATCCAGAAATCCAGGCAATGGCTGAGCAGTATGTATATCAAATGATTTACGTTGTTGAAAAAATTCGATCACTTTGGATAACCGTGTTAAGGCTGTGTCATATGCACTCGGATAATGTGCACAAAATAGAACGTAAAGATTAAGATATATCGGGGGTTGATGTACTTTAGCCCCAAAACCTTGTTTTATATATGTTCCATTATTTTTCAGGGCACTTTCTTCCTCAACATTAACAATACTAACTACTACTTTATCTTTAATTGCAGCCTGATCGGGTAAATCACTCAACGCAACATTTCCCAATACAACTTCATTTCCTCCAATGATTGGCAGTATATATTGGTTAAGCTGGGATATAATCAGCAGAAGTGCCTTATCTATCATAACCGAAAGTTTAACGTAAATTTCTATAAACCGACAGTCAAAAAAAAGGAAACTTTTGGGTGATTTTTAATATTAAAGCATGTGCATCTATATTTTATTAGTCTAATTAACAATAACCTAATTCAATTATTTTTGACAATATTGATTGAAAATAATATTTTAAAAGCCCCAAAGCATTATTTATAGAGAAATTTTCAACTATCTAAAGCTTCCGGCCTGTAAAAATTATTCAATTGTAGAAACAAACGAAAACATATATGGCTTTTTATGCTTATTATCAGATCTTTATTTTTTATGGCTAAAGTCAAATGCCGTTAAAAAATGATAATCCTGTTTTATCTCTTGAAAACCCATTACATACTTATGCGAATTAAGTGTTGAAAAACAGCAAGTTATTAACAATATAAGTCACTGATTGTTAATAATTTATTTATTGATATTTTTATATAACATTTAAAATCAATATTTTATAAAAATTTTCCAGATTCTTTTTAAGCATGATCCCTAAGGTTAAAGAACTTAAATTAATTTCAATGCATCTGTATATCTGTGATTTATATGGTAACCAATTGAAGTATACCTTTCAGCGATACAGTCAGATAACATGACCCGTCGGAAGATTCAATGATACCTACAAAATTGACAGTCAGATATATAAGACATTTTGGCAGAATGTTTTTATTAGACAAGACAATATTGCAGTACCATCTCTGTTCGAGGAAAAACAGTTTTTGTTTCGTTTAATCGCTCACATAATTTTCTCAATATCAAATCCTCGTGTACTGTTGCTTGATGATGTAGTTTTACATATAGTATGTTTGCATGATTATCTACCTCTAAATCTGCATTGGTTTTTAAAAACTGTCCTATTAACGCCCTTGCATCCTTGGGATTGGACATATACTCCCTAACAATCGATGACATTGCAATTTCACTA
>JBBQTB010000012.1:0-134436 GCA_038213375.1 Bacteroidales bacterium | reverse complement strand
GTACCGATTTAGTACCGAGTTTATCGTTAAAGTTGGCTCTTCTTTGTCTTTTAGTTGGTATAAATAAAAAAGACAAAAGCCCTCTAAACGTTGAATTTAGAAGGCTTTTCCTGATTTGTCGGTAAACTGTCTTTTACCTTTGGTGACCCAGCTGGGATTCGAACCCAGGACCCCATCCTTAAAAGGGATGTGCTCTACCAGCTGAGCTACTAGATCGGCTTTTGTTTAAAAGCGGTGCAAAGATAGCACCAATAACATTATCTCCAAACATAAAAGTAAAATAAATCCATAATTTTGTAAAATTAATTTAATCTCAGTAAATCAGAGCTTTACATAAAATATTTAAATCCTTTTTGCTGATGTATATAAAATTCAAACCATTATCCATAAATTCGTGTCATTTTGAGAAAATCCTCAATTTATGATGAAATTATTCGACAAAAGAAACTTAGTTATTATATAATTGATTTACAGATGATAAATATTAAAAAATTAGTAACAATCACCGCTTGTGTATTGGGAACTAATTGCCTTTTTTCTAAAGAATTACCTAAAAATCTGGATATACCGGTTGAATTAACCAAATCAGAACAAAAAAAGTTGGAACGAGCCAATGAATTAATTAAAGGAGGAATGGATTTGTGGAATCAATTAAATACCAGGTACAATCCTGAAAAAGTAACCAATTATAAGATTGATTCAATATATAACAAAGATGGTTATCCGCTTCTTTTAAAAGCTTCTAAGGTATTTGAGGAAGGAATTACCATAAAATATGAGTTGTACCATAAGAATTGCATAGACTTTTGGAGTAAACACAAATACGATTCTCCCACAGGTCTTGAAAATGCCAAAAAGTTTCAGAAAGATGCGCTGAAATATATTGAAAAAGCGCAATTAAATCGTCGGGTTGCTGAAAATTACGTCAACGAATACGTGAAGGCATATAATCGTTTCTACGAGGCTATTTCATTAGAATTAATATCAGTTAAAAAAGAAGGAAGAGCTCTCCAGATTTTTCGTGATTGGCCGGTTCATTATGCTTATCAATGGGACGATGACGTTGAAAAGGATTTGTTTCCTACGAAAAACAAACTTAACGAATTGGCTACTATTGAACCTAATAAACCTAGTGAAATACCGGTAGTTATAGAACCGGTGAAAGAATTACCCGATTCGATGATTATTTTTTATAGCGTTCAGATAGCTGCTCATACAGTGCTAATGCCGGAAGCACGAGTACGTGAAACTATTTACAATGGGAAGATGAAAATGCAGCAAATACACGAGGATGGATGGTATAAATACCTTATAGGATACTATAAGAATTATGAGGAAGCAGCGAAGTTGTTGAATGAAATTAAGGTAGATAAAGCTTTTGTTGTTGCTTATAAGAATGGCAAACGTGTGCCTCTTAAAGAGGTGGTTGATCCAAATAATCAACAAAATGGGAAGTAATTAATTATCCATGATTATCAAAAAGAGCGTAGTGTTCAGCTACGCTCTAAAATAGATAAAATTAAATTACTTTCAATCAATTTGTTTTATGAATCTATGTGAATAAATTATTTAAGTAGTTTGATTGTTTGCTTATAATTCTCTTTTGCATTAGTATAAATCGATCTGACTTGCCTGACGAACCAGTATTTCTGGTTTATCGCCATATATGGTAACATATCCGGTAACAGACACATGCTGTTCATTAAAATATTGTTCTGGTTTACGGCTAAATTTTCTTGCTTCCTGTCCAGGGATAACAATACTAAAGTCCTGATAAGGGTAAGCATCACCAAAGTAAAGATAAAGCTCATCGTTTTCATAAGCATAGTAGCTATCGAAAACCTTTCCATAAATGGTAACAACTTCACCTATATAATCATCAGCATTATAGGCAGGAACAAATGCTATGTGGTAACCGATAGGATATCTCCAGAAACGAACTTCAGGGTAATATAATCCAAAATTGTGTGACAAATTAAAAGACCATATTACTTCATTTCTGTAGGGGATTCGATATGCGTAGTGTTCTCTTCGGTATTCTATCGAGTTGTGATGATAATTAGGACGGTAACGAACTACTTCAAATCTTGTCCCCGGACGACGTATTTCAATAACATTTGAATGATCTCTATCAAAGTGTTTTGATGCTCTTGATTCACTGTATTCTCTATCATTGTGACCATTCGATGTTGTGTTAAAATCACCTCTTCTATCAATATTATGTTCTGTTTCTCTTTTCCGGTTTGTTTGAGATGGTTGATAGTCTGCGTTTCTGTTTCGTTGATAACTTCTTACCTCGTTTTTATTTTCCTGTTTATTTTCTCTGGGTTGTTCGGATTCTCTTGTTCTCGATTTAATTTCTCCGGACGGTTGTTTATTTGAATTTCTGCTATTTTGTACTTGATTGTCAGAACTATTTCTTGTTCTTTGACCATTTTCGTTTTTTTCATTCTCACTTCTTCGTGAAGGTTGTGCATATATTGCTATTGAGGCAACTAGCATAACTGTTGCAATAATATTTGTTTTCATGACCTAAGGTTTTAGTGTTGTTCTATCTCTTAGAATGCAAAATCTCTGCCAAACATATCAATTTTAAAATTTCTTTGATTTTTATGACTTTTTGGGGTATACTCAAACATAGATTGATTTTATTTTCAAAAACTTTATATTTTTGTTGCGCATAACTAAAATTGTATATAATGAAATTACTTGAAGGAAAAACAGCTGTTATTACAGGTGCTGCCAGAGGTATTGGTAAAGCAATTGCTTTGCGTTTTGCCGCCGAAGGCGCCAACATAGCCTTTACCGATCTTGCATATGATGAAAATGTGCAGAGATTAGAAAAGGAACTCACGGCATTTGGTGTTAAAGCGAAAGGATATGCTTCAAATGCATCGAATTATTTAGACACAAATGAGGTAATAAAAAAGATTGTGGAAGATTTTGGACGTATCGATGCCCTCGTTAATAATGCTGGTATCACCAGGGATACCTTATTAATGCGCATGACCGAAGAGCAATGGGATTTGGTGATAAATGTGAATCTTAAATCAGTATTTAATTTTACCAAGGCTGTTCAAGCGATTATGCTCAAACAAAAATCTGGCAGCATTATCAATATGAGTTCGGTAGTTGGGGTATCTGGTAATGCCGGACAATCCAATTATGCTGCTTCGAAAGCTGGTATTATCGGTTTTAGTAAATCTGTGGCTAAAGAACTTGGTTCAAGAAACATCAGATGTAACGCAATTGCTCCTGGATTCATTATTACTGAGATGACAGGAGCTTTACCGGAAGAATTGCGTAAAGCATGGACTGATAAAATTCCATTAAAACGGGGTGGCACGCCTGAAGATGTTGCTAATGTTTCATTGTTTCTTGCATCTGATCTTTCGTCATATGTTTCGGGTCAGGTAATCAATGTTTGCGGAGGCATGAATACCTAAGATAATTATAAGAACTACCTCAACTTGGTAGTTCTTATAATTTATACATTTTTGGTATCTTAACAAAAAAATAATCCCTATAATCCAGATTACGAACAAAACGTTGAAAGTATAATACAATACTATATAACTATTAATCAAAGGTATATGGTGTTTATAATCAACATTAAAAACAAATCATAGGAATAAATATATGAAGGCTTCATCCTTTTCCATTATCCTAACCCTATTTTTAATCTTAGCTTCATGTAATAGTTTCCGATATATTGACGTTCAAGTATTAAACCCTGCTGAAGTTAAATTACCCCAAAATATTGAAAAGGTTTTTGTTGTTAGCAATAAGCTTAACATAGAAACAACCAATATTACAGATACTCTATATTTGTTATTTCTCAATAATTTTTATGACAAGTTGAATAAAACATTACCTCAATCACCATTGTTTACTAATTGTAAATTTTACATATGCAACCCCGACTCTTTCAGAAAGATTTTTGTTGAAAGTTCATTTACTAAAAGAAAGAGATACGGTATCTTCAGTATCGATTCTCTTGCTTTGAAAGATTCTCTTCATTATATTGATAGTGAAAATAATTATAATCCACCCTATATTAAACTTGAACTTAAATTTTCAATTGTTGGGAGATTTTGGAAATTCAATTCCCCAGAAAATTTTATATCTATAAGACAAAAGGATACATTGTTTTGGGAATTCTCTGATTTGTATGAATTTCAAAACCAAATGCCCAATAATTTGATCGCATATAGTGAGGGAGGAAAATCAATTGGAGAAATATTTGCTCAAAAAATGGCTCCATATTGGACCACTCAAGAACGGATTTTGTTTCATAATCCAAACAGATACATGCGAAAAGCTTATCAGGCTTATGTAAAAGATAACTTAACGATTGCTATCGAACATTGGGAGAGGGTGTATAATTTAGGTACAAAAATTCTGGCATCTATGGCAGCGCATAACGTCGCAGTTTGTTATGAGATGCTTGACGACTTGGATTTATGTGAAGAATGGTTGGGTAAATCCATAGGGACTCGTCCTAATTATATTTCTCAAAACTACCTATTAGAAATAGAAAAACGTCGAAGCAATGTTATCATGCTCAACAAACAAATGCTACTTCCGTAAATTAAAATTCAACTTAATATAACCTTATGTATACTCTTGTTTTTTATGTGATTATTGCTATTGTAGTGTTCGATTTTACACTGGAGAGATGGCTCGATTATTTGAATGCAAAAAATCGTAAGTCCAAATTACCTGTCGAATTACAAGGCATATACGATGAAGATAAGTACCAAAAATCGGTTGCTTATGACAAGGAAAATAACAAATTCGAATTAATATCCAGTTCTTTGAATTTTATACTGATCTTATGCATGTTATTTCTGGCCGGTTTCGCATTTGTTGATCAACTTGCCGGAGAGTTTACGATAAATTCTATTTATAAAGGGCTTGTTTTCTTTTTAATACTGGGTCTAGCTTCTGATTTCATTCATTTGCCATTTTCTATATATGATACTTTTGTTATTGAGGAAAAATTTGGTTTTAATAAAACTACGCCTAAAACCTTTGTTCTAGATAAGCTAAAAGGTTGGTTATTGTCGCTTATTTTGGGTGGAGGAATTGGTTTTGTAATTCTATGGTTTTACTATAAAACCACCAATATGTTTTGGATATATGCCTGGGTATTATCATCAGTTGTAATGATTTTTCTTGCCATGTTTTACTCCAATATCATTGTTCCAATATTTAACAAACAAGAACCCCTGGAAGATGGAGAACTTAAAGATGCTATTGCAATATTTGCACAAAAAGTAGGCTTTAAACTTGATAATATCTATCGAATTGATGGGTCGAAACGATCGTCGAAAGCCAATGCCTATTTTACGGGTTTAGGTGCCAAAAAACGGATAGTACTGTATGATACACTGATAAAAGAATTGACAACGAACGAAATTGTAGCCGTTCTTGCACATGAAATTGGCCATTACAAACGAAAACATACCATTCAGGGAATTATTCTTTCGGTCATTCAAACAGGGATAACTTTCTATTTGTTATCCTTATTTTTGTCAATTCCCGAGTTATCATATGCCCTGGGGGTATCTCAACCATCGTTCCATATTGGTATTATTGCTTTCGGAATACTTTATAGCCCAATATCTTTGTTTGTTGGCCTTGGCTTAAACATGCTTTCACGCAAAAATGAATATGAAGCCGATGCCTTTACAAAAACAAACTTTAATGCAGAACATTTGATATCAGCATTAAAGAAGCTATCAATAAACAACTTAAGTAATCTAACTCCGCATCCTATTTATGTCTTTTTCCATTATTCACATCCTACCTTGCTCGAAAGGATAGAAGCCCTTAGAAAGTAATCAAGCAATCAGGCTTTTAAAAAATTATTAAATTAATTAATTATGAGTCATAAATTTTTCTTTTTATCCCTAATCTGGTGCATCATGCTGGCATGCACACGGGGCTACAAGCCGCAAACCGGCGATTTAGTTTTTCAGGATCTTGATTGTGGCGATCTTTGCACGGCTATTGAAAAGGTTACCATCGGCGTGGATGGAACAAATCTCTCCCACGTGGGCATTGTTTCTCTTGAACACGATACCACTTTCATCTACGAAGCTATTGGACCCGGTGTGATAAGAACACCTTTTAAATTTTTTATAAAAAGGTCAAGTGATAAGAAAGGAAATCCGAAAGTATTGGCTGGCAGACTTAAACTAGCCTATCGTATCTATATTCCTCAAGCAATTAATGTATGCAAGTCTCTCATGAACAAACCTTATGATGATGGTTTCGATTTACAAAACGAGCGTTATTATTGCAGCGAATTAGTGTACTTTGCTTTTATTGATGTTTCAGGTAAACACCTCTTCAAGTTAAATTCAATGACATTTAAGGATCCGGACACAGGGAAAACTTTTCCTGCTTGGGAAGATTATTTCAAGAAGCTTGGTTTACCAATTCCCGAAGGAAAACCAGGATTAAATCCAGGCAGCATTTCAAGGTCGCCGATTATTGATATTGTATATCGATACTATCCTTAATTTGTTTGTGTTAAACCCATTTGTGTTTTCTGCAAAATATTTTACTTTTGTACCCGTCATATTGCCTCTTTAGCTCAGTTGGTAGAGCAGCTGTTTCGTAAACAGCAGGTCGGGGGTTCAAGTCCCCTGAGAGGCTCAAAACAAAAAAGGCGGCTTTTTCTAAGCCGCCTTTTTTTGTTTTAAACCGATCTATTTTTCGCATTCCCCGGCTGTATATATTAGCGATTCCTGTACTTGTCTGGCTAAATCGTAATCATCAAATACAAATTCAATTGACGAAGAAAAATTTTGCAATTTGCTGTCTTTGTAATACTTTATCAACTTCTCTTGCTTTTTAGTCTCAATTTTTAGTTTAATAACTTTCCCGTCAGCATCAATAATAATTTTCTTTTTATTGATATCGATCATACTGAATTCGAAGATTTCTTCCTTTGATACTCCTTTTTCGTCAACTATTATAAAATTATAGTTGAATTTACATGCATCACCTCCAACCATTTCCATTTTCTGTTTTATCTGAGACTTACCAATGGACAAATCCTTAAGCCCGCTGGTTGCAAAAGCAGCAGCGGTAGTCTTGCTGCTCCATGTTTTTGTTTTTGGTGCTGACTTATCTATTATATTAGAAATGTTAGAAAATGCATCCCGTGCTTTAAGAATATCGGAAAACTGAATTTCAACTTCTCCCACATAATTTTGAATTTCTCCATTTTTCGATGATCTGATTAACTTAGTTTTATCTTTTCCTTTTACAACCAATAAAATAGTTTTTCCGGAGACATATACTTTTGATGACTTACTATCTAGAATATATGGATAAAAACTAAATGATTCGTCTGTGGCGGAGCCCTTGCTGTCAGTTTTTACCGCTTTAAATGTTAAAAGATAAGGTTCACCAGAGGAATATTCAAAGGTTTGGTTAATTTGAGTTGCACCGGAAGTAACGCTAGATATACCATCCTTTAGCAAGTTAAGGGCCTCAGAAACTGATTTGAAAGTTTGTAATTTATACTCGCTATTATTAACTATATATCTGAATGCCTCTGCCGCCTGTCTTGCCGATTCAATATCCGGAGTATGCAGTACAATCTGATCATCAAAGCTTTGCTGAATGTTGTTTTTGAATACTTTAATATACTTCACTTTACCTTTTATTTTCAGGGTAATTTGAGCATCTTTTCCTGAAGCGCTTACTCCAACCAAATTAGCGTCAGCATCGAAGGTGTAGAATTCAAACTTACTCTCTTCTGCTTTTCCTTTAACTTCAGTTATATTCAATATGATTGTTAATTTATCTGGGTTCGCGGCATCGAAAGCAAAAGATTGTGCATATTGGTTTGTGCCTGCGTTGGACTTAGAAATCCATGTACCTATCTTCTCCAAAGCCTCCTTTTTCGATTTAAAAGTGGGCAACACCGGTTTTGTATTGGCAATGGCTGCATTAAGGGCGTTTATTGTATTTCGTGCTTTGTCAAGATCGTCAAAAACAATTTCTACGTCCTTGTCATAACTTTGTGGTTCGTTGTTTTTAGTAACTTTAATAAAATTTTGATTGGCTTTAGTCACCAGTTTCACCTTCATTAAATTTCCTGTTATAGAAATGGTAATTGTGTTTTTATTAATATCATCCAGATTGAAATAAAATAAGTAGGTTGTTACTACTCCTTTGCTGTCCGTTTTAGCTTGGGTGTATGTCAGAAGATATGGCTTTGCTTCATCATACGTTACGGATTGCATAAAATGGTCAGTTCCTATTTTAGCTTCCCCAATGTTTTTTGACAACCATTCCGAAGCATCTTTTAATGTGGCAAATTGCAATTCCGAAGGTTTAATCTTTGGTATAGCACTCTTTAGGTTATCAATAATGGCTCTGGCATTATCAGCATCTGTGGCTAAAATTTGCATTTTAGATGAATATTCCTTCAATGCTCCTTCTGCGAATTCCTTAATAAATTTCAAATTATTCTGTACCGATAATTCCACATTGATTGTTTTGCCAGAGGGTTTTGAAATAATCGTATTTTTATCAATATCAGATAAATAAAATTCGTATGTGTAATTGCTTGTTTTTTTCTCACCTTCCACCTTAGTAATCGACACTTCAATTTTGCCTTTTGCATTATCAAGAACTTTTAACGTTTGCTGGTATGATACCTTATCAGCCTGCACATTACCTATTTTGGCTGCCAGATCGCTAATTGTTAAATTCTGATTTCCTTGTCCATAAAATATTGAGAAGTGCGAAAATGTGAGAGTAAATAATACGATTAAGTTTTTAAGGTTCATATAATTAAGTTTAGGGTTAAAAGAAAAGTAAAACAAGTAAAACAAATTTATGTCTTTTTACGTAATTGCTCCTATTAAATATGAAATTTTATTATTTTTGCAGCCAACAAATACTGAATTGTGTACAGTATCTTCAATTATAAGCGGGAGTAGCTCAGTTGGTAGAGCATCAGCTTCCCAAGCTGAGGGTCGCGAGTCCGAGTCTCGTCTCCCGCTCAATATATAAACCGTAAAGTTTGGTAATCTGAACTTTGCGGTTTTATTTTTAATTAAATTACAGAATCATGGAATCTTCAAATGTAAATGCTGAAATAATTACTATTGGTGATGAAATACTTATAGGTCAGATAATTGACACAAATTCGGCGTGGATTGCTCAACAACTGAATTTAATTGGCATAAATGTTAGTCAAATATCATCGATTTCTGATAATAAACAACACATTATTAATTCATTAGACCTTGCATCTTTAAGGGCTGAGTTAATAATTGTAACCGGTGGATTAGGCCCCACCAAAGATGATATAACAAAACAAACTATTGCTGAATACTTTAACGGAAAATTAATTCGAAATGCCCAGGTACTGAAACACGTTACCCAATTACTGGATTCGAGGAACGTAAAAATGAACGAACTAAATAGTAATCAGGCAAATGTTCCTCATAATTGCGAAGTTATTCCAAATAATCATGGAACAGCTCCCGGAATGTGGTTTCATAAAGAAAGCACGATTTATGTTTTTTTGCCTGGAGTGCCATTTGAAATGAAGGGCATAATGGCAGATTACCTAATTCCCCGATTTAAAAAGCAATTTGATACACCGGCGATATATCATAAAACGTTGATGCTTCAAGGAGTTCCTGAATCAACCCTAGCGCTCCTAATCGAATCGTGGGAGACTCAATTACCAACCACTATTAAACTTGCGTATCTGCCATCACCCGGCATTATAAGGTTACGCCTTACAGCAAAAGGTGATACAATCGAAAACCTGACTCAACTGGTTGCTCAGGAAGTGGAAAAAGTAAAGCCAATTATCCTACCTTTTTACTTCAGTGATCTTGATGAACCAATTGAAGTAACCCTTAGTAAAATACTAACATTGAATAAAAAAACAATATCAACAGCCGAAAGCTGCACTGGTGGAAAAATCGCAAGTCTGATAACGTCAATACCTGGTAGTTCACTATATTATAAAGGATCAATTGTGGCATATGCTAACCAGATAAAAACTAAATTACTTTATATAAACGAAAATATAATTGACGAAAATGGGGCTGTAAGTCAACAGGTAGTTGAATTGATGGCTAAAAATGCAAGACAAATATTCGAATCTGATTATTCTGTTGCTATATCAGGTATTTCTGGTCCGGAGGGTGGGAGTGAGGAAAAGCCTATTGGAACAACATGGATCGCTGTTGCATCTGGAAAACAAGTTCTTTCGAAAAAATTTATATTTGGCGATAATAGGGATAGAAATATTCAACGCGCATCAATTTCAGCACTCAATGAGCTGCGAAAGATGATATTACAGGATCAAAAAACAATTGAAAAAAAGTAAAAGAAAATGCAGTATAAATTTGATAAATTAAATTATTATAGCGACTTTTGCGACCTGTTAAACGAGCACTTGGTAAAAATATAGAAATATGTCAAAGATTTGTCAAATTACTGGAAAGAGAGCAATGGTGGGTAATAACGTATCTCACTCTAAGAGGAGAACGAAACGCACTTTTATGCCAAATCTTTTCATAAAAAGGTTTTTTTTAGAAGATGAAAAACGTTGGATAACCATCAAGGTTTCTGCCGCCGGAATAAAAGATATTACAAAAAAAGGTCTCGTACAAGCATTAAAAGATGCTCAGACCAGCGGTTTCATTTCGAAGTATTAATTTTTAACTGATTGCGAAAATGGCAAAAAAAGGAAATAGAATTCAGGTTATAATGGAATGCACCGAGCATAAAAATAGCGGGATGCCTGGAACGTCCCGTTACATTACTACCAAAAACAAGAAAAATACAACTGAGCGTTTGGAATTGAAAAAATATAATCCAATTCTCAAGAAAGTAACAGTTCATAAAGAAATTAAATAATTTTAGACCATGGCAAAGAAAGTAGTAGCAACCCTTAAAAAACAGGGTGCAGGTAAAAATGTAGCCAAAGTAATTAGAATGGTAAAATCTGAAAAATCAGGTGCTTATACATTTCAGGAAGAAATTGTTGCTACGGAAGAAGTAAAAGACTTCCTTGCTAAGAAATAAATAATCTTCGAAAAACAAAATAGTAAAAGCTTTCTTCCTTTTGAAGAAGGCTTTTTTCTATTATAAATATTAGTCTAAGTGCTAATTAACAAGTATTTAGAACTTTTTATATGGTTTACGACTCGATACATACAAATTATGTCACTATTTGGCTTTCTCTCAAAGGAAAAAAAGGAAACACTAAATAAAGGTCTCGAAAAGACCAAAACGAGTGTTATGCAAAAGATTTCCAGAGCTATAGTCGGGAAATCTAAAATTGACGATGAAGTTCTTGATAACCTTGAGGAAGTTCTAATCACCTCGGATGTTGGAGTAGAAACTACCCTTAAAATAATTAAAAGGATTGAAGAACGTGTTAATCAGGATAAATATGTAAATTCAGAAGAGTTAAATGCAATACTCCGTGACGAAATCGCAAAACTTCTGGAAGAAAATAATACTGGTGACGCCGCCGATTTTTCAACCATATCTAATAAAAAACCATATGTAATTATGGTAGTAGGTGTAAATGGTGTTGGCAAAACGACTACTATTGGAAAATTAGCATATCACTTTCGGAAGGCTGGTAAGAAAGTTCTACTTGGAGCTGCTGACACTTTCCGAGCTGCGGCTGTCGAACAATTAGTAATATGGAGTGAGAGGTCAGGTGTTGATATTGTAAAGCAGAACATGGGAGCTGACCCGGCTGCTGTCGCATTTGATACAATTACTTCTGCCGTTGCTAACAACTACGATGTTGTTATTATTGATACAGCCGGTCGTCTACATAACAAGGTTAATTTGATGAATGAGTTAACCAAAATTAAACGCGTGATGCAGAAGGTAGTAATTGATGCACCGCATGAGGTCTTACTTATTCTGGATGGCTCTACCGGGCAAAATGCGTTTGAACAGGCCAAACAGTTTACCATTGCCACAGATGTTACTGCACTTGCACTTACAAAACTTGATGGAACAGCAAAAGGCGGAGTGGTGATTGGAATATCCGATCAATTTAAAATTCCCGTTCGCTATATTGGTATTGGCGAAGGTATTGAAGATCTGCAAGTATTTAATAAATATGAATTTGTTGATTCATTATTTAGTAATTGATTGATAGTATAATAGACTGACTTTCAACTCTTTTTTAACTTTAATTCGTTTTTTGTGATAGATCGAAAAATCATCCATTTTATAACCTTAGGATGTAGCAAGAACTTAGTTGATTCTGAGCATTTAATGAAACAAATTGAATATTCCGGGTATAAAGTAACTCATAATTATGACGACATTAAATCCGGAACGGTAATTATTAATACATGTGGTTTTATCCGCGATGCAAAACAGGAATCAATTGATACAATTCTAGAATATGCTCAAGCAAAACTACAGGGGAAAATCCAAAACTTATTTGTAATTGGATGTCTTTCTGAGCTATATAAGGACGAACTTAAAAAAGAAATATCCGAAGTCGATCAGTTTTTTGGTGTGAATAATTTTGATGAAATATTAAAAAATCTTGGAATCGGACTTCATAAGGAATTGTTAAGTGATCGTTTTCAAACCACTCCCAAACATTTTGCCTATCTGAAAATATCTGAAGGATGTGACAGATCTTGTGCTTTTTGCACCATTCCAAACATTCGCGGAAAGCATATCTCTGTTTCAATGGGGGAATTAATAGATGAAGCTCAACAATTATCCAATCAAGGTGTTAAAGAATTGATATTAATTGCTCAAGATTTAACATATTATGGATTAGATCTTTATAGTGAACGCAAACTGGCAGCATTGCTTGAGGAATTAGTAAATATTCGAGGAATTGAATGGATAAGGCTTCACTATGCTTATCCACACCAATTTCCAATGGATGTAGTAGCTGTGATGAAGAAAAATCCAAAAATTTGTCGTTACCTAGATATTCCTTTTCAACACATTAGCGATGCAGTTCTTCATCAGATGCGCCGGGGAAATAATCGCAAGCAGGCAATTGAACTTATAAAAAAAATTCGGATTGAAATACCTGAAATAGCAATTAGAACAACCATGCTGGTGGGTCATCCAGGCGAAACTGAATCAGATTTTATCCAATTGCTTGATTTTGTAAAAGAAACAAAATTTGAAAGGTTAGGAGTATTTCCTTATTCTCATGAGGAAAAATCCTTTGCGTATAGTAATTATGAAGATGATATCTCAGAAGATATTAAAAATTACCGTGTTGAAACTTTAATGGAATTGCAAAGACAAATCTCAGAAGAAAATAACCTTGAAAAAATCGGGAAAAATTATAAAGTAATAATTGATAGGAGAGAAGGTGACTATTTTATAGGTCGTACGGAATTTGACTCTCCAGAAGTGGATAATGAAGTACTGATTTCTGCTTCCAACCCCATTCAAATAGGTAATTTCTACCTGGTAAAAATTACCGATGCTAATGAGTATGATTTAATTGGAAGTATTATTTGATTCTGAATGAGAATGACTTCCTAAATAATTATCAATAGTATAGTGAACTAGATACAAAACAGGAGTGAGTAATATAGCGATTCCAACTTTGTAAAAATATTGTACAATTCCTACCGAAATTACCTGATTAAAAGACCAATTTCCAAGCAGATAAAAAGCAATAAAAAGAATTACAAAACTGTCAAACATCTGAGAAATGACAGTGGAGCCAGTTGCCCTGAGCCACAGCCATTTATGTCCTGTTAATTTTTTAATATATAGAAACGAATAAGTATCTATTAGTTGAGCTACCAAAAATGCTGAAACTGAGCCAACAATAATCCCCAAACTTTGTCGGAAAATAGCTGAATATGCATAATTGATGTTAAATACATTACCAGCAGGGTCAAGATGATTATTAGAAAGCCAGAACTGAGCAGGAGTTAGACCTGTTCCAATGTAAATAATAAAGAAAGAATATGTTACTAAGCCCGCAGTATAAAAACTCAATTTACGAACTCCATTTTTTCCAAAATATTCATTTACAATATCAGAAAGTACAAAAACAATTGGCCAAATAATTACACCAACACTCAAGTTTAAATCAAACTTTTCGAATAGTTTTCCGAGAGTGAATATTTTTACTCCAACTAATTCAGCTATTATAGCATTAGCAATAAAAATGCCCGACAAAACAACGTATAGATTATTGTGTTTGTCGGGCTTATAAAATGCTTCTTCCATGAGATTGTCAAATAAAACTACCTATTCAACAGCTTTCACCTCACTTTGTTTAACTTTTTCTACTTTAATGGTTAAATGATCTTTTTTCTTATTATAGGATACCAGTATGATATCACCTTCAGAAACAGAAGCCTTAATAATAACTTCGGCCATAGGATCTTCAATATATTTCTGAATAGCTCTTTTTAATGGGCGAGCCCCAAAATTTATGTCATACCCCTTTTCAATGATGAAATCTTTTGCTGCCGGTGATATCTTTATCTTATACCCCAAATTATTAATTCGATCAAATAATCCTTTAAGTTCAATATCAATAATTTTAAAGATATCCTGCTTCGATAGCGTGTTGAACATAACAACATCGTCGATACGATTTATAAACTCAGGAGCAAAGGCCTTTTTGAGTGCATTTTGAATCACACTTTTAGCGTATTCGTTTGATTGTGCATTCTTTGTAGCAGTATTGAAACCTACCCCAGCTCCAAAATCTTTTAATTGACGGGTACCAATATTTGACGTCATAATAATGATCGTATTCTTGAAGTCAACACGTCGTCCTAAACTGTCAGTTAATTGACCCTCATCAAGAACCTGCAATAATATATGAAAAATGTCGGGGTGAGCTTTTTCAATTTCGTCTAAAAGGACAACTGAATAAGGCTTTCTACGAACCTTCTCAGTTAATTGCCCGCCTTCTTCATAACCGATATAGCCTGGAGGTGCACCAACTAAACGGGATACACTAAATTTCTCCATATATTCGCTCATATCAACGCGAATAAGATTGTCGGTGCTGTCAAATAAATATCTTGCTAAAACCTTTGCCAATTGTGTTTTGCCAACACCTGTAGGTCCAAGAAATACAAACGTTCCAATTGGTTTGTTTGGATCTTTAAGTCCGGCCCGATTTCGTTGAATCGCTTTTACTACCTTTTCGATGGCTTCATCCTGACCAACAACACTTCCTTTCAAAATTTGTCCCATATTTAATAAGCGCTGGCCTTCTGCCTGGGCTATCCTTTGAACCGGAACGCCGGTCATCATGGCGACTACTTCAGCAACTTTTTCAGAATCGACGGTTACTCTATTTTTTGCAAGTTCTTTTTCCCATCGAATTTTTTCATCTTCCAATCGTTCAAGCAATTCTTTTTCGCGATCGCGAAAGCTGGCTGCTTTTTCGAAATTCTGATTTTTTACAGCTTTTATTTTCTCTTTCTTGGCTTCTTCAATTTGCTTTTCAAGTTCAAGAATACGCTCTGGAACCACAATGTTTGAAATATGAACTCTTGAACCTGATTCATCTAAAGCATCAATCGCTTTATCTGGTAAGTGTCTATCAGTGATATATCTTGCGGTAAGTTTTACACACGCATCGATGGCATCTGGAGTATAATAAACGTTATGGTGATCTTCGTAACGTTCCTTTATGTTATTAAGAATTTCAATTGTCTCATCAACCGATGTAGGTTCGACCATCACTTTTTGAAACCGGCGTTCCAATGCACCATCTTTTTCAATATGCTGGCGATATTCATCCAGAGTGGTTGCCCCAATACACTGAATTTCGCCACGGGCAAGAGCCGGTTTAAGCATGTTAGCAGCATCAAGCGAGCCGGTTGCTCCACCGGCACCAACGATGGTGTGGATTTCGTCGATGAATAATATTACACTATTGGTTTTAGCCAATTCGTTTAAAATGGCCTTCATCCGTTCTTCAAACTGTCCGCGATATTTTGTACCGGCCACAATTGAGGCCAAATCCAGGGTAACAACACGTTTACCGAATAAAACCCGTGATACTTTCCTTTGAATTATCCGCAATGCAAGACCTTCTGCAATAGCAGATTTTCCTACACCAGGTTCTCCAATCAAAATCGGATTATTTTTCTTTCTTCGGCTAAGAATTTGAGCTAAACGCTCAATTTCTTTTTCACGTCCTATAATTGGATCTAACCGACCTTCTTCAGCTGCTTTTGTTAAGTCAACGCCAAAATTATCTAATACAGGAGTATCTGAAGTGCCTTTAGATGGCTGATTACCTTGCTGTTGTTTACTCTGTCCAAATTGGTTACTTCGGGAATCATCATCATCATCTTCTCCACCGGGGAAATCGGATTTGGATTCAATATGGTAACTCTCCAGTTCTTCTTTGATTGTAAAATAATCAATATTTTTTTCAGAAAGCATTTGAGAAATAAAGGAATTTTCATCCTTTAATAATGCTAGCAATAAATGACCTGTATCTATTGTTTCACTTTTGAAAGAGCGCGCTTCCAAATGAACCAACTTTAAAGCCCTCTCTGCGGGTTTAATTAAGGGAACATTCTCCGTATCCTTAACAGGCGCATATTGTTCCGGCCGTATTCTCTGCTCAATTGCTTTTCTAAGTTCATAAAGATCAGCACCAAGAGCAACGAGGGCTTCAATTGCATCACCTTCACCATCCCGAAGAATTCCTAAAAACAAATGTTCCGTACCAATGTAGGGATTACCCAACCGGATAGCCTCTTCCTTGCTGTACGAGAGAACATCTCTAATCCTTTGCGAAAACTTGGCATCCATATAATTTTCTTAAAGTATATTTTAATCTAAAATTACAAACGAATTACAAATATAACAATAAAACGAGCATGATTGTTATAAACAATCGCTTGTTAATAAATTCGATTACGAGGTGTTAGATATTAGCTAAAAAATACCTATTTTAGTACCTATTTTGAAATAAGCTTATAATGTTGATTATTAGGAACTATTAAATAAAATGCAGGACGAAAAGATAATTAAAATCAACATCGAGGAAGAAATGAAAACAGCTTACATCGATTATTCGATGTCTGTGATTGTATCTAGAGCTCTTCCGGATGTGAGAGATGGATTAAAACCCGTGCACCGTCGGGTATTGTATGGAATGTCTGAACTTGGTTTACTTTCTAACAAAACGTACAAAAAGTCAGCCAGAATTGTTGGGGAAGTGTTAGGTAAGTATCACCCACATGGTGATACTTCAGTTTATGATGCAATGGTGCGTATGGCTCAACCTTGGTCTCTCCGTTATACTCTTGTAGATGGACAGGGAAACTTTGGATCAGTTGACGGCGACAGCCCGGCTGCCATGAGGTATACCGAGGCAAAAATGACCAAAATAGCTGAAGAAATGTTAGCCGATATCGAAAAAAATACGGTTGATTTTCAATTGAATTTTGATGATTCACTTCAGGAACCCAAGGTATTGCCAAGTGCATTTCCTAACTTAATAGTAAATGGCGCATCGGGTATTGCCGTTGGTATGGCAACGAATATGGCTCCTCATAATCTCAAGGAGGTGGTTAATGCCATTATTGCATATATTGATAATAATGATATAACCATCGAGGAATTGATGCACCATATTAAAGGACCTGATTTCCCCACTGGTTCTATAATAAATGGATATCAGGGTATTAAAGAAGCGTATGAAACCGGTCGTGGTCGAATTGTTGTTCGAGCAAAAACAGAGGTCGAAATAACTGCGTCAGGACGTGATAAAATCATTGTTACTGAGATTCCTTTTCAGGTTAATAAAGCTGAACTTATTAAGAAAACAGCTGATTTAATCAACGATAAGAAGATTGAAGGAATATCCTATATAAATGATGAAAGTGACCGAAATGGAATGAGGATCGTCATCATTTTAAAAAAAGAAGCCAAAGCTAATGTTGTTCTTAATAACCTATTTAAACATACTCAATTACAGTCAGCGTTTAACATAAATAACATAGCACTGGTAAATGGTCGACCTAAAATGCTTAACCTGAAACAGCTGATTCACTATTATGTTAAGCATCGTCATGAAGTAGTTGTTCGCAGAACTCAATTCGATCTGGAGCAGGCCGAAAAACGCAAACATATTCTTGAAGGTTTGCTAATTGCGGTTGACAATATAGACGAAGTTGTTAGAATAATACGTGCAGCAGCAAATACAGAAGAAGCGCAAACAAAATTAATTGAAAGATTTAGTTTATCTGAGATTCAGGCCAGAGCTATACTCGATATGCGTTTACGGGCGTTAACAGGTTTAAGCAGAGATGAACTCCGAAAAGAATTTGACGAATTATTAAAATTGATTGAATATTTAAATTCGGTACTTGCTGATGAACCATTAAGAATGAGCATTATAAAGAATGAGTTAATTATTTTAAGAGATAAATTTGGAGACGAACGACGAACTGAAATAGTTCCATCTGCAGGGGAATTTAATCCTGAGGACTTTTTCGCAGATGATGATATGGTTCTTACCATTTCAAATCTTGGATATATCAAACGTACTCCTTTAACAGAATTTAAAACTCAAGGCAGGGGAGGGGTTGGCACAAAAGGCAGTAGCACCCGTGATGAAGATTTCCTTGCTCATATGTTCAGCGCAACTATGCACAATACCATGTTATTTTTTACTGAAAAAGGTAAGTGTTTCTGGCAAAAAGTGTATGATATCCCTGAAGGGACTAAAATTTCAAAAGGCAGAGCAATCCAAAATCTAATCAATATTGATTCTGATGATGTTGTAAAAGCATTTTTAAATATTACCAGCCTTACTGACGCAGATTATGTAAATAACCATTTTATAGTACTTTGCACACGGAATGGTGTAATGAAAAAGATGGCGTTAGAAGATTTTACCCGACCAAGGCAAAACGGCATTGTTGCAATTACTATTCGGGAAGGTGATAGCTTGATTGATGCTAAATTAACTGATGGAACCAGTGAAATTTTGGTTGCTATTCGTTCGGGTCGTGCTATTCGCTTTCCTGAAAATAAGGTAAGAGCCATGGGTCGCACAGCTGCCGGTGTTCGAGCAATTAAAATTTCAGAAGGGTCAGATGATAGAGTAATTGGTATTATTTGTGTTGACAATAGCGAACAAGATATTCTGGTAGTTTCTGAAACCGGATTTGGAAAACGTTCGAAAATTGACGATTATCGGATTACCAATCGCGGAGGTAAAGGTGTAAAAACCATTAATATCACGGAAAAAACCGGTAAGCTTATTGCAGTTAAGAGTGTAACCGATAAGGACGACCTCATGATTATCAATAAATCTGGAATTACCATTCGTTTGGCAGTATCCAGTTTCAGAGTGATTGGTCGTACGGCACAGGGCGTTAAATTAATCAACCTTCGTAAGAATGATGTAATTGCATCAGTTGCACAAGTACCAAAATCAGAAGACGAAAATTATGAAGCACCTTCCATTGAAGGCGATTCTGAACCTGATATAACGAATATTGATTAAATGACTTTACTTTGAATAAATATTTTTTCTAACTTTAATAATAAATTGAAAATGAAACGGATAACATTTTTTATTGCATTATTTATTGCAGGCTTGATAAACCTTCAGGCCCAAACAGATGTTTCTTCGGGTCCAAATTACAAATCGCTTGAAAGTAAGCTTGAAAAAAGCAATAAGACCCTTGAAGATCCCAAAAAGAGCGCGGCACCTAAAACCTGGATTGAAAGAGCAAAATTATTTCAGGAAGTTGCTGAAGTAAATACCCAGAATTTAAGGGCTGGAATGTCAGCCACTGAGATTAAATTATTATTTAAGGATCCAAAAGAAGTTAAAACCTTTCAAAATGGTAAGGAGCAATGGGTTTACGAACGGATGGTTTTGGATATTGAAAATGCAGTATTAAAAGATTGGAAAGAAACTCAGGTTATTCATCCAAAACCACTTGACGAAGCTTTTGCTTGCTATAATAAGGCAATAGAGTTGGATACTGAAGTTAAATTAACCAAAAAAATAGCAGAAGGCCTAAAAAGTCTTAAAGATTTATATCAAAAGAAAGCACTTAATTGTTATAGTATTCAAGATTTTGCTTGTTCTTCCGAATCATTTAAAATGGAAGTTAATATAAGTGAAATGAAGCAAGTAAACGTGATTGATACAGTCATCATTTATTATACTGGACTCACGTCTAACGAAAGTAAAAATTATGAAGATGCAATCAAATATTTTCAAAAAGCAGCCGATTTGAAGTATAAAGAGCCTGGTCTTTATAACAATCTTTATAAAGCATACCTAGCCAAAGGAGATTCTGCAAAAGCATTTAATTCTTTAAAACAAGGCTTTGCTACTTATCCTGAAAATGTAGGTATTCTTATCGAAATTATCAATTATTATTTGATTACAAACAACAGTCAGGCAGCTCTTGAATATCTTGAGAAAGCCAAAAAGAATGATCCATCCAATAAGTCATTCTATTTTGCTGACGGTACTTTGTATGACAAGATTGGGAATATGGACAAAGCGGTTGAATCTTATAAAAAAGCAATAGAGTTAGATCCCAATTATTTTGACGCATATTTTAATCTTGCAGTAGTTTACTTTAACAATGCTGTAAAATTAACTGAAGCAGCTAATTCGGAATTAGATAATAAAAAATATTTAGACAAGAAGGTGATAGCTGATGAAGAATTTAAAAAAGTAATTCCATTCATGGAAAAGGCTTATGAAATTGCAAAAAGTTCACCTGAGGGCTCAACAAATATGAAATCAGCATTAGAAACACTTAAAACATTGTATTACCGTTTAAAGATGACCGACCAGCTCGAAAGGGTTAATAAATTAATTCAAGAAATTAAATAATTTCGAAAGTGTTATTTTTAAAAGCCGCCATGTGCGGCTTTTTTTATGTAGTGAGGTTTTGGAATATTTCTATTTAACATAATATAAATTATAGGACATTTGTAAGGTAATTTTTGTTTCATAACCTTCAATATGTAGAAATATTCCTTGGCTTTTATAACAATGGACTTTACGTTGTTTAAAGTTATTTTAATTATTTTCGTCAAGTTAAATTGATAACTTATCAAAAGATTCTATCAAATTGATTTGTTTTACGTTATTTCAATAAAAATTTAAATTAAGAGAGAAAGACTCAAGTAAATCCTAACGTATGAAAGCAATTTTTTTACAAGAAACTAAAGGAACTCCAAGGGTTGAATTTAACCCAAATGGTAACATGTTACTTTCCGGAAAATCACTCCCGGAAGATCCATTTTCATTTTACAATCCTTTGCTGGACTGGGCTAATGAATGCACTGCGGAAAAGATAATTCTAGACCTTAGACTAGAATATATGAATACAAGTAGTTCAAAACAAATATTTTCGCTACTTTCAAATATTGCTGACAATAAAAATATTACTTCTGCAACAGTCAATTGGTTTTATGAAGAAGGCGATGATGATGGTTATGAAACAGGAAAGGAATTTGAATCAATTGTTAAACTCCCCTTTAATTTTCATGAATATGCAGAGTTACTTGGATAACAAAATAAAAAGGGATGATCGCAAAACTGTCTTTATTCCAAGATTTTTGTTTTTTTTGATTCTGGTTCTCGGAATATTTTTTCTTTTAAAACTTGCATTTTTAGTTGCCTGATTTTAAAGGAAAATCCTTACGTATCTTTCGCAGAATCGATTCCAGACCATTCAATTTGATTTCATAAATTTCAGCAAACATAACGCCTAATTCATTTTTTGGAAAGCCTTTTTGTTTAAACCATACCACATAAGCTTCAGGAAGTTCCGAAAGATAATAACCTTCATATTTTCCGAAGGGCATTTTTGTATGGGCTAATTTGATGAGCCATTTATGATTAGGCTCAGTTGTTTCGTTTATCATTAAAATTTTATCTACCCCTCTCCTACTTATTTTGTTTTTTCAGCTTCTTCCTCTAAATCAGATAAATGCAAATCCAAAGCTTTCACTGATATTTGAATTTCCCAAATGGACAATGAAAGCGAAAGTATTAATAAAATCATGGCAATGCCAAAAATAATTTCAGCCGACCTCATTTCGTTGATATAGATAAGAAACATGCACAAAACACATAATAGCAAACTAGAAATACCTGCTATCTGCATATTCCTTATTAAATGTAGTCTCTTTCGTAGGTTTTGTATCTGACCAAATATAATTTCTGACGGTTTTTCCTTATACTGAGTATGTAAACTGCGAACTAATTGAGCCAAAGATAAAAATCGGTTTGTATAAGCCAGCATCAATAAAGATATAGCAGAGAAAAATAAGGCTGGAGAGCTTAATGTTAATTCCATATGAAAAATATTTCCAAATGTACAAAAAAAATACCCTTTCAGAGCTGCTCTGAAAAGGTATAAAGGACAAGCAGAATAATTATTATAAACTGTCCCCGAAATCAATCTTAAACTGTTTTACCAGTTTCTGTGGCCAATCACTTGTGGGTTCGAGGCGACCGTTGAAGAAACGTAAAACCGGCGGCTCTTCCACAAATCTTAAACCACCAACCAAATTGCGGTTTTTAAATAACCACGTTAATCTGTCGAGAGTAAACATAGTTTGAGAAAGAGTAAAGACTCTGCGTGGGAATGCCAGACGTAGTAATTCCACATCGGCTAATATATCCTTACCATTATCATCTCTTACGCTGGAAATAGTGCCTCGTTCCATACCACGACATCCCGAAATAATAAATAACGCAGTAGCTAATGCTCCGGCAGGATATTCAGTCTGAGGAACATGTGGTAAAAACCCCATACAATCGATATGGCATCCTAATGCACCAGCAGGTGTAACAACCGGTATGCCTAATTTATCCAATGCATTAACAAGATATGCGATGAATGAAGGTGACTGGCTAATAACAGTTTCGTCGGTAGTTTCACGGATGCCAACAGCCATCGCTTCAATTTCGCGGACTGACATACCTCCGTATGTTAAAAAACCTTCATACAGGGTTACCAAATCGCGCATTTTATCGTACAAGTCCTTACGATTAGTGCAAATACCGCCACCTCGTGTTGAGCTCACCTTACGGCTTGAAAAATATGAAAGATCTACTAGACTAAACATCAAAAGTAAAATATCTTTGATGGAGGTATTTTTAAATTCCTCTTCACGTTGTTTGATAAAATAGGCGTTTTCACCAATTAAACTGGCATCCATAACCATCATAATACCATGCTCCTTTGCTATATTACAAACTTCACGCATGTTAGCGATGGAAAATGGCTGACCACCAATTAGGTTTGTTGATGCTTCGAAACGAATAAAAGGAATGCAATCCGTACCATACTTTTTTATCAGGTCCTTTAATTTTTGAATATCAATATTCCCTTTAAATGGATTATTACTTTTAATTTTTAGCGCTTCGTCAGTATAAATTTCGAATATTGTTCCACCATTAAGCTCCATATGTGCTTTGGTTGTGGTGAAATGATAATTCATAGGAATAACATCACCTTTTTTAATAAAGACTTGAGAAATAATATTTTCTGCAGCTCTTCCTTGGTGAACCGGCAATACATAATGGGTTCCAAATACCTCACGAATAGCACCTTCCATGCGATAAAAACTTTGTGATCCTGCGTATGCATCATCTGCCTGAAGCATAGATGCAACCTGATTATCACTCATAGCATTGGTTCCCGAATCGGTAAGCATATCAAGAAATACATCCTTAGTATTCAGTTGAAAGGTATTAAACCCAGCATCCTCCATTGCTTTAAGTCGTTGATCAATAGGATTTAGAAAAAGTTTCTGAACAACCCTTACTTTGTGTAACTCCAATGGAATTTCTTCTCCACTGTAAAATTTTACTTTACCTGATGATTCTTTATTCATATTATAGTGTTAGTTAGCTAGATTTAAAATATATAAATATTTATAAAATAAAGCAGCATACCTGAAAATTATGGTAAGCCGCTTTCAAATATAATGGGTTATTTTAAAATTTCAAAAAAAAGAATGACAAAAGTCATATTTGTTAGAAGTTTAGTTTCATAACCCCTATATCACCCTGGTTTTGTTCATTTAGTGAAGTAAAAGTCAAATATACCTCACCTGCCACGTTACAGTAAACAGATCCTTGTCCTGCAATTTTTGCCTGTGGAATTAGCAACGATTTCTGCTCTAGTCCTTTTTCATCGAGGATTCTTATTTTTACCTGATTTTGTGCAGTCTCAAGGCACAGAACACGCTTATTCGGCATTCCAATGCAAGTCACAATTTGACCTGGAGGAGCATTTTGCAGATAAAATACGTTGGAAATATTTCCGGTTTCATTCATTTTTGATATCAGAGGTAATGTATTTCTTGATCCGCAAAACATTAATTGATTATTCACATATTGGGGAGCGTAAATACTATCAGTTGGTGTCAGCATTTTTTCCCATAGCAAATAACCCTGCTTATCAAGACGCCATAACCAGCGACCTGCTGTACATACTATTTCATTTTTAGTATTAATTTTAATACCATTTAATATGCCTCTTTTCACATATTGTCTCGACCAAAGTTTGCGCGCCTCCGGGTTCAACTTTAGCAGGAATGTTTTAATACGGATCGAATCGTCAAACATATATCCGCTCAGGTACATTTCACCCTCCGGAGTGAGCACAAAATCTTTTGTTTCGTTTCCCTCTACATTTTTTTCCCACAAGCCATTGCCGTTCTGACCTACTTTAAATATCCAGGATCTGCGTGCAATGGTATCTTTGGCAGGTCCAGTCCAGCCCGTTACAATTAAATCTCCTTTCGGAGTCATTGTCATGAGATTTGCATGGTTGTATGTTTTTGTGCCGAACGCTTTGTTCCATAGAACTTTTCCGGTATTGTCAACACTGAGAAGCCAGCTCTGTGTACCTTCCTGATCCGATTTCTGGCGGTTTCCGGCAATAATAGTTTTTCCATCAGGGGTTACAGCAATCCCTCCTGCCTCGTCGTCCTTTTCATCAAAATCAAATCCCTTAATCCATTGAATTCCGTCTTTTGCTCCTTCGAAGCGTTCGGCCATTTTTTTTCCTAAAACATTCGATTTTAAATTGAAAATATCGACAAAATACTCACCATCAGGATATTTTGCAATAAAATCGTTGTAAGCTTCCAAAGTATTCACTTCCTTTGCTTTATCATATAAAAGCTTTCGGAGTATATTTCTGGCATTCATAATCTGAAGAGCTTTCGGATACGTGTCAATAAAACTTTCCAATGATTCGATCGTATTTTTCCTCTTTGCATCGCTAAACGCTAACTGATCGCGATTTCGCAAGGCCTCAAAATATTGATCCGCTTTTGGGTATTCACGTACGAATTTTGAATATGCGGCAATGGTATTTTCCTTTTTTGCGATTTCGAAGGCTAAGGCATAACAAGCATTTATTGCTTTTGGCATCTGGGCAGCGTTAGGATATTTTTTTATAAAATCATCGTAAGCTTCAAATGTATTCGCTTTTTCGGCTGTGCGAAATTTGATATGATTGCGAATATGAACTACATTTTCGTAATACTTAGAATTTGGATATACTGCAATAAAATGTTCGGCAATATCCACATTGTTTTCTTCTCTAACATATTTAATGAGTTTTTCCTCAATCAATTTTTCTTCAGTATCATAGTTGAACCTTACGGTTTTATTTCTCTTTCGAGGATCGCTTACCGTGAAAAACTGTTTCATAAACTCAGTTTCCTCAGGGGTGATTTTCGAAAAGTATTTGTTTGCCCTTTGATAACTATCCCAAGCTTTAAAATAATCATGGTTAACATTATCCTCACCGGCCAAAGCTAAAGCTAACCCAAAGTATGACACACTATTGGTTGAATCGTCCTTTAAATGTTTGTTAAAAGCTTCAACTGCTTTATCGAACTCAGATTTTTCGATGTATTTATATCCTTTTACAGATGATTGAGAATATGTGCTGACTGATAAATATATAGCAACCAGAATGATGTAAAATTGTTTCATTGTTTGCAGTTTTCGTAATGTAAACTTATTTTTTAACTAGGAAAAATTCTACCCTTCGGTTAGTAGCTTTTCCTTCGGGTGTAAGATTTGTATCAATGGGCTTTGATTTTCCATATCCCATTGCCCGCAAGCGGTTTGATTCAATCCCATTTGTGATTAAATATTCAACCACCGATTTCGCCCTTCCCTGGCTCAGGGTTTTGTTATAACTATCAGAACCATCACTATCAGTATGTCCACCAATTTCAATTAACTTAACACCTGTTTCCTTTATAAATACAACTACCTTATCAAGTTCGCTAAACGAAACCGGTAAAAGTGCTGTTTTATTGTATTCGAAAAAAATGTTTTTAAGAACAATAGCGGTTCCCTCTTCTATACTTTTCAAACCATCAGTCAACGCATCAGCTGGTATTTCAGCTTCCTTAAATATTATCTTTCCTGTGGAAGTACAGTTATACAAATCTTTTGCCGTATAGGAATATGTTCCTGCCGGGAGATTTGTCAAGCTTGTGCCGGTTTTATTGTTTGACCATTGAACTTTATAGGGCGCTGTGCCGCCACGAATTGCCAAAGTAATTTTTCCGTCATCTTTTTTACCTTTAAATATGCCTGTGCGGGTATCAAAACCACCTGTATAGCTTGAGTCGATCAAAGCAACATCCATCGAATGAGGAACACAAGGACAATCATTACAGTTTTCCAATTCCTTGATGGAGAAATCGTCGAAAAAATAAAATGCATAAGATTTATTGCGAAGGTTAGTGGCATTCTTGTCAGTAACCACATAATTCGTATGTTCGTAATTCTTAAAATTTCCTACGGTAAAATAGCGTTCATTTCCAGAAGCAATATATACCTGACAAAACCTTTCCCAATCACCGATATTGTCGAGAAAAAGCCCCGCTTTATTATTTAATTGAGGATCAACCGTAAGGTTTTCTTTAGTGGTTGTTTTTATCTCGGTTTGACTAAAATACATACTCAATTGATCGACAGCAAATTTTGAATAAGATGCAAGGCGATAATAAAAAGTAACACAATATTTTTTTTCTTTTTCGAGGGGTCGGCCTAATGTGCCCTGAAAGTATTCGCGATAATTGTATTCAGTTCCGGTCAATATCGAACCCATATAAGCATTGCCGGTTTTAGGCTCACTTTGTCCTGCAAAATTGTTGGGCACTTTCACTTCACCTGAACTGCATCGATTGAAATAATCAGGAGTGGCCGCCGTAGGATAAGTCCAACTGGGAATTAATTTGTGGGATAAGTTCATTGATGTAGGTGACTCAGGGCATTTTTCGAAGGATTCAAAGCTTGGGTTCTGAACCAGATTTGTGTCAGTTACTTTGGTTTGATTTTGAGCTTGAACTTGAAAACTCAGGATAATTCCTAATTGAATTAAGGTTAATAGATTTTTAGTTAGTATCATATAATATTATAATTTGCACTTCGAATAAAGAAAAATAAAAGCAGGCTTATAAGCCGGGTTCTGTCTCCGTCCGAAGACGGTTTCTATCATTTATCTGGGACCAATGTCACCATTGGCCTCTAGCGACCTACCCCTCACGACTGTCAAAAACATCAATGCGAGCAGCTCTGTATCCATCTTGCGATAGAAATCGTGATATACATGGTCTTACAACCCACCAGACACACGGCTACCGATGTTGCCACCGATACCGGTGAGCTCTTACCTCACCTTTTCACCCTTACTTTGTTACGACACGTCGTGACAAAGCGGTTATTTTCTGTTCCGTTACTATACCCTCACGGATATCTTCCCGTTAGGAAGGATGGCGCCCTATGTTGCCCGGACTTTCCTCCCCGGTTTTCACCGAAGCGATAGAACGGCCTGCTTTTATTTGTCGTATGTATGATTTATTTTATCTTGCGATTTAAGACTATTCATTTACGGTTATTTTATTAATACCATTGTTGCCCCGTATCCATATTCTTTAAATGATGCATCCTGATAACGAAGCTTTGAATATTTAGTATCCAAGGCTTTGCGTATTTCATATTTTAATTTACCATTACCAACACCATGGATAAACACTATTTTCTTTACGTTATTACGAAGAGCTCCATCTAAAGTGATGGTGAAACGTCCTATCTGTATATCAACAATTTCGCCAGCACTCAAATTGGAAAAGTCGTCAACCAATTGTTCAATGTGCAGGTCAACCTCTTCCATTTCAGTATTTACCGGAGTTTTTAACACCACATGTTTTTTTGGTGAAATATCTTTCAGTTTCTTTTGGATGATAAATTTATCTTCATTTTCCGAAACCACACGCTCAATTTCATAAAGCAGACTTTCTTCAGTAATATTAATGATGATGGCTTTTCCGTCGAAATAATCGTTTTCTTTCCAGTTGGAAGGATCGGCCATTTCTAATGCGTCAATTTTATATTCGTAGATAATAGGTTCATGAGGCAGAAAAATACTTTTTTTATAAAATATACAAGCTAATTTAAATGATTGTAAAGTTTTTAATTCGGTAGTGGTAAATGAAAGAATCTGGATTTTCGAATCTTCCTCCACCATTCCAGCTTTTTTGCCATAAACAAAATTATCCCTTACTACCGATAAGGTATACATCATTCGGTATGAGCAATCGCTTATGAGATACAGCTGGAAATCAGGTTCGTTGCGCCCTTTTAAAATTACAGGCACCAAACCCAAAAGAATATTCAATGTACAGTTTTCGGATGTTATAGTTTCATCCTCATTATAACCATAAGCTTCATCTTCAATAACTTCATTTAAAGTATTATTGACAATATTTGCTGAGACAATAGCTTTGTTTTCATTATTTGTTGCGTTTTTTAAAGGAATCACCGCTGCTTTTCTTATATCTCCAAAACCAGCGTCCTGCACTATGATCAATTCCGAAAACGGCGAAGGTATTTCAAAACCATCGGCAGTTTGCACATATGCAACCTGCTGCCTGATCTTAGTGACTACTCCGCCGCCTACATCGTTCAAAAACTTTACTTTATCTCCTACTTTAAACGTCATTTTTTGTGATTTATATTGGCTGAACAAAAATAACTAAATTTGCAGCATTAAAAATTTTGATTTCCAATACTTATTTTTTCTATGGTATACAACAAGAATGTAATCCAAAATATCAGCATCTTTGAATACGATTATCTACTTCCTGATAAGCGAATTGCCAAATATCCACTTGATGAAAGAGACCAATCGAAACTTTTGGTTTACAAGGACGGAAAAATTTCTCAAACCACTTTTTCTCATATTAAGGAATTACTTTCCGAAGGTCAATTATTGGTATTTAATGATACCCGTGTAATTCCTGCACGAATGAATTTTCGGAAGATGACAGGCGCTCATATCGAAATTTTTTGTCTGGAACCTATTGAACCAAAGGACTACCAGCTGGCTTTTCAGTCGAACCGATGCACATGGAAATGCATTGTGGGCAATCTGAAAAAATGGAAAGACCTTGAATTACAGAAAGAGATCACTGCCGAAGGGGGTTTCGTTACCTTAAAAGCTATTAAAATCGCCGATCACGGAAGCTATCAAGCCATTGAATTTACCTGGAATTCTAAGCATACATTCAGCGAAATAATTGAACTGGCAGGAGTTACTCCCATCCCACCCTATTTAAATCGCGAATCAGAGGATATCGATCGCGACCGTTACCAAACGGTTTACTCACGAACAAAAGGCTCCGTGGCTGCTCCTACTGCCGGGCTACATTTTACACTCCCTCTTTTAAATCAATTGAAAAAACAAAAGGTTGATATTGCTGCCGTTACGCTACATGTAGGGGCTGGTACATTTAAACCTGTTCAAACGGATCATATTAAGAATCATGAGATGCATACCGAATATTTTTCGGTACCAAAACAAACGATAAAAAATCTTCTCAACCATCATGGAAAAATCGTGGCTGTGGGGACCACAACGTTACGAACATTGGAAAGTCTTTATTGGATTGGCGTGAAGTTGAAAAATGTTAATCAAACGGGGGAAGAAATCGATAATACCGGTGTAATGCATATTTCACAATGGGATGCATATCAAATGAAAGGAACTCTCACTTACCCTGAAGCTATGCAGATAGTATTAAATTACCTCGAATTGAAAGGGTTATCAGAACTATTTGCCACAACCCAAATTATGATTGCTCCCGGTTACTACATCCGCAGCATCGAAGCTCTGATAACCAATTTCCATCAGCCCAAAAGCACTTTATTGCTTCTGGTTTCGGCCATTGTCGGCAACGATTGGAAGACTATTTACAATTATGCTATGCAGAATAATTTCAGATTTTTGAGTTATGGCGATAGCTCGATAATTTATAA
The DNA here is from genome assembly GCA_038213375.1 of Bacteroidales bacterium. Lineage (GTDB taxonomy): Bacteria > Bacteroidota > Bacteroidia > Bacteroidales > JAAUTT01 > JAAUTT01. The sequence goes on along the minus strand of JBBQTB010000012.1, from coordinate 104,084 downwards.
TGCGACGAACCAAGTACCCTAATCGTAATGACATACTTAGTTGTCTCTACATTAAATCTGGAATTATTTGTTCAGTGCTTTTTTCATTGTTACCCCAATTAATGCAGGAGTTTCAACAACAATTACACCACATTCCTTAAGGATTTGTATTTTAGCAGCCGCAGTATCCGACTTTCCACCAATAATTGCACCGGCATGACCCATTTTACGTCCTTTAGGTGCAGTTTGTCCTGCAATGAAGCCAACTACGGGCTTTGTGCCATATTCTTTGATCCAATAAGCTGCATCGGTTTCCATGGAACCACCAATTTCACCAATCATTATTATACCTTCGGTTTCCGGATCGTCCATTAAAAGTTTTACTGCATCGAGAGTGGAGGTGCCAACTATTGGATCGCCACCAATACCTATGCATGTCGATTGACCCAAGCCTGCTTTGGTAATTTGATCAACAGCTTCGTAGGTTAAGGTGCCGGAGCGTGAAACAATTCCTATAGTTCCTTTTCGGTGAATAAATCCAGGCATGATGCCAACTTTAGCCAATTCTGGGGAAATCACTCCAGGACAATTCGGACCTATTAGGCGGGAATTTCCCTTTGTTAAATACTGTTTTACCTTTATCATATCCGAGATGGGAATTCCTTCGGTAATAGCAATAATTAGAGGGACTCCTGCATCGGCAGATTCCATAATGGCATCGGCAGCAAAAATCGGTGGAACGAAAATCAGAGAAACATTGGCTCCGGTAAGTTCTACAGCTTCTTTAACAGTATCGAATACAGGCCTATCAAGATGTGTTTGACCACCTTTTCCGGGAGTAACGCCCGCAACAACATCAGTTCCATATTCCATCATCTGGGTAGCATGGAAGGTGCCTTCGCTACCCGTAAAACCTTGTACCAACACTTTCGAATTCTTATCAACTAAAACACTCATAAAGGCTTATTAAAATTTTATCCATAAAGATAATCATTTTGGCAATTTTGTTTAAAGATGGTATTACAAAATTACGTTTCAAACTTATTTTTTCGGCACTAAAGGGTTAACGTTTTCTAAAGATTTGAGGCCCTGAATATTCATAGTTTTGGACAATTTGGCCAGACTTTTCAGGTCAATATTACCCTGGATAGAAATAAAAGCATTGTCCTTGCCACCCGAGATCAGTAAAAATTCAACAATTTTGCCTTGCACCTCTTTTACAAGGAATTTTACGTCCTGATCTTTTTGTTTTATTACCATAAGTTCATTATATTCAGATGCCGGCAACTCCTTCATAATTTCTTTGTAGAAGTTAACTCCTGTATTCTTAGGGTTTTCCTTGTCTACTGCCAGGATTCTGATGCTTTTAAGTCCTTTTACTAAGCCATCAAAGTCCTTGTCGTTAGTATTAACATCTTTAAACATGTCGAACATGTGCTGGGTAATTACAACGGTAGTATACCCATCTTTGCTTCCGTATTTATCGAAAAGCTTATCTACAGGCGATTGCGAAAAAGCAATTTCTGTGAGAGCAATCAGATAAAACAATAAAATAGAGTGTTTCATATTATTTTGTATTATTATTTTCAGTTTTTGATTCATCGTAATATTTGGAAACCAGTTCCAATTCCTTTAAGCCCGAGCCGAAGGAAGAAAATGCAGACATACCGACCATACCTTCGTTAATTTTCGACACGGCTGTTAATGGGCGTGTACCTCTATTCAATTGTTCGGCAATATAAAGTAAAGTCCTCTTTACTTCGGCATAGGCTATCTGTGGATCTTTGAAGGTATCTTTAGATAGTTTCTTCTTATTATATTGATCAATTGCCATATAACTAATTAGCATTATGGCCACACCGGCAGCAATACTTGCCATTTTAAGGGTAAAAAGCAATCGTTGTGATTTACCCTCTTTCTGGCTCTGTCCGTCAACCCAATCGGATAATTTCTCCTCCAGGCCAACTGACATTGGACCGGAAGAAGCTTCTTTTTGAATGAAGGCAAATAATTCCTTATCAGCCGACAGTTCATCCGGTATTTCATTGTTTTGAAAATAATTTCTGAGTTGCTGTTCTTCTTGCAAAGAAGCTAAGCCCTCATAATAATTTTCCAGCAGTTTCATTATTTCGTTGGGTTCCATATGAATGGAATTTAATAAATTCATCTCTTACTTGTTTTCTGGCACGGGAAAGATTAACTCGGATATAATTCAAATTCAACCCTGTAAGTTCTTCAATTTCTTCGAAACTATATTCTTCGAAATCCCTCATGATCATTATTGTTCGTTGCTGATCGGGCAGTGTTTTTACAATATTTTTTATTATGCAGCTGTTATTTTCAGCCTCAAGTTCCTGATACGGATTATTTTTTTCAGTTGCCTGATATTGTATTCCGTTGTCGTTATTGTCCAGAGAAACTGTTTTTTTTGCTCTAAGTTTATCAAGACAAAGGTTTTTGGTGATGGTGGTAGCAAAAGCCTCGTGATTTTTAATTTCCCCGAGTTTATCGCGCATATTCCAAAGCTTTACAAAAACTTCCTGTACCACATCTTCCGCTTCCTGTGTGCTTTCCAGAAAACGATATGAGAGTCGGAATAGTTTCTGACTTACTGGTAGTAGCTTCTCTTTAAACTGTTCTGCATTCATATGTATGCAACAATAATCTCAGGGTACAAAATTAAGGCTTTTAGGTATTGTAAAAGACCGTATTGTCTAAAGCCTAATAGTCTCTATAAACTATATTCTAATTTGTTTTCTTTCCTCTGTTAAGATGGGCCAGATATTCAAATCCTTTCATGTGCATTCCGGAGGAAAGTTTTCCCAAATCCTTCGGATCGATATTTCCCCTGATACTAATGATAACCGGTTCTTTATCACCAGTAACCAAAAGTAGGAATTCTGATACTTTGCCTTGATTTTCGCGAAGCAGCATTTTTATATTCTGATTATTTTCCTTCACTACCATTAATTCCTTATAATCTGATAAAGGTAATGATTTTGCCATTAAATTGAAATTTGACTTATCTTCCATGGAGGCATGTTCGAGTACAAGGATTTTTACCTGGCTAATTTTAGATAAAAAATTTCTGGATTTTGAATCCGTTGAATCCATTTGGGCAACAAACGCCATCATATCTTTTGAAATATTAACACTTGTTACTCCATCTTTATTTTCAAATTTGCTGAATATGTCATCCAACGATTTACTCTGGGCGAAACCTGCAAGAGGCACTGCGAGCATAAATGCTAAAAATGTTATTGTTTTCATATAATTTTAATTTTAATATTTGATTTATTTAAAAATAGACACCAATGATGAGTGCTTCGTTGGTAAGACGATTTTGAAAGAAAAACATTACATTGGGTACGGAATTTTTTTAATGAATATCATTTCCTAACTTTGTTTTACTTAACCAATAAAAAATGCACCGGATATTTGTAATACTGATATTTATTATCTCTGGAATTTTACCAGCCCACGCTCAACCCGAAACTACAAATGCAGACGACATTTTTAAACAAGCACAGCAGCTTGCATATTCAAATCATTGGAAGGAAGCCCGATCCGTTTCCCGACAGGTATTAGAAATGAATAATAAATATTCCGATGCGAGGGTACTTATTGGAAGAACCTACGCCTGGGAAAAAAAAAATGATTCGGCCCGCTTCGAAATAAATCAGGTATTTGCTTTGGACTCCAGTCACCACGACGCTATTGATGCGATGATCGATGTTGAATTTTGGTCAAAAAACTACACCGAAGCGCTAAATTGGTGCAACAAAGGATTGGTATATTATCCGAACGACCGCGATATTTTATTCAAAAAAGCACGTATTCTTCTCGCCATGGGTCGCGAAGACGAGGCTCGTGCTATTCTGGCTCTTTTACTTGGTATAAATCCTAACAGCTACGAAGTAAATGCATTGCTAGCCAGTATGCAAAAATACCGGAACCGGATTATCATTGAACATACCTTCGATTTCTTTCGCCAACCTTATGTAAGGCGATGGCACATGACGTCTTTGCAATATCAGCGTGATGCTAAATGGGGAACTTTTATTGGTAAATGCAACATGTCTCAAGTGTTAAAGGCGAATGAATTTTATCCTTCGAACCCCGATTTTCAATTGGAAGCCGACGCCTACCCTATTTTAAGGCCAGGAACGTATGTTTATTTAAATTACGGATACTCATGGGGCAATTTATTTCCACGCCACCGGATCGGCATTGAACCATTTCAGTCGTTTGGCGATGGATGGGAAGCTTCACTTGGTGTGCGCTATCTTTATTACAATTCGGATATTTCGTCGGTAAATCATGTTACCATACTAACAGGGTCGATTGGCAAGTATTTTACCAGTAACTGGATATCATTCAGGCCATATTTAGTATTTACCCACTTGAACTTCTCACAATCTTATTTTCTGTTTTACCGGCATTATCTGGGCATACCTGAAAATTATATAGGAGGAGCAATAGGTATTGGTTCGTCTCCGGATGAAAACTTCACCAAAACAGCCGATTTCGGACAAAATTCTCTGAATAGCTATCGTATCCGTCTCGATTTTCAGCACAAATTGGGTAAACGATTCATTTTAAGAATTTTAACCGGATATACCTACGAAAAATATATGGCAGATACCTATCGGAACAGGTTCGATACCAGTGTTTACTTTGCTTATCTTTTTTAAGAAGTTCGATTAAGTATTTTTATTCAACCACAGAGATTGTTTTCAATTCAAACTCTTTTTTAATGGATTGGGGGCAATTAAAACTAATAAATTTGGTTTTCTTGAACCCTATTTAAAATGATAAACAAAGATAAGTGTTGTTTCCAATGCCGGTTTTGGATTATCTTTAATTTCGAGGATGATATGTAATTGAGCTTTAATAATTCCTCTTAAATTTTTAATCGATTTTAACGACACTCTCGCCCTCAACTGACTTCCAACTAATACGGGTTGATTAAATTTTAATTCCTCGATACCATAGTTTACCATAAGTTTCACATTTTGGAATTCAACAATTTGTGCCCAGAAATAAGGCAAAAGTGAAAGGGTAAGAAATCCGTGAGCAATGGTGCTTTTAAAAGGACTTTCTAAGGCGGCTCTTTCGGGATCGGTATGAATCCATTGATGATCGAGGGTTGCGTCGCCAAATAAGTTGATTTGTTCCTGCGAAATGGCTAAATATTCTGAAAAACCTAACTCTTTCCCAACGTGTGTTTCAAATTCTTCGATACTGCTAATGGTTAGTTTACTCATTGTAAAGTTGCATATGTTTTGGGCGCTAAAAATAGCAAAATATATGATGCAAGAGGCAAGCAATAATATCCGGTTTCGCAGGATTAAAATTTTAATAAAATTCGAAGAAACAAAAACGTAATTGAATAAAATGGAAAACGATACCATTACCATCCTTTATTACACGCAGGATATGGTGCGCTTTCGGAAGCATACCACTGCCGAATTAAAAAATCGATATCAGGGATTAATGCAAACCGTTTGGACAGATTCAGAAAATTTTCTGAAAGAATTTTACGACCCCTCTAATAATGGAAAAGAAACTCAGGCTAATTGCTTCAGAGCTCTATTTGACGAAATCAACAAAAAATATTAACTTTAAGAATAAGCTTTGCAGGGTTCTAATTTCAAAACGGTAAGAATTAATTTACATTTTAAGTGTAACTTTACCAGCAATGGATAAAGAAAAATAGACTCATCTTGTATATTATTTATCATTGAATTTCAATTATTTACTGAAAATTATTTCAGCATGAAAACATTTCTTATTATACTTTTTTCAATCATTCTGCCATATCATCTAATTGCACAGATATTATATTCTCAAAAAGACGTTCAGATTATTAATTCCATCCTATCTGACGCAAAAAATACAAATTTAACCGATTCAACTATTGACAAAATAGTTATACGTGTTGGCAAGCAATTTTTAGGTACACCATATGTCGGAGGGGTTTTGGATAAACCTGAAATAGAAAATTTAGTGATTGATATTTCTGAACTCGATTGCGTCACTTTCCTTGAGAATACAGTTGCCTTGTCGTTAACCATAAAAAAAAATAAAACCCAATTTGAAGATTTTTGTAATGAATTGAAATTTATTCGATATAGGGATGGAATTATGAATGGGTATGCATCGCGATTGCATTATTTCTATGACTGGATTAACAACAATGAAAAAAAAGGTGTTTTGCAAAATATTACTTCAGTTACAGGAGGAAAACCTTATCTAAGAACTGTGAATAGCATGTCCGTAAACAGGTCAAAATATGCACATTTGAAAGACGATAATTCGGCCTTGGTTGTAAAAAAAGTAGAAGAAGAACTAACCACTATGGATAAGTTCTATTTACCAAAGGAAGAAATACGACTTGCTGAAGATAAGATTCAGGATGGCGATCTTATTGCACTTACTACCACCATCGAGGGAATGGAAGTGGCACATGTGGGAATAGCCATTCATCAAAATTCACGACTACATTTTATGCACGCCTCCTCGCTAGGTAAAAAGGTTGTAATTTCAAGTGTACCATTATTCGATATGATAAAGAATAAAACCATATATACAGGAATTATCGTTGCAAGGTTAAATAAATAATCAAATTTTTAAGATTTGTGGGCTTCTTCTTATCCGTTATAACGGGAAATATTTGCTTAAATCTGAGGAGGCAGAAGATGTCTATACAAATTATTGATTTTTCAACTCTTTTTCAAAAAGGACATTGAACAACATCATCCTTCTTTCAGTTTACTGAAAAATTCAATATATTGTCATGGTTATAATCACTACAAATGGATACATCTCAGCCTCCTGTTAATAAAACAATCCTACTGTCAATCAGTGTTATTACCTCTTTTTTAAATCCTTTCATGGGCGCGGCTGTAAATATCGCTTTACCAAAAATTGGGGAGGAGTTTAGCATGAATGCTATATGGATGAGTTGGATTGCCATGGCTTTTTTGCTTGCATCGGCAGTTACGCTTGTTCCAGCTGGGAAACTGGCAGATTTAATCGGAAGAAAAAAGGTTTTTATATATGGCAATATAATCGTTGCAATTGCCTCAGTATTATGCGCTGTTTCCGTTTCAGGAACAATGCTAATTGCTTTCAGGCTATTACAAGGGTTTGGTGCTGCCATGATCTTCGGAACAGGCATGGCAATCATTACATCGGCCTTTCCGCCTTCTGAACGCGGCAAAATTATCGGAATCAATGTTACCGCAGTTTATTTGGGGCTATCACTTGCGCCAGTTATGGGCGGATTTCTTACGCAAACATTGGGTTGGCGAAGTTTATTTTTTCTTACCGTACCAATTTCATTTTTTGCCGCCTTGTCGATGTACTATTTCATAAAAGCAGAATGGAAAGGTGCTCCAAATGAAACATTCGATATTAAAGGTTCGGTGGTTTATGTAATAGCCATGTCGGCCTTTATGTTCGGCTTTTCCAAATTGCCCAACCCGATAGCCATTGTAATTGCGATTACAGGATTTATTGGCTTGATAATGTTTGTAAAACTTGAGCAACAAACTAAATTTCCAGTAGTAAGTATCCAATTATTTAAGAACAATCGGATTTTTGCTTTCTCGAATCTTGCAGCCTTAATAAACTATGCCGCAACCTTTGCTATTTCTTTTGTACTCAGCTTATATCTTCAATATGTAAAAGGATTATCACCCGGTGATGCCGGTATTCTGCTCATTACCCAACCTTTGGTGATGGCAATTTTTGCATCTGTATCCGGCCGGTTGTCTGATAGATACGACTCCCGAATTCTTTCATCACTCGGAATGGGGATCATCGTATTTGGACTTATTTTTCTTTCTTTTTTGAATGCAGACACGGGAACCTCTTACCTGATTATGTGCATGATTATATTAGGTTCGGGATTTGGAATTTTTTCATCACCCAATACAAATTCGGTGATGGGTTCAGTTGAGAATAAATATCTGGGAGTAGCTTCGGCTACAGTATCTACCATGCGGGTTACAGGCCAGATGATGAGCATGGGAATCGCCACTTTAATTATCCATATTTTTATTGGTGAGTCGAAGATTTCATCACAAAACATTTCTTCTTTTATTAGCAGTATTACAGTAATATTTCTGGTATTTTCAGTACTTTGTACTTTAGGTGTTTTTGCATCTCTGGCAAGAGGAAAAAAAATTATAAGTATTGAATAATAATCGCCGACTTTATACCCTTGAATGGGGAGATATTAAAATCTAAAAACCATAACAATGATAACAACCGATCAATACGCTGTGCAATTATTTCAATCAGGACTGAATTGTGCTCAAAGAGTGCTTATTAGTTTTTCTGAAAAACTGAATTTTGATAAAAAGCTGGCTACAGCTATTTCCCTGGGATTTGGCGGTGGCATGGGTCGGCTACAGGAAACCTGTGGCGCAGTTACCGGCGCAAATCCATAACTAATGTATGGGTATTAATTAATTATCAATCGTTTATTATAAATTAAGTTTACTTATAACAGAAATTACATTTCTAATGATAGTTTAAAACCATAAACGTTATAATTTGTTTTATAGGTGTAAAAACTTAAAAAATAAAATTATGTATGTTATAACAGGAGCAACCGGAAATATTGGAAAAGCTATAGTGCTGGAGCTGTTAGCTAAAGGAAAAAAGGTTAAGGCGATTGGCCGTAATCTGGAAAAGTTAAAAGTACTTACTGACAAAGGTGCTGAACCATTGGTTGGAGACGTGTATGATAGTGCTTTTTTGAAACAGGCGTTTGCCGGTGCTGAAGCTGCATTTTGCATGATTCCACCTAATATGCTATCTAGCGATTTTCGCGCTGATCAAAATATAGTCGCTGATAATTATATAAATGCTGTAAAGTCTAATAACGTTAAAAATGTTTTACTGCTAAGCAGCGTGGGCGCACATTTACGTGTAGGAGCCGGTGTGGTTGATGGTTTAGGGTATCTCGAAGAAATATTTTCGGAATTAAAAAATGTGAACGTTTTAAACTTAAGGCCAGGGTATTTTTTTGAAAATCTTTATGGACAAATTGGAACTATCAATCAGCTTGGAATCATTGGATCAGCTATAAAAGCCGATTTGAATATTCCGATGGTAGCTACGAAAGACATTGCGGCAGTTGCAGCAAAACGATTGCTGGATCTAAATTTTGCAGGAAATTCCATTGAATATGTATTGGGTTCCAGAGATTTGTCATATAATGATATAGCCAGCATAATAGGCAAAGCTATTGGCAAACCAGATCTTAAATATGTTCAATTTTCGTATGAAGATGCCAAAAAAGGCATGGTACAATCAGGTTTTGTTTCCGAAAACCTTGCCGATCTATTCAATGAACTTTCTGAAGGTTTTAATAACGCCAGAGCTTTGAACGCGCACAAACGTACGTCACAAAACACAACGGCTACCAGCATCGAAGAATTTGCACAAGGTTTTGCCTATGTGTACAATAAATCTCATGCAATGGCTTAATTGCTTGAAATATAAGTTAGTCCACTCCTCACAATTTCAGTTGTTGAGTGGACTCTAAATCTTGCATTATCGGATTATTCAATATCTCTATCGCGGAAACCCATTAGAAATAGTATAGCATCAAGTCCGATGGTGGATATAGAATGCTGGGCATTTTTGGTAACAATTGGTTTAGCGTGAAAAGCAATTCCAAGTCCGGCTATATTGATCATTGGCAAATCGTTGGATCCATCGCCAACGGCAACTGTTTGGTCGAGATATATATCTTCTTTAAAGGCGATATTTCGCAATAATTCGGCTTTTCTTGGTCCATCTATAATATCACCGATGTAATTACCGGTGAGTTTTCCTTCGGATATTTCGAGTTGGTTAGCAAACATATAGTCAACACCTAATTTATTTTGAAGGTATTTTCCAAAGTAAGTGAAACCTCCCGAAAGAATTGCAGTTTTAAAACCATATTTCTTCAATGCCCGGAATAATCGCTCAGCCCCTTCGGTAAGCGGCAGGTTTTCGGCGATATCAATAAGTACTTTTTCATCCAAACCTTTCAGCAGCGCCATCCGCTGTTTGAAACTTTCGGCAAAATTCATTTGTCCTTTCATGGCGGCTTCGGTAATTTGGCTAACCTGCTCTCCCACTCCGGCTCGCTTCGCTAATTCATCTATTACTTCGGTTTGAATGAGAGTAGAATCCATATCAAAGCAAACCAATCTTCGGGTACGACGAAAAATATTATCTTCCTGAAAAGAAATATCTACTCCTAATGTTCGGGCAATTTCCATAAAACTACTTTTCATGGCATCCATATCAATGGGTGTGCCTCTTACAGAGAACTCTACACAAGCTTTATGAGTAATGTCTTCGCTATCGATGCGTACACGGCCAGATAATCGGGATATTTTATCAATATTAAGTTGCTGATGATAAATAATTTTAGATATTTCCGCAATTTGTAAAGCTTGTATCTTTCGGGCAATCAACGTAATAATATATCTTTTTTTTCCTTGAAGGCTTACCCAATGATGGTAATCGTTTTCGCCAATGGGAGTAAATTTTACTTTTATACCCAGTTCATATCCTTTAAATAACAGATCTTTCAGAATTGGAGAAGACTCTGACTCCCGTGGCACTTCGAAAAGAATACCGAGATCGAGATTCTCATGTATTACAGCCTGTCCAATGTCGAGGATATTTACGTTATAAGATGCAAGTACCTGTGTAAGTGACGATGTCAATCCTGGCTTGTCATTACCATATATGTTGAGAAGGATAATTTCTCTCTGTTTCTCCATTTTTTGTTCTTTAAAATTAATTGTACAATAATCCGTCAAAAGTCTTTAGGGGTAAAGTTTGCAAAAAAAAACGGAATGGTGCTTGCAAAACATTATAAATATTTAAAACAGAGTGGAATTAGCAAATTATTCAAAGTTTTAACATAATTTAAGATAAAACTATCCTTAATTATAGTTTTGACAATTTTTAATTAATACCTTTGAATATTAATTTAAAATATATAGGATATGAAAAAGATTTTAGCAATAGCATTTACGGTAATGTTTGTTGGTGCAATAGCAATGCCTGCAATGGCTGATAATCCTCCAAAGGAAAAGGCAAAAACAACGGAAACTGTAAAAAGTAGTACTAAGGCTTCGGGTAAAAAAGATGGTGCAAAATGCGCTGATAGTAAAAAAAGTGGTTGCTGTGCTGATAAATCGGCAGCGGCAAAATAGTAAAATATTTTCTATTAATAATAAAGGCCTAATTACTAGGTCTTTATTGTTTTAACTAATACTGCTTTATTTTCTAGCTTAATCTTCGTATTTAGGTTCCCGCAGTTCAATTTTGTTGCTTTTATGGCTCATATTATGGCCAACTTGATATAAGTGCATATTTGTATTTTCCAATAATGGGAATTCCTTCTCCCACAAGCTTTTCAACCATCTCCTTTAGTTCTTTTTCCCGCATGTTAATCATAACGTCCTTTTATGATAGTTTAAATAAGCATTAATTTGTGGAAATGAACTCTATGGTAAAGCCTTTTTTTACAAAAATTTCATTTTGCCGCCAATTAAAGTTTTACCAAAATCGTCAGTTGGCAATCTCCTGTGTTTTTATGCTAATCTTTTATATACCACATATTTATACATTTTTCCACTAAAGATTTACTTTTTTATTTTTAAAAATTTTAATAATTTATCGCATTTTCATGCTATGGAAAACCGAATTCAGCTAAATTGATAATCCAAATTAAAAATTGCGATTACCTTGCAAATTATAAGATTGCTTTTTTCTTGCTTATCGTTTGAATATTGCGATCTTGTAAAACACAAATTATTTTGCTTTTTTAATAAGAATTTTCATTTTTCACCAAAATAGATACATTTTCAAAATACATTTTATTAACCATAAAATATTGATGTATGAAAATTCCTAAATCGCTTTACAACTGGCTAAGTTTAAGTGGTATTTTTTTGGCAACTAATAGTTTGGTTTTAATTATAGTATTGTTTATAATTTCTATTACGTTAGATACTGGTCACTCTTACTGGGGTTTGTATATTTATATCGTTTTGCCAATTTTATTGATTTTAGGATTAATTTTGGTACCTATCGGAATGATATTCAAGATAAGACGAACAAAAAATCAAATTAAGCAACCTGATTTTCAATGGCCCATATTAAACCTGAATAATCAACGACATAGAAAATCGCTTGCTATTGTATTTATTATAACCCTGGTATTTGTATTAATTTCAGCAGGTGGTAGCTACCAGGCATTTCATTATTCCGAGTCCGTTGGATTTTGCGGAAGATTATGTCATTCAGTGATGAAACCTGAATATGTAACTTACCTGAATTCGCCACATGCCAGGGTTAAATGTGTTGAATGCCATGTTGGAGAAGGTGCAGACTGGTATGTTAAATCTAAATTAGCAGGATTGTATCAGGTATATTCAGTTATGTTTCATAAATATGCACGCCCGATAGGTACTCCGTTAAAGGACCTGAGACCAGCTCGCGAAACCTGTGAAAACTGCCATTGGCCTCAGAAATTTTATTCTCAAAAACTTCGCAGTCAGCGCGGCTTTTTAAAGGATTCGGCAAACACAGGTTGGAACATCTCTCTATTAATGAAAATTGGCCCAAAAAATAGTGTATTTGGGCTTAGTGAAGGGATACATTGGCATATATCCGAAAATATTAAAATGGATTACATTGCATCAACCAACGATCGGGAATCAATTCCCTGGATCCGCTATACCAATAAAAAAACAGGTGTTGTAAAAATTTTTCAGGATGAAGAAAATAAGTTAACAAAAAAAGGGTTTGATACTCTTAAAGTTAGATCAATGGACTGCATGGATTGTCACAATCGACCATCACATTCTTATAAATCAGCCCCTGTTTATCTTGACAATGCATTGTTATCAGGCTCAATTCCAACTGATTTGCCTTATGTTAAGAAGGCAGCATTAAAAGTATTAAAAGATCAGTTTTCAACATCAGACTCGGCTAAAATGATGATCAAACAAGGCATGTACGCTTATTACCAGGAAAGATATCCTCAAATTTTTATCTCAAAAAAGCCACTAATTGATAAGGCAATTTCTGGTATTCAGTATGCTTATAGTTTGAATAATTTTCCTGAAATGAAGGCTTCAAGCGGGAGTTACTTAAATCATATTGGGCATTTGGAATCAAATGGCTGTTTCAGATGCCATTCAGGGAAACACAAAACAGAAAAGGGCGAAACCATTTCGAAAGATTGTAACTTGTGCCATGCCATAGTGGCGCAGGGTACTTCGAACGATATGGAATCTGTTAAAATGAATGAAAGTCTTGAATTTAAACATCCTATTGATATAGGGAATGATTGGAAGGAAAACGCATGTTCGGAATGCCATAAGGAATTGTAATATAATAAAATGTAGTTATAAGACAAAAAGATTTTATCCTTAATTAGTACAAATATTGAATTCACTCAGATATGACTAAAAACAATATTCCTGAACTCAATGAATCGTTTTCTTTTCTCCAAAAACATTCGCTCAGATAAGGATCTATTCTAATGCATTAGTATCAAGGTGTTTATTTCATTACTATTATAATAATTTACTCCAAATCTCATGAACATGTTCCTCATCCTTAGTATAATGAACCTGAATATGGTTTTCAAATATTTTCTTAAATGGTGACATACTTATCTTTCCTGAATCGTGATATTCGGTAACATTTATACTAAGCGAAAAAATATTTTTTTCTCAAATTACTAATTGCCTGATTAAATTCTTTTTCTATTTTTGCCCTAAATTTTTTTATTTGTCATTGAAACACCTAAATAGCCTCCGTGAACATGTTTTCGCACTAATTAATTGGTTTTATCAGCCTTTTAAAAAGTACATACCTGAAGAGACATTTCGTTACGCGGTTTGTGGCGGCTCGAATCTGGTACTTGATAACTTTTTGTTTTTCATTTCCTACAACTTTGTACTCAAAAAACAAATCGTTGACCTTAAAATTGTAGCCATAAGTCCTCATATAGCTTCCTTTTTGTTAGTTTTTCCAGTTACATTCATCACAGGATTTATTCTTTCCAAGTATATTACTTTTTCACATTCCGAACTGCGAGGACACATCCAATTGTTTCGTTATGCTGTTACCGTTTTTATTTGCATCCTGTTAAATTATATTTTTCTGAAACTGTTTGTTGATTATTTTGGTCTCTATCCTACTTTATCGAAAATATTAACCTCTGGATTAGTTGTCATTTACAGTTTTTTTTCTCAAAAACATTTTACTTTTAAAACCGCGATATCTTCAAAATAGAAGGAGTTCCTTTGGTATTTGAAGGCTTTACCGCTATTCAAACAAGTTATAGGCCTTTTTTTAAGGTTGGGTTAGATTACCAAATAAATAGTGCATCCCCAATAATTTCACAGCGATAAAAAAAGGATCGGAGATATCTGCATTTTTACGAAATATTAGTAAATTGCTGCTCGTAACACTGCAAATTCAAACAAATAAATTGAGATTTCTAAAAATAAAAAATGAAGAGTTTAGGTCTGCCTACTATTCTATATTTCTACTGAACATTATTTTGATCGTTGGAATTACAGGATATATATGGATTGAAAGATACTCGCTTCTCGATGCCTTTTTCATGACCATCATTACCGTTGCCACAGTTGGTTACGGGGAAGTTCATCCATTATCTCCAGAGGGTAAGATATTTACCGCCTTTCTGATTATCTTTAGCTTCGGTATATTTGCGTTTGCAGCCTCTACGTTAACACGATATATAGTAAGCGGTGTTTTCAGAAATTATTATAAATACTCTAAGGTGAAAAAAGAAATTGATAAACTCGAAAACCATGTGATTGTGGTCGGATATGGGCGAAATGGTTTACAGGCAATCGAAGAGCTTCAGCACCACCATATTTCTGTAATTATTATTGATAACCGCGAAGCAAAAATCAAAGAAATTCAACAAAAAAATGAACTTTTATACATTCACGATGATCCATCGAGCGATGAAGTTTTGGAAAGGGCAGGAATTAAGCGGGCCAAAGCATTTATTTCGGTGTTGCCGACCGATGCGGAGAATCTATTTGCAGTTATCTCAGCACGCGAGCTAAACCCTCTAATCACAATCATTAGTCGTGCTATAAACTTTAATACCATTAAAAAACTGAAAACAGCCGGCGCATCGCATGTAATTATGCCGGATAAAATCAGCGGTCAACATATGGCTAAAATGATTGCTCAACCCAATATTGTTGAGTTTCTCGACTATTTAATGATCGAAAAATCTAAAGACATTATTCTCGAAGAAATAGCTTGCGACGATATGAGCGAAAGCTTCACCATCGAACAATTAAAAATCGTTGGTAAGGATAACATCAACATTATCGGACTGAAGCGCAACGATGGGAGTTATATTGTTAATCCGGGCATGGATATAAAACTCACTATCGAGGATAGGCTTTTCGTATTAGGAAACCAACAGGATATCAATGGTTTCACCAATTATATGAATGATGGCACGGCTTAGGCTGTCATAGGAATTTCCATTAGAAGAACTTCTGACGATTCTAAAACTTTTAATTCAATGTCCGAAGTTTCCCAGATTCCCAGTCCATCTCTTCGTTGCAGAATGGTTTCATTCACGTTAACAGATCCTTCCAGAATAAAAAGATAAGCTCCATTATTTTCACTGTGAAGTTTATAATCGGTCGAAAACCCTTTGTCCATGCTGATTAATGAAAAATAGGCATCCTGATTGATTTTAACAGCTTCAGGTTCGGTTGGTGAAACTATTCGCTGCCAATTGTTTATGCGTTCTTTTGGATCGAACGTTTTCTGATCATATTTCGGTGTTAGATTTCGTTTATCGGGAAAAACCCATATTTGTAATAACCTCACCGGTTCGGCAGGATGATGGTTAAATTCTGAATGAAAAATACCAGTACCAGCAGACATCATCTGAACATCGTTCTTTTTAATCCGGAAAGTATTTCCCATACTATCCTTATGCTCTAGTTCGCCTTCGAGAGCAATGGTGATAATTTCCATATTATCGTGAGGATGTTTTCCAAAACCCTTGCCACCATCTACCCAATCGTCGTTCAAAACACGTAAAGTGCCAAAATTCATCCTGGCGGGATCATAATAATTGGCAAAACTAAAGGTATAAAAAGTGTCAAGCCAATCGTAATTGGCATGACCTCTTGTATTTGCCTTATGTATTTCCTTTTTCATAATTAATTTAAACTTATTGTTTTACAAGTTTTACCACAAGTTGAAGTTTAACTTAATCTCCTACTACCAATCCACCAATATCAGTAACTGCGCTCCAGGTAAGACCAAAATCTTTCCGATTGATTTTACCGTTAATCTCAAATCCTGCTTTTATATTTCCCCTTGGATCTTTGGTTGTTCCGCCATATTCAACAGTCAAATCAACTGTTTTGTTTACACCGCGAATGGTTAAATCGAATTGTTTAGCTCTATGGGAGGTGTTTCGTCGCTGCTGCGCACCAATTTCAGATTAGATTGGAAATCCTCTCTAATCTGTTTCGCTAAAGAAACCCGGATATAAAAAGAATAACTAGCCCGGTTGGATTAGGTTCAGTAATAATTTGGTGTAACTGCCCCGGACTTACAAAAAAAATATGCTGTGGCAGGAGCTTATAATCTTTAAAGTCGATGATATGCAGACCGTTATAGCTGTATATGACCAAATGATCGTATAATAGTTGTGAAGGTGCGGATCATCTACAATTTCACCCAATTCACAATCTATGGATTCCAGAGTCCAAATAGCAGAGGAAACAGGCGTTTGATTATGATAACCTAAACTGTATATCTTGTCGTTCATCAAATTTGATTAAAGCAAAGACATTTAAAAAATAAGTAACTTTTTTATATTTAGCTTGAATTTAGTCGAGCTTTAGAAACATTTCCATACATGATCTTTTTAATTTCTCAATTTTCGTGATATTTGTAGTGAAATTAAGTATAGCAAATTTATATGAAGAGAAAACTTATTATTGCCATAGATTTTGATGGAACAATTGTTGATGAAAAATTTCCAGATATTGGAGAAGAATTGCCAAACTGTTTTCAAACATTGAAACGCCTTAAAAAAAACGGTCACAAACTGATTCTTTGGACTTGTAGGGCCGATAATCTTTCCAATACTAATGGACGAAAAGTATTAACTGAAGCTATAGAATATTGCAAAGCCAAAGGATTGGAATTCGATTGCGTAAATGCTAATATCCCCGAGCTTGGAGTAAACCCTTTGCCCAAAATATATGCGGACTATTATATCGACGATCGTAACTTATTTTCAAAAATTGATTGGTTTGAAATTGAAATATTACTTGGAAGTGCTCTTGAATAGCCCTAAATAAAAAACCCCGGGAACAATCCCAGGGTTTTCACATAAAATATTTTAAATTAAAACTTTGCCCTATATTTACTTCCCTTAAGTGCGAAGAAAACAATATAAGCGTAACAAACAATTGGGATTAAAAGAGCTCCACGAGCACTTAAAACATCAGTTAAAGCACCCATTAACAATGGAATAACAGCTCCACCAACAATCAATGTATTAATAATTCCTGAAGCTAAAGGCATTTCAGAAGGATCCAAATCTTTTACTCCTAAAGAAAATATATTTGGGAACATAATGGAATTGAAAAAGCCAATTGATAATAAACACCACATACCATAGGTTGCAGGCATAATAAAAGCTGCAAAGATTAGGAACAAATTGACTGTTGCAAAGATTGCAAGAGCTATATTTGCTTTGCCCTTTCCAAGCATCATGAGTAAGAAGTTAACAACCGCTATACCAAGAAAAATTAATCCATTGATAAGTTGTGATTCAAAAACAAACTGACCATTGGTAACAGAAGCGGATGTAATGAACCAACCAACGAAAAATGCAAATACCATTACAAAAGCCGAATATTGATATTTTTTTGTTGATGATAATGTACTTAACAAGATCGATCCAAAAAAACGACCAACCATAGCCCCACCCCAATAAATGGCAGATAATTTCACAGCCACATCAAGACTAAAGCCGCTACTTTTCAAATAAGGAGCGATTTGTCCGGCAGTTCCAACTTCTGCACCTACATAGAAAAAAATACCCAATGCACCAAGCCAAACCTGAGGTTTTTTATACACCGATTTTGAAGGTATTGTTTCATCACCAGCAATGTGGGGAAGTTTGATAAAAGCAATTCCAATGGCAATGAGCACAACGATAGAACCAATGATTAAGAAAGGCATTTGAACAAACTTAGCAGCTTCCGCTGGTGAAGCGCCACTATTTAATGCTAAAACAGCTGGGGCAAGCACCAAAATACCTGCTAAAAAAGGCGCTATTGTGCAGGCAACTCCATTAAGTGCTTGCACTAGGTTTAAGCGGGCTGGAGCTGTTTCTTGTGATCCTAATATCGCAACATAAGGATTTGCAGCAGTTTGAAGAAATACAACCCCTGATGCCATTACAAAAACAGCCAGAAGAAACATAGGATATGAAAGTATTGCTATAGCAGGAAAAAACATAAAACTTCCTATTGCGACTAAAACAAGACCTACAATTACACCACTTTTATAGCCAATCTTTTTTATTATACCACCGCAAAGGAAGCTAAAACACGCGTAGGCTACGAAAAATACAAAATTTACTAACTGCGAAAGAAAATTTTCCCATCCAGGATAAAGTGTCTTAAGATCAAATGCCAATTGCACCTGATCTTTCATGGCAATGTTAAAATTGGTAATAAACCCAAAAATGAAAAAGATTGATGCCATAAAGGCCATCCCTACCCCTAGTGTGCTTTTCTGCTGTGACATAATGTTAATTTATTGGTTAAAAATGTGGTTAAAAAATCAGTTAATTATACAAATTTTAGCTGAATTACTTTGACCATTCTTAAAAGAATTTTTTGACCAATGATATTTAAAATTTTGAAGCAACATATTATATTATCTATTAGCATGTTATTTTAGCCATAAATAATTTTTTGAAGCAGATTAATATTCGTTTCTGAGAAAAATGGTACTTTTATTGAGAAAAATGATTGGTTGTATGGCAAAGAAAAATGATGGATTAATATTAGTGATTTTTGGGGCATCAGGCGATCTTACCTTGAGGAAACTAATTCCCGCTTTATGCGATTTAAGTAATCAAAAACTGCTTCCTAAAAATTACGCAATACTTGGTGTTGGAAGAACAGAAATGAATGATTTCGAGTTTCGTGAGAAAATGCATGAAGGCATACAAAAATTCATTCCTAATACAATCTGTGCTGCAAAGCCAGTTAACGATGAATTTATAGAACGTCTCCATTATGTATCAATAAATACTTCCGATAGTAATGATTATAGTATTCTTAACCAGAAAATTACAAACTTGGATAACAAGTTTAATGCAGGCGGTCGTTATTTGTTTTATCTGGCTACACCGCCGGGGTTATACGAAACCATTATTAATAATATCGGATTGCAAAATCTTAATAAAAATTCTCACACTGATGGCTGGAGACGAATAATTATTGAAAAACCTTTTGGAAATGACCTTGCATCAGCAAAAAACTTGAATCAAAAAATTTTACAAGTATTTAATGAAGATCAGATTTACCGCATCGATCACTATCTTGGCAAGGAAAGTGTTCAAAATATTATGGTAACCAGGTTTTCCAACGGAATTTTTGAACCTTTATGGAACAGAAATTTTATTGACCACATTGAAATAACCTCTTCTGAAAATATTGGAGTTGAAAACCGCGGAGGCTACTACGATCATTCGGGCGCGTTGAGAGATATGATTCAAAATCATCTATTACAATTGGTTGCATTAATAGCGATGGAACCACCCGCGGTGGCAGAATCCAAATCGATACATAATGAGACAATTAAAGTCTTTCAGTCGATAAGACCATTAACCATGAATGATATTAAGAATAATATTATTCGGGGACAATATACATCATCAAAGATTAAAGGAGTTAAAGTACCTGGTTATCGCGAAGAAAACAATGTAAATATTGCTTCGAAAACAGAGACTTATGTTGCGATGAAGTTTTTTATTGACAACTGGCGGTGGAGTGGAGTTCCTTTTTATATTCGAACTGGTAAAAGATTGCCAATCAGGGTAACTGAACTTGTTGTTCACTTCAAACCAAGCCCTCATGTATTATTTACCAAAGAGACAGGGATTCCAATGCTATCTAATCAATTAGTAATTCGTATTCAGCCAGATGAAGGGATTCTTTTAAAGTTTGGAATGAAGGTTCCGGGAGCTGGTTTCAAAGTTCAGGAAGTGGGCATGGATTTTCATTACTCACAGCTTTCGAATTCGCCATTGCCTGATGCCTATGGGCGACTGCTTCTGGACTGTATTTTAGGCGATTCCACTCTTTTTTCGAGAGGTGATGCGTTAGAAGCTACGTGGCAATTTATCGATCCTATTTTAACTGCCTGGCAGGAAAATCCCGATATAAAACTTTATGGCTATCCGGCAGGCACCTGGGGGCCTGAGAATGCCGATGAATTAATTGACAGTCCTGAGCGAACCTGGCGATACCCTTGCAAAAACCTGACAACAGATGTTAATTTTTGTGAATTATAATTTAAGACGGCTATGAATACCTATTTTAAAACACAAGTATTATCGAATTCAATGGAAACATCCGAAAGGTTGGCTATGGATTTGATAAGATACATCCAACATATGATTCGGTATAGGGATTGTTTATATTTAGCCTTATCAGGAGGATCCACGCCTCAGTTATTATTTGAAATACTCTCTCGGGATTTTTCCAAAGCTATTGACTGGAATCGTGTGCATTTTTTCTGGGTTGATGAAAGATGTGTACCCTTCAGTAATCAGGAAAGTAATTATGGAAACGCAACATCCTTCCTTTTTAGCAAAATAGTAATTGATAAGGACAATATTCACCCAATTCATGGTGCTGATGATCCTTTGAATGAGGCAGTCCGTTATACTGGAGAAATCCTTTCAATTGTTCCTTGTCATAAAAATTTCCCCGTATTCGACCTGGTACTATTAGGAATGGGTAACGATGGCCATACAGCTTCTATTTTTCCGGGTCATCTTAACCTTTTTGAAACAAATTCTATTTGCACGGTAACACAGCAGCCCGAAACATGTCAGAGAAGGATCACCTTAACAGGGCGCGTAATTAATAATGCCAGTGAAATTGTTTTTCTTGTTACCGGAAATCAGAAGGCTGAAAAAGTAAAGTCAATCATAAATGACGAGACAGAATCATCTGTATTCCCTGCAAAAAAGATCGTTCCTGTTTCCGGAAATTTATCATGGTATCTTGATAAACAATCAGCTGCCTATATTGATATTAAAATATCGTAAGTTTGAAGATAGTACGCAGCACTAAGTTCCATTAAATGAGTACTATTATTAAGAAATTTCGTCGATAATAAATGGTGTCTGTTGATAAACGTAATAGTTTAACCAATTGGCAAACAACAAACTTGCATGGCTCTTCCATAATGCACGAGGATTTTTATTTGGATCGTCTCCGGTGAAATAATTTTTTGGAACATCAATAGGAAGTCCTTTTGCTATATCACGGTCGTACTCCTGCTTCAAGGTAAGCAAATCATATTCCGAATGACCAGTAACAAAAACTTGTTTTCCATCTAGCGAAACTACAATGTAAACACCTGCTTCAGCTGATTCTGCGGCAATTTCCAGTTCACTTATTTTGAGAATATCTTCCCTTGAAATGTCAGTATGACGAGAGTGTGGAGCCAAAAATTCATCATCAAAGCCCCGTAACAGTGGAATCTTCGAATTATTTACCTGATGCTGAAATACGCCAAAAATTTTCTTGTCTACTGCATGTTTTTGAATTCCGTAATGATGGTATAAACCTGCTTGTGCTGCCCAGCATATGTAAAAGGTTGATGTTACGTGATATTTTGCCCAGTCCATGATCTCCTGAATTTCTCCCCAATAACTAACATCTTCAAATTCAAGATGTTCAACAGGAGCGCCAGTAATGATAAGCCCATCAAATTTTTGATTTTTTATTTGATCGAAATTCATGTAAAATTTTTCCAAATGAAGTTGAGATGTATTTTTCGAAACATGATTTTTAATGTTAAGCAATGATATTTCAGCCTGTAATGGTGAATTTGATAACATTCTTAGCAGTTGAATTTCGGTGGTTACTTTTACTGGCATCAAATTTAATATGGCTATTCGCAATGGTCTTATGTCCTGATGAATAGCTCTGGATTCAGTCATTATAAATATATTTTCTTCCTTCAGGACATTGATAGCAGGAAGATTATCAGGTACGTTTAGAGGCATAGATTATTTTTTTACAAAAATAGTGAAAAATGGCGACCATTAAAAAAATGAAAAACCTTTTGTAATCATCATTAACTAATTTGTTTGTTAAAGTAAGATGGAAAGCTCATAATGCTAATTATTTCATAATTATGTTTGTTATTATAATTATTATAATTCATTGGGTGTTTCTTAACAAAAGTTTTGGTCTATTTATTTACAATTATTATCTTACTCACAAATTAATTTTTCATGATACGGCCTTTCATTTTTATAGTATTTATTTTTTTATTTTCCGGATTTTTATACGCCCAGAAAATGAATAGGGCTGATTCTATTATCCTTAGAACTTATTGGAATAAAATATCTATCAAAGCAATTGGGTCGGAAGGCGATTTTTTATATAACGGGATAGACAATTACCTCAAAATTATTTGCCCGGATAATTTTTCAAGTAACCTAAAGATTTTTTTAGGTGTAAATAATGGAAAGATTTTCAAAACTGATAACAACTATCTCACTATCCCAAAATATGCAGGGCGTTCATTTGTTACTACTTATTATATTAATGAAAATAATGACACCTTAATAATTGGTAAAAAGCAATTTGTGGTTTTAGCAATTCCTTACCCTGTGCTGTGTGTCGGCAAAACTGTGATAAAGGAAAAAAGCAGAATCAACAGGAATGTATTTTTCACTTCTGACTCACTAAAGCTTTTTTTTACGGACGATTTCCCCGAAAGTGATAAATGGACTAAAATTGAGCGTTTTATGATTGGATATACTTATGGAGGGATATATATTTCATCGGATAATGATGGTCCAATAATATCTCCCAAAACACTCGATTTTATTAGAAAGCTTCCCCCCGGACAGGAGTTAGTTATTAAAGTTAACTCCATTACGCCATCACAGGTGATGACTTATTTACCACTTATACGATTCAAAATTTTATAATAAAAAATAGGAAAGTCATATTAAGTTATTAGTTCTAAGAAACTTGAAGCTCTCCTGCAATTACTTTAATATTGGTTTTTAAATTGTTTCGTAATACTGTCATGTCAATAACCTTACCAATCATATCTTCATTTAAGAGTCGATGCAGATCCTCAACGGAATGTATAACCATTTGATTTAAACCAACGATAATATCTCCGATGAATAAATCGGAATTATATACCCCATCATATCGTTCTTTTTCAGCAATATACACTCCACTTTGTGTGTCTAGTTTATTGTAGGAGGTGATACGATCTGTTAAGTGAATTGTTTGACCGGAAATTCCAATAAATGCCCGTTTTACCTTCCCTTCAAGAACAATTTTCCCAATAATATAACGAGCCAGATTGGAGGATACTGCAAAACATAACCCTTGTGCCATAGCAATAATGGCAGTGTTAACTCCAATTACTTCGCCAGTGGAATTAACCAATGGTCCCCCGGAATTGCCTGGATTTAATGCGGCATCGGTTTGTATTACATTTTCAATCATTCTACCTGTTTCGGAACGCAGTGTTCTGCCGAGTGCACTAACTACGCCTGCCGTAACGGTATAATTAAATCCGAAAGGATTTCCGACTGCAATAGCCATTTGACCAACCTGTAAAGCATCAGAATTACCGAAACGTAAAGCTTTTAAAGCTGTTGCGTCAATTTTTAAAACTGCCAGATCGGTATACGGATCGAATCCGATAATTTCTGGTTGAAACGATCGTCCATCCTGCAAAACAACTGTAATATTCTCAGAATCTCCGGCCACGTGGTTATTAGTAATCAGTAAACCATCGGTAGAAATAAGAAATCCAGAGCCAAAGGACTCCAATGGTTTCTGCAAATTAGAGCCTTTTTCCAAAGCACTTTTCTTCTTTACTTTCACTTGCACCACCGAGTTGCTGACCTTCTTTGCAACCTCCACAACTGTATTTGAATATGAATCAAGTATTTCAAAATCGTTACGGAATGGTATATCAGTATTTGACGTGTCCAAATAATTTGCTACGAATTTCATAACCCTAAATATTATTTAGAATTATTCCAAACAATTAATGTTCCAAACATAAAAAGCGCCATAATGGCAGATGAAGAATGAGAAAATAGGTATTCAACCGATTCAGAATTTTTAGGTTTTCAAGTCCGAAGAACTTGACAATGAATAACCGATGTCATAAAACATTTTCGATTGAAGCCCAAAGCGGGTTCAATATGTTTCTGAAATTTTTAAAAATTACCTCCTTAAATAAACTTTAAACAAACAGGCTTTGGTATTTCACAACGAAGTCCGGTTTCAATTAGTTTACCAGTTGCAGAATCTATACGAAAAGTGATTACATTATCAGAATCCTGATTTGCCACCAAAAGGAATGTTCCGGTTGGGTCAATAACAAAATTTCGGGGCGCTTTACCGAACACTGTTTGATGACCAATAATCTTTAACTCACCGGTATTCTGATTAATGGAATACATAGCAATGTTATTGACTTCAGCACGGTTTGATGCATAGAGATATTTCCCGGAAGGGGATATATGAATATCTGCAGATCCTGCAAATACAGACTGGCCCTCAGGCAAAGTAGATATTGTCTGAAAACGGGTGAAATCTCCTGTAGACTTATTCAGATTAGAAGCTTCAATAGTTCCATTGAGCTCATTAATAACATAAACCCATTTCTGGTTAGAATGGAAAGTAAGATGACGAGGACCAGCCCCGGACTTTGCCATAATCTCCTTCACTAATATAAGTTTCCCCTGGTTATCAAGTGTATATTGTATTATTTTATCTGTACCCAAATCAGTTGAATAAATATAATTACTTAAGCCTGGAATAATCATATGTGCATGGGGCCCTTCCTGACGAGGGTTTTGACCCTTTCCAAGATGCTGGTGTGTCGAACTGGCTTCCTTTAAAGAACCATCTTTATTAATGGGAAAAGCTGCAACATTTCCCGACCCATAATTTGCTAACATTGCAAATTTTCCGGTACGATCTATGCTTACATAGCACGGTCCATTTCCCTGAGCCGAAACAGAATTAATGAATGTAAGCTGTTTTTTAATCGTATCAATTTTAAAAGCACTGATTACGCCTTTTGATTTTTGGTTATCGCCTCCTACTTCACTTACTGCATACAGCCATTTTTTAATAGGATGAATGGCTAAATAGGAAGGATTTACTGTTTCACAGGTGTTTACATAACTCAAGGCCCCTGTTCTTCGGTTCATCTCATACAAATAAATGCCTTTGGATTTACTATTTTTTGTATAAGTACCTACAAATAAAAGTAAAGGCTTATCTATTGTAAAACTGCTTTTTAAATTCGTTAAAGTCTTATTATCAGAAACAAGTGAAAATGATGTTGAAAACAAACCAATGGATACCAAAAGTATCGCTTTAGAAATTAATTTATGGACAACCATATTTAATAAATTTAATCAGGTTACTATTTCACTATCGAACACTTCGTTAATACTACGTCCATTAGAAAACCGGTACAGATCCCTTTTACTGAAATAACTTGTCCCACTTTAAGGGAATTTTTGTCTAATTCGGTTTTATAAAAGCTACACATCACACCAGTTGATTCCGCTTTGTTCTTTAAATACACCGATATTTCCTGATCCTTTTCAGTAATATTATCAATACTGCCGGTTACTGCTACCACCTTATTTAAATACAAGGTATTTGTGGAATCTTCGTTGGAAGAATAAGCTTTAATCAAAACATCGGCTTCGATCGCAACCTCAGTTTTTTTTGATGCTACACTCTTATCCGCCGGACGAAACATCCAATGCCACCCCATAAAAGCCATTAAAATCAACAAAACAATTCCAGCCAATAAAAATCTTTTTGTATTTAATGTCATTTACTTACAATTTTAATATGGATTATAGGCAATATCTACATTTACTTCCATTTCTTTGGCTATCTTATTTTCAACCAATTGGGGAATTTTAATGTCAAAATCCTGAGGAACAAGGGCAAATTTTGCCTTAGCTGTAATAGTGGTTCCTTTTACCTCAATGGTACCCTTGGTGGTAAAAGCCTTTGTAACTCCATGAAGTGACAAATCGCCGGCAACTTCCGCAGGATAAACACCATCTTTTTTAAAATCTATTTTTGAAAAATTGGTAATTTTCCCTTTAAAACTGGCCTTTGGAAATTTATCAGATTCCATATAATTTTCATTGAAATGCTCCTGCATCAGTGCAACTTTAAATTGAAAGGCTTTTTCAAGAAGTGTAAAAACAATCTCACCGTTGGAGACATCAAGAATGCTTGCCACCTGACGGTTATCAGCTTCAATATTTTCCAAGGGTGTATGAGAGTAAAATCTGATGTGCCCATTTTTAGACACATACTTTTGTGCTATCGATAATTGCAAGGATGCAACTAAAAAGAATAAAACAAGAATTTTACATTTCATGGTTATAAAATTTAGATTATATTATAAGTATCAAGTCGCCAGCCGTAAGCAATTCATTCAGGTAGGTTATAATTTTAAGAGCCAAAAAAAAGTTTTTATTACTTTATTTTCAGTATTATACCTACAACATATTTACTAAACAGTAAACAATTATAAATGTTTATTTCAATGCAAACACTCTGGAGATATTAAAACCAAAATGGATACCACCATTTCCCCATCTGCTGTTAGTGTCCGTTATAAATCCTTTTTCTATCATTGCTTCAGAATTAGATAAAAAAAGCTGAAACACATGGCCCCCGGTTTCAATGTCAAAGCCAATTGAAATAGGATCATATGTTTTCGTACTTCGGAAATCGTTTACCGGAGGAATTACATAATAATATTCGGCATTAAACGATATCCGTTTTGTAAGTTTATACCTGATACCTGCGCCAACTGCTGCGACATCATTGGGATCCAGTTCCGATGGAACCAAATTACGATGGACAATGGTTGGGTTAATTTCGAGTGAGAACCGTTCATTAAATTTACGCGCTATTAGCACTTGATATACATAACTAAAACGCGACCAATAAGGAACACTTTTTCCGGCTAATCCCATTTCGCCGGGATAAAGTGTATTAAGTGAAGCTGATGAAAATAGAGACAACGAAATTGGCATATTTCGGGCGCCTTTTGATTGTCGTAGAATGGAAAGTTTTAGAAATCCATCATACGTTTTTTCAAATGTCCCCCGGCCTAATCCAACCATCATCCAATTTGTAAGACCATATTCCAAACTAAAGTGAATGTAAGCCTGATCTAAACCCCAAAGATTATGACCTCCTGTATTTAATTGTCCAAACCTGTGTGAAATTCGAAAATCGAGCTGATGAGCCGGCATTCGCTCAATTGAATGCCCGTTTACTATGCGAGTGGATTTAAATGTCGCATAAGTATAATCTGTGTTATTATTGGTAGACTCATTCAACATCTTGTCAATATCTTGCGCCTTCATAACAACGGTAATTCCCATCAGGAATATAAACATCAATAACCTAATTTGTGTCGTTTTCATTCGTAATACTGTTTTAATGATGAGGTCCTCTTTGTTTTCTATAAATTGCATCATATCAATAATTTAATTATCATTGCTTTGATACTATAGACTATGAAATATTAATTATTTAGTTATTTTTGGGGAGAATTGGCATTTAACCAGGTTTCAATGGCTTTAATACTGCAATCACTTAGTTTACTCCCTTGGGGCATAGCTTTTACACCAGTGTACACGCCTGTTTGAAGAATGCTTCCGAGAAGTATATTTTTATCAACTTTTGTAACATTCGCAAAGTTATCAAGCAATACTCCGGCATGAGGATTTGATGTGTTATGACAGGCTACACAATTATCGCTTAAAATTTTTGAGATCGCTCCAGCATAAATAACCGGAGCCACGGTGTCGGTACAAACCGTATTTAGGGTTGGATAAAGATATTCCTTACTATCATAATAACATCCTGATAAAAGTGAAAATCCTAAAACAACCCATGCCAATAATGCTTTCATTTACAATGGTATTAGTTAAACATATTTATATACTTCTTCTCTAGTCACCTGAAATTCCTTGGAGTGAAACAACAATGGCATTAATTTGCACGGCAGTCAGAGATGACAAATATTTCATAGAGGTCACACTTTTAATGGAATTATTAATATCTGATGCTGAAGCTCCTCCCACATCTGAAGTAGCCATAGCACCATGACATTTTGCACATGAAGTTGCATAAAGTACTGTTCCGTCAGGGTTTGCATTCGGAGTTCCGGCCAAAACATCAGCGATAGCCTGTTTTTGCACTGCAGTTAGAATGGAGAGATTCCTCATATCCGGGACCGAACTTATACCGGTTTGGATTTGACTTGATGTTACTCCAATTTTTGCAGAAGTAGCTAGTACACCATGACAACCTGCACAATAAATCGAATAAAGAACTGCCCCGTCGGTAGAAGTTGATGGCTGAATATGCGCGTTGACAGAAGAACATTGTGTATTTTTTGCTCCCTGTGCAATCCAAACTTCAATTATGGTAAGTTGTTCTTTCGATAAAGCCTTGTTAGGAGGCATCATATTCGGATTGTTTGGGCTGCTTACAATACTATATAACTTGCTGGCCCATGGCTTACCGGGATTAACAAGATTTAATGCATTATTGTATACAGAATCAATAACATACCCTCCTTTTGCTTGCCCACCATCACCATGACATGAGGAACATTGAGCAACCAAAATCGGGGCAACCTGAGTGTTATAACAAACAATATCTAATTGATCCAACCCCTGAGGATCATGCTTGCATGACTGTAGTTGAGAAAACATGAGGAAAGTCCCAAAAAAAAAGAAAGTTACTCCAAGATACTTCAACAAATGTTTCATTCAAATGGAATTTGTATTATGATTCAGAAAAGTGACCAGTGACCTTATCGTTTTCATTGATAAGACAAAAAAAAATGCAGATAGTCCTAGTGTTATGTTAAAAATAATTTGACGTTCTATCTGTTGAAAGACCTGTCAGGTTTATAAAACCTGACAGGTCGCATAATCCTGGTTATTATCTATAAATTTATTTAAAAATTAAACATAATTAAGCATCAGATAGTCCTAGTGTTATGTTAAAAATAATTTGGTATTCTATTAGTTGAAAGACCTGTCAGGTTTAAAAAACCTGACAGGTCTCATAATCCTAGTTATTATCTATAAATTTATTTAAAAATTAAACATAATTAAGCATCAGATAGTCCTAGTGTTATGTTAAAAATAATTTGGTATTCTATTAGCTGAAAGACCTGTCAGGTTTAAAAAACCTGACAGGTCTCATTATCCTAGTTATTATCTATAAATTCATTTAAAAATTAAACATAATTAAGCATCTAAGTGGTATAATGATAATTTTTAAATATACAATAAAATTTCATTCTGATTATTAATATTCTAACAAAAAGTCTAGTTTAAGTGGTCTTCAAATTGTGATTTAATTTATTCCCGAAATCTGTTCTTTTTACAAATTAATAACGATATTCAGATACGAATATTTTATAAATGTTGAGTCCACTTCAAAAAGGTCTTTTACCCCCCTTTCGGAGTAGACTCAACGTTTATTTTTTCAGCAATTTTTTCAATAAAAGTACAAAAGAAATAATATCAGCCTCTTGCGTATCCCAGGATGTCATCCAGCGCACTTCGTTAGTATCTTCATTCCATATATAAAAGAAAAATTGTTCCTGCAATGCTGGGATAATTTCCTTTGGCACGATAGCAAAAACACCATTTGACCAAACTTCCTGAGTAATTTTAATTTCTTTAATGGTAGATATTTCTGATGCAAGCAATTGTGCCATCTTGTTGGCATGGGTTGCATTCAGTTTCCAGAGGTCGTTTTCAAAATATGCCAGAAATTGCCCAGATATAAAACGCATTTTAGACGCAAGCTGCATCCCTTGTTTTCTGTAATATTTGAAATTTATATCCAATCCTTCCTTCAGAAAAACAATGGCTTCTCCATACATCAAACCATTTTTGGTACCTCCAAACGACAACACATCGACTCCTGTATCAGTGATCATTTCCTTAAAAGATATCCCAAGGCTTGCGGCGGCATTGGCAAGACGTGCTCCATCAACATGCAGGTGCATGT
The DNA here is from genome assembly GCA_038213375.1 of Bacteroidales bacterium. Lineage (GTDB taxonomy): Bacteria > Bacteroidota > Bacteroidia > Bacteroidales > JAAUTT01 > JAAUTT01. The sequence goes on along the minus strand of JBBQTB010000012.1, from coordinate 73,644 downwards.
TAAATTCATGAGCAAGGTCAGCCAACCCCTTAATTTCCTGAGGTGTATAAACCGTTCCAAGTTCTGTCGATTGAGTTATTGAGATTACCTTAGGCTGTGAATGATGCTCAAAACCAAATCCGTGCAATTGTTTTTTTATATCGGCAGGTGTCAATTTTCCGTTTTGGGTCGGAATGGTGATCAACTTACAACCAGTGAATTTTTCTGGCGCACCACACTCATCCACATTGATATGTGCTGTTTCAGCGCAAATAATAGCATGATACGAATTGGTAATCGCCTTAAGGCTTAATACATTGGCGGCTGTCCCTAAAAAAACAAAGTAAGTAGATGCCTGTTTTCCAAAGATTTCCTTGAATTTTTGAACCGCTTCATCGGTGTATCTATCGCCGCCATAAGCGATGGAGTGACCATTATTAACTTCTGATAATTTTTTGAGTACATCAGAATGAACACCTGCGTTATTGTCACTGGCGAAACCTCGTTTGTTTTGTTCCATAAGTTTTTAAATTATAGCTAGGTACGAAGTAAACTAAAACTCTGAAGTAAAAAAGAATTTAATGTTTGGAAATTTTTCCTGAGCCATCTGAAGACTATAGGAGGAATCGGCCAGAAATACATCTCGACCATGTTTATCCTCAGCAATGTATTGATATTTACGCCGTTTAAAATCATCCAGTTCCTTTTTATCGGTACTTTGTATCCAGCAGGCTTTGTATAACTGAATGGGTTCGTAACGGCACGATGCATTATATTCATGTTCAAGCCGGTACTGAATAACTTCAAATTGCAGGGCACCTACTGTACCAATGATCTTTCGCCCACTCGACTTATTAATAAACAATTGAGCTACACCTTCGTCCATCAATTGATCAAGACCTTTGGCCAATTGTTTATATTTCATTGGATCGGCATTTTCAACATACCTGAATAATTCGGGAGAAAAGCTTGGTATTCCTTTAAAATGAATTTTCTCGCCTCCTGTAAGTGTATCACCTATTTTAAAATTGCCGGTATCATGCAAACCAACGATATCGCCAGGAAATGCCTCATCAATCACCGATTTTTTATCGGCCATAAATGACGTTGGATTCGAAAACTTCAGTTGTTTTCCGTGGCGAACATGCAAATAGTTGGTATTGCGTTCGAATTTACCCGAAACAATGCGCACAAATGCAATTCTGTCGCGATGATTAGGATCCATGTTTGCATGTATTTTAAACACAAACCCTGAGAATTTTTGTTCTTCAGGCGAAATAACCCGTTCTAAGGTTGTAAAGCTTTTGGGACTTGGTGCTATTTCAATAAAACAATTGAGCAATTCCCTGATGCCAAAGTTGTTCAATGCACTTCCAAAAAATACCGGAGCTACCCTTGCCTGAAGATAATCATCGACTTGAAAGTCAGGATATATACCTTCAATCATTTCCAAATCTTCCCGAAGCTTTTCAGCATAACGATCAATATATTTCTCGAGTTCTTTGCTATTAATATCGTGTAATTCAATCGATTCTCCAATGGTTTGTTTTTCTACCTCAGTAAAAAGCTGAAGGTTTTTCTCAAATAAATTATATACACCTTGAAAAGTTTGACCATTACTAATTGGCCAGCTTAATGGACGAACTTTAATTTTCAGTTCCACTTCTATTTCATCGAGCAAATCGAAGGGATCCCTCCCATTTCGGTCTAGTTTATTGATAAAAACCATTACGGGAGTATTCCGCATACGGCAGACGTCCATTAACTTACGGGTTTGAGATTCAACCCCTTTGGCACTGTCCACAACAATAATAACACTATCCACAGCGGTAAGGGTACGGAAAGTATCTTCGGCAAAATCCTGGTGACCCGGAGTATCAAGAATGTTGATTTTAATATCTTTATAATCAAATCCCATGACCGATGTTGCTACTGAAATACCACGCTGCTTCTCAATTTCCATGAAGTCTGAAGTAGCTGTTTTTTTTATTTTATTCGATTTTACAGCACCGGCCACATGAATAGCTCCTCCGAACAATAATAGTTTCTCGGTTAAAGTGGTTTTTCCGGCATCGGGGTGACTGATAATTGCAAATGTTCTGCGTCTTTTTACTTCCTGACTATAATCCATTGTACTCAAAATTTCGGATTGCAAAAGTAATAATTAAATGGATATGAGAGGGTACATTTTGGAGTTTAGAATTAGAAATAGAAGTTAGGGGAAAAGAGAGCCTAATATAAATTGTAATATTTTTAACTTTGAGAAAATATTTTTTGCGATAACCTCGTATTAACATTAAAAACGCCCTATGGATAGGAAGAAAAAGAGTGGACGTTATCAGCGAATTTACGCCCAACTTGAAGATTTGGTAAAAAAGAGCGACAATTCATTATCGCACATGGCCACAGTGATAGCTGTGCTTCATCATAAAATGGATTACTTTTTCTGGACTGGCTTTTACTTGTTGCAGGACGGAAAACTGCTAGTAGGACCTTATCAGGGCCCGGTTGCCTGTCAGGAACTGACCCAAAATAAAGGGGTATGCTGGGCAGGAATTAACCAAAACAAAACCATTGTAGTTGAAGATGTTCACCTATTCCCCGGACATATCGCCTGTGATTCGCGATCTAATTCTGAAATTGTGGTTCCGTTGGATAATGAAAGAGGAGAAATTATTGGTATTTTGGATGTGGACAGTAAGGATCTGAATTCCTTCGATGACGTGGATGCGGAATGGCTTCAAAAGATCATTGCATTAATAGCAAAAAAATAGGAATGTAGGAAAGCAATGACAACTTTCCCCCATTCCTATATTTTCGTTATTTTTCTACTTTAGAAAAACAGCCCTAATCCTAATATAAACTGGTTATTTCTCGAATCAAACTTATAATCGGTTCCCCCAACTTTCATTCCATTACCCAATCTGCTTAGATTTCCTTCGTATTTCAAGTCCAACGCAATCTTTTTACCCAAATCAAGACCAACATTAAGCTGATAGCCAAAGGTAGCTTTGTTAAACTTTGTTTCAATACTTTGACTTGAAAAATCTAACGATTCCGAAGGTTTGTTAAGAATAACGCTGGCAACCGGACCAACTCCCAATCTGAGCGGTCCAAGTTTGGTTCCTACAATTACCGGAATGTCTAACTTTGTAAAAGTCTGTTTAATGGTTTTTACATTTTTAGATGCATCGGTCAATCGAACTTCTCCTCCTGTGGAACTAAGCAAAAGTTCGGGCTGGATAAATATTCCCACTAAAGATAGTTGAGCTATCAAACCTCCCTGAAAACCATATTTGGCATTTTTTAGGGTTTCTACTACAGTCCCATTTGAACTGGTAAAATTATCAGCATGCAATGTCGATGATGTTATTGCAGCCCTTAAACCAAATTTAAACTGAGGGAAAGCACAAATGCTTATTGAAGCAAATAAAATAATAAATAAAATTTTCGTTTTCATAATTTTTCTAGGTTTAAACTTTAATATAAACGCAAAAGTAATGAATTGTAGTATTTAAAATGACATCTGATTTTAGATGACATAAATCACCAATTACTTCCATTAACCGTTGCTTGCTATTTGGAAACTTAAATAGCTTTGCAGAGTAAACAATTCCATTATAAGGATTGTTTATGAAAAAAGCTGCAATAACCGGTTTAAATCTCTTATTATGATTTTTTTAATCATCATAGTTATCATGCTGTTTCTGGATGCATATACATTTAAAGGAATAAAAATTCTTTTGATAAAAACGTCAAGCACAGGAATAAAACGAGCCATTTATATCACATTTTGGTCTGTCACAGCTTTTATGCTTTTATTAGTGATGGGAGGCTATCTTTTACGTTCTTCCACTAGAAATGCTGCAGTATTTACTTGGTATTATTACCTGTTCGGTGTGTTTTTGGTATTATATATTCCTAAAATACTATTTGTTACATTTCATTTAACCGAAGATATTATCGTAGGAACAACCTGGATTATTAAAAAACTTTACGTTTCCAAACCAGTTGTTGAAGGAGCTGTTCCTATTACACGCACAATCTTTTTGTCGCGGATAGGAATTATATTAGCCGCTCTGCCCTTTTTTGGATTTATTTGGGGAATGGTGAAAGGTCGTTTTAATTTTCGTATCGAGAAACAAAAGCTAACATTTCCAAACCTTCCAAAATCGTTTGATGGCTTAAAAATTGTTCAAATTTCTGATATTCACATTGGTGGTTTTAAAGGATTTCAGACGAGGGTGAAAGAAGCAATTGATATGGTTAATGCACAACAACCTGATATTATATTCTTTACTGGAGATCTGGTAAACAATTTTTCCGAAGAACTTGACGGATGGATACCGATACTTTCGCAAATGCAGGCCAAAATTGGGAAATACTCCATTCTGGGAAATCATGATTATGGAAATTATTATCACTGGAATTCAGAAACCGAGAAAGCAGAAAATTTCAGAAAAATTATTGAGGCACACTCAAAAATCGGATTCCAGTTATTGAACAACCAATCGGTTACTTTATCGAAAAATGACGATCAATTGGCCATTATCGGAGTCGAAAACTGGGGTCATCCACCTTTTCCTCAATTTGCTGATTTTAAGAAAGCATCGATAAACACTGAAAATATTCCGTTTAAAATACTTCTTTCCCACGATCCGGATCATTGGGATGCCAAAATACAAGGTAAAACAGATGTAGACCTTACCCTTGCCGGACATACACACGGAATGCAGTTCGGTTTAAAATTTGCAGGAATGGAATGGAGTCCGGCAAAGTATAAATTTCGCCGCTGGGCAGGCTTATATCAGGAAAAAAATCAATATTTATATGTTAACAGGGGATTTGGGTATATTGGCTATCCCGGACGCCTTGGAATGCCACCCGAGATTACGGTTTTAGAATTAAGTAATAAGGAGTTTGGGGTTACGAGTTAGGGTACGTATTTCGTTCTGAATGTGTGCCTTCGAGGTCAATTTTTCAGGCAATTAAAATAAAAATTTTAAGGGATTGATGCGAAACTAGCACTTGGTGGGAGTTTAATTCAATAAACTCAATTAAAATCATGTATTTTTGCACATTTCGAAAAGGTTATGATTGCAACCAATGAAGATACCATATGTGCCATTGCTACAGCTCCCGGAAACGGCGCTATTGCCGTGGTTAGATTGTCTGGCGATAATTCGTTTACGATAATCGATTCCTTGTTTCATTCCCCCGCTAATAACAAAAGGCTCTATAATCAATCCGCCAACACCATCCATTTTGGAAGCCTTCTATTTCATAATACGCTGATTGACGAAGTGCTTGTAAGTATTTTCAAAGCACCCCATTCGTATACCGGTGAAGACATTGTTGAAATTTCGTGCCACGGATCTCTTTATATTCAACAACAAATACTTCAGTGTCTCACCCAATCAGGTGCTAGACTCGCTAATGCGGGTGAATTTACCATGCGTGCCTTTTTGAACGGAAAAATGGATCTTTCACAAGCCGAGGCTGTCGCCGACCTCATTGCATCGGAATCAAACGCGGCACACAAAATGGCCATCAACCAAATGCGGGGAGGATTTTCGAAAGAAATTAACGCACTGGGTGAGAAACTACTCAATTTCCGTTCTCTAATTGAACTGGAACTTGATTTTGGTGAAGAAGACGTTGAATTTGCGGATCGAAACGATCTAAAGAACCTCATTTTAAAAGTTAGAGTAACAATCGATCATCTGGTAACTTCCTTTTCATTTGGTAATGTCATTAAAAACGGAGTTCCGGTTACTATTGCAGGAAAACCCAATGTGGGAAAATCGACTTTATTAAACTATTTTTTGAAAGAAGAAAAGGCTATTGTTTCGGAAATAGCCGGTACTACGCGTGATTCGATTGAAGACGAAATTATTATCGATGGAATCCATTTTCGCTTTATCGATACAGCAGGCATCCGAAAAACAACTGACACCATTGAATCAATAGGTATTGAGCGAACCTTTGCCAAAATCGGACAGGCTGCTATCATCATTTTGCTGGCCGAGGGATCCCAAACGCCAGAAGATATTAAAATTCAAATAGTTGAAATGAACCCTACTAACGATCAGCATTTGATTGTGGTAGTAAATAAGGTCGATTTATATAATGAAAAAGAAGTCGCAGAGCGATTTGGCGGATCAGATGGTTTTGCCCCTTACCCCACTATATTTCTGTCGGCGAAGAAGCATCTTCATACTGAATTGTTAACCCAAATGCTTCTCACCACCATACGAAAGAGCGGCAATGATAGTTCAAACGTCATTGTTTCCAATGCACGACATTACGAAGCGCTTGTAAATGCTCAGGAAGCCACAAGCAGGGTTATGGATGGATTGGTAAATGGCATCACCTCCGATTTCATATCGATGGATATCCGGATGATTCTCCATTATCTAGGTGAAATTACAGGTGAAATAACTACTGACGATGTGTTGAAAAATATATTTAGCAAGTTCTGTATCGGAAAGTAAATTACCTTTCACTTGTTAACCAACAGCCTGTATTTATTCAGTTTTACTTAAATAATACTTCACTTATTTTGTTGCAGAAGAGCAATACTAAATGGAATTACACGTCAAGTTTAACCAGGTTTTTAATCTCATCATTGCTAAGGTTTCCGAGCCAGGTTTCGCCTGTGGCAACAGTAAGATTGGCCAAAGAACGTTTTTCCTGAATCATCTGGTCTATTTTTTCTTCAATGGTGCCTTTGTTGATAAGGCGTGACACAATTACATTTTTCTTTTGACCAATTCGATAGGCCCTGTCCGTAGCCTGCGATTCTACTGCCGGGTTCCACCACAGGTCGTAATGAATCACATGGCTGGCGGCAGTTAAGTTCAGACCGGTCCCCCCGGCTTTTAGCGACAAAATAAAAACCCGCGGATGATGGTTTTGGAATTTATCAACCATTTCATCGCGTTGCTTGCGCGAGCAGCCACCGTGCAGAAATAGGGGCTTCTCGGAAGTTTCGGACGCAATAAATTCGCAGAGCAACTCTCCCATTTCTTTAAATTGCGTAAACACCAGTACTTTCTCGTCATTTTCAACAATACTCTGAATAAGTTCGAGCAAGAGCAGGCTTTTACCGGAATGACCCAGTTCTTTTTTACCTTGTTTCAGGTATTGGTACGGATGGTTTCCTATTTGTTTTAACGCCATCATAAGCTTTAAAACCAGCCCTTTGCGTTGTATACCATCGGAGTTTTCTATTTGTTCAACGGTTGTATTTACCAAATTTTGATACAAAGCAGCCTGATTGGTTGTAAGCGATGTAAAATGGTTATTTTCAACTTTATCAGGAAGGTCGGAAATAATACTTTTGTCGGTCTTCATGCGGCGCAACAGAAATGGAGCGGTAATGCGCCGAAAATGTTCCACCTTGCCCATATCGTGGTTTAGCTGAATAGGTTTCGAAAATTCTTCGTTAAACCAATTGTAATTCCCAAGGTAGCCTTTGTTCGAAAAATCAAAAATACTCCAGTACTCGCTCAATCTATTTTCTACGGGCGTTCCGCTCATTGCTATCCGAATATCGGCTTTTAACTTTTTAATTGCCTTGGTTTGTTCCGATGAAGGGTTTTTAATGTTTTGCGCTTCGTCAACAATTACGGTATGCCACTTTTGTTTTTCGAAAACCGACAAGTTATTTCGCACCATGCCGTAGGATGTTATTACCAAATCTGTATTATTAAATTCGATAGATCGTTCGGAGCCATGAAACAAACTGGTAAGCAAGGAAGGCGCAAAACGACTCACTTCTCGTTCCCAGTTTGAAATGAGGGAAGTAGGGGCCACAACCAAAGCCTTGTGTTTGTTAAGTAAGCCTATGCTTTTAAAATGCAGCAACAGGGTAATAACTTGAATGGTTTTACCCAAACCCATATCATCGGCAATGATGCTGCCCATACCTAATTCCGAATTGCGTGCCATCCATTCGAACCCCCTAACCTGATAAGGCCTGAGCGATGCTATTAGTTCGGCAGGAACCTGTGGTGCCGTGCCGTGTAAAATATCTCGAACCATTTTGGATACTTCTGCCGAAAGGTCAACCTTTGCCCCGGCTATTTCTTCGGACAGCGCAGCCTGAATAAGCTGGGTTGAAGAAAGTTCGCGATTTTTATCGAGGTTCTTTTGCAAGGTTTTTATTTGTGCCTCATCCAGAAAAATATACTGATCCTTTAGCTTCACAAGGCCATGCAAACCCTTTACCATTTTCATAAATTCATCCATGTCCATTTGCTGGTCGCCAAGTGTTACCTGCCAGTCATATTCGAGCAGTTCGGTTAGTCCAACCAACGATTTTACGGACACTGTTTTGCCTGGGCCTTTTTTAAGCTTAAGGAATAAATTGGGATAAATAAGACTTTTTAATGATTTTGGCAAAATAACCCGTACCCCAAGTAAACGCACAATGGGCAACACATTCATTAACAATTTGGAGAATTCAGCCATGGGTACCACAACTTCTTCTTCTCCCTTTTTTGATAAAAGAGTATTTACCTGTGGAAGGTAATTCCCTACCAAACTAAGGTCTTTGAGTATTTCCAATCGGTGCTTATCGTATTTTTTAAGTTTAAATATATCGGAAAGCTTAGCTGGTGAAGCAGATTTTTCATCAGTGCCCGACACAAGCAGCATCAGGCTAAAACCGTTTTCATGTTCTTCAACCTGTATAATTGGCGTAAATTCACGGCCGTGAATATCAAATACACTCAACCACTGGTGAATGCTTGCCGGAATCTGCGATGTTTGAAAAGTATTGAAACCATCGGCTAATCCGGTGGCAAACAGCTTGGTAATATTGCTGTCTGTTGTTTGTATTTCGTACCAAACGGAGGGAAAACTATTAGCATTATAGGTTTCCTTTACCACATGCGATATAAGCACACCGCATAAATGTGCCAGTTGATGATCGGTGCCTTTTATGTCAAATTTTGTTTTTTGCTTATCATGCTTCATAATCTCAATTAAGCCTTTTGGAAACTGATGGAGCAATTGCGAAAACACTTTCGCCGCTTCTTCGCTGAAAATGGCTGGCATGTAACTCAGCAAGAACTGTTCTTTACCAGCATTCCATATTTTCGGATAAAAGAGCTTGTTCGTTAGTAATTGTTTGCAATATAAAAATGTTTTGTGCAAATAAACCCAGGAAGTATCTATGCTTCCAAGCTGCTTGTATTCAATTGCATTTAACATATTTATTAGCATCGACAGCGAAACCTGAACGGAATTCTCGGATGTGGTAATTTCGGCAACTACTTGTATCAAGTCTTCACTCAATAATATTTGTACGGAGCTATCCGGATCAAAAGTCTCCAGGTTTTCATCTGATGATTTCTCAAAGTTTTTAACATTTTTTGATACCGAATTAGCTGCTTTAAGGAGCAAATCTTTAAAATCTTTGGAGTAAAAAACGGGTGATGAAACTAGCAATTGCAATACATCCGGCGGATTTTGGGACAGTTTAGAAATATCTATATTTAAAAAGGCTTCGGTATCGAATGGCTTTTTTTCGGTGTCAACATGTGGTGTTAAAATTTCATGAACATGGGGTATAGATGCAACGGTCTTAACCGGGCTTAGGCTTTCAAAAGCTTGTAGCAGGTCTAAACCATGCAGGTTAAAAACAATAAACGGGCTTTTATCAATTTCATTAGCCACAATATACAACACCGCCGCCAAGTGTTTGCAAGGAACAGCCGAATCGGGGCAACTGCAATTCATGCCAAAATCTTTCCACGATGATGGGAAAATATTTATGCCTTCTTTCGCGGCTAAAGTATCTAGCTCCGGGCTAAGTTCTTTATTTAGTAGCTTGGAGAGTAGTTGGGGATTGTTGTTTATGACATCCACCACAGCCTTTTTTTGCCTATCGGAAAACAATGGGACAGTAACGGTAACATCGTATGGTTTAGGTATGCTGCCCTTCACTTTGGCAATAATTCTATTGCTGCTAATCTCAATAGCCTTAACCGAACCATTGCCGGCATAGCTGCGTCCTCGAGGCAACCGATTGCTAAAATCTATTTTTGTTAACGAATTGAGCCATTGTTGCCCCCACCAAGTAACTCCATACTTTGCCATTTGTGAATTTTTTAGCGAAAATACAATTTTGATCCAATACTTAGTTTTAGTAGTTCAAATAATTATTGGGGAAAATATAGTATACTGCTTTTGTTAGCTTTTATTATTTACATTTGACTAATTCCGACAAGTAAAAAAACAGAAAGATGATAATTGGCAAGAAACTCAGAGAATTGCGTGAGCAAAAGGGACTTTTGCTTCGGCAGGTGGCAGCAGAACTTGAAGTGGACACCGCATACATTAGTAAAATGGAGCGTGGCGAAAAGAATATTAAACTTGATTATATTTTGAAATTAGCCACCATTTACGAATTTGATAAGGACGAATTGCAGGTTTTATGGCTTGCTGACCAGGTTCTGGATATTGTTAAAAACGAAGAACACGCTTTATTAGCAATATCTGTAGCTGAAAAAGAGTTAAATAATTTAAAAAAACAAAAAAATCTTAGAAATGAACAATCAAGCTGTTTTTGAGCAAATTAAGCACACTAACGAAATTGGTCAGGAATACTGGTTTGCCCGTGAACTTTTTACGGTTCTCGATTATATTAAATGGGATAAATTCCTCAATGTTATTAAAAAAGCTACGGAGGCTTGCATTAATTCAGGCCAACAACCCAACAACCATTTTCTCCGTGTGGAGAAATTGGTCGAAATCGGCTCTGGAGCTAAAAGAAACATAGGCGATTTGCAACTTTCAAGATACGCTTGTTATCTTATAATTCAAAATGCCGACCCTTCAAAAGAAGTTGTTGCACATGGACAAACCTATTTCGCCTTACAAACACGTAAACAGGAATTAATTGAGAAATCGTTTGATGAACTTGGTGGTGAGGATGAAAAACGCTTGTTTCTTCGCCGTGAAATGGCCGAACATAACAAACAATTAGCCGATGCAGCTAAAGCTGCTGGTATTATTCAACCTTTCGAGTATGCCATATTTCAGAACCACGGTTACATGGGCTTATATAATGGCCTTGGGGCAAAAGAAATCCAATCTATTAAAGGCTTAAAAAAAGGTCAAAATATACTCGACCACATGGGAAGTACCGAACTGGCCGCAAATTTATTCCGTGCTACACAAACCGAGGAAAAACTGAAACGTGAAAAGATTAAAAGCAAACAGCTTGCCAACAAAGCACATTACGAGGTTGGTAAAAAAGTACGGCAAACAATAAAGGAATTAGGCGGCACAATGCCAGAGGATTTACCAACAGCCGAAAGCATCAAATCTATTGAATCAAAAAAGCAGAAATCCATAGAAGGTCTTAAGAACATTATTGAACCTAAAAAGAAAACAAAGAATTAATGACATCCGAACAACTGAAAGAATTAGAAGACCGTCTTTGGCAAGCAGCCGATAAGTTACGTGTAGATAGTGGCCTAAAAGCCAGTGAATATGCAACACCCATTCTTGGGCTCATTTTCCTAAGGTTTGAATCCATCCGGTTTAATAATGTAAAGTCGTTAATTGAGGCAGAAGTAGCAGCGCAAAAGAACAGCCGGTTACAACGTGAAAGACATGAAATTGCTATTGAAAAATGTGGTTTTTACCTTCCTCCCGAAGCCGAATATGAATATTTACTCAACCTGCCCGAAAAAGAGAATATAGCCAAGGCCATTAAGGTGGCTATGGAGAAAATCGAACTATACAAACCGGAATTGCTGGACAGTTTACCCAAAGACGAATATTTTAAACTGGTTAAACCCGACGATGACAGCCTGCCCAAAACATTATTAAAAACCTTTGCCGATATACCCGAAGATGCAACAGGCGATGTATTTGGCAAAGTCTATTAATACTTTCTAAGCGAGTTTGCGTTGGCCGAAGGGCAAGGCGGTGGAGAGTTTTTTACTCCTACCAGTGTTGTAAAACTGATGGTCGAAATAATTGAGCCTTATCAGGGAACCATCTTCGACCCTGCCTGTGGTAGTGGTGGTATGTTTGTTCAAAGTTCTTATTTTGTCGACCGCCGAAGGGAAGAGTTACACGATACCGATACAAAAGACCTGATGGTATATGGCTGTGAGCTTACTCCTGAAACCGTAAAGCTGGCCCGCTTGAACCTTGCGGTTAACGGACTACGTGGCGAAATTAAACCAGCCAACAGTTACTACGAAGACCCATACAAAAGTTACCAGCATTTCGATTATGTAATGGCCAATCCAACTTTTAATGTGAACGAAGTGAACCTCGACAAGGTTATTGACCAAAAAAGGTTTAACGAATATGGCATTCCACAGAATTAGACCAAAAATACAGGCAATAAAAAAGACAACCCCAATACAGTTCCCAACGCCAACTATCTTTGGATAAACCCACATCTCTACCCAATTCTCCGTAAAATACGAAATTGATTATGTGCGGGTATATCAGATTTCCGATTAAGGAGGACACCTTCTCATTTTCAATTCACAAATTGTGCTCCACTCGATAAATTAATATTTCTGGCGTGCGCTTTTCCACTGCATTTAATTATGCTTCCTGCATTGGCATCTACACTTATTTCACTGGTTACATTAACGTTCATCACCGCTCCGGCACTTGCCGAGATAGTACCAAATTCGGCAATCATGTCATCGGCATTGAAAACGCTTCCAGCTGTACACGAAACCACCAGTTTTTTGCATTTACCTTTAAAATTGGCTACACAACCGGCGCTCATCTCAACATTTAAATCGTTAAAGTCGCCTTCTACATCAAAAATAGCACCTGCTAATGCGTCGCCCACAAGTTTGGTTACATGCATTTTACGCGTTGTACCAAATATTCCGCCAGCTCTTAATTTTATTGCATTTATACTGTCAGTTGACACATCTACCTGAATTGGTTCTTCTAAATCAAGTTTTTCGCGTGTATAAAGAAAAAGTTTCCCATTTTTAACCTCCGAAACCACAAAGCGTATAAGGTTGCTGTCCGCTTTAACTACAACCCTTTGTAAGTTATCCTGAGTATAATTTACTTTGATCATACTTTCAACCTCTATTTGGTTGAATTTTGCCATATCGCGAAGTTCTTCAGTTTGTTTTCCGATTCTTGCATGCGGAGAGCCACCAAATTTATGAAATTCAACTTTAACGAATACCATAATTGTCGAGATGGTTAAAAGAATCAGGACAAATAATCCTAATAAGAGTTTATTACTTGTTTTCATTATTTTATATTTTTTTTAAGTAGAAAATGTATATATTTTTGATTATAAATTAATTAAGATGCTTGGTTATTATAAATTAGTTCCATGTCAGAACAATTTAGGTTAAGAAGATTCATGGTTTTAAAGAAAACAGGAACGTCTTTACGAATAAATTCATCCTTTCTCATTTCCAAAGCTTTTGTAAAACCATCCTCGGCCACAAAATAACCAATACCGCGTTTGTTATAAATAATTCCCTGATCCTGAAGGAAGGTATACGCCCGTATAGCTGTATTGGGATTAACTTCTACCAGCACAGCAATTTCGCGCACCGAAGGGATCTTTTCATTTTCCTTCCATTCCCTGGTAAGGATATTCTCGCAGAAATAATCTGAAATCTGCATATATATCGGTTGATTATCAATAAAGTCCATATCAAACCTCTCTTTCTTTTAAACGGAAATACGATACTATTAAGAAAAATGGAGCTGTACACCCCCAAAACAAAACTTTTGCAATGGGAACGATGACATGTTCTGCTGTGTTTTTCATATCAAAAGAATGATTAATGCCAATATTATTCATCCACCATTGGTTGTTAAACGAGGATGTGAAAAATAACAGTTTCGATAGGATAGCGGAATAAAAGGCAATGATCATAACCAGAACAAAGAGCGCCAGAATTGTTTTCAGAAAATTAACCCTTCTGAAATAAATAGCTCCCAAAAAGAAAACCGTTTGCGTAACCATATAAACACCAAATACTTTTAAAACACCCGGTGAAAAAATATTTACCAGTTCTATTGTTTTTGAAGTAAAAGCGGCCGCAATCGATATATAATAGAAATTAATAAAGTATACGATTACGCTCCCGAATAGCACATAACCTATTGAACAAACAAGCCAGGCGGAAATCAGTTTTTCAAGGGTCGAAGCCGGAAGCATAAGATATAAATACCCCCGATGCGAAGAATTAAGCTCCGAAAAAATAACACTTGAAAAAATATAACCTCCTATAAAAAAGTAAGGCATCATCATTCCAAGTATGGTTTGTTGATCAGGTGTTGTATTAGAAAAAAGCAACATCATTGTTCCAATGAACATTAACAAACCAATAATGGCTCCGGTAGCTATCAGTAAAATCTTATAATTGAAACTAAGTTGCCTTAAAAGCAAATATTTCAAACGGTTTATATCAAAAAAGGAATTCGTTTTCATCAGCATTAATTTTTAAATTCGTTAGTTACTTTTTCAGAATTTGAGACTACCCCATTAAACAGAAGTTCCAAATCAATTTCAGTTTCTCCACCATTTTTGCGGCACATCACGGCATGTCCACCCAAAACATCTTCCTGATAAAGAACTTCCAGATGATCCATTTCTTTCGTTTGAACAAACGATAGTTTGGATGAAATCTCAATAGTGCTTTGATGAAAAATTACCTTACCACCTTCGAGAATAATTATATGATCAATTAGGCTTGCTAAATCACGCACCTGATGTGTCGAAATAATTATGCTCCGATCCTCATCCATTGATGACGCAATTATACGGCGAAACTGACTTTTTGATGGAATATCGAGTCCGTTGGTGGGTTCGTCCAAGATTAAAATGCGCGTACGTGTTGCCAATCCAAAAGCTATCAGAAACTTCTTTTTTTGTCCGTAAGATAGCGATGTAAGTTTGGCATTGTCGTTAATCTCAAATTCGTTAAGATATTTATTAAGTAATACCAAATCGAATTTAGGATAAAAGGCAGAATGCAATTTCGTAAATGCATTCATGGTAATAGATGGAAGTTGAAATTCTTCCGGAATAAAATAAATATCATTTAATACTTCCGGCAAACGTTCGTGTGCAGGCTTATCAAAAACAATGCATTCACCTTTTGAAGGAAACAATAGTCCGGCTATTTGTTTAAGGAGTGTGGTTTTACCAGCTCCATTGCGGCCTAATAAACCATAAATATTACCCATTGGTATGTGAAGGCTCAAATCGTCAAAAAGATATTTATTCTTTTTGTATCCAAAAGACAAATTTTTAATCTGTATCATAGTTAATTATTTATTTAGTGTTCTACTCAACTAATACACTACAAATGTAAATACTTTTTTTACAATACCAAAAATATTTAATGATATTTTATTATTAGGTCAAATTAAAATATTGGACAGCTCTTAAAAATCAATAGAAATGTGCCGTCCCGATGGAGACGATATACTTTTTATTCGGTTAACAAAATCGAAAATATTAAATTATCTATTAAAATGTTTAAGAAAAGTCTTAACAAATCGTTTCATTTTTGAATAGATAGAACTACACTCTTTGGAAAAAATTAAAGGTTTTATATTTATCTTTTTTGATATTAAATACTTTTTATAAAGTGTTATAAAACTTTGATCTGATTGTCCAAAAGCGTAATTTGCAATAAATCTCTTATCCTTAGGCATATGTAAAAGAAAATTGTCATAGAACGATTCAATTAAATGTTGGCAATGGTGCGTTTCACCACTCCAATATCTACCAATACCACCAAACAAACCAACATTTATTAAAGGGTAGGTTTTTTCGCGAATAAATTTTTCCAGTACTACTGACGAAAGCATCTCGTCACCCTGATGAAGAAAAGATTTAAAATCATTAAAATAAACATCTATTATGTTCATTATTTCACTGTGAAGACTCAGAAAAAAGGATCTATCTCCCCCAACGAATTCACCTCCTGCCCATAATCCTGTTCCTGAGTTTTTATCAAGTTTATATTTGCTGCTAATAATTTTATCTCGGCCATAAGCGGCATATTCGGTATCGCTTATATCATAATAAACCGGAATATTTCTTTTAATACAATATTCAAGATTTACAGGCATTTCATTAATACACATCATATCATTATCAACAAGAAAAGAATAATCATCTCCATTTTCACCAAGCCATTTAAAAACATCTATCTTATGGTGAGCGGAATAAAACATTATTCCCTTTGGAATTAATAAATAGAAAGAAATCTGTATTACCTCAATGTTATCCGTGAGAGATTTTATATAGTCTTTTTCGTTTGTAATTATAGAAAGTTTATATCCATATTGATTTAAAGATAAAGCAAGGTTTTTGGCACATGATATATAGATATTTATATGTTTTTCGAATTCACCTAAAATGCCATTATATGCTCCTGTTTCATAAACCCTATCAATAAAAATTAATGTATAAAATTTCATAAAGACTTCTCCTTAAATTATTTATCTTTTAAAACTTATAAGGCAAATAAATAGAATGATCACTATTCTGAAAGAAAATTGATTGAACTTTAAAATACGATACAAAGTGCAATTTATTCATTTGAGAAAATATACGTTAGAGTAATTTATAAAATTTTAAGTTATTGTTATTCAAATAACGCCATCAAATGTTTAATAATTTATTTGGCAATCAACACAAATATAAACCCATTTTTTATCATTAAAAAAAATGAAAAAATATTATTAGCAGAAAATACTATATTGAATTTCTTATTTTAAAGCCTATTTTTAACTATAAACCGCTAGTTTTTAGCTAATAACTAAAATTAATTTTTCTTACATTTACATTCTTATTCGTAGACTTTGTTTGCACCAAATACGGATATGCTTATTTTAACATGGAACAAAACGTCAAAAAAATCGTTTTAAAAGTAAATGATTAGAATGATATTGTGTATTCGAAAATTGTTGGCTTCATTTCTGTTGGTATCAATCACATTTCTGATTGTTCCACCTGAAATTGTACACCACTATTTTCACCATTTCGAAACGGAAGATGACTTTTTTAGAGAAAGCGGTCATTACTTAGAGTCTAAACATCAGCACTGTCTCCTCCTAAAAGTTGAAATTCCCGAATATGTAATCATTTCAGATGTAATGACACAAACCAATGTGTCGTATCCCAAAAAACTGGTTGATTATTACTCTAATCCCCTTCTATTTGCTGCGCATCGCAATAATGATCTGAGAGGTCCTCCTCAGAAAGCATAATCTTCAGTACACTATATTTTTCTGTAAGAAATTATCTTTGTCTTAATTTCATTCCTTACAAATCATTGGTAAACAACACAGTCCAATAATATAGTATTATTTAAAAGCCAATTAGACTTAATGTTATCGAATTTAGAATGGTTGATTACCTCTTGTCTTGGCTCTTGATTCTTACATCTTTTATTAAACATGAACTTATGAAACCTATATATATATTAATTTTATTAGTAGTCCTTTTATTCACAGTGAATAAGCAACCAATAGTTGCTATGGAAATACCTCATAAAACCCTTACCGGAAAAGTTACTGATAAGGCAACGCATGCTGCAATGCCTGGATCAACTGTTTATATTACCGACCTCAAACTTGGAGTAATTACCGACGCAGATGGCAATTATCATTTTGATAACCTTCCGGCAGCCCGAATGATGGTTCAGGTAAGTTTTATCGGTTATAAGACTCTTGCAATTCAAGTCGATTTTGCGGTAACATCCAATCTTGATTTTGAGTTAGAACCTTCCTCCATTGAAGTTTCCGAAGTGGTTATTACCGGAAGTGGCGTTTCAAGCGACATACGACATACAAGTGTTTCGGTATCAACCATCAAAGGGAAAGATTTACTTACCATTGCTGCTTCAAATTTGGTGAATGGACTCACCTCTATCCCTGGAATTTCTGCTATAACTACTGGTGGCGCTGTTTCCAAACCAGTAATCCGTGGGTTGAGCTATAACCATGTGATCACTCTCAACGACGGTATGCGTCAGGAGGGAAACCAATGGGGTGATGAGCATGGACTCGAAATTGATCAGTTTGCTGTTGACCGGATAGAAATTCTCAAAGGGCCTGCCAGTCTTCTGTATGGTTCCGACGCATTGGGTGGCGTAATCAATATTATGGAACCTACACCGGCGCATATTGGGCACATCGATTCTGAAGTAGCATCACGCTATTCGTCCAATAACAGTTTAAGTTCCAGTTCGCTTATGAATCAGGGAAATATGAACGGGTTCATTTGGAAAGTACGGGGAACATACAAAAGTGCAGCTGCCTTTCAAACTCCATCAGAATACGTCTATAATTCAGGATTTAACGAGAGGGATTTCAGTGGTACATTTGGAATCAATAGATCATGGGGTTATTCACATCTGCATGTGAGTTCCTATAATGCGAATATCGGAAGTATTGAAGCAGAGCGGGATTCCATAACGGAAAAATTTATTGATCAGAGCGGAGTGATTGTCCCAACCAATGTTTTAAAGGGTAGATCGCTTGATACTCCTTTTCAAAATGTTAGTCACTATAAAATAGGATGGGTAAATAATTTTATTATTAACAGCAGTAATCAGTTAAAATTAAACCTTGGTTACCAAACCAATGAACGCAAAGAATTTTCTGTATCGAAGGATATTCCTGGATTGTTTTTTCATCTGAGTACTTTTACTTATGACGTTAAATACCTTTTTGGTGAACATAATGGATGGGAACCGGTGGCTGGATTTTCAGGTATGGCGCAGGATAACGAAAACAGGGGAACTGAATACCTTATCCCCAATTATCTTCTGCTGGATGGCGGTGCATTTGTCTATCTTAAAAAGTCGCTGAAAAAATTGACATTTAATGGCGGTATCAGGTACGATATGAGAGATATTCAAATACATCAACTTGTTTTATCGGATCAGAACACCGATATCGTGCGGTTTCAAGGGTTCAACACTAAATTATCTGCCTTTTCCGGTGCTATAGGAATGACATGGGAAATAAGTCGCAGTTGTGATCTAAAAGTCAACCTTGGCCGGGGGTTTAGGGCTCCAAACATAGCCGAACTATCGTCCAACGGGGTACACGAAGGCACTTTTCGTTACGAATTGGGAAATAGCCACCTGAAATCTGAAACAAGCATGCAGCTGGATGGTGAAATAGCTTTTCATAATACAAGTTCTGCAATTACATTCAGCGCTTTCTATAATCCCATTACCAATTACATTTATCAGCGAAATATTTATGGAGAGACAAAATCGATTAATGGAACAGATTTTCCAGTATACCGGTTTGTTCAAGGTAACTCATTATTAACAGGTTTTGAGATATTTGCCGATATTCATCCCATTGATTTCATCCATTTCGAAAACAGTGTTTCATATGTTTATGCCCTAAACCAGCAATCCCACGAACCACTGCCATTGATACCTCCATTGCATTCAAAACACACATTGCGCTGGGTAATAACCAAATCGAAAGGCATTTTCAGAGAACCTTATGTTGGTTTAGGCATCGATCTGGTAAGTAAACAAAACCGTTATGATTCATTCGAAACGGCAACTAATGGGTATTCACTACTCAATGCCTCACTTGGAACTGATTTGATGATTGGAAAGACCAAAGCCACTTTGTTTGTAAGTGGTTCTAATATAACTAACAAAATATATTATGACCATCTGAATAGGTTAAAATATGTTGGAATATTCAACCCGGGCAGAGATGTCACTTTTGGTGTGATTATCCCTTTAGAAAAACAGATAAAATAATTAATAAGTATTTAGTTCTCGCTCTCAAAAAGTCCCCCGTTTTGGGGATTCAGAGAGTTACTTACAACTACTACTTAACAAGTTCTGCTTTCAGGATATAATCAATTTTTGGGTATCGCCTTTTCAGGTAAGCATTTCCATAACGCGAGATTGAATCCTGCTTTTGGGCAGGTTCAAACCCATATTCACCAAAAAACTTATTTGTAACATCCACACCTTCAATAATTTTAGCTACTACTGGATAACCCACAATCCCTGCAGCAACAATGGTATCAAGTTTGGTATTATTTTTCAGATTGATAAAAAGCTGAGTTGTTCTCGTTTCAGGTCCACCTCTGGCAAATGAAATAGTACCTTTTGTATTTTTCTCTACAACAGGTTCATCAGCCACTTTATGATTATCCCAAAATTTATTTTGCAATGAATCATTCGAAATTCCAAATTGGGCAACATAACCAGTCTGAACGCGGAATATGGCATTCGAATCGTAATAATGACTGCTAACCAGCTGGTAAAAACGGTTCACTGCTTTGGGTGACCAGATTTTTTTTGATATGGATGTAAAATTGCCTTTGGTAGTTACGAATCTCACAAAAAAGGAATCAGGGGCTTGCTTAGTTAAAAGATATTTATTCAGCTTTTGTTGTCCAATTGCAGGAAAAAAAGTCGATAATGCAAGACATAGAACGAATAGGTATTTCATAGAATTATTTTTACATTTCAAAGATACGAAAAGAGCAGTAACGAAATTCTTATACCTTTGCACGATGCATAAAAATACTTTTTCAATTCAGGAAGTTCTTAAAAAACTGAAGATTTCCGCGCTCAACAAGATGCAGGAAGACACGCTGGCAGCATTTAATAAAACGAAAGATTTAGTACTTCTTTCTCCCACAGGTTCAGGAAAAACGCTTGGCTACCTGTTGCCTATTCTTCATGCTATTAACACGAAAAAGTCGGGAGTTCAGGCATTGATACTTGCGCCTTCGCGAGAACTTGCTTTGCAGATTGAACAGGTATTTCGATCGATGGGCACAGGATACAAAGTAAACTGTTGCTATGGTGGCCATTTGATGAAAACAGAAAAGAATAATTTCCAGCAATTGCCAACAGTGTTGATTGGAACTCCTGGAAGAATCGCTGACCATATTAATCGTAAAAACTTCGATCCATCATCCATTCATCTTTTGGTGCTGGACGAATTTGACAAATCGCTGGAGCTTGGCTACAAGCAGGAAATGACGTATATCATAAGCCAATTGAAAGAAATAAGTAAACGTATTCTTACTTCGGCTACGAAAATGACTGAAATACCCGTTTTTACAGGAATCTCCTCTCCTATCGAACTTAATTACCTGTCGGATATTTCTTCTGATAGTTTGACTATAAAAGCCGTTCGTTCGGTTGGCAAAGATAAGTTGGATGCGCTTTACCGATTAATTTGCACCATCGGGAACGAGGCATCCCTCGTATTTTGTAATCATCGTGAGGCGGTCGACCGGATCTCTGATCTTCTATGGCAGAAGAACTTGGCTCACGACGTTTTTCATGGTGGAATGGAGCAGGATGAGCGCGAACGTGCGCTTATTAAATTCCGCAATGGCAGTCATCGGTTGCTTATTACAACCGATTTAGCATCACGGGGACTCGACATTCCAGAAATTAGGAATATCATTCACTACCAGTTACCCGGAGACGAAAAAATTTGGACCCACCGAAACGGACGTACCGCTCGGATGAAAGCTAACGGAACAGCATACTTACTTTTAGGGCAGGATGAATATATGCCTCCATTTATTAAGAATGAACCTGAATATACTGAATTGCCTGATAAAGTTGAACTCCCTGAATCTCCGGCTTGGGTAACTCTATATTTTAGTGCTGGCAAAAAAGATAAAATCAATAAAACAGATATAGTTGGTTTTCTGTTACAAAAAGGGAAACTTCAAAAGGATGATTTAGGGTTGATTGAAGTACTTGATTTTGTTTCTTATGCAGCTGTTAAATGGGAAAAAGTAAATTCGGTACTTGATTTAACCAGAAATGAGACTATTAAAAAGAAGAAAATAAAGATTGCTGTTTCAAAATAATTATAGATTTACGATTTTAAATTTTTGGCCCAAATCTCAGTTTTGCCTTTACTGTTTGGATATCGTGAAAATCTAAAATCGTCAATCTAAAATCTAAAAATCCTTTATTTCATCGTGTGAAAAACGTTTATAACGTCTTCATCCTCTACTATTTTTTCCAGCAATTTTTCGATGCCGGCAATCTGTTCATCATTCAATTCTTTCGTCTCCGTGGGAATTCGTTCGAATTCAGCACTGATGATTTCGAATTTATTTTCTTCAAGATATTTCTGTATAGGACCAAATGATTCAAACTCACCATAAATAATCATCGTATCGTCTTCGGCAAAAATCTCCGAAACACCAAAATCAATCATTTCCAGTTCCAGTTCCTCCAAATCCAAATCCTCTTTAGGCTTTACTTTAAATACTGATTTATGTTCAAATAAAAAAGCAACGCTGCCTGAAGTTCCCATTGATCCGCCATATTTATTGAAATACATACGAATATTTGCTACCGTGCGGGTTGAATTATCAGTCGCAGTTTCAATTATTACAGCAATACCAAAAGGTCCGTATCCTTCGTATATCACTTCCTTATAATCTTCCTGTTCTTTCGTCGAAGCCTTTTTAATTGCTCTTTCTACGTTCTCTTTCGGCATGTTAGCGGCCTTAGCATTCTGAATGAGCACTCTCAAACGCGAGTTTGCAGCCGGATCAGGTCCATTTGTTTTCACTGACATTGCTATTTCCTTGCCTAGCTTCGTAAAGGTTATGGCCATACTTCCCCATCGTTTCATCTTTCTGGCCTTTCGGTATTCGTAAGCTCTTCCCATAGTAAAATTGTATGTTTTTATAAAAGACTGCAAAATT
Organism: Bacteroidales bacterium; assembly: GCA_038213375.1. GTDB lineage: Bacteria > Bacteroidota > Bacteroidia > Bacteroidales > JAAUTT01 > JAAUTT01. Next base: position 50,942 of record JBBQTB010000012.1, on the reverse strand, counting down.
AAAATTGATTTTTAAAACTAGTTATTATTTTTCGAAAATCTCTTACCTTTTTATAGTATTCTAATTCAAAATTTTAATGCATTCTTCAAAAACATATTCAGACTTTTTTGTCTTTTTATAAGTACTTTAATTGATAATTTGAAAAAAAATACCTTATTTTGGTATTTATATACTTAAATACATTATTATGTTACTTATCACCTATTAATTAGTACTTAGAAAAACAAAATATTAAATAACACAACTATTAACTTAATCCTATTTTATGAAAACACGTCGACTTTGGATTGGATTTATTGCAGTTATGGTAATCTCATTCAGTGTATTGGGCTATTATGGCACTGAGATATATCATAAAGCCCCTCCCATACCTGAAAAAATAATAACCGAAAATGGGAACGTGGTTTTTACAGATCAGGAAATAAAGGATGGCCAAAATGTATGGCAATCAATGGGTGGACAGGAAGTTGGTACTGTATGGGGGCATGGTTCTTATGTAGCTCCCGATTGGTCAGCCGACTGGCTTCATCGCGAGGCAATGTATATACTAAACTATTGGGCAAAAGCCGAATTTAATACAGATTACAATTCGCTTGATAATGAGAAGAAAGCAGTATATCAGATAAGAATTCAGAAGGAATTAAGAACCAATACGTATGATCCCAATACAAAATCATTAATAGTTTCGACTGTAAGAGACAGCGCGATCAAAGCACTTAGCATATATTACACCAGGCTTTTTATGGACGATCCGTCAATGGCCGCCACTCGTTCGGCATACGCTATTAAAACAAATAGCATTAAGGATCCGGAACGAATGCATAAAATGAATGGTTTCTTCTTCTGGATATCATGGGCGTGTATCACGCAGCGGCCTGGCCAGGATATTACTTATACAAATAATTGGCCTCCTGATGAAATGGTAGGTAACAAGCCAGCTCCGTCGCTTATTCTTTGGACTGGTTTTAGCGTAGTTATGCTAGTTTTAGGTATTGGTTTACTTGGGTTTTATTATGCCCGCAACAAGGACGAAGATTCGCTTGCTTTGTCACTACCTCAAAATGACCCACTCTCAGGCTCTATGCCGACACCTTCGATGAAAGCAACATTAAAATATTTCTGGATCGTTTGTGGGTTAATCCTGGTTCAAATCCTAATGGGAATTGTCACTGCACATTATGGTGTGGAGGGAAGTGGATTCTATGGAATTCCGTTGGCCGACTTTCTACCCTACTCTGTTACCCGCACCTGGCATGTGCAATTGGCTATTTTCTGGATCGCAACATCGTGGTTAGCAACAGGATTATATATTGCACCTGCTGTTTCGGGTTACGAACCAAAATTTCAAAAGCTTGGAGTAAACTTTCTTTTTTTATCACTTTTAATTATTGTAGTTGGATCTCTGGCAGGCCAATGGTTTGGTATAATGCAAAAGCTGGGCTTGGTTCAGAACTTCTGGTTTGGTCATCAGGGATACGAATATGTTGATTTAGGCCGGTTTTGGCAAATATTTTTGTTTGTCGGTCTTATAATCTGGTTAGTACTTATGATAAGAGCCTTAATACCCGCTTTGCGTCGGCCGAATGAAAACCGGCAATTGCTAACCATGTTTCTAATCGCATCCATTGCTATTGCAGCCTTTTATGGAGCAGGACTAATGTGGGGTCGCCAAACAAATTTATCAATCGCTGAATACTGGCGTTGGTGGGTTGTGCATCTTTGGGTAGAAGGATTTTTTGAGGTATTTGCAACTGTGGTAATTGCCTTCCTATTCGTACGTATGGGATTGTTAAAAATCAGATTTGCAACATCAACCGTGCTTTTCTCTACCATTGTATATCTTTCAGGAGGTATAATAGGAACTTTCCACCATTTATATTTTACTGGTACATCTATTGCCGTTATTGCATTAGGGGCATCCTTTAGTGCGTTGGAAGTTGTGCCATTAGTATTTATGGGATTCGAAGCATGGCATAACATGAAAATAAGTAGATCGACGGAATGGATTGTTGCATATAAATGGCCCATTTATTGTTTTATCGCTGTAGCATTCTGGAATTTAGTTGGCGCCGGCGTTTTCGGTTTCCTTATCAATCCTCCAATTGCACTTTATTACATGCAAGGTCTAAATACAACTGCGGTGCATGGTCATACTGCTTTGTTCGGTGTTTACGGAATGCTCGGTATCGGTTTAATGCTATTTGTATTGAGGGGTTTAACTGCTAAATACGTCTGGAAAGACAGTGTTATCCGATTTGCATTCTGGTCTATCAATATAGGATTAATGCTTATGGTTTTAATAAGTGTATTACCGGTTGGTTTACTGCAAACGGTGGCAAGTGTTAAATACGGTATGTGGTATGCCCGATCAGCAGAATTTATGCAGGATCCTATATTAAATAATTTCCGTTGGATGCGGGTTTTCGGAGACACCCTTTTCGGCATAGGTGCCATAGCATTAGGGTGGTTTGTACTTGGGCTTAAAACCGGGTGGTCGGTAAAAAAATAAATGGAAATAGAAAATACTATAAACAGGCTCAGCCTGTAAGATACATTCGACTCAGGCACAGCCAAGGCCGAACGGGAGTGAAAAAATTCATATGTGACACATTCAACCTTATTATCTTATTATTAACTAATTGAACCAATAATAAGTTAATAAGGTTGTTCTTTGTGATTATTTTTCTAGTAAATTCGACAATTAATTGACAAATATTTTCCAAAATAATAAACACAATTGAATGCACTCAAACTTTATTAAACATATCATCAAATACATTGAACTTGATGATAATTCGATTGAGGTACTATGTAAATACATAAAACCGATAACATATAAAAAGAAAGAATTTTTACTTAAAGAGGGACAAATTTGTAGATCCATATATTTTGTAGAGAAAGGTTGTTTAAGAATGTTTTTTATAAACGACAAAAGGGCTGAACAAATTACACAGTTTGCTTTGGAGAATTGGTGGATTTCAGATTTCTTTAGTTTTATAGACAACAAGCCTACCGAATATTTTATACAAACAGTTGAAAAATCGGAGATATTATCAATTGATACGCTCTCATTTGAAGCAATGCTCAAAGTACTTCCGCAGATGGAACGATATTTCAGGATTATTATGCAACGTGCCTTAGCTGCATCTCAACTCCGAATAAAATATGTGTCCCAACTTTCAAAAGAAGAATTTTATATTCATTTTTGCACTTCATTTCCCGAATTTGTTCAGCGTGTTCCCCAATATATGATTGCTTCATATTTAGGACTTACACCCGAATATGTGAGTGAACTTCGAAAAAAAAATTTATAGCTACTATTTCTTAAACTAGCTTAATTTTTTAGAAAGCATTAATAGGTAATTTTGTTCTGTCTGAAATAAATTATTTATTATATGAATCAAGAAATAGTGATGGAAATAAAAGAACAAGTATTAGCAGCAATGAAAAAAGCAGGAGTTCCGTTGAATGCCGGGAAGATTGTCGAATTAACAAACTTAAACCGTAAAGAAGTTGATAAGGCAATGAGTACACTAAAATCCGAAGATGCAATTGTATCGCCCCAGAGATGTTATTGGCAACCAAAATAAATTAGCATAAAATTAAAGGTTAGAAATTTTAAAATTACAAACATGAGTGAAAATAAAAAATTATCAGAAAAATTTTTAGAAGTAATACAACACGAGGGTGTTGTATCAATCGTATCGTGGGGTGTCGAAACTCATGTTGTTAATACATGGAATTCATACTTGGTTATTACAGATGATGAGCGCATCCTAATTCCTGCTTATGGTTTTAGAAAAACCGAGAAAAATGTCAATGTAAATAGTAATGTAAAATTAACACTGGGAAGTAGAGATGTTTTAGGACATAAAGATTATCAAGGAACAGGTTTTCTTATTAACGGCACTGCCAAATACATTAGTTCTGGTGATGAATATGATGTTATGAAAGAAAAGTTTTCATTTCTTACCAGAGTATTGGAAATAACTGTTGACACAGCAAAGCAGATGTTGTAGAAAAATAACTATCAATTATTGAGTCAACTCAAAAAAGTCCTTTTGCCACGAATTACACGAATTACACGAATTTAACATGTTATTATTCAGCAGTATATGAAACTATAAATACTACGAATTACCAAAAACATCGTTTTTGGAGTGGACTCATTATTTTATACCTGAAATTAAAATTACCATTAGGGCTAACGACATAGACGCTTGTTGGATATTGACTCCTGTTCAGCTTAGACTGCGCCTAAGTCGCAAATATCTTTTAACGCTCTGCTTTCATTAGCCACCTAAAAACTACTCTGGGTTCTTTTACTTTTACCTTTCCTTCTTTTGGATGTGCGATGTTGATAATCGTTAGATATGATGCTAATATTACCATCTATTTCTAAAACAGCTATATCTACATCTTTTACTGATAATACACCGTGTTCTCGAACTGCCTCATCTATTTCATTCATTGTTATTTGCGCTTTTCTAGCGTTTTCCTCAATTACTTTTCCCTTATAAATCAACATTAGTGAATGCCCCTGAACAATAATTCCCAATTTTGGATATTTGAATAGGAGGTATTTAAATAGGTAATTGATAAGAAATAGAGAAGTTGCAGCTGCCAAACCGCCAGTTAATGACGTATCCGGTCCTACCATTGCATTTTGCACAGAATTGCTTATCAACAAAATAAATACCAAGTCAATAATTGAAAGTTGTGCAAGTTCTTTTTTTCCTAATATTCTGATAGATAAAATAATAAAAATATAAACAGCTACTGAACTAAACGCGATTCTTAAATAACTATCCATTTATCCCTTTTATTTATGTTGTTTTTTGTGAAAAATATAATCATCATAATATTAATTCGCAGTATATAAAAACCTTTTTATACTTCGTTTAGGTGTTTTTTCAAATTCATCATTATGAATGGAATATTTCGCAATATTCATATAAACAGGCAATAGATGATTTATTTCCTTTATATGATGCTTTATAATTTCCTCCATCATTTTTTCATCAATTTTTTTTGCCGTTAAAGTCTCAACATCAGGATATATCAAAGCTTTTAGCAAACCGTTATCTTCAACAATCAGCGATTCCATAATACCAAACTTATTATTTAATAATGATTCAATTTCTTCCGGATAGATATTTTGTCCGGATGCACCGAGAATCATTGCCTTATTTCGTCCTTTGATGTAAATATTTCCATTTCTGTCGAGAACACCCAAATCGCCTGTACGAAACCAACCATCTTTATCAATGGCAGCTTCTGTGGCAACCTCATTCTTATAGTATCCTAGCATCACATTTTCACCCCTAACCTGTATTTCACCAACTTCGTTATAGGGATCATTTGAATCTATTTTAACTTCTAATGTATCCACCAATTTACCTGCAGAATGAACGGGTGTTTTATTCCAAGGCGAATAACTGATTAACGGACCGCATTCAGTCATGCCATAACCTACAGTAAACGGAAATTTTATTCTTTTGAAAAACTCCTCGGCTTCTGTATTAAAGGCTGCTCCACCAATGACTATTTCGTGAAAATTTCCACCAAAAATAGTTGTTAATTTATTTTTAATCTTTTGATAAATAATACTTTGAACGCCTGGAATTAAAAGTAACCCCTTCATAAATGGCTTTGATATAATAGGAAGAATCTGCCTTTTATATATTTTTTCAATAATGAGGGGAACAGAAAGAATCAATCTGGGTTTTATTTCACCAAAAGCCTGAATAATAATTTGAGGAGACGGCGTTTTGGTAAGAAAATATACATGACATCCCAATGAAAACGGAAATAAGAACTCGAACGCACAACCATAGGCATGTGCAAGTGGAAGAAACGACACTATTTTATCACCCGATTTTAAAGGCATATTATTTTGTGCAAACCGTATGTTGGCTGCCAGACTATTGTGAGCCAGCATAACTCCTTTTGTAAAACCTGTTGTCCCTGAAGTATAGCTTATTGCAGCAAGGCTTTCGTTGGAGACGGCATTTAAATAAAAAAACTGCGGAAGAAATCCTCTTGGATATTTTTCACTAAATAATGCCTTCCAATCCTCACTTTTAATAAGGTTTTGTTTTTTAGCTGATTGCTTCACTTCAAAATCGGTTAAGGAGTATATAGTCCTAATATTGGGCATTTCAGAAAGGGATATTAACTCAATAATCTGATCTGCGGCAAATAATACAATTGAATCGGAATGATTTACAATATTCTGAATGTCATGTGGTTTAAAATTAGCAAGAATTGGCACAATAACTGCTCCGTAGGTAATGGTGGCCAGATAGATAATAACCCAATTCGTTGAATTTTTGCCAATAAGTGATATTTTATCACCTTGCTTTATTCCCGAATGTTCAAATAAAATATGAAATTCAGCGATTTTCTTAGCTACTTCACCATAGGTTAAACCGTCACCCTTATAATCAGAAAATGCAGGCATGGTCCAGTTGTACTTTATACTTTTTTCCAAATAAAGTACCAGGTTTTCTTTTATCATGGAGATAAATCAATTTTGAGGACATCAAATTTAGTGAACAAACTTAAAAAGTAAAACAATTGATGTAATTTTTTGTAATAATGCCTGTTTTAACAATAGACATTGATATTTGAACATTCCAGTGTTTATATTGTACTTAAAGAATATTTAAAAATTATGGCAAAAAACCGTTTTGGCAGCAATGGAACACCTAAGGAGGAAACTCCTAAAGTCAATATTAATAAGGAAAATTTAAAAGAAGCTTTACTTATTTTTACCTATTTAAAACCATACCGCATAAAATTTTTTACCGGATTATTTTTCATTGCCCTATCTGCCTGTACTACCATGGCTTTTCCTTATATGCTGAAGTTATTGATTGATAGTGCTCATGAAATTAGTGAAGGAAACTTAACTCATTCACCCGGAATTATAGCCTTATTAATGGTTTTAATCCTTAGTGTTCAAATGGTATTCTCCTACATGCGGGTATATCTTTTCACTTCTGTGGGAGAAAATGCTCTTGCCGACATGCGTAAAGATATTTACCAGCGTATGATAATGATGCCGATGGAATTTTTTGCTCAACGAAGAGTTGGTGAATTATCAAGTCGCATAAGCGCTGACCTCTCGCAAATTCAGGATGCTGTTTCGTTTGTACTGGCTGAATTTATCAGAGGAATACTTACACTTATTATTGGATTGATTCTTATACTGTTAATATCGTCAAAGCTAACCATATTAATGCTATCAGTGGTTCCGGTAATTGTGGTTGTATCGGTAATTTTCAGCAAACGTATACGAAAATTGGCACGAAAGGCACAGGATCAATTGGCAGACTCCAACATCATTGTTCAGGAAACTTTACAAGGAATAAACAATGTAAAAGCTTTTTCAAATGAATGGTACGAAATGCATCGTTATAGCACCAGCGTTCAAAATGTTGTAAAACTAGCAATTAGCAATGCAAGGTTCCGCGGATTCTTCATTTCATTTGTGATGTTTAGCATATTTAGTGCCATTGTTTTAGTAGTATGGTACGGCGCAGGACTGATGCAACAAGGACATTTAACGTTTGGCGATCTCACCGCATTCGTGGTATATACAGCCTTTGTAGGTGGATCGATGGCAGGATTTGCTGATTTATACAGTCAACTACAAAAAACGCTTGGAGCTACACAGCGGGTTCGTGAACTATTGCGAGAAAAAACAGAAACTGTCACCATCGACGATATTCCATTGCAAATGGAATTTAAACTAAGCGGAAATGTTGAAATGAAAGGTATCGCGTTCAGTTATCCCTCACGAAAGGACATTCAAGTACTTGCAAAAATTAATCTGAAGGCAGAAAAAGGCAGCCACATCGCTATTGTTGGCCCAAGTGGCGCTGGAAAAAGCACGTTGATATCTCTTCTTTTACGTTTCTACGAACCTGATTCAGGAATGTTGCTTTTCGATGGGAAAGAAGCTAAAACATTTCCTTTGTCTCAACTACGAAAACAAATGGCTCTGGTTCCTCAGGATGTATTTTTGTTTGGTGGCACCATCCGCGAAAACATTGCCTATGGTAATCCTCATGCCACACAGGAAGAAATTGAAGAAGCGGCGAAAAATGCCAATGCTCACGATTTTATTATTTCCTTCCCTGAAAGTTACCAAACCATTGTTGGCGAGCGAGGTATAATGCTTTCTGGTGGTCAGCGGCAACGAATTGCCATTGCACGTGCTATTTTAAAGAACCCGGTGATATTAATACTTGACGAAGCAACAAGTTCTCTCGATTCTGAGTCAGAATTACTCGTTCAGGAAGCTTTGGAAAACCTGATGGCTAATAGGACTACTTTCGTGATAGCGCATCGTTTATCGACTATTCGCAAAGCCGACAAAATAGTGGTTATCGAGAAAGGTACCATCAAAGAAAGTGGCACACATCAGGAATTAATTGCTTTAGATGAAGGTTTGTATAAGAATTTGAGCAAACTGCAATATGAATTAAATTGATTTATTCGGTTATCATTGTATTTCTATTTAATGAAGGAATTAATATATTTTGCTACCATAATGTCGTTCCAATGGGACTGAAAATCAATTCATAACGTACTTCATACATAATACTGAACGAAATAATAAACTGATACCGTCAAACCGATAAGCACCACAATGCATCGTAAAATATCAGGCTTTATTTTCCCGGCAAGCCTGCCTCCAATCAATCCTCCGCAAACTGCGCCAATTGCCATAACACCTGCAACCGTCCAATTCACTTTTCCTGAAAATAAAAAATAGATAGCTGCAGCCATATTAACGCTGAACGAGATGGCCTGTTTTAGAACATTAAGCCGTGTTAATGAATCGTCTATAACAAGGCCCAGCACGGCCATTAAAATAACCCCAAGCCCTGCCCCGAAATATCCACCATATATTGCTGCCAGAAAAACTAATAAAAACATTACCATATTATTTGCACGGCCATGATGTGCCTTGCCCATTCGCGCAATAACCCAATTTTTTATTGGTATCTGGATAGCTAAAAGACATGTAGCCGTAAGAATCAAAAATGGTATAATGGCTCGAAATGAACTTTCACGGGTGTTAAGTAATATAAGTCCGCCTACGATACCCCCAACGATACTGAAGGGAAGAATTTTTAACAGCCGCTGTTTTTGGGTTTCAAAATCACGGCGCTGAGCATATACCCCACCCAATATGCCAGAGCAAAGTCCAATGGTATTCGTAACATTTGCTACAATGGGCGAAATACCAATGGCAGTCAGAACCGGGAAAGTTATTAATGTACCGCCACCAGCAATAGCATTAATAAATCCGGCCGCAACCGCAGCAATAAAAACAACGAGAAAATTGAACATATTTTCCTTTCCTACTTTTTCCCAAATAAAACAATATTTTTGCATAAAAAATACGTGGAAGGAAAACTTTATTTATTGCCCAATCTCCTGGGAGATGGAAACCCGGACGAATTGCTACCAGCCAATGTTTTACAGATTATCAGGCGCCTTAGATTTTTTATTGTTGAGGACATTCGCACTTCAAGGCGTTTTCTATCAAAGGTAGGAATGGGGGTTCCTATTGATACTCTTTCGTTCTTTTCCTTAAATGAACATACTACTCCAGCTGAAATAATCGACTATCTCGACCCTTTGAAAGATGGTGATATGGGTGTATTATCCGAAGCCGGTGTTCCGGGTGTGGCCGATCCCGGAGCTGATATTGTGCGCCTTGCACACCAAAAAAATGTAAAGGTTATTCCGCTGGTAGGTCCTTCCTCTATATTAATGGCAATAATGGCTTCCGGACTCAATGGACAGAGTTTTGCTTTTAATGGCTATCTGCCGGTGAAACGACCCGAGAGAATTAATAAGATTAAATTTTTCGAAAAGCGGGCATTACAGGAAAATCAAACACAGTTATTTATTGAAGCTCCATACCGTAATAATTCATTATTTGAAGATATGGTGGCAAGTTGTTTACCATCAACTATGATAGGAATTGCGGCAGATATTAGTCTTGAAAACGAATTTATACACACTAAAACCACCGAAAACTGGAGAAAAAAAATGCCGGACCTCCATAAGCGCCCGGCAATTTTTATGATTGGGAAATAAAATTACGTCTTATTTTACGTCCTTAATTTCAATATAATAAACTAAAGTAGTATATGGTGGAATAATAATCTGTTTTGCTGAATTAACACTTCCTTCCGATCCATATGCTCTGTAAAAAGGTATAATTACAATCCCTTTTCCACCTTTTCTCATATGTCTAATTCCTTCATCAAAACCTGAAATATTTGTTGACTTAGAAGCATCTTTATTAAAAAGAATCGACGCATAACCTGTCCCCTTTTGAAGTAATCGCTCACGACAAAGATTTTTGTACGAAATAAGATTAACCGTATAATCAACAGTAACCGTTTTGCCATCAGGGATTGAATCTCCTGTTCCTTTGAGTGTTTCAATATAGTATATTCCTGTAACTCCCGTTTTGGTAGAATCAGTAAGTGTAAGTACCGGATTTATATTATTATTTTTACAAATACTGTCCAAAAAATATCCGATTTGTTCGTTTTCAAATGTTATTGGGTTGGAAATCACTTTAAATAAATCTACCTCCATTATAACAGGTTGATAATTGTTGGAGCCCCAAAGTAAAGAAGGAATAATAAATTTAGCCTTTCCTCCCTCTTTCATCGACATCATTCCTTCCACTAAACCCAGACTGGATTGTCCCTTTAAGAATAATTTATATAATCCACCAATTACCTGAGACGGAAAAACACCACTAGCCTTGGCTAAAGTAGTATCATTTGTTGCCAGTATATTATCACTAACATCTTTTATCCGATAGTTTATCAAAGTAGCATCTGTATTGGTAGGAGAAACGCCAGTACCAATTACAGCAGGCACAATATACATACCCGAAGCTGTTGGATCTACTGTAATATTATGTGTAGAAATATAATTCGCAATTAGCCGTTTTTCATTTTCCTGACTTTGCGAATTATCGGTTTTATTGCATGATGAAGTAAAGATGACAATACTCAATAGAAATAAAAATAGACTGATCTTACATTTATTCATAATTTTCCCCTTTTATATATTTGATAAAGTTTTTCTATTTAGATTGATAAACGCATAAATGGTTGCGTTAGTATTTACACTTTTTTTACAGAAATTAATTCGACTTCGAAAATTAGGGAAGTAAATGGGGGTATAATACCGGTGGAAGAACCTGATTGACCGAATGCCAGACCGGAAGGCATAATAAACAGCGCCTTTTCTCCTTCATGCATGATACCGATAGCTTCTTCCATGCCTTTCACAACTTGCCATTGTTGACCGTATACAAATTGAAACGGCTCATTCCGTTGGCGGGTAGAATCAAAAAATTTACCATTCAAAAAACGTCCTTCATAATTCACAACCACCGTATCTCCCAAATTTACAGTTTTTTGATTTCCTGTTTTCACCACCAGATAGTACATTCCAGTAGGTAAAGGATTGATTTTTAGTTTCGATTCATTAAGATATTGTTGCAAGATGGTTTTTTCGTATTCACCAAAGTCTTCGATCCATTTTAGGAAAGCAATTTTCTCGTTATCATACTCCTGAATGGTTTGCACATCCACAATGGCAACGTTAATTTTAAACTTATCACTTGCTTTTAAAAACTTCGGCAAATTGGATGATAATGTTTTTTTGAAAAAATTGTCTGCCGGAATGATAAAACTTGCTGAATCGTCTTTTCCAATTAAGGTAAGACATTCATCAATAGCTCCCAAATATTCGGGTTGAGAAATTTGAAATTTACGACGCCCTCTAAAAAATAAAGAATCATTTATCGTTTTATAAGTTATGTCCGCAGTTATATAATCGGTATATCTGCATTTTATGCTATCGTCGCCAATTTTTATCAATTGGTAATCGAAACCACTTGCGTGAAGGCTATACCCTTTGTATTTTGAATTTTTATGGCAACTTGCCAGCATTAAACCGATGATAAGGTAAAATGCGAATGGTGAAATTTTTTTCATAATGAGCTTCATTGTCGAAATTATTTTTATTTCCGCTAAATCGATGTAAAAAGGCTAACTTTCTAAGATTTCTGTATTTGTTTGTTCAATGATCAAATGTTCATAGCTCTAATTAGTAATTCTAATCAATTCAACTTCATAAAGAATAATGGTTCTACGAGGAATTTTATTTTCGTCACCCATTAACCCATGTGCCAGATGAGGGGGCAAAATGAAAATACCCTTTCCTCCTTCGTGTAACAGCAATATTCCTTCTTCCAAACCACTTTCGACCCCGCCTTGTCCTATTTTGAATATTTTAGGTCCAAGTGTATCGGAGGAATAACATAACGTTCCATCGAGCAATGATACCTTATATTTTATTTCTGCCATTTTACCAGTTTGAACTGGTTTGCCTGTGCCTTCATTATTAATCAAATACCACAACCCGGTTTGGGTTGTGGTCATCTTCCAGCCTCTTCTTTCGGCGTAGGCACGAATAATGTCAGCATCTTTTCCAACGAGATATTTATTTATATTCAGAAGAGACTCATTTTGCCGAGCAACTTCGTCCTTCGACTTTTCCTTTGGAGTGTTTCGGCACGACATTATTCCGGCTAATAAGCAAAGGATCGCAAAATAAACCGGTATGTCAAAATACTTTTTCATGAATTTAATTCTGCTTTATAATCCGGTAGCAATTCGTTAAACTTTTGTATCGTATTATCGAGAGAAAGTTTAGATTCGCCGCCGGCGGCATTCAAATGTCCTCCACCTGAAAAATGTCTCTCAGAAAATAAATTGGACGGAAATTTACCGCGTGAACGAAATGAAATCTTCACTTTATCTTTATGTTCAATAAAAAGTGCAGTAAAACAAATGCCTTTAATCGATAACGGGTAATTTACAAACCCCTCGGAATCGCCGGTAGCAAAGTCAAAACGTTTCTGCTCTTCCAAAGTAAGAGCAATATATGCCGTATTAAATTCGGGCAACACTACCATTTTTTCGCTAAGACAATATCCTAAAAGACGCATACGTTGTGCCGAAAAATTATCGTAAATACGCCTGAAAATATCGTCTTTAGGAATATCATAGCTTAGAAGTTGGGCAGCTATTTCAAACGTTCTCTTTCGGGATGAATTGTAATTAAAACAGCCTGTATCAGTCAATATACCGGTGTAAATGCATTCGGCTATCGCTTTGTCCATAAATTTCAATCCATCAATAGCCTTAATAAATTCAAAGATTAATTCACATGTTGAACTGGCTTCAGTAAACGACAATTGAAAATCCACGGCCATCTGAGGATTAGGATGATGATCGATCATAATTTTCAAAGCCTTTGACGCTGTTAGTATCTCATTCATATCTCCACCTCTTTTAGATTCGTTATGATCAAGAAAGAAGATGATATCAGCCGATGAGATGATTGAACTTGCAAATTCCTTTTTCTTATAAAAATCAATAACATCTTCATTTCCAGGGAGCCATTGAAGAAAATCAGGATATTCATTGGGAACAATAGGATACACTTGATGTCCCATTTTTTTCAGTGCCATTGATAAGGCCAATGTAGAACCTAAGGCATCACCATCAGGGTTCAAATGTGTGGTGATGACAATTTTATACTTTTTACTAAGTAAAATCTTTAACTCGCTTGCTACTCTATTTCCTTTTAATATCACTTGTTGTCAGTTTAAAATTTCCAAATATATAAATAATGGAGCAACCCAAACCTTATGTTGAAAAATAATTTCTAATTTTGCCGATCAATTTAAAAAGTTCGAATATGGCTGGAAATTTTACGTTTACAATTATTAAACCCGATGCAGTAAAAAGCGGGTATATTGGTGAGATTTTATCTCATATGACTAAAGGAGGTTTTAAAATTTCGGGTTTGAAAATGTTGCAACTTACGCATGGTGAAGCCGAAGCATTTTATGGTGTACATCGCGAGCGTCCATTCTATAAGGATTTGGTATCATTTATGACCTCTGGTGCAATTGTAGTAGCAGTTCTCAAAAAAGATAATGCAGTTGAAGATTTTCGTAAATTAATTGGAGCTACCAACCCTGAAAATGCGGCGGAAGGCACCATTCGTAAGAAATTTGCCATATCAATGCAAGAAAATGCTGTTCATGGTTCAGATAGCGATGAAAATGCAGCTATAGAAGCCTCATTCTTTTTTGCCACAAGCGATCGGTTTTAAAAAAAAGTACTAAGTGCTTAGTACCAAGTATTAGGCACTTATCTTAAAACTATATCATCAATAACCTTATCACCTGCTTTTTCGTTTAGCTTGGCAATGATTGCCGATTTCATCATCATTAATTCGTTTCGTACGATGGACGATTTCAGATAGACAAACAAAATACGATTTTTTACAAATATTTTGCTGGTTGCACGTTGAATATTGGCACCAAGTACATCGCCCCAGGAATTAATTATTCGAACTTCTTTTAATTTCTGATCGATGTGCATTTCTTTCAGAAAATCCTTAACCAATTCTCCAATATTTTGAACATTGCTGCGACGCATGATGGATTTTTTTATTTTTTATTCAGGTGAATTGGATATTTCAAGGTCAATTATTTTTTCTTTTATATGAAACAGTCGATATTCACTGTTAATCTGTTTGAGTATATAACCCATTCGTTCCGAGCTGGTATCGGTAATAAAAATCTGTCCAAAATTAACATTGGATACGAGCTGAATTATCTGGCTTACACGATTGCCATCAAACTTATCAAAGATATCATCTAAAAGGAGGATTGGAAAATTTTCAGACTTTAATTTGATGTAATCGAACTGTGCTAGTTTCAATGCCACCAGAAACGTTTTTTGTTGTCCCTGCGAACCAACACGTTTAATTGGATGTCCACCTAATTTTAATGCCAGATCATCTTTATGCACTCCTATTGATGTATATTGTAGTTTGCGATCCTTATCGATCGATTTATTTAACAAGTCTGCAAAATCACCATCAAATAATTGTGACTCGTAAGTTAACTCCACTTTTTCGGTTCCTTCTGAAACAAGCTCGTAATAATGCTGAAAAACCGGAATCAAGTCGTTAATAAAAAATTTTCGTTTCTCGAAAATCCTGTTGCCTGCAGCAATGATCTGCTCATTCCACATTTCAATCATATCGGGATCGAACCAGTTGGAACGGGAAAAATCTTTCAATAACAAGTTCCGTTGCAGGACAGCTCTATTATAACGCATCACATCGTCAAGATATTGATGGTCGAACTGGGATAAAACCGAATCGATAAATTTTCGTCGCTCTTCGCTTCCATCAATAATTAAACCGCTATCGGCTGGTGAAATCATAACCACTGGAATCAATCCGATATGCTCCGAAAGTCGTTCATATTCTTTGCTATTTCTCCGAAAAATTTTCTTTTGACCTGATTTTACACCACAATAAATATGCTCTGTTTTCTCCTCACGCTGATAATCACCCTGTATCATAAAAAACTCTTCGCCATGCCTGATATTCAAACTATCGGTATTGGTAAAGAAGCTTTTGCAAAGAGATAAATAATAAATAGTATCTAAAATATTAGTTTTCCCTATACCATTATTTCCCACCAGGCAATTGATTCTGGAACAAAATTCCAGCGATGCTTCCTCGTAATTTTTAAAGTTCAATAATGTAAGCTTGTGGAGGTATGTGTGCATAATTTAATGGTATGGTGCAAAGATATGATAAAAGGTCTCAAAAATTCAATGATTCCAGAATTGCCTGATTCATGGAACTATTTTTATGGTTTTAACTGATTGGGGGTTAAAAGTGGGGTTGGCTGGTTTAATCTTAGTTGAATACCCATTTTAAATAAATGAAATTTGAATCCACTAGTAAAAGTCATTTAAACATATGAGGGTAACCCTAATCGAAGTCAAAAACTGAGTTTTCTGATTGGACTTAACTGTTGTATGATTCAATCTCAACAAATTCTTACAAGTTTTAAATTGTTTTCTTTCTCATCTTCTACACAAACAGATTCCTTGTATCGGTTTGAAAAAGTGGCATAGAATCAAACTCTGATTAAATGGCAGCAATTTCCATACTACTTAAAATCTTTCTATTAGAGTTGTTCTCCTTTTTGTTTAATTTAGCAGTTTTAAAAATTAGAAACCAATATTTTGGTTTTTTTTTTAGTTTTAACAACTAAAAAACATATATTATCTGAATAGGTATTATTAATCGTTAACTAATAAAATCTAACTAAAAATGAAAAA
Source organism: Bacteroidales bacterium (assembly GCA_038213375.1). Lineage (GTDB taxonomy): Bacteria > Bacteroidota > Bacteroidia > Bacteroidales > JAAUTT01 > JAAUTT01. The sequence continues at coordinate 34,665 of JBBQTB010000012.1, read as the reverse complement.
AAACAATTTGCGAATCCCTCAAATTTTTATTATTGTTATGTTATTTGCAATTTCTTCTAGGTGTAAAAAGGAGGATATTAATTCAAATAGTGCAACTGATGCTGATGGAAATGTTTATAATACTTTGTCCATTGGCACACAGGTTTGGATGGTTGAAAATCTAAAGACTACTAAACTCAACGATGGTACACCCATTCCCAACATTACTGAAAATGTTACGTGGAGTAAGTTAACCACCCCAGCTTATGTTTGGTATAATGATGCAGCAGCAAATAAAACAACTTATGGAGCATTATATAATTGGTTTACAGTTAATACTGGTAAACTTGCCCCTAAAGGTTGGCATATTCCCAGCGATGCCGATTGGAATACCCTTATAACATTTTTAGGCGGTGACACAATTGCAGGAGGAAAATTAAAAGAAAAAGGAACAAACCATTGGGCTGCTCCCAATACCGGAGCTGACAATAGGAGTGGTTTTACAGCATTGCCTGGAGGAGTTATACAGTCGGATGGTTTTTTTATTCCTAGCATAAATTATTACTGTACATTCTGGAGTTCTTCAGAATATAATTCTGGCTATGCTTCGTTTTTGCGGTTATTTTGTACACAAAAAAAAATACTGGGTGGTTGCGGTTATTCAAAAAATGGGGGTTGTTCTGTTCGTTGTATAAAAAACTAAGAATAACCAATACCGTTGCAATCAAAATTATTGGTTATTTTTTATTAAACAGTTAAGGTTTTAATTAGGAATTAGTTTAAATGCAAAAAATGAGAGGTTGTAAAGATTATTTATACCAAGTTGTTTGCTTGTTTTTTTAAAACGATTACATTTGCGTTCTATTATTAAAAAACTAATCGATAACAAATGGCTAAAGCAAATAAAGAAGCTGCAGACGAGAAATTAGAAGGTATTGAAAGCGCTCTGTCTCGCACAGAGCAATATATTGAGGAAAACCAAAAGAGTTTAATGATTATTGCTGGAGCGATCATTGCGGTTGTTGCTATTTACTTTGCTTTCAACAGGTTTTATTTAAAACCAAAGGAAGAAAAAGCTCAAACTCAGATGTTTGTTGCTGAGAAATACTTCGAAAAAGATTCATTTAGATTGGCCTTAAATGGTGATGGTAACTATCCTGGCTTCCTCGGAATTATTGATGAATACAGTTTAACAAACTCGGCTACCTTGTCGCAATATTATGCTGGAATTTGTTTGAAGAACATGGGCAAATATGCCGAAGCAATTGATCATTTGAAGAAATTTGATGCGAACGATAAAATTTTATCAAATGTTGCGATTGGATCTATTGGCGATTGTTATGCTGAACTAAACGAGAATGATAAAGCTATTAAATATTATAAAAAAGCTGCCGGAAATGTTATTAATGATTTCACTACACCAATGTACCTGATGCGCGCAGCATTGCTATTGGAAGAAAAAGGTGAATTTAAAAATGCGCTTGATCTATTCGAAAAAATTGAAAAAGAATTTAATAAAACATCTGAAGGTCAGCAAGCTGAAAAGTACATTGAACGTGTGAAAATAAAAGGGAATCTGAAATAACGATTAATTTATCTCATTGAAAAGAGGGACGATGAGTCCCTTTTTTTGTACCTTTTCGCAGAGTCTTCTATGTTTATCGACTCTGGAAGGTCAAAATAAAACCAAGAAACCTGGCAGTGTCTGAAGGATCTGCCAGAGTTTAACATTCTTAAATAAAAAACATTGAATCGTAATTAAAAAATCAAGAATTAAGTATGGCAACCATTTTTAAAAATTTATCAATCTACAATCCGGGCGACATTCCATCAGCAAATGGATACACGTTTGGCATTGTTGTCTCCGAATGGAATCACGAGATTACATCGGCTTTAGTCAAAGGCGCTATTGAAACACTGATGAAACATGGTGTTGACGAGGATGATATCATTGTAAAATATGTCCCCGGGAGTTTCGAACTTAGCCTGGGTGCACAATTGATGATAGAATATACCGAATCGGATGCGGTAATTTGTCTGGGATGCGTTATACGTGGCGAAACACCCCACTTCGATTATATCTGCCAAAGTGTAACACAAGGCATAACACATGTAAATCTCGAGTATAATACACCGGTAGTATTCGGACTTTTAACCACCGAAACACAGGAACAGGCTCAGGATCGTGCGGGTGGAAAACATGGCAATAAGGGTGTGGAAGCGGCCATTACAGCAATAAAAATGGCGGTTCTTCAAAATTCAATGATTGACGAAGATGAAGAAGAGGAATAAAAAAGGAGGTAGAGAATAATTCCCTACCTCTTTTTTATCTTTCTTTATCCTCTTCCTACTTCTTCTTAGGAGGATTAATACCCCTTTGTTTGGCCATCATCTCTAATCGCTCCTGAAAGCCTGATTTTTTCTTTGCAGGTTTTGCCTTATTTGCCTGAATTTGCTTTAGCAGCTTTTCCTCGTTAATCATAAGTTTGAATACTTCGTTTTGTCCAATGGTGATCATATTGGCAAGGAAATAATAATATGTAAGACCGGCGGAGAAACTGTTAAGCATAAACATAAACATAACGGGCATAATATACATCATGGTTTTCATTCCCGGTATCTGGTTGTCTGTCATCGTAGTTTGGCTCATTTTCATACTGATGATGGTAGTAACAGTCATCAAAATGGTGAATAAGCTGATGTGATTCCCATAATAAGGAATAGTAAACGGCAAAGCCATTATGGAATCATATGTGGAAAGGTCGGTGGCCCAAAGAAACGACTGGTGACGAAGCTCAATAGAAGTTGGGAAGAACCGAAACATGGCTATCAAAATAGGAAATTGAAGTAACATAGGCAGGCAACCTCCCAATGGATTAACGCCAGCTTTCTTGTATAGCCCCATCGTTGCCTGCTGACGCTCCATTGCCTTATCCTTCGGTATCTTTTTATTAATTTCATCAATCTGAGGCTTAAGAACACGCATCTTTGCCTGACTCTGATATGATTTGAACGTTAATGGAAACAATCCAAGCTTAATGATTAAGGTAAGCAACAGGATGATAAGTCCAAAGCTTGAAATAAAGTTATTCAGAAAATGAAAAATCGGAATAATTACCCACTGGTTCACAACGCGAATAACATTTTTGCCGAGGAATACCAATTTTTCCAGATCAATATTGTATTTTTTTAAAATCAAAAAGTTATTGGGTCCAAAATAAAAACTCATAGGAACCGAATAGTTGGGCTTATTTTGATAATTTATAGCAATAGTGGCATTATACTTCTTCAGATATCTTGTCATATCCGTCATTGTGGATGAATTCAGACTTGCATTACTAAAACTTTCGCCCGCAACGATTACCGAAGAAAAAAATTGCTGTTTAAATGCGATCCATTTTATTTTGGTGGTTACCTCTTTTGTTTCAGGTTTGCTTGAGGTTGCATTCATATACTCATCATCGTCCTGATAATGTTTGAAATGAATATTGGTATACTGGTTTTCGTTTTTTTCACCCCTCTCCTGCCTCTTCACAAACATTGACCAATTCAGGTCAATTGTATTGGAATTATTAGCAATAATTTTATCCATGTTCACAAAATTAACGGTGAACCGGATCATATAATCATTAGGTTTGATGGAATAAACGTACTCGATGTAAGAATTTTCGCCGGCATAAAGCCGCAAAGCGACAGAGTCGGATCTGTCTTTCACAAAAATTTCTTTAATACTGCTTGCCGGCTTAAAAAATAAATTATTGGTTGATATAGATTTGTTTTGCGAGAAAAAATTTAAACCCATCTCGGTTGAATCGCCATCGAATAAAATTAGCGCTGTTGAATCGAATCTTGTAAATTTCTTTAACTGAACAGAATAAGGTCTACCGCCTTTTGTGCTAACTTTAATCTTCAGTAAATTGTTTTCGAGAATAATAAATTGGTTGGAATCTTTTGTTGATCCTGCAAAGGCTCCAAATTGACTCTCCAATGCCTTATTTTTAACTGAATCGGGTAATTGTGCTTCTTTTTTAGCTGCAGAATCTTTTATAGAGTTTAATTCCTGCTGTTTAGCAGCATCAATCTGCTGTACCATCATCATTGAATCTTGCGTATTTTTCCTTGCCTGTATCTGCTCTTTGGAGGGCTGAGACATTATGCCGTATATCAAAATGATTACAACAATTAATACCACTCCAATAATTGAATTCCTATCCATAATTATTTATATATCTTATTGATTAAATGTTTATAATAAAGCAGACCACACCTTTTTTTACAGCCACAAAGCTATAAAAAGGATTGAATATTCGGAAGGGATTTTCTATGATGTCTTATTATTTAATGCTGCATTTACAAATGCAACAAACAAAGGGTGCGGATTCACTACCGTGCTGCTATATTCGGGATGGAATTGAACACCAATAAACCAGGGATGTGATGGTATTTCAATGATTTCAACAAGGTTTGTATCTGGATTTACACCAGCTGAAATCATTCCTGCTTTGTCAAATTCACATAAATAATCGTTATTAAATTCGTATCTGTGACGATGACGCTCCGAAATATTTTCTATCCCATAAGCAGCATACGTTTTCGTGTTTTCTTTTATCGTACATGGATAAGCGCCCAATCTCATAGTTCCGCCTTTTTCAGTAACACCTTTTTGTTGTTCCATAAGATCAATAACCGGATATGGTGAAGCATGGCTCATTTCGGTAGAATGTGCGTTGGCATAACCAAGAACATTTCTAGCAAATTCAATCACAGCCACTTGCATCCCCAAACAAATACCAAAATAGGGTACTTTATGTTCGCGGGCATATTTAGCCGATAATATTTTACCATCAATGCCACGTTCGCCAAAACCAGGCGCAACAACAATACCGTTAAAATCTTTTAACATATCCTCTACCGTATTTTCATTAATGGTTTCGGAATGGATACTAATCAGATTTACTTTGCATTCATTTTTTGAACCCGCATGAATAAAAGATTCTACAATAGACTTATAAGCATCAGGTAACTCCACATACTTTCCTACTAAAGCTATTTTAACTTCCGTTTTAGGATTTTTAAGTTTTCTTAAAAATTCTCTCCAATCATTAAGTTTAGGAGCATCACCAATTGGAAGTTGCAATTTACGTAAAGCTGTAACATCCAATTTTTCTTTTTGCATCAGAATGGGAACTTCATAGATAGTAGAAACATCAATAGACTCTACCACCGAGTTGCTGTCGATATTACAGAACAAAGCCACTTTCTTTCGCAAATCATCATTTAACGTCTTCTCGGTTCTCAAAACCAATATATCTGGCTGAACTCCATTCTCAAGAAGTGCTTTTACAGAGTGTTGAGTTGGTTTGGTTTTTAATTCACCCGATGCTGCCAAATACGGAACAAGTGTTAAATGAATAACCAACGAATTGGAGGGTCCCAATTCCCATCGTAACTGGCGAACAGCCTCAACATATGGTAACGATTCAATATCGCCAACAGTTCCTCCGATTTCGGTAATCACCACATCAAATTTATGAAGCGTTCCAAGCAATTTTATACGACGTTTAATTTCATCGGTAATATGTGGAATAACCTGAACCGTTTTCCCGAGATAATCTCCACGACGTTCCTTATTAATTACCGACTGATAAATACGACCAGTGGTAACGTTATTTGCCTGAGTAGTATGACTTCCAAGAAATCGCTCATAATGACCTAAATCAAGATCAGTTTCCGCACCATCGACAGTTACATAGCATTCGCCATGCTCATAAGGATTTAAGGTACCTGGATCGACATTGATGTATGGATCAAGTTTTTGGATGGTAACTGCATATCCGCGGGCCTGAAGTAATTTGGCTAACGAGGCGGAAATAATACCTTTCCCCAACGATGATGTTACCCCTCCGGTTACGAATATATATTTTGTTGTATTCAATGTGTATGTTTTATTTTTGATTTATAATAAATACTTAGTATAAGCACCAAGTAATGAGTAATTTTATGATTCAATTCCATCTATCAGGCGAATTTTATCCTCGAGCAATTTTATCTCTTCCTTGCCTTGCTCAATTTTCCGCTTTACATCGGCGATCATGCCCTCAGAATTTTTTGATTTTGCAAAAAAACCTATGTTATTTTCCCATAAAATAACATCATTTTCAAGCTGTTTCAGTTTGTTAATATATTTGTCACGTTCCAATTCAATTTTATAACCGCCTTGATGTCTCGACGAGAGATTCTCAATCTTATTTTTGAATTTCAGCAAATTTTTCTTTCCCTCGTCAAGTTTCAGATTATCGAAATTTTTATTGATAACATCGCGATATTTTTTCTGAATTTCGTCTTTGTTTTTCATTGGAACAAAACCAATTTCGCTCCAACGGCGTTGATAATCTTTTAGTTTCTGGAAATTATCCTCCGGACTATCATTTGGTTCAAACGCTTCTATTTCAGCAATCAGGTCGAGTTTAAGCTTATAATTATCTTCGTATTGTGAATCGATGGTATTAAAATGCTGAGATTTCCTGTGAAAAAAATGATCACACGCCGACCGGAAACGTTTCCAAATCTGATCTGAATGTTTACGAGGCACGGGACCTATCTCTTTCCATTTCTTTTGAAGATTGATTAAATCCTCAGAACTGGGCTTCCATTCGGTAGAATCTTTTATAGCCTCGGCCTGAATACAAAGATCTGTTTTTAATTGAAGGTTATTTTGCTGTTCTTCTTTATTATGAGCAAAATACTCTCGTTTTTTTACAAAAAAATTGTCGCATGCCGCACGGAAACGACCATAAATACGGTTATTGTCCTTTTTCGGAGCAAAGCCTATGGTACGCCATACTTTCTGAAGTTCAATCATCTCCTGATAGCACTGTTCCCAGTCCTTAGGCGAGTTTATTTCTTGATTGGCAAGCTCTTCGGCACGCTCACACAATGCTGTTTTTGAGTCAAGATTTTGTTTTTGCGAATCTTTCAGATTTTCAAAATATTCCTGATGGGTTTTATTTATTTTACCAGTAATATTTTTGAATCGTTCCCATATCTCTGTTTTTGATTCTTGCGGAACAGGTCCAGTTTCACGCCATTGCTCGTGTAGTTTCTGCAGATTCTTAAATGCCCTGATAATAGAAGGTTCTAAAAGCAGGTCTTCAGCTTTTTCGCAGATTGAAATCTTAATTTCTAAATTCTTTTTAAGATCCAGATCGCGAAGATCTTTATTGATTTTTATGAAATCGTAAAAAATCTCCACATTATGGTGGTAAGTCTCCCAAAGATCTTTAAGATTTGCCTGCGGCACCACTCCAACATATCTCCAACGGTTTTGAAGATCACGAAACTGATGAAATGTATCGTTTATAGATTCGTTTCGATTTACCAATTCCTTAATCTCATCTATAATTTTATATTTTTCCTGAAGATTTTTATGTTTTTCAAACTCTTGTTTCTGGTTGAAATCAATTTTCATATCCCTATACTTTTTCAGAAGTTCTTTCAAGCGATCTTCCAAAGGATCGGGTTCAGGTATAAATGTAGCTTCCTGACCGGCATCTTCTGCATCTTTCCGAAGTTTTTCAATCTCAACCTTATGCTTTTTATAATAGTTTAATTTAATACTTTCAACAGCTAGTCTTATTTTTTCAATGGATTTGCCTGATAACAATTCATTGAGTTTTTGAACTAACTCCGCTTTTGAATATTGAGTAAAATCTTCAGAGGGATGCTCTGTTTCGTCGGGCAAATCAGAGACATGTTCTTCAATATTACCGGGATCAAAATTAGCTTCCTCATCCTCGGTATCATCTTCATGATGAGGCAAAAGAATTTCATCGAAGCTTTCATGAACCTTCTTGGAAGGTTGAGTAATGTCATCAGACACAACGGAAGATTCGGGAGTATTTTCGGTGGGAGTCAATTCCTTCCCGAATTGTTCATCTTGAACAGAGTCTTTAGGATCAATAGTTTCCATCACAATACAATTAGTCAAAAAATAAGGTACGAAAATATACAATTGGCTGGTAATACTCAAAGTTTTTAATGAAATATTGAAAATTTGGTCTTGTAGGACTTTGAGCTTTCATAATCAATTTTAATTAAACAGTTCTTTTGGGAATCAAATTTATTACCAAAGATAATTATAACCATGCAAGCACAATGGCAAAAATTTAACTTCTATATTCAATATTAAAATATTGATAATATGTTTTTTATAATGGATAATTAATCATTAAGAGATAAGAGTTTGATATTAACCCACAACAGCTTTGCTCAATTGATTTAAATATGTAAAAAGCATTGTAAAAAATATGTTTATAAGAATTGATTATAATGTTCTTTTCTCTACATTTGTCTTTATTAAAATAAATTATTATCATGAGTAACGGAAAAGTAAAATTCTATAATGAATCAAAAGGTTTTGGGTTTATTAAAGATACTGAGTCTGAAAAAGAGTACTTTGTACATGCGTCTGGTCTTATCGATCGCATCAATGAAAATGATGAAGTAACGTTTGAACTTCAACAAGGAAAAAAGGGATTAAATGCAGTAAATGTTAAACTTGCGTAGTTTAAAGGACATTTTAATCTAAATTTATTACTTAGCTTCACTTTTTGGTGAAGCTTTTTTATTTTAATCGAAACAGTTTCAAAAAAAATGGTATCAAAAAAATTCGAGTCTCCTTTCGATTATTACATCTCAAAGGAAAAGGAAAAGACACTTCTCCTTCAAAATCTCAGTAAAAAATCTGCATTGATAGCGTTTTTACGACTTTCTCTTTTTGCCGGAAGCATTGGGTTATGTGTCATTCTGGGATTAAAGGCCACCACTCTATTCCTTGTGGCTGGAATAATTTTCAGTATAGTGGCGATGCTTCTGGTAATAAAATGGCATTTAAAAATACAAAATCATATTGCAATAACGCGAAGTCTGATTATCATTAACCAAAATGAACTTTCTTGCTTAAAATACGAATTTAGTTCTTTCCCTGATGGTAAAAAAGAAGTTGATTATCAACATCCGTTTTCCAGCGATCTTGATATTTTTGGAGAAAATTCGCTTTTTCAATACATTAACCGCACCGTTACACCATTTGGATTTCAGCGACTTGTTGGTAACCTAAAAATAATTCAATTAAATATCTCCGAAATTAATCAAAACCAACAGTGTATTAAGGAATTATCCGTAATGCCTGATTGGAGGCAATCATTCCAGGCCGAAGGCCAACAATTGTCAATCAATGAGCAACAAATTGCCCGTTTATTCGATTGGTTTAATAGCCCAAATCAGTTTGCTAACAAATTGTATCTTAAAGTATTAATCGTAGTTTTTCCTATAATTACAATATTGATGCTTATTTGGGGCATATTTTCAGGGTTTTACGAGCCTTTTGGTTTATTAGCTTTAGTTCAGATTTTTATAATAATGCTGAATACTAAAGAGATTAATAAAATACACAACAAAGTAAGTCAGATACATCCCATACTTCAATCCTATTCCACACTTTTCAATTTAATAGAACAGGAAAAATTTGATAGTAAAAAGCTTAAAGAGCTTCAGCAACATTTAATTTCAGAAAAACAGGGTGCAGCTTCTCAGCTAAAAAAACTGTCGGGCATTTTAAATGCTTTTGATAGCCGATTAAACCTTTTGGCAGCAATTCCTTTAAATACCTTATTTTTGTTTGATCTGCAAACGGTTTTCAGACTTGAACGTTGGAAAGAAAAAAACACGAGGAATAGTAAAACCTGGTTTGATACCCTTGGCGAATTCGAACAAATATTAAGCTTTGCTAATTTCGCATTTAATAATCCTGATTATTGTTATCCTAGCCTGATAAATGATAGTTATACAATCAAGGCAAAAGCACTAGGACACCCATTAATTCCAGCAACCCACAGGGTAACCAACGATTTTATATCATTAAAAAAAGGTTCTTTAGCTATTTTAACCGGCGCCAATATGGCAGGTAAAAGCACTTTTCTCCGAACTGTAGGTGTGAATATGGTGCTTGGCATGACAGGCGCACCCGTTTGCGCAAACTCATTTGAATTTTGCCCGATTCAGATTCGCACCAGCATTAATGTTCGTGATTCCCTTAAAGGAAATGAATCATATTTCTATGCTGAACTTCAAAGGCTAAAATCCATAATTAATACATTGTTAAAAGGAGATAAATTATTTATTATCCTTGATGAAATTCTTAAAGGGACCAATTCGAACGATAAACTAAAGGGTTCTTTTTCATTGTTAACCAGATTGAAAGACATGAATGTATCCGGCATTATTGCAACTCACGACATTTCATTAGGTGAACTGGAACAGCAATTTAACCAAAATTTCAAAAATTATTGTTTCGAAGTATCGTTGGATAATGATTTTCTTTATTACGATTATAAACTTAGGGATGGCGTTTGTAAAAACCTAAATGCCTTGGTGCTAATGAAAAAAATGGGAATTGTAAATTAGTTGACATTCCTTAAAATCAGGTGATTAATAGAAAGATTAAAATAATCACAATAAATCTTATCTTTGAGAAATTCAAAAACGGATATTTTTACGGCTATATTTTGAAGGGTAATATTTTAGATTTTTCCCAAAACTTATGTTAATAAATCACAAACACTTTCGTACCATTTGGTTGAATGAAGAATATAGACCCGTGATTCAAATTATTGACCAGCGTCATTTACCGCATCGATTTATCATTGAGGACTTAACCCACACAAACCACATTATCATTGCAATTAAGGACATGCATGTTCGCGGGGCTGGCTTGATTGGCGCTACAGCTGGGTTTGGTATGTATTTGGCAACCATTGAAGCATCCAAATCTATTTCATTTGACGATTATTTATTGAAGGTATCTAATGCTATAAAGGAAACACGCCCCACAGCCGTTAATCTTGAATGGGCTGTAAACCGTCAGCTGACAGAAATAAATAAAGGGCATAATTCGAAAGAGAAAATTTCTATTTCAAAAAAAACAGCTATAGATATTGCCAACCAAGATGCTGATTATTGCAAAAATATTGGCATGCACGGCGTGAAAATAATTGAAGAAATAAGTAAACGAAAGAGCGGCACAACGGTTAATATCCTCACTCATTGCAATGCCGGATGGTTGGCATTTGTCGACTTTGGGTCGGCTACTTCACCTATATATGAGGCTTTTGAAAAAGGAATTAAAATTCACGTGTGGGTTGATGAGACTCGCCCACGTAATCAGGGTGCGAGTCTCACAGCCTGGGAATTGCTAAACCACGGAGTCCCTCATACCATCATTGCTGATAATACCGGTGGTCATTTAATGCAGCATGGTTTGGTTGATATGGTAATTACCGGAGCCGACAGAGTTACCAGGCAAGGCGATGCAGCTAATAAGATAGGCACTTATTTGAAAGCGCTTGCAGCTAAGGATAATGATATTCCTTTCTATATAGCCATGCCCTCATCAACCATTGACTGGAATACACGAAATGGAATAAAAGAAATACCTATTGAGCAACGCAACTCCGATGAAGTTAAATACATGCAAGGCTTGTATAACGGCAATATAGTATCAGTTTTAGTGGCTCCTGAAAAAAGTGCTGCAGCCAACTACGGGTTTGATGTTACCCCATCGAGATTAATTACGGGTTTAATTACGGAACGCGGCATATGTGCTGCGAATGAAATTGGATTATTAGAGCTTTACCCAGAAAAAAATATACATGACTGAAAAAGGATACATTAAATTTAATTGCCACTGGATTAAATCAAATCCATTAAACGAAGAAACAATTTATGAATTAAACCACTGGAGAGAAAAACTTTTTAACCTGGGATTAATTGGTGCATATTCTACCGGAATTGGATATGGAAATATAAGTATCAGGTTAAAGAACAAGGCATTTCTAATTACAGGTACTTCCACCGGTCAATTTACAAACCTAAATGTGGAGCACTATACACAGGTAATTTCATATAATTTTATCGATAACATTATTACCTGCAAAGGCCCAATTAAGGCATCTTCAGAATCTCTGACGCATGCCTCAATTTACGAATCTGATCCTGAAGCAAATGCCGTTATTCATGTTCATAGTCTACCGTTATGGAAAAAGTTATTGAACAATGTTCCCACAAGCGCAACTTCGGTAGAATATGGAACACCCGAAATGGCTATTGAGATTAAGAGATTATTTACTGAAACCAATCTCAAAGAAAAGAAAATTCTTGCCATGGGTGGACATCAGGAAGGAGTAATTTCATACGGACAAAGTATCGACGAAGCTGGTAAATTATTATTAGACTCAGTTTTATGACTCTCATAAAATCAAAAATATTTACTTTTTTCTCTGCGAATATCCTTTAATGGATAGAAACCTCTAGTCCCAAAGTATTTATAAAGCAATTGGTCAGGCTGTTGCACTAGTTTATTTTTTGTTTCAATTCTTGAAATGCCAACAGGCAAAACGCTTTTTAATATTACGTTATCATTATCAAAAGAAATTGATACTGATAACATAACACCTCTAAATATCAATGAATCAAAAACAATGTTTTTATCTACATTTTCCAATTTCAAAATAATGTTAGTACCTTTTTCGTTTTCAGTCAATACCCACGATTGATAAAAGGCATCCTTAACCTGAAAGTATGATGTATTATTACCATTCCTTATATTACATCCATAAATAATTAAAAAAAGTAATAGGGAAAACAGACTTTTTGGTCTCATAATTGTTATTAAATAAATAATTTTCAAAGTTTAATCAAATGTAAAAAATAGTATTTTTAAACCAAAATTTATTTTGATTATGAAAACATCCTCCACTCCAATTATTTTGCTTTTAGTTTTTTTAGGGTTTTTATCAACTAATTGTAAAAAAGATAATCCACCCGTTGTTAAAAATGTCGATGAAATTAATAAATTCATCTGGAGCGGAATGAGAGATTATTACCTGTGGGTGGATAATGTACCAAATCTTACTAACATTCAATTTAATGATAGTAATAGTCTAAATACATTTCTTAATTTGTATTCCGATCACGAAAAACTTTTTCACGACCTGAGATATCTGCCGGATTCAATTGATAAATGGTCGTGGATTGTTGATGATTATACTGCTTTAGAAAATCAATTTAAAGGAATCACAAAATCTCCCGGTTATGACTTCCATCTTGGAGAATTTAGCGGAACAACCACATTATTTGGATTTGTAAGATATGTGATAAAAGGTTCACCAGCTGATTTGGCTGGTATAAAACGGGGGGATTTCTTTTTAAAAGTTAATGATCAGGAGATTACTGAAGCAAACTATCAAAATTTATTGTTTAATAAAGATAGCTATAAGTTATCGCTTGCGAATATAACAAATAACTCCATTACTCTCAACGGAAAGACTATTACAGTTACCTCCGCTGAAGTGCACGAAAACCCAATTTATCTGGATACTGTTTATACCATAAATAATTTTAAAATTGGATATCTTGTGTACAATGGATTTATGTCCGATTACGATATTCAATTAAATAATGTTTTTGGTAAGTTTAAGAATTCTGGAGTGAATAAGCTTATTCTCGACTTGAGATATAATGGAGGAGGATCAATACAAACAGCTGTATATTTGGCTAGTATGATTTACGGAACATCCACAGCTAATGTATTTATTAAAACTCAATACAATACGGCTTTTCAGGCAGCTTTGAAAGTTCAATTTGGTGATAGTTATTTCTCTGAAAGTTTTACAGGTACCATTGCAAAAACCCCCACTAAGGCAGAAGCACCAATTAATACATTAGGTTTGACCGATCTTTATATAATCACCACCGGAAATACTGCATCGGCCAGTGAAATTGTAATTAATGGATTAAAGCCTTACATAACAGTTAAAACAATTGGCACCAATACTGTTGGTAAATATGTTGGGTCGATGACAATAAAGGACTGGGATAATAGTGGTAAAGTTAATCCTAACCACAAATGGGCGCTACAGCCTATTACCTTAAAAATAGCTAATAAAGATGGCGTGTCTGATTATGTAAAGGGATTTGCTCCAACAGTACTTTTAAAAGAGGATATTGCTAAATTTTTACCTTTTGGAGATACCAATGAACAAATGTTACAAACTGCCTTAAATACCGTTCAGGGAATTGCAAATAAACAAGAGCTATTAAAATCGACAGGTGTTGAATTTAAGACCATTGCAGACTCAAAAGATTTTCAACCACATAGCCAAGAAATGTATATTGAACCTAAATTTCATTTTAAAAAGAAGTAGTATAGAAAAAGTCTTTATGGTTATTTATATAATTATTCTCATACTCCCAATGAGTAAAAAACATTTAAAAAGGCAACATATTTTCGGTTTTATCGTTTTATAAGATATAGTTTAACAATTAAACCCAATAATTATGAAACAGTTAAGAAATTTATCAATAGCAATTTTATCTTCTCTTTGCCTTTTTAACATAAATAGTTGTAAAAAAACCGATGACTCCACTTTGCAACTTCCTCCTTCGAGTTCATTAAATATGGATTTTAATTTTACTAATTATACAAAATCAGCATCAGCAACACAATCCCAATTAAATCACGCAATTGCTGCCGGAACGGTTCTAATATGGTCTGCCATTGCGGCTACTCAAACGGATATTCCATCAGCTTCATTTAAAAAGGCATTGGAAAATAAACCCGTTTATAATGGTATTGATAAGATTTGGGAGTGGAGCTATGTAACATCTATTGGCGATGACAAATATAATTCAAAACTTACAGGAAATGTCGTAGGCGATTCTGTTCAATGGAAAATGTACCTTTCAAAAGTTAATGACAACAATCTAACCAATTATTTATGGTTTGAAGGTAAATCGAATCAGGGAAGAACTGGTGGCTGGTGGATTTTGAATTATCCACGTGCTGACGGCGGCGTAATTGTTTCTGAACAAGGTTTGAAAATTTCATGGTCGTTTACTAGTGATCAGATTTTTTCTTTGAAGTATTTATATATTGCAAACAAAAAATATGATAAAGATTCTAAAACCTATGTTAATAATGATGATAAAGGCGGATACATTGAATTTAGGCGAACTACGGATCAAGTTTATGATGCCTATTATACAATATATTCATTGAAAGAATTGAAGAAATATGAAATTGTTTGGAATATAAAAAACAAGAACGGTCAATACACTCCTGGCGATAAAACTAAGCTTTGTTGGGATGAAAACTTAGCAGACCAAACCTGTAATTAATACCAAATTAAAAAATTATCTGAAGCCGGTAAATGTTGAATTTACCGGCTTTTTGCCTACTATACAGCAGGTTCCTGTTGGCTTAAACAATGAAAACTCCCTAGTCCCCATACAATATCAACTGAATCAATTCCAACCACATTTCTATCCTTAAATATTTTCGATAGTATTTCAAGTGCTATTTCATCCTGAATACAGCGAAATGTTGGCACAATAACGGCTGAATTAGCAATATAGAAATTCGCATAAGATGCTGGCAACCTTCGCCCTTCCCAATATTGTGGATTTGGCATAGGCAATTCAATAATATTTAACTGATTGCCATTGAGTAATCTCATCTTCTTAAGTTCTTCCAAATTGGTTTGAAGTGGTTGATAATTTTCATCATATTCATTGGTTTCCACTACCGTAACAACCGTATCCTCATTTACAAAACGGGTTATATCATCTATATGACCATCGGTATCATCACCTGCTATGCCATCGCCCAGCCATAATATTTGGTTGGCTCCGTAATAATCACATAAACAGGTTTCAATTTGCGCCTGCGTAAGTTTCGCATTCCGGTTGATGTTCAATAAACATGCTTTAGAAGTGAGGATGACGCCTTTGCCGTTGAATTCTACCGAACCTCCTTCCATTATTATACCCGGATGATAAATAGGAAGTTTGAAGTAACTGGCAATCTTATCAGGAATTTGGTTATCCAGCTCTGACGGGTATTTTCCTCCCCATGCATTGAATTCCCAACTAACGATTGCTTTCTTATCTTTGGCATCCGGGTTAACTATAAACGCCGGACCATGATCGCGACACCAAACATCATTTGTTGCATGTAAAAATATCTCAATGGCTGATAAATTTACACCTGCCACATATAACTGACTAATTAGTTTTTGCTTATGTATTTGGTCGGAAACATTTATCCGAACTTTTTCTCCTAATGAAATCTGCTTTATAAATTCGATATAAGGGACATAAATACTCTCTAACTTTCCGGGAAATGAATCGTCCAAATATGGGTAAGTAAGCCAGGTAGCTTCATGTTTTTCCCATTCAGCAGGAAACCGGTAACCGAGAGTGCGTGGAACATTCATAAATTTGTTTTTCTATTCAAAAATGAAGGACATAAGATTCAAAAACCAGGAAAAAATGACATAAGACCTTTACATTTTTCGTATTTTAATCAATTAATCTCTTTAGAATTGAATCATAAGTGTCAATCCTCCGATCGCGCAAAAATGGCCAAATCATTCGGTAATGCTCATTTTTTGACAGATCTATTTCCTGAACATGTGATTCCTCCTTATCATGCGCTGCCTGATAAAGCACAGTACCAAAGGAATTGGAAACAAAGGAACCTCCCCAGAAGACAGTATCAGCTTCTCTGCCCACCCTGTTCACAGCCACAACATGAACTCCATTTGCTATGGCATGGCTTCGCTGAATTGTTTGCCAAGCTTGGTATTGTTCGGTTTTAACTTCCATTTTATCATCAGGTTCCCATCCAATAGCTGTTGGAAAAAAAAGAATTTCGGCGCCCATTAAGCTGGTAATACGTGCAGCTTCCGGAAACCATTGATCCCAGCATATCAACACTCCAATTTTGGCATATTTTGTATTGAAAACTTTGTACCCTGTGTCTCCAGGAGTAAAATAAAATTTTTCATAAAAACCAGGGTCATCAGGAATATGATTTTTTCGGTACTTACCCAGATAAGAACCGTCAGCATCAATCACAGCTGCGGTATTATGATATAATCCCGTGGTACGCTTTTCAAACATGGAAGCAATGATTACCACTTCGGTTTCGAGAGCAATTTCCTGTAATAACCGGATAGTTTCACCAGGAACTGCTTCAGCTAATAAAAAATTTGTATGATCCTCTTTATCACAGAAATAAAGTGATGCGAATAGCTCCTGTAAACAAACAATACCAGCCCCTTCGGAGGCCAAACGTTTTATTTCGCTTATGCTCTTTTGAATGTTTGCTTCTTTATTTCCCGCACATTTCATTTGCACCAATCCAATCTTCACTTTTCGATCACACGACATATTGAATAATTTTGACAACAAATTTACGTGATTTTTCTAAAGCAAAATCAACTATTTTTACTGTATGAATTATCCCATTATGAACATATTATTGATCACACCGCCATTAACGCAATTAAACACACCATACCCAGCAACAGCGTATTTACAAGGTTTTCTGAAAACGAAAAATTACAATGTCCATCAGGCTGATTTGGGAATTGAATTGGTAAACAGAATTTTTACGCGAAAATCACTTGAAAGTATCTTTCAACACGCCGAACATATTTTCGAGAAAAAAACCTCAAAAAATATCCGCCATATTTTTACTCAGCACCAACATTATATTAATACCATCGATGTTGTAATGAAATTTCTGCATGGTGAAGATATGACTCTTGCAACCCGCATTTGTACAAGAAATTTTCTGCCGGAAGCTTCTCGTTTCAAAACCATTGCAGACCTGCACTGGGCCTTCGGAAATCTTGGATTTACTGATAGAGCGCGACATCTGGCTACTCTGTATATTGAAGATCTGACCGACTTTATTCGCGAAACCATTAGCCCTAATTTTGAACTGGGTAGATATGCCGAACATTTGAGTTTATTTGCTGCTGATTTTTCTCCTCTCGAAAATGCTCTTGGCAAAGAAACAAATTTCATTGATGCCATGATGCTGGAAATTTTTGATAAGAAATTACTCCTTTGGAGGCCCGATTTATTAGGTTTTAGTATTCCTTTTCCTGGAAACCTTTATGGTGCACTCAAATGTGGACAATATATCAAAACAAAGTACCCGCAAATAAAAATAGCTTGGGGTGGCGGATATGTAAGCACTGAACTACGTGATCTTGCTGACCCATCTGTATTCAATTATGTTGATTACGTTATACTAGATAATGGCGAACCTGGAATATTAAAACTCATTGAACATCTTCAAACTAATAAAGATGAACTAGTTAAGACATTTATTAAAGATAATTCAGGAAAGGTTGTTTTAAGAGGAAAGGACAGTACATTTCGAATTCCATTCTCGGAAAGTGGAAGTCCTGATTACTCCGACTTACCACTAAAACAATATATTTCGCTAATAGAGATGGCTAATCCAATGCACAAACTTTGGAGTGACGGGCGATGGAACAAACTTACTCTGGCAAAAGGATGCTATTGGGCAAAATGTGCATTTTGTGACACCTCGTTACCATACATTTGCGATTACGAGCCTCTTGCGGTAACTATTCTGGCCGATCGAATTGAAGAAGTAATTACCCAAACCAATACAACAGGGTTTCATTTTGTAGATGAGGCAGCGCCACCTAAAATTTTACGGGAACTATCCCAAGAAATTATCCATAGAAAACTGAATATCAGTTGGTGGACAAACATCCGGTTTGAAAAAGCATTCGATGCTAAACTATGTTCAATAATTTCAACAGCAGGATGTATTGCAGTGTCCGGAGGTATTGAAGTTGCATCGAACCGACTGTTAAAATTAATGAATAAAGGGGTGACCATTGAACAGGCTACTTCGTCGGCATTCCATCTTACCCAAAGCGGAATTATGGTGCATGCTTATCTTATGTATGGGTTCCCCTCCGAAACTATTCAGGAAACTATTGACTCTTTGGAAATTGTGAGGCAACTCTTTGAACATAAAATGATACAATCGGCATTCTGGCATCGGTATGCGATGACAGTTCATAGCCCGTCAGGTAAAAACCCCGAAAATTATGGTGCAACATTAATTGAGTCATCACAAGGATCATTCGCTAACAATGAAATCGCTTTTACTGATAATCAAAATATTGACTTAAATATATTTGGTGATGGATTGCGAAAAGCTACTTATAACTACATGCATGGTTTATGCATCGACTGGCCGCTAAATAACTGGTTTGAGGCCAAAGTTCCAAAAACCAGGGTGTCCGGAAATTATATAAAGGATATTACTGAAAATTTAAAAATAGATAAGTAATTACAAATTGTTTAAACATAACGCTAGTTTTTAAGCAGATAAAATTTCTTTGGACATAGAATAGTCAAAAGATTTAATTTATTTATGCACAATCCACGATCAACAAATATCATTTTGTGTATTTTTTTGAGCAAATTGTTTATTGACAGAACCAATAACCTGTCCTATATTTGATGAACTATAAACTAATAAATTAACTAACCACTAAAATCTTAATCACCTATGAATTCGCTGCTTAGTATTGTATTAATGGCTATTGGCAGTATTTGCGCTGCCAGTTTTTATGTTCCAATCAAGAAAGTTAAAGGTTGGTCGTGGGAATCGTATTGGCTTGTTCAGGGCATCTTTTCCTGGATTATTGTACCGCTATTGTTTGCTTGGCTTACTGTGCCATCTGGCACACTTTATTCAATTATCGCGCAAGCTCCGGCTTCCTCAAAATGGCTGGCCATATTTTATGGTGCATTATGGGGTGTTGGCGGCCTAACTTTCGGATTGAGTATGCGTTATCTTGGAGTGGCTCTTGGTCAGTCGATAGCTTTGGGGTTATGTGCCGGTATCGGAACATTGGTTCCACCGATGGTAGCCGGACAAAATCTGTTTGCAGACAAAGCAGGAATCCTTATGATGGTGGGTATTTCGGTAAGTATTGCCGGTATTGCTATTATCGGATTTGCTGCAGGCCTTAAAAGCAAAAATATGTCCGAAGCTGAAAGAAAAGCGGCAGTTAAGGAATTTGCATTGAAAAAGGGAATTCTTATTGCCATACTGGCCGGTGTGATGAGCGCCTGCTTTAATTTTGGCCTAACTGCCGGCAAACCCATTCAGGAAGCTGCCTTAAATTTGGGCACGAAAGCATTGTTCGCAAAAAATCCGGTGATTTTGTTTGTGACTATGGGAGGGTTTTTTACAAACCTCATATATTGTGTATTTCTAAATATTAAAAACGGAACAGGTAAAGATTATCTTTCGGTTTCCACGCCGGTTCTGATAAATAACCTCGTCTTTTCTGCTTTAGGCGGTACTTTATGGTATATGCAGTTTTTTTTCATGGGAATGGGCGAAAGTCTGCTACCCGCAACTATGGTGGCCTTTGCCTGGAGCATTCTTATGTCCATGAACATTGCATTCAGTAATATCTGGGGTATCCTCCTTAACGAATGGCAAGGAGCTGGCCCTAAAACCATTGCGTTGCTTGTTATTGGTTTAGTATTGTTGATTTTATCCACTTTTGTTGTAAAATTCAATTAAACATTGTTATATGGAAAAAGTTGCTTTTAAGATGAATTTAAAGCCTGGTTTTTTAGAGGAATATAAGCGCAGACACGATACCATATGGCCGGAATTGAAAGCCCTGCTTGAAGAATCCGGTATTCGCGATTACTCAATTTTTCTGGATGAGGAAACCAATATCCTTTTTGGTGTTCAATACCTCGAAGGAGATAACTCATCACAAGACTTGGGTAAGAACCCGCTGGTTCAGAAATGGTGGGCTTACATGGCCGATATTATGGAGACAAACCCGGATAATTCTCCGGTTTCAGTGAATTTAGAAAAAGTATTTCACATGGATTAACTATATAAGACAAACACTATGAAAAAAGAAGTAATTGAAAAGGCGTATGCATTTGCAAAAGAGCAATATGCAGCAATGGGAATTGATACCGACCATGCATTAAAACAACTCGATCAAGTTCAGATTAGCTTGCACTGCTGGCAAGCCGACGATGTTGGGGGTTTTGAAACACCTGATGCTGTGCTGGGTGGTGGTGGAATTCAGGTAACCGGAAATTATCCGGGCAAAGCAAAAACCATAGCACAGCTTCGTACCGATATTGAAAAGGTAATGAGTCTTCTTCCCGGCAAACAACGTTTAAATCTTCATGCAATATATGGTGATTTTAAAAATGAACGGGTTGATCGTGACCAGATTGAAGTAAAACACTTTCAAAGTTGGATCGATTGGGCAGGAAAATTAGGAATCGGAATTGATTTTAATTGCACTTGTTTTTCACATCCATATGCTAATGATGGCTTTACATTGTCGAGTAAGAACGAAAAATACCGAAAATTCTGGGTAGAGCATACAAAGCGATGCCGGAAAATTGCAGCCGAAATGGGTAAACAATTAGGTACTCCAACGGTACATAATATTTGGATTCCCGATGGTTCAAAAGATGTTCCGGTAGATCGCAATGCTCATCGAACCTTATTAAAAAAATCACTCGACGAAATTTTTAGTATTGAATATCCCAAAGAATACCTAAAAGACGCCATCGAATGCAAACTTTTCGGAATTGGCTCCGAAGCGATGGTTGTTGGTTCTCATGAATTTTATCTCGGCTACGCGATTAAAAACAACAAATTGATCACCCTTGACAATGGTCACTTCCATCCTACTGAGCAGGTTGGTGATAAAATTTCGTCATGTCTTCAGTTTCTCGACGAAATATTATTACATGTAACCCGTGGTGTGCGTTGGGACAGCGACCATGTGGTAATTTTCAACGACGAAATTCAACTGATTACTCAGGAAATAGTTCGTTGCAAAGCCATTAACCGCGTTAAAGTTGGACTCGATTATTTCGATGCAAGCATAAACCGCATAGGCGCTTATCTGATTGGCACCCGATCAGCACAATTGGCCTTTCTGTTTGCTTTATTGGAGCCTACCGAAAAACTTAAAGTTTTTGAAGAAACAGGAAAAAACTTCGAGCGTCTGGCAATGCTTGAATTAATGAAAACCAAGCCATTTGGAGCTGTTTATGACTACTACTGCCTCATTAACAACGTTCCTGTAAACGACGATTACGTTGCGGAAGTTGTTAAATACGAAACAGAAGTGCTTTCCAAACGATAATGAAAACTAACATTCAAGCTGGCAGTGATTCAAAAGTCCTGCCAGACTTTTTTTATAATTTAAAGGTCGAAATTTGCTGCTATTATGGATAATAAAGCGGATAGGAGCATTTTTATTTCTTAAAACAAAGAGCATCGTTCAGAGCTATAATGGCCTTCTCGTAACTGTCGCGACTAATTACAAACTGCATATTTACCTGACGTAATGATTGAGAAAAACATTCAATATTGATATTATTTTCAAATAAAGCCGTTGAAGCCTTAGCGAGGATACCAGGTTTGGCAATATTTGTGCCCATCGCACATACCAAGGCCATAGGTTTTACAATAACTTCGTAAAAATTAGCATTTAAATCTTCCACCAAAGGAGCTACCTTATGATTATCCCAAATAACAGTGGTAATACAATTTGCGTTGGTAGATTTTAATATATAACTGATATTATGCTTTTTGTAATACTGCATAATGCTCAAATCGAACCCACTCTCTCCCACCATCATTGGATCGTGAACTTCAATAGCAACCACTTTATTTGACCCTGAAACTATTTCAACTTTTGACTCTTTACCTACATAACCCTTTGTGATTAACGTTCCTTCATGCTCTGGTTCGAAAGTATTTTTAATGCGAATATTGATATTGGCCATTTCAAGCGGTTTAGAGGCTTTGGGATGGATTGCCTCCATACCAATATCGGCAAGCTGATCAGCAACAATAAAATTAGTATGCCCGACAGGGATCGATTTATTTACTCCTACAATTTTAGGATCGGCAGATGAAAGATGAAATTCCTTATGAATAATCGCTTCATTTGCTTTCACTTCTACTGCAATTTTAGAAAAAGTAACTTCGGAATAACCGCGATCAAAAGCACGCATAATTCCCTCAGTGCCTTTAGTATAACCGGTTGCAATTACGATAGTTTTGGAAAAATCGATACCACTGAATTGTTTATGAATACGTTGATCAATTGTCAATGATTCTGAATCGTCAAAACCGCACAAATCAACCAATGTTGAGTGAATGCCGTTATTATTTAGTATATTAACGGAATTGAATGCCGAATGAACTTCACCAATTGATGAAAGAATTTCCCTGGCAGCCTGATAAATATTTTGCTTATCAACATATCCTGATGCAATTACCTGCCCCATTCCCTTTAAAAATTTTTTTGCCTTAGCTATTCGGTCGCAAATAAACGAATCTGCCAAATCCTGATCAAGTTTAATGTCGGCATAAATACGATTAATGATCTTAAGTTTATCAAGTAATTCATCAAGTGCGACCTCATAATTATCATTATTCAGAAATTTAACATAAATGCCCGGTTCTCCGGTTTTTTTATGTTCCAAAAGCCAGTTGGTAACATTTTTATACGCAGAAACTACAAAAATGCGATTATTGTAATCTACTAGTTTTCTGTGCCCAATAATGATATTTTTGAGAACATCGTGAAAGGAAGACATGGATGTTCCGCCAATTTTTTCTACAGTTAACATATACTTTTGTTTATTTCAAGTTATAAATGGAATTAAATAGAAATAAATGGAAATATTTTAATTTTATTTCAATCATATTTCAACTGTTTTTCATTTTTTTATTTTAAAAATCCTCTGAGCTTTTCCAATTATCACTGCTGCCGGAAAACCCAGCAATATCGTCTGTTTCATAATAATAAATCTTTATTCTGGTTGTATCACGAAGAAAATCAATGCGTCCAATTTCAAACCGGGTGATACTAATTCCAGTTCGTCTCTTTAAATCTTCGAGAAGTAGATCGTAGTTTTCTGGCTTAATTAAATTAATTTTCTCATAAACTATAATCTTGCTACTCTCGTGTTTTAATAACCATAATCGTTCCAACCCATAGGTGATGGCAATAATTGCAAAGTTTGTAAACAAGAGATTAACAATACTCACATTCGTGCCCGATAATGCATTTATTACTGAAAGTCCTATCACAATGAAAAGATAAGTCATTTCCTTAATCGGGACTGCATCAGTACGATAACGAATAATGCCAAAAACAGCAAATAAGCCAAGAGCAAAACCCAGCTGAAGCTGAACATTTGCAAGCAGATAACACATCAAAAAGATAAGAGATCCTATTAAAAAATAGGTAAACAGATAATCCTTTCGTTTCGTTTTTGGATAATATAAATACCTGACAATTATAACTAATGCAATTGAATTAAGAAGAAAATGAGTAATTAAGGCTAAAAAACTTTGAACATTAATGAATTCAATGTCGAATATTTTAATCAGGTTCATATGGCTGCTTTTTTTATCTGAAGCATTTTTGGTTTGAAACTATTCCATTTTAAATCGGGATTTAACAAAACCATCCCAAGGCAGTATTTACTTACACCAAGCTTTCTTATACCTTGGTTCTTCATAATGGAATGAAATGAGGAAATATTTGAATATTTATCTTGTTTCAATTCTGCAATAACAATGTTTGAAAGCTCTTCCTTATTATTTTCATTTTTAAAACTTAGATTAAAATCGAAGGTCAGTCGTTCAGTAAAATCATTATTAACTAATGTAATGCGATCAAATTCATTAACTAGTGTTTTCTGAAGCTCAGAAAATTTATACCCTGTTTCTGTTTCAATCATTTTCAATGCATCATCCGATATATTATCTTTCCCTGTTATTTCAATACGCTTCTTTTGAGTTTGCTGTTTATTAGTCTTTAGTTTTATTTCCATGAATGAATTTCCAAAAGCATCATAACGTCTGAATCTTATTTTGAAACGATTTAGTTTTCCGTTTTGATGTTGATTATATAAAGCAAAATCAGGTGTATCGAAATAAGTTGTGGAATATGGAAATGCCTTATGCTCATTAATTGTAAGTACCTTATAATAAGACTGTAATTGTTCAATAATTTTCTCTAACAACATTGCATTAAACACATACTTTGTATCAATTCGATGCATAAGTTTAACACAATCCATTTCGGGCAGAGAAACAGATGCTAAACTATCCAGTAATTTTATGAAATTATCATTTTTAGAATACATTTAATTCAATATTAATATTTTATGATGTTCATTTTGTAAAGGTTTGCCGATGGATTTTGTATCGCCATCAAAAATAGATAAATTCCGGAATAACAGGTGTTTTTTTTTATAATTTAACACAAGCTTTTTAAAGATATGTATATAATAACAAACAGATGCATAATATATTACTAGTATCCATCATTTTCGCATTTCTCTTTTCTTGCTACCTTCTTTTTGCTGATAACACAAATCAATGTGAATCCGCAGTTCAATATAAAAAATAAATTCAGAGGGCTACTCTCCCAATCAACTGCATACTAGTTACGACTTTTGTCTTTCAATTAATTCCTTATCTTTACTGCCTTAAATAAAAATATGTGGGTATTATTGGCAGTTGCCTCAGCATTTTTGCTGGGTATTTATGACGTTTTTAAGAAGCTTTCATTACAAAACAATGCAGTTCTTCCGGTGCTATTTTTCAGTACCTTAACAAGCGCCACGATAGTTTCCCCATTTATTCTTATTTCACATTTCAATCCTGACATGACAAATGCGTTCTGGTACATTAAACCACAAACATTTGAGGCTCATATTCATTTTTTCATTAAGTCGGTAATTGTTTGTTCATCTTGGGTACTGGCTTATTTTGCAATGAAGCATTTACCCATAACCATTGTCTCACCTATTCGTTCATCAGGACCATTATGGACGCTGATAGGCGCTATCCTGATATTTGGCGAACGGATGAATATGCTTCAGTGGACGGGCTTGATTGTTACAATGGGATTTTACTATCTGTTTTCCCTTTCAGGTAAAAAGGAAGGTATCTCGTTTCGCACCAATAAATGGGTATTGTATATGACACTTTCTACCATTATTGGTTCCATCAGTGGCTTGTACGATAAATACCTTGTAGCCCATTTCGACCGGATGGCCATGCAAAGCTGGTTCTCCATTTATATGTTGCCACTTACAACAATCTTACTTCTGTTTGTTTGGATCCCTAACCGAAAAAACTACGATCCCTTTCTGTGGAGAAATACCATTATTTTAATCGGGTTAACGTTAACCATTGCCGATTTCGTCTATTTCTGGTCATTATCATATCCTGATTCGCTTATAGCAATTGTATCGACGGTTCGCAGAGGTGGAGTGATAGTTTCGTTTACAGTAGGCGCTTTGATATTTAAAGATAAGAATGTTAAGCGCAAAGGTCTTATATTGATTGGAATCTTAGTGGGAATTGGTTTGATAATTTTGGGAGGAAGATAGTTTTGCCATACACAAGTAAAAACTAAAACGGCCACCTTAAGGTAGCCGTTTTGTGTTTAAATTTTATTCAATTTTAGCCGGAAAAATTTTAAAGGTCGTTAAGATACTGTTGGTTTATCCCGACTTATAAAACTGACGACAACGGATAATAATGAGTATTGATCAACCAAAAAAGTAATTTGAGAAACAACAAAAATCTCAATAGGATGTTTTCTATCTGTAGTTTTTTAAAATGTGATCTACTTTAACATTTAATTGCATTAAGTATTGAATATTAGGCAGTTTTTGATCTTAATAAACTAGCAGTTTTTTGTAAGGTATCCATTTATCATAAATTAATATATTAGATTATGAATCATACTATTAAAGAGGTTTCAACAGCAGAATTATTCAGTATACTTGATAATTCTGATTCTAAAATAATAGACGTACGCCCCGTGGATGCCTATAATGGGTGGATTTTGCAAAAAGAAGCCCGTGGAGGACATATTCCAAATTCAAAAAGTTTACCTGAAAAATGGCTAAAATATATGGATTGGATTGAAATTGTGAGAAACAAAAATATCCTTCCGAATCATACCATTATAGTTTATGGCTATTTCAGAGAAGATGCGGAACGTGTAGCCCTTCGATTTCTAAATTCAGGATACCCCGACGTCAGGATTTATTCCGGTTTTTTATCGGAATGGCTGCCAAATGAGAAGCTTCCGCTTCAAAAGCTTGAACGATTCCGAAATTTGGTTCCAGCTTTATGGGTAAATAATCTGATTGAAGGTAAAAAACCTTTGGAATATAATAATGATAAATTTATCGTAATCCATGCCCATTACAGAAACAGGGATGCCTATCTGAGTGGACATATTCCAGGTGCCATCGATATGGATACCCTTGCACTCGAAGCACCCGAAACATGGAATAGGCGTTCGCCAAATGAATTAAAGGTTGCATTGGAAAAGCATGGAATTACTGCTGATACTACAGTTATTATTTACGGTAAATTTATGTTTCCAGACAATTCCGATGAATTTCCCGGAAGTGCAGCAGGCGACATCGGCGCAATACGGAATGCTTTTTTAATGATGTATGCGGGAGTGAAAGATGTACGAGTCTTAAATGGTGGCTTCCAGTCATGGTCTGATGAAGGATTTGAAATATCTTATGCCGATGAGACCAAAAAACCAATTGCTGAATTTGGAGCACATATACCATCCAAACCCGAACTGGCTGTTGATACCCCGGAAGCCAAACAGATTATAGCCTCAGCTCATGCCGAGTTGGTATGCGTGCGCAGTTGGTCTGAATATATTGGTGAAGTAAGCGGGTATAATTATATAAAAGCAAAAGGGCGAATCCCCGGGGCAATATTTGCCGATTGTGGTAGTGATGCCTACCATATGGAAAACTATCGTAACGTCGATCATACAACCCGCGAATATAACGAGATAGCTGAAATATGGACTAAAAACGGCATTACACCTGATAAACACCTGGCATTCTATTGCGGAACAGGTTGGAGGGGAAGTGAAGCCTGGTTCAATGCCTGGCTTATGGGCTGGCCGAATGTGTCGGTATATGATGGTGGCTGGTTTGAATGGAGTAATGACCCCGCAAACGCATTTGAAACTGGCATTCCCGAGCATTATACTGCAAATGTCCATAATTAATAATAACCCTAAACCTCAATAAAATGGATATATACAATACATTTAATTCGACAAAAACTCAGATTTCAATATACAATTACCTTGAAAACAGCACGAATGAAGAAAATATTAATGAAATCCTGGAAGGTCTATTTGCAGAGCACAAGTATATATCAAGCAAATATTTTTATGACAAGGCTGGTTCTAAATTATTTGAGGAAATTACCCACTTACAGGAATATTATCCCACTCTTACTGAAAAAGCAATTCTAAGAAATATTGCGCCACAAATAGCGAAAACATTACAAAACGTG
This sequence comes from Bacteroidales bacterium, assembly GCA_038213375.1. Lineage (GTDB taxonomy): Bacteria > Bacteroidota > Bacteroidia > Bacteroidales > JAAUTT01 > JAAUTT01. Next base: position 6,347 of record JBBQTB010000012.1, on the reverse strand, counting down.
GATATCATTGAACTTGGAAGTGGTGATTGTTCAAAAATTTCTATTCTTCTTGAAGCTGTTCCTCCGGAAAATTTGGGGTCGATACGATATATCCCGGTAGATGTAAGTGATTCTGCCATTTTAAAATCATCAAAAATGCTTATTGAAAAATTTCCAGACATCACAATAAATGGTTTGGTAGCTGATTTTCTTTCTCATCTAAATGTTATACCTAATGATACAAAAAGGTTGTTTTGTTTCTTCGGAAGCACGTTAGGAAATCTTACGCGAAAGCAATCAGTTCGATTTTTATTTGATTTAAAAAAATGTATGCACCACGGCGATCAGTTATTACTTGGCTTGGATATGGTAAAAGACATAGCGGTAGTTGGAAATGCTTATAATGACAAGCTGGGCATTACGGCTGCTTTCAATAAAAACATATTGAATGTGATAAATAGAATAGCGCATACTGACTTTGAAGCAGAATCATTTGAACACATGGCATTTTATAACGAAGATGAGTGCAGAATTGAGATGCATTTAAAAGCCCTGAAAAATATGGAAGTTTACTGTCCACATTCTGATAAAAATATCATTTTAAAAAAGGGGGAAACAATTCATACGGAAAATTCACATAAATATACCGATAGCTATATTTTAAATTTTGCAGCTTTGAGCGGATTAACAATAAATAATATTTATTCCGATGCCAATAAGTGGTTTTCGATAGTTCATTTTAGCTATTAATTGTATCAATAGTGTTTTCTATTATTGTGCAAATGTTTAAAGTAATCCACTTTAATTACTGGTGCAAAAATGATAAACCAGGTAGATAAAATATAATAGTCTCACCAAGTGTATGTTTGGTGAGACTATATGAGACATAAGATTAAATTTCCAATAATATTCGATTGGCATTCACAGTCAAATCGACTATTCTACATTCTTACCTTTCTACAGATTCTTTTTCATAAATTCAAGGTTCTTTTTTATTAACTCCTTTCGCTGCTCAACACATATGGCGGTGCGTAAACCATCTTTAGGAGTATTCATCACATAATCCGTCAAACGATCAAGGGTTGATGTAGCCACGTGCATGCGCGTATCCGATGATGCAAAGTAAATAAACACATCACCGTTATCTTTGGCTACCCACCCATTGGTAAATAACACGTTTGAAACATCTCCGATGCGCTCATCGCCTTCAGGGGCCATGAAAAATCCTCCCGGAGCATACGTTAATTTCCATGGCTCTTTCAAGTCGGTCATAAACATATACATTACATAGCGCAACCCTGCTGCACAGCCACGAACTCCATGTGCCAGATGCAACCAACCATGTTTTGTTTTGATGGGATGAGGTCCCTGACCGTTTTTTACTTCTTTAAGGGTATGATATATTTTCGGATCAATAATAACTTCGTCTTTCACTTCAGCATTTTCCATGCTATCAACCAAACCCCAGCCAATTCCACCACCCGATCCGGTATCGATAAACCCATCCTGTGGACGAGTATAAAGTGCATATTTACCGTTTACAAACTCAGGGTGCAATACTACATTGCGTTGTTGACTTTTAGTTTTTAAATCAGGCAAACGGTTCCAAGTGATCAAATCCTTGGTACGAGCAATGCCTGCTGTAGCGGTGGCTGAAGATGTATCACCAGAAGGTGCATTCGGATCTTTCCGCTCAGCACAAAAAATACCATAAATCCATCCATCTTCGTGTTTGGTCAAACGCATGTCATACACGTTAGTGGCCGGATCTTCAGTTTCAGGAAGTGTAATGGGATAATCCCAAAAACGGAAATTATCAAGGCCGTTGGAACTTTCAGCAATGGCAAAAAACGATTTCCGGTCATCGCCTTCAACACGCACTGCCAAAACAATTTTCCCATTCCATTCCATTGCTCCTGAATTAAAAGCTGCATTTACCCCCAGGCGCTCCAGCAATAGTGGATTGGTTGCAGGATTCAAATCGTACCTCCAGAAAACCGGAGCATGATTGCCGGTAAGAATCGGGTATTTGTACCGTTGATAAACTCCATTATATTCAGCAACTGGCTCATTTGGCCGTGTAATTAATCGCTCATGCTCGTTAAGCAATCCATAAAAACGTTTATTAAAATCTAGTTTAGTCATATTATCCATTAATAGTTTTGAGTTATTCGTTGTTCGTCATAGTCTTTGGTTCTTAAATTTTAAAACTAATCCTCCAATTTATCGTACCATGTTTTCTTCATAGTAATAGCAATTGCAGCAAGCACTATAACACAAACAATTATAGCCGTTTTTTCCCTAATAACAATATATATTGGTAATGCCATAAGAATAATCTGACCAATAATACCGATTACAATATTAAACATATCACGGCCAAAATTGGTATTTTTCTTAAACTCAGGATTATCAAGGAGCACCATTTTGCGAACTGGTCCCCAAAAACCCCATGGGCGAATGGTGGAATAGAATTTTTTTAGTACTTCGTCATCTTCAGGTTTAGTAAGATACGTTGCCAGAATACATCCAAAAAGTGAACATAACAAAATGATAGGAAACGCATTCATATTAGGATTATTATGAAGTGGCCAGTCATTTAAAAATGACAATAGGTTTAGACTTGTTAACAAAGGCAATAATAGAGCCGTAGCAATACCGGTTACCATTCCCCAGAAATATCCGTAACCATTGAATCTCCACCAATACCATTTCAACACATTCGATGCTGTGTAACCGCCCCAAAGCGCTGAAACAATCCACAATACCACATTATTGATACTTTCCACAAAGAAACCAAAGGTAATACCCACTACAACCACAACTACAGATGCGATATAGCTCATTTTAACGTACTTCTTTGCATCGGCATTGGGATTTATATATTGTTTATAAATATCGTTAACAATATAAGCAGGCGCAGCATTTACTGTAGCAGCAAAATTACTCATAAAAGCTGCAAGCAAACCAGCCATTAGAAAACCTAACAGCCCAATGGGTACATAGGTAGCCAGCACCTGAGGAAGAATGGTTTCAAAATCGGGTTTTACAATTGAACTTTTATACAGGCTGTCGAAATGAACAAGGGCCAGCACAGTTAAACCTGCAATCATAAAATACCGGGGAGGATTAAGTACAATACTTACCAGTGAGCTCATTTTAGCAGCTTCGCGAGGACTTTTTGTTGAAAGAACACGCTGCATGTCGTAGTTTGGCGCCGGACCCGCAGCAGAAACAAATATCCCTTTAAACAACATCATGATAAAGAAAAAACCAAACATAGAATAACCGTCATTTTTAATCCAGTCGTTAAAGGCAGCTACTTTGGTTGCCGAGTCAGCCTTAACCGTTGACCAGTCTAAATCGAGACCCCATCCGAAAAATATGTCTTTCCAGCCGTGAGGAATAACTGCCGTAAGAGCATCGGGTGAAATCTGTGTCATGGCAATTATTCCGATGGCAATGGATGAGATAGTAAGAATTCCATATTGAATGACTTCGGTGATTACCACACTGAACATACCCCCCTTAACTACATAAAAAGTGGTAATAGCCATTAATATCAAAGCGTATAGGTTGGCATTTATTTGTGGAAATCTTAACAAAGTTTCAGAATTAGTAATCAATGGGGGTAAAAAAGCAACAGCAAATTTGCCAATTCCTTTGAAACCATAGGCCAGAAATCCGATCACGCTAACCAAAGCGAAAACAACTACTATAATATGTGAGAGATTAGCGCCCTTGCCACTTCCGAAACGTGTCTTTATCCATTCAGCACCAGTCATTACATTGGAACGACGCAGCCAAACGCTCAGATAGACCATTAAGAAAACTTGATTAAAAACGGGCCAAACCCACGGAAGCCAAACGCTTTTTAATCCGTAAACTGATAGCCAGTATACAAGAAGCATAGTTCCTGCGATATCGAACATGCCCGATGCATTGGATATTCCCAGATAATACCATGGCAGGCTATTTCCTCCCAGAAAGTACGATTTGAGATCGCGGGAAGCCCGATGCGACACATAATGCCCGATAAACACGGTAGCAATGAGATAGAGAAAAATAATTGATAAATCAATATAATGTAAGTGCATGAATAATTTAAGTTAGTTAGTATTATTTTCAGAGGATAAATATAATAATTTACGAGATTTTTCCTTCCTAAAAAACTATCCGGAAAACAAATATTACTGTAAAAAGAGTCTTTTTGTCGGCTTTAGACATTTATATAATTACTATATTTGACAATTCCAGTGGTATTCTTGATTTATTGAATAACTATTGTTTCCGTATTATAAGGTTTTCAAATATTGTAACTTATAGTTTGTATTAGTTCTCAATTATTTGTAAATTAAATCAATGAAAACACGGCATTCATTTAACCATTTAATCTCTGGTATTAAAATTTATAAATTAAATTATGAAGGATTTAATAATTGAAGGTAAACCATTGGGGAAAACACCATCCATTGAATTTAAAATAAATGGTGATTTAACAATTTCAGGACGGTCAATACCCGAAGATTCACGTACTTTTTACGAACCTGTTTTCAAATGGCTTGATACCTTTAAAGTTCATCTCCCGTCAAAAATTGAAATGAAAGTGACACTTGAGTATTTTAATACCAGCTCAAGTATACTTCTTTTAAATATGTTCAATTCTTTTGTTCAACTTCATCAGGATAAGCAAACTAATGTTAAAATTATCTGGTATTACCAGGAAGACGATGATGAAATGAAAGAGGCCGGAAGAGATTATAAAAGCATTGTAAGGGTTCCATTCGATGTTATTCAATTGACTAATGAATAGTTGTACCTAACTTATTATTTTTACAACGTTGTAAATCGGAACTGATGATGGAATATTTTGATTTTATAATTGAGTGGTATAAAGTTCATCTGAACTATGGTACCATTACTTTATTTATGGCTGTTGAAAGTTCATTTATTCCACTGCCTTCTGAATTAATAATACCACCAGCTGCTTATTTGGCGGTTAAAGGTCAACTTGATTTATCCCTAATCATTCTTTTCTCTACCCTGGGATGTATTATAGGGGCCTTATTTAACTATGTTCTTTCGTATTACCTGGGCCGAAAAATAATCTATGCAATGGCTGAAAGCAAATGGGCAAGAATATTTTTTGTAACTCCGGCCAAAGTGGACCATGCAGAACAATATTTTTTAAAAAACGGAAACAGTTCAACATTTATAGGTCGGCTAATTCCGGGTATACGGCATCTTATTTCCATACCAGCCGGTCTGTCGAAGATGAAGCTCCGCAATTTTATCATCTATACTGCTGTAGGATCGGCATTATGGAATACAACTTTGGCCGTAATGAGCTATTTTCTTATTGATAAATGGAAAGTGTATTTTAAGGAAATTACCTGGGGCTTTGTTCTTATAGGTTTGGGGTTTGTTATTTATTTGATTTATCAGGCTATAAAAAAGAAAGACAGCAAGAATAACTAATTGATATAATAATTCTCCTTTACGAAGTTATTTATGATTGATTTTCAAATACGAGTCTGGGGTGCAAGTTGGGTTAAGATGCTTTTTTAAGCCTTACCAGAATTTATGGAAGCACAACACGATCTGGTTTTGGCACCAAACGATATGTTTTGGACAAACCTATTAAGAAATCCATCTTTAATCTTACTCAAGAGCAGCAAATTCTATCTTTGTACAATTCTTTTGAAAGAGTAACTAGTAGCACCTATTTTAAGTCTCACAATAACAATTCCATTTATTTGATTCCCTAAATTTAAAGTAATGATTTGATCTCCAATAAGGTTCAGTTTTTCGGCGACATGATTAATTAAGCGACCGCTATTTTCAAATACATCCACAGTGACTTTTTCAGATTGAGATAAATGATATCTAATATTTAAACTTTCAACTATTGGGTTGGGAAAAACATTAATACCATTATTCATTAGCATTTCGTCCGTAGAAAGAAGTATAGGAAATACTTTAACGATTTTTGCAAAGGTATCTGATATACAACTCCCATTGCTGGCAACCATTTTTACCTTATATGTAATTGTATCTTTGCCATTGTTAATAAAATCGTGTGATGGGGAAATGCTATTTGATATGCTCTGATCTCCGAAGATCCAAAGGTAATTACTTGCTTCTACCGATGTATTGGTAAAGGTAACATTCAATGGAGAAAGTCCATAGCTTACATTAGTAACAAAACTTCCAATTACCTTACATTTAGTGCGTATTCCGTTTTAAAAGGACAGTCATTCCGGAAATAAAAGGACATTTTTCTAGTGGTCAATATTTGTGTAAAAATATAAAAAATGCATTAGGTTTTTGAAGTTTTTATGCCCCCTGGTTTTTAATATTTTTTCGCA